>JANJTM010000038.1 GCA_024711125.1 Rhodothermales bacterium
TCCCCTGCTCGATATCGCGAAGCAGCTCGAGCGCCACGCCCTCGAGGACCCGTACTTCGTGGAGCGCAAGCTGTATCCGAACGTCGACTTCTACAGCGGCATCCTGTACCGGGCGATGGGCATCCCGACGAACATGTTCACCGTCATGTTCGCGCTCGGACGCCTGCCGGGCTGGATCGCGCAGTGGCTCGAGATGAAGAACGATCCGGAAACCCGCATCAACCGCCCGCGTCAGATCTACACTGGAGCGACGGAACGTGCGTATCTTCCACTTTCGGCGCGTTGACCGCTGAGTGGTCCCCGGTACTTCAGGGGGGGCCGCTCCACGGCCTCCCCTGTTTCCGTTTACCCACCACCCCCAGGTTCTAACCCAGGAGGAAAACCATGAAGTTTCGGCTTCCGATCATCATGATGGCGGCGCTGTCCGTCATCCCGTGGCTGGGCCAGACCGCTGCGGCCCAGGACCGGGCCGAAGACGGCTGGTACCTGCGCCCCCGCGTGGGCATGTCGTACTACCTCGGCGACAACGAGAAGTCTCCGTTCAACATGGACGGCGACCTCTTCGAGGACGGCTTTCCGTACCACTTCGGTCTCGAACTGGGCAAGTACTTCAGCTCGCGGTACCAGGTGGGCCTGTCGGCCAGCTTCGCCAACATCCCGGGTATCGTCGAGTTCTACGACGAGGTGACCCCGGTCGAAGGCGCGCCCAACACCCGCGGATTCGCCCAGCTCGTCGGGCGGCACTACTACGGCTCCGGCAAGGTCGCTCCCTACGCTGCCGGCGGCCTGAGCGTCGGCTGGGGCGAGCGCTGGCACCTCGACATCACCGAGGGCGTGCCGGTCTGCGGCGCCACGGCGTTCGCCACCTGCCCGAAGGAGTCCAAGGTGTACCTGGGCCCGAACCTCTCGTTCGGTCTCGACTTCGCGCTGTCGAAGAAGGCGTCGCTCTTCGTCGAAACCGGCTTCAACTACTTCCTCGAGATTTCTGACGTCGACGGATCGGAGAACAACGGCTTCGGCCCCGGCGACCTCGTCGGCTGGCACGCCCTCGGCCTCCAGGTCAACCTCTCCGGCTTCACGCCGGTCGAGGTCACCGATCTCGTCTGCCCGGTGGGTGCCATCGACACCGGCGCCCCGGCCACGTTCACCGCGTCGGTCAATCCTGACGCCACCCTGCCCGTCAACGGCTCGTGGAACTTCGGTGACGGCGCCACCGCGTCGGGCCTCTCGGCTTCGCACGCGTTCTCCCGCGCCGGCAACTACGACGTGACGTTCACGGCGACCAACGGCAAGGGCAAGGGCACCTCGAGCCGGGTCTGCGCGGTGACCGTCAAGGATCCGTGCGTCAAGGCCGACATCGTATCGATGAGCGCATCGACGATGAGCCCGGACACCCGCACCGCGATCACGTTCTCGGCGAACGTCCGGGGCTCGGATCCGAAGCAGTACCACTGGGACTTCGGTGACGGCCAGATGTCGATGTCGGCGTCGGGTACGCACACCTACTCGCAGCCCGGCACGTACACGGTCAAGCTGGTCGTGACGAACTGCGGCGGCACGGTCGAGAAGACGATGACCATCACCGTGGTGCCTTACGAGGCCGCCATCTGCCGCGAGATCACGGAGATGAACCCGGTGTTCTTCGACCGCAACTCGTCGACCCTCACCGCCGAGGCCCGCGAGAAGCTCCAGGAGAACCTGGCCATCCTCAAGGAGTGCCCGAACCTCAACGCGCGTCTCGAAGGCTGGGCCGCTCCGGGCGAGCGTCGTCCCGACCAGCTCGCCGCGGACCGCGCCAAGGCCGTCGAGCAGTTCTACGTGGACAACGGCATCGCGCTGAGCCGCCTCGTGACGGTCGGCATGGGCCGCGCGCAGGGCATGACCTCCAAGAAGGAGGGCGCCGCCGGCTACCGCCGCGTGGACACGATCCCGGTTCGCAACTGATCGCCCTCGGGGCGTAAGGACGAAGGGCGGCTCCGCAGACGCGGGGCCGCCCTTCTCTTTTTCCTGCGACGGAGCGCCCGGCCGGCCATTCCCGATCCGGACCGATCCCGGTGGGGAGTCCGCGTCTAGGCGCCGCGAAGGGCCAGGACCCCGGCGTTCACGAGGGACGTGATCAGCTCCGACTGGACCGGGTCGTTCATCGGTCCGGCCGCGCGGGCGGCATCGATGGGCTCGCTTCCGGCCAGGAGAGCGGCCAGCGCCGGCCCGCCGGAACGCACCGCGTACGCCTGACCTGACGCATACAGGGTAATACCGGCCTCCGCGTGGTCGACCCACGCGACCTGGGAACGCACCGAGGGTACGAGCACGGCCCCGGCCTCCAGGCGGCGCCTGATCGTCGCCGGAGGAATCCATCTCCTCGGCGGGGGGCCAGAATGCCCGCGAACCGGCTCGGTAACGTACCGTGCGATCCACCGGTCGAGCGCCTCGTCGTCGGCCATTGCGCTCCGGATGCGGCTGCGCAGCGAGGCAAGGACTTCGGGGCGGATCCGGCCCGGGTCTCCATCCGGCTCGAGGTCGGGATCGGTGTGGCGGTCCTCGTCGGACCCCTCCTCGGCGACATAGGCCAGGATCCCCGACAGCATCTCGGACGTCGACGGCGCCCGGCATCCGACCGAGAGCGTCAGGCAGGGCTCGAGTGCCACCCCGTTGTGCGGGATCATCGGCGGCAGGTACAGGACGTCGCCGGGCTCGAGTACCCACGACTCATCGGGATGGAACGAGGCCAATTGGGCGACCTCGGAATCCTCCCGCCAGACCGGGTCATGGCGGGGCGTCGTCTCGATCTCCCATCGTCGCCGCCCGTGACCCTGCACGAGAAACACGTCGTACCGGTCGGTGTGGGCACCCACTCCACCACCCGGAGCCGCATAGCTCACCATGATGTCGTCGAGCCGCCAGTTGGGCAGGAATCGAAACCACCCGAGCAGTTCGGCGACCCGCGGGTCGAGTCGATCCACTTCCTGCACCAGGACCGTCCACTCCGTTTCGGGCAGGTCGCCCAGCTCGCCGTCCTCGAACGGACCGTGGTACAGCTCCACCGGCTCGGAACCGGTCAGAATCAGGCGCGAGTCGGCATCCTCGCGCGCGGCGAGCGCCAACAGTTCTTCCGGGGAGATCGGGCACGTCCAGTTCCCGAAGAGGCCGCGGATGAGAACGGGCTTCTTCTGCCAGTACTGAGACAGGAACCGGTCCACGGTGAGCGCACCGAGGGGCGGAAACGGTATTGCCATGGCTCAGAACAGGTGGTCGATGAGTCGCAGGAGCGGCCACACGAGCAGGGCGGCGACGGCAAATGCCGTCCATACCTGCCACCGCGGATGCGGCCCGGGGAATTCGTACCCGCAGTAGGGGCACTCGGACGCATCCGAGGGGCCCTCCAGCGCGCACGACGGGCATTCTCTGGTCTTCTCGGCCATCGGCATGTCGTTCGTTCGGAAGACTAACGCCGGGATCGCCGTGCCGTTCGACGTCAGCCGATCTCCAGCCCGGAAACGAGCAGCGAGGGACAGAAGTTGGCCGTCTCGACCACCTGGCCCCGCTTCACGCACATCCTGCGATACCAGGCCGACGGACTTTCGGCCGCCCGTTCCTCTCCGACCGCCTCCACGCCCCGGAGCACGGACGAGAGATCGCCCACGAGCCGCAGCCCCGCCGGCAGATTCGTTCGCTCCCGGCCGTTGCGAAGTTCTGCTCGCCCGAGATCCAGGCTGATCCTCCGGGACCGCGGATCGACATGCCCTGACAGGATCGACCGGACGTGGAGCACACGCGGATGCGCGTCCGGAGCCAACAAGGGGGCCCCTTCGACGCGCTCTGCCACGATCGCGCCGATACGGGGCAACACCGCATGACGGTAATCCTGGCGGCGCCCGTGTCCGGAGGACGGCAGTCCCGCCATCCCGGCATGGCGTGCGTCCCGCAGGCGCTCCCCACGATCGGACCCGGGACCCAGAAGGAGCACCCGCCGCTCCGGAGACCCTTCGTCGTCGGTCGAACCGGGAAACAGCGGCACCGACCACGTGGCGAGCGGACATCCGGACCCTCCGTGCCCGGAAGGCAAGGCGCCGAAATCGGCTTCCGCGGTGTGCCCCACCGCCTCATGCAGCCATACGGACGCGGCGGGAGGAGCCATCCAGACGAGGACCGGGTACCGGCTGGGCAGGATGCCCGTTTCGTGCTCGAGTACCGACTCGGCGGCAGCGATCGCCCACGCCTCCGGCACGTCCGGCAGGACGGCCTCGGTCCACTCGTGGAATACGCCGGGGGCGTCGGGAACGATGCGCAGCCGCCAGCGCACGCCCTCCTCCCGGCGAGTCACCGTGTCGGACCCGCTCCGACAGACCAGGACGTCCCGGTGAAACCTGCGGACCTCGGCCTCTACGGCGCGGAATCGGCCGGCTGCCGAGGCGGCGTCCACCAGCCGCCGCACTGCGTGATCGTCATCGGCGAGGTCCCCGTGAAATGCCTCGCCCGGGAACGGGGCATCCGAGGCCCCACCCGCATCGGCTCCGTCGACCCGACGTACGGCATTCCATGCCGCGTCGTCGAGGCCGTCCCTCCACGTGTACCTGCGGTCCGAAGCCGCCAGGACTTCCGCTCGAACGCCGCACCATCGGGATTCCCATCGTGCGCCCTGTCCGCCGCGCCTCGTGAACGAGTACCCGGTCGAGCGCACCGACCCGGTCTCGGCGAAGACGACGGCGTGCCGACCGGAGGCCTGCGCCACGCGCGACGCGGTATCCCGGGCCCGATCCCGGAGCGGGTCCAGGTCAGTATGCGTATATCGAGAAGTCATCCCGTCGCATGTGCAGCGCTACCACGGTGGCCAGGATCGCGCTGTGCGCCAGAAGCGCCGAGCCGCCGTACGAGATGAACGGCAGGGGGATTCCGATGACCGGCAGCAGCGCCGTGGCCATGCCGATGTTCACGGTGAGATGGATCAGGTAGATGCCGACCGCTCCGGCCGCCACGATCACGCCGAACGGGTGCTTCATCTGGGAGCCGAGCAGTACTAGGCGAACCAGGAGGCCCGCGAACAGCAGGAGAACGACCATCGAACCGACGAAACCGAATTCTTCGCCGATCACGCTGAAGACGAAGTCGGTCGACTGCTCCGGCACGTATCGACCCTGGGTCTGCGTGCCCTGCATGAAACCCTTTCCGAAAAAGCCCCCGGAACCGATCGCGGCGAGCGACTGCACGAGGTGAAAGCCCACGCCTGATCGGTATTCCGCGGCCTCGGGATTGGTGAACGAGAGGATTCGGGCTACCTGGTAAGGCTGCAGCACCTTGGTCAGCGCGATCCAGAGCGCGAAGACCGTGCCCCCGGAAAAAAGTCCGGCGACCACGGTCAGCCGCCGATCCCGCGTGCGGAAGTACATGAACCCGGTGAAGACGATCGCGAAGAGGATCGCGGCCGGCTCGTACACGATCGCGAGGTACCCCGTCACCGCGGGCGCGAGCATCAGCATCAGCAGGTCCAGCTGGACGCCGGCCCAGAACAACATGACCGGTACCAGCGCAAGGAACACCAACGCGGTGCCCGTATCGTTCTGGAGAACGATCAGGACCGCCGGCAGGACCAGCAAGCCGACCACCGTCAGCAGGAGCCTGAGGTCGGCCGATCCCGGCCTCCTCCGGGAAATGACGTGGGCCACGCCCAGCACGGCGCCGAACTTGGCCAACTCCGACACCTGGAAGTTCACGCCGCCGATCGGAATCCAGGATCGCGCGCCGTTGATCTCGCGTCCGAACAGGAGCGCCGCCACGAGGAGGAGGATCGAGCCCACATAGGCGACGGGCGCGACCTGCTGCACGAATCGTACGGGCACGAGCAACGCGACCCCGAACATCACGAGGCACAGCACGCCCCACACCAGCTGGCGATCGAAATTCCGCCGGACGCTCTCGAGCAGGAACTCGGCCGCTGGGCCATGGGTGGTGCTGTAGATGGCCACGAGACCGATGGTCACGAGGGCCAACCACAGCGCCAGGCTCACGTAGTCGAGGTTGTTGTACCAGGTACGCACCCTGCGCTCACTCCTCGACTTCGGTGAACACCGCGACACCGGTACTCGTGACCTGCATCACGCGCGCCATGCGCGCGCGGCTCTCCGGGGTCAGGGTTCCGGTGAGGTATTTCTCTGCCATCAGTGAAGCGATCGGACCCGCGGCGGTGGCTCCGAAACCGGCGTTCTCGACGATCACGCCGAGCGCGATGCGCGGGTTGTCGTACGGCGCGAACATGATGAACACGGAGTCGTCCTTGCCGCGGGGGTTCTGCGCGGTGCCCGTCTTTCCGCCCGAAGGAATGCCCGGGATCTGCAGGCTGCGCCCGGTACCCTCCTCCATCACCGCTTTCATGGCGTTCTTCACGATCGCGACGTTCCGGTAATCGAACGGCATGGCCACCGGCTCGGGAAGGTCGGGTCGCACCATCTGCCCGCTGTCGGGATCCCGCAGCGCTTTCACTACGTGCGGCGCGTGGATCCAGCGGCCGTTGCCGATCGCCCCGACGTACCGCGCGAGCTGCAGCGGCGTGACACCCATGTCGCCCTGTCCGACCCCGAGCGAGATGGGAACGCCGACGTTCCAGCCCCTCGGATTGCGCTTGAGGAAATAGCTCGAGTCGGGAATGAGTCCGGTATCCTGTTCGAGTCCCTCGAGCGGCGCCTTCTCCCCGAAACCGAACGTGTGGGCGTACCGCGAGAACGTCTCGACGTCGACCCGCGTCATCATCTCGAAGAAGAACGTATTGCACGACTGCTGGATCGCGGAATGGACCGAGATCGTGCCGTGAACGTGCATGCACTTGAGAAAAGCGCCCCGCCCGATCGGGTGACCGCCGTTGCAGGTCACGGTACTGGTCGGACTGATGGCCCCCTCCTGCAGCGCCATGAGCGCCATGAACGGCTTCCACGTGGATCCGGGCGAGAGCAGGCTCTGGGTCGCCCGGTTGAACTGCGGCTTGTCGGCGCTCGACTGGAACCAGTTCCAGAGTTCCCGGGAGATGGGGCGCGACATGACGTCGGGATCGAAGTCCGGCTTCGAGACCAGCGCCAGGATCTCGCCCGTCTGCGGATCGATCGCCACCGCCGCGCCCCGCTTGCCGACGAACAGCGACTCGGCGAGCGCCTGGGTCTCGTAGTCGATCGTCAGCATGATGTCCCGGCCGCTGATCGGGGGAATGTCCTCGGCCCCCCGTTTGAACGCTTCCACCTCCTGGCCGTGCACGTTCACGAGGCGGAACGCGCTGCCCATCCTGCCCCGCAACTGCGACTCGTACCCCCTCTCGACCCCCGCCAGGCCGATGAGATCGCCTGCGCGGTATCCTTCCTCCTGCCGTCGCTCGAGCATGCTGGGCGGAATCTCGCGCACGTAGCCGAGCACGTGGGCGGCGCGGAACGGGGCCACGTACCGCCTCTTCTGCTCCCATTCGTACGTGACCCCCGGCAGGCGGTCCCGGTGCTCGAGCAGTCGGGAGATCGCATCGAAGGGGACCGACCGGAAGGCGGGGCTGGGGCGATACGGACTCCAGCGGCGAGCCTCGGCGAGCTTGCGGGTCACGACCGAATCCGGGATCTCCAGCAGTCGTGCGAGCAGCCCGGCCCTGCTCTCGTCGAAGTACCTGGGGGCGATCAGCACCGTGTAGGCCGGCTCGTTGTCCACGATCAGCCGACCGTTGCGATCGGTGATCGTGCCCCTTGCGGGGGTGATACGCAGTTCGCGCACCGCGTTGCTTCTCGATTCGCCGGTATACTCGCTGGCGTCGAGGATCTGGAGCTGCACGAGCCGCAGGGCGAGGATGCCGACGATGACGAGCACCACGACGCCGAATACCCGCGCCCGGTCGCCCGGGTCTTCCGCGAATCTGTCCTGGATCATGGTCGGTATGCGTCCCGTTGGTTCGTCGGTCTGTCGATGGCCGCCCCTCCCGGTCCGGCGTCGGCCCTCCGTTCACGACGGTCGGCGTTCCGCTCGCGCGCCGACCTGCGCCGGTGAGGGGGTCCGGGCACGTCTTCGGTGTATTTCTTGCGGTTCGCGGCCGCTGAATGTCGTTTCTTACTCAAGGCAACCCATACCGGGGCTCGCGGTTTGACGCGAACCGGCCCGCCGGTCCCGGAACGCCGCGGACGGCGCCGGGGACCCGATCGAACCACGGAGCCCGATCGGACCGGTGCACAGGACCCACGAGACCATGATACGGACCACCCTCCGCCCGCTCGTCGTAACCGCCCTTTTCTTCGGGATGTTCCTCCCGACGACGGCGACGAAGGCCCAGTATTTCGGCCGTAACAAGGTCCAGTACAACCAGTTCGACTTCCGCTCCTTCCAGACGAAGAACTTCGAGTTCTACCTGTATCCGGAGGAGGAAGAGGCCGTCTCCGACGCGGCGCGCATGGCCGAGCGGTGGTACAGCCGGCACTCCCGCACCTTCCTGCGCGAGTTCACCGAGCGAAAGCCGATCATTTTCTACGCCAACGACGCCGATTTCCAGCAGACGAACGCGATCGGCGGCTCCATCGGCCAGGGAACGGGCGGCGTGACCGAGTCGCTCAAGGAGCGGGTCATCATGCCGCTCACCGGAAGCTACCGAGACACGGACCACGTGCTGGGGCATGAACTCGTGCACTCGTTCCAGTACGACATCGCTCTTTCCCGCGAGGATTCGACCCGGTTCGCGATGCAGCTGCTCCCCCTGTGGCTGGTAGAGGGCATGGCGGAGTACTTCAGTGTCGGGCGCGACGATCCGCACACCGCCATGTGGATGCGGGACGCCGCGCTGCGGGACGACCTTCCGACCATCGAGAAGCTGTCGCGCGACTATCGCTACTTCCCGTACCGGTACGGCCAGGCCCTGCTTGCCTACGTGGGCGGAAAGTACGGGGACCAGGCCGTGGCCAACCTGTACAAGCTGGGGGGCCGTACCGGCCTCGATTCGGCCTTCGTCTATACGCTGGGCATCAAGCCCGACTCCCTGTCGAAGGAATGGATCGCCGCCGTCAAGGAAGCCTATCTCCCGCTGATGGAAGGGCGCACGCCGGCCGACAGCGCGGGTCGCCGGGTGCTCGCCCCCGACCTGGACGCCGGCGAAATGAACATCTCGCCGGCCGTGAGTCCGGACGGCAAGTACGTCGCGTTCCTTTCGGAGAAGGACCTGTTCAACATCAACCTCTTCATCGCCGACGCCGAGACGGGTCGCGTCGTCCGACGGCTGAAGGAAACCACGTCGAACAGCCACTTCGACGCCATCCGGTTCATCAACTCGTCCGGCTCGTGGTCGCCCGACGGACGCCGGTTCGTCTTCGTGACGTTCGCCCAGGGCGACAACGAACTGTCGATCCTGGACTGGCGTTCCGGATCGATCGAGCGCCGGATCAAGGTCCAGGGGGTGAACGCGCTGTCGAACCCCGCGTGGTCGCCCGATGGGCGAACGATCGTCTTTTCGGGCATGGACGGAGGGATCAGCGACCTGTACCTGCTCGACCTGGGTTCCGGGAGCGTGCGACAGTTGACGGATGACCGGTATGCCGACCTCGCGCCCGCCTGGTCCCCGGACGGGCGCACCGTGGCGTTCGTGACGGACCGCGGGGAACAGGGCACCGATTTCACCACGCTGACCTTCGGGGACGAGCGCATCGCGCTCCTGGACATCGAGTCCGGGGCGATACGGGTCGTGCGCCCGTTCGACGGCGTGCACCACAATCCGCAGTTCTCGCCCGACGGGCTGGACCTCTATTTCATCTCGGACCACGACGGGTTCAAGGATCTCTACCGGTACCGGCTGTCGGACGGCACGACCTTCCGCATCACGAACCTGCAGACCGGCGTGAGCGGCATCACGGATCTCTCGCCCGCGATGAGCGTCGCGTCGCAGAGCGGTCGCATGACCTTCTCGGTCTTCAGCGACGGCAAGTACACCGTTTTCGCGCTGGAGGCGTCGGAACTGGAGGGCACGCCGTACTCGGCCTCGGACTCGACGTCGTCGCTGGCCGGCATCCTGCCCCCCTTCCGCGACCCGGGCGAGGGCCTGGTCGGCAATTACCTCGGCGACGCCTTGACCGGGCTTCCGCCCATCACGCCCGCGCAGCTGCGCGGGTATTCGCCGCGGCTCAAGCTCGATTTCGTCGCACCGCCTTCGATCGGCGTCTCGGCCGGCGGACCGTTCGGATCCGGCGTCGTGGGCGGAATCGGCATGTTCTTCTCGGACATGCTCGGCGACCACCAGATGACGGTCGTCGCCCAGGCGAACGGCACGTTCAAGGACGTGGGGGCGCAGGTTTCGTACTTGAACCGGGGGCACCGGTTCAACTACGGCGGAGGGCTCGGGCACATTCCGATCCTGTTCGTACAGTCTGGATACGAGGCCCAGGTCAATCCCGATACCGGCATCATCGAGGACGTGCTCCTCCAGTACAAGCAGCGCATCTTCATCGACCAGCTCCAGGGCGTGGCCGCCTACCCCTTCACCCAGTCCCGACGGGTCGAGGTCTCGGCGGGCGCTACCCGTTACGGGTTCGACATCGAGATCGACCGTTACATCTTCAGCCCGTACGGCATCCGTCGCGAGCGCATCAACCGCGACGACCTGGAACCCGATCCGGTCTATTTCGCTTCCGGGGGCCTCGCGCTGGTCAACGACTACTCGTTCTTCGGCTTCACGTCGCCGGTCAAGGGCGGTCGTTCGCGGTTCGAGGTCTCCCCGTTCATCGGCTCGTCGACGTTCCTCAGGGCATTGGTCGATTGGCGCCGGTACTTCGCGATCGGGCAATCGGCCCTCGCCGTGCGAGCGCTTCACGTCGGCAACTACGGCACGGGGCGCGGCGACCAGACCGACCAGCTGTTCATGGACGAATACCTCGGGTATGCCAACAGCCGGGGATTCGTGCGCGGGTACTCGTTCTACTCGTTCGACGATCTCGGCGAGTGCACACCGACGCCCGAGGGCTACTGCGCCGAACTCGACCGCCTGCAGGGCACACGCATCGGCGTGGCCTCGCTGGAGTTCCGTTTCCCGCTGCTCGGTACCGAGCGGTTCGGACTCATCAACTTCCCCTACCTCCCGACCGAGATCAGCCTGTTCGCCGACGCCGGCGTTTCCTGGACGGCCGACGAGAAGCCGGTCTGGAAATTCGAGCGCAGAAGCGCCGAGCGCATTCCCGTCTTCTCGACGGGCGTTTCGACGCGCTTCAACCTCTTCGGCTACACGGTGCTCGAGATCTTCTACGCCAGGCCGTACCAACGGCCGGGCAAGGGCGCGCACTTCGGGTTCCAGATCGTTCCCGGCTGGTGATCGGTCCTGCCCCGGGCTGCGGTACATTGGGACGAAGCGAAGCCCGTCCATGTACGACTCGATCCGCCCGCTGCTTTTCCGCCTCGACCCCGAGCGGGCGCACGGCCTCGGTTCCGCGGCAGGTCGCGTCGCCGCCCGGACCGTTCCCGGACTGCTCGAGCGATGGTACGCGTTCGAGTCGGAACGCCTGGCGGTCACGGCCTGGGACCTGCCGTTCGAAAACCCGATCGGGCTTGCGGCCGGTTTCGACAAGAACGCCGTCCTGGTACCCTTCTGGCGACGGGTCGGCATGGGGTTCACCGAGATCGGATCCGTTTCGGCGCGTCCGTGTCGCGGCAATCCCAGGCCCCGCGCCTTTCGCCTCCCCGCGGACGAGGCCCTGGTCAATCGCATGGGGCTGAACAACCACGGGGCCGCGCGTATCGCGCGTCGGCTGGCCCGGTTGGATCGGTCGCGTCCGATCGGTGTGAACGTCGTCAAGACCCACGACGCGGCGATCGCCGGGGCCGCCGCGGTCGACGACTTCACCGCCTCGTTCGAGCGCCTCGCCCCCCTGGCGTCGTACGTGGTGCTCAACCTGTCGTGCCCCAATACGGCCGAGGGCAAGACCTTCGAAGACCCGAACGCGCTGGATGACCTGCTCTCGGCGGTGATGGCGACTCGAAACCGGGTGGCGCCCCGGGTTCCGGTCCTGCTCAAGCTGTCCCCGCCCGAGTCGGACCGGGTCGTGCTCGACAGCGCGGTCGACGAGATCCTTGCCGTGGGCTCGAACCACGGGGTGGCCGGGTACGTCGCCACGAACACCGCCGCCGACCGCGAAGGGATCGATTCCGATTCCGACCTGGTCGTCCGGATCGGCGCGGGCGGGTTGAGCGGACGTCCGCTGGAGGCCCGATCGACGCGCCTCGTGCGGTACCTGTACCGGCGAACGGGCGGCCGCGTGCCCATCATCGGGGTCGGCGGCGTCTTCACCGCCGACGACGCGTATCGCAAGATCCGGGCGGGAGCAACCCTGGTACAACTCTACACGGGGTTGGTCTACGGGGGCCCGCTCGCCGTACGCCGCCTCAAGGAGGGCCTCGTGTCGCTTCTCGATCGGGACGGTCTGCACACCATCGGAGAGGCCGTCGGCCTCGACGCCTGATCGGCCCGGATTGCCTCTCTGGGGCCCCTCGGTTACCTTCAACGTCCGACCATCCGGCTTTTCGCCATGCCCGCCCTGGTTCCGTTCGAGACCGCACCGGAGCTTTTCTCCCGCCTTTCCGCGCACTTCGCCGGCAAGGATCGCGTCGTGATGCAGTACATGGATCGGAAGTCCAAGGCCTGGACCCCGATCACGTGGGACCAACTCGCCGGGCAGGTGCGCGCGATGGCCGGATTCCTGCACGCCCAGGGCGTCCGCCCGGGCGATCGCGTGGCCATCCTCAGCGAGAACCGGCCCGAGTGGGCGATCACGGACCTGGCAACCCAGTTGGTCGGCGCCGTGAACGTGTCGCTGTACACGTCCCTTCCGCCCGCGCAGGTCGCCTACATCGTGAAGGACTCCGGATCGCGCATCCTCGTCGTGTCGACGCACCTTCAGCTCAAGAAGGCCGAAGAGATCTTCGACGAGTGCCCCGAGCTGACGCAGGTCGTCACGATGAGCGAGATGCGCAAGGATCACCCGCCGTCGGTACTCTCGTGGGAGGACGCGATGGAGTCGGGCGCGACCCACTATTCGGCCCATTCGACCGATATCGAAGCGCTCGGCGCGGGCGTGAAGCCCGACGACGTGGCCGCCCTCATCTACACCAGCGGAACCACCGGTTTCCCCAAGGGCGTCATGCTGACGCACCGGAACTTCGCCTCGAACGTGCACGCGGCGCTCGACCGGGTCCCGTTCGGACCCGAGGATCACCACCTCTCGTTCCTTCCGCTCTGCCACTCGTTCGAGCGCACCGCGGGATACCATGCCGTGCTGGCCTGCGGCGCACGCATCACGTACGCCCAGAGCGTCGACACCGTGAGCCGCGACCTGCCCGAGGTAAGGCCCACGGTCATGATCTCGGTGCCCCGCCTGTTCGAGAGGGTCTACAACGTCATCGCGAAGTCGGTCGAGGAGGGATCACCCGCCAAGAAGAAGATCTTCACGTGGGCGGTCGCCACGGGGCGCCGCTATGCCGAGGTCGCCCAATCCGGTACGCCGGGGCCGTTGCTTTCCGTCCAGAAGGCCCTCGCGCACAAGCTCGTATTCTCGAAACTCCACGAGAAACTGGGAGGAAACCTGCGGTTTGCGGTTTCGGGCGGCGCCGCGCTTCCCAAGGCGATCGGCGAGTTCTTCCTTTCGGCCGGCATCACCATCATCGAGGGATACGGGCTCACCGAAACCTCGCCGGTACTGACGATCAATCCGTTCGACCGCCCCCGCTACGGCACGGTAGGACACGTCATCGACGACGTCACCGTGGCCATCCAGGACGTGAATTCGCGGGAGATCATCGGACAGCTGGAAGGCCGGAACTACCCGTCGACCCTGACTACCCGCGAGGGCGAAATCGTCGCGCGGGGTCCCAACATCATGAAGGGCTACTGGGGCAACGAGGAGGCGACGCGGGAGGCGATCGACGCAGACGGTTGGTATCACACGGGGGACGTCGGGCGTTTCGACGGCGGCTACCTGGTGATCACCGACCGCATCAAGCACATGATCGTCAACAAGGGGGGCAAGAACATCTACCCCGGCCCGATCGAGGAGTTGTTCAAGACCGAGGCCCTCATCGATCAGATCATGGTGGTCGGCGAGGGCCGAGAATACCTCACCGCGCTCGTCGTGCCATCGGTCGATGCCATCACGAACCTGGCCAGGGCGGCCGGAGACGCCGGCGATCCGTTCGACGCGAAGGCCGTGCACGACGCGTTCAACAAGGTATTCCGGGCCTATTCCAAGGATGCGGCGGCGCACGAGAAGATCCGCGATTTCCGCCTGGTGCGCGATCCGTTCACGGTCGACAACGGGTTGATGACCCCGACCATGAAACTGCGGCGCAAGGCCATCGAGAAGCAGTACGCCGATCTCGTCGAGACGATGTACGAAGGCATCGTCTGAGCGCTCGTCCCTTCCCTCAGAACCTGGCCGGATCGAAGGGCGCCGGATCGACGACCGGCGAAGTGCCGGCTGCGAGGTCGGCGACGAGCCTGCCCGTGACGGGGCCCAGGGTAATTCCCATCATGCCGTGCCCGGTCGCGAGTACGAGGCGCTCGTTCCCACGGACGGGGCCGACGATCGGAAGCCCGTCGGGCGACGCCGGTCGGAATCCTGACCATGCCCTGTCAGCCGCAAGGTCTGCATCGGGCACCTCCGGGCCGTACGCGCGCGCCTGGTCCCGGATCGGCGCGTACCGGCGCGGATCGACGGACGGATCGAAGTCGCCGAGCGCCAGCGTTCCCCCGAACCGGATCCGCCCGGGCATCGGCGTCACGGTAACCTTGTCCTCCGAAAGGATCATCGGAATTCGCGGCGCCCCTTCGGACGGGGTCGGAATCGTGATCGAGTAGCCCTTGGCGGGCTGCACGGGGAGTCGCAGGCCCACGGTTCGCGCGAGGCGGGACGACCACGCACCGGCCGCGAGGACGACCCGGTCCGCTTCGTGAGCTCCGACCTTCGTGGAAACGCGCATTCCCGATGCCGTGCGCTCCAGCGACCGGACGTCGACGCCTTCCTCGATGCGCACGCCCGCGACCCGAAGCGCGGCGGCCAGGCGGGCGAGCAACGCGTCCGGGTCGACCCGGCCATCGTCCTCGTACAGGACCGAGCCCGTCACCCGGGAGCGGATGGCCGGCTCGATCGCCCGCGTGGCGGCTTCGTCGAGCCTGCGGATACGCAGCCCCAGGGCGGCGGCCACATCGGCGCCACGCTCGTTCTCCTCACGGTACTTCTCCGATCGGTAGACCATCATCAGGCCGGTCTGGAGCCAGCCGTAGTCCCCGATCGTGTCCTGCAGCTCGTCGTACAGGCGGACGCTCGCCAGGCTCAGTCCGGCCAGGATCGGGGCCGCGTAGGCCACGTGGCGGGAGGTACAGTGTGCGCGGAAGGTCCAGATCCATCGCAGGAGGTCGGGGTCGAGCCGCGCCTTGATGTAGAACGGACTGGCCGGGTTCAACAGCCATCGCAGGCCCTGCGAAATCACCCCGGGAGCCGAAAGCGGTACGACGTGGCTGGGCACGATCATGCCGGCGTTTCCGGCCGAGGACCCGGTGGCCACGGGGTCGCGGGACAGTACGGCGACGGACGCGCCGGCTCGGCGCAGGTACCACGCGGTCGAGAGCCCCACGATTCCGCCCCCGATGACGAGGATGTCGCTGCGGTTGTCGCTCATGGTGTACCGTATCGGGAAAGGGGCACGTCGGACCTACACGACCTGGAAACCGTGTGCGTACGGGTCGTCGTCATCGATGAACATCGTGTTGAAGCCCGTCACCCGGGCCCAACCCTCGATCGACGGAACGATCGCCGGCTTGTCGCCCACCGTCGTCTCGGCCTCGACCCGCCCGATGAACAGGCTTCCGATGATGGACTCGTGGACGAACGTATCGCCGACGCGCAGGAGCCCCCTGGCCGCCCACTGCGCCATGCGGGACGAAGTGCCCGTTCCGCAGGGAGAACGGTCGATGGCCTTGTCCCCGTAGAAGACCGCGTTGCGGGCGGTGGCGCCTTCGACGGTCGGCGCACCGGTCCAGAGCAGGTGGCTGAGGCCGCAGATCATCCGCTGTTCGGGATGCTCGAAGGTATACTTCTCGTTCAGGCGGCGGCGCACGATCGGGCTCCACCGCACGAAATCGGCGGCCGTGTAGTCGGCCATGTCGCGGAAGTTCTCCTGCGCGTCCACGATCGCGTAGAAGTTGCCCCCGTAGCCGATGTCGACGGTCAACGTTCCCAGTTCCGGGCACTCGACCTCCAGGCCCTCGTAGGCCAGGAAGCTCGGCACGTTTACCAGGCGCACCGAGTGCACGCGTCCGTCCCGCAGATCGTAGTAGGCGTCCACGCGGCCGGCCGGCGTGTCCAGGTGCACCACGCCCGGCTCCTTCGGGCGAACGAGCCCGTGCTCGATCATCACCGTAACGGTACCGATCGTCCCGTGCCCGCACATCGGCAGGCAGCCGCTCGTCTCGATGAAGAGGATCGCGACGTCGCAGTCCTCCCGCGTCGGCGGATACAGGATCGAACCCGACATCATGTCGTGCCCGCGCGGCTCGAACATCAGGCCCGTGCGGATCCAGTCGTATTCCGCCAGGAAATGCATGCGGCGCTCGATCATCGAGGCGCCCTCGAGGCGGGGTCCGCCCCCGGTGACGACGCGCACGGGATTGCCGCAGGTATGCGCGTCCACCGCGAAGAAGGTATGGCGGGCCATTTCGTTCACACGGGATCGGTCGTGGATACGCCGTCGATCAACCGACGGATGCCCAGCGGGTTCGCGTCCCTCAGTTCGGGCGGAAGCCGGTCCTCCGGGAAGCCCTGCCAGGTCACGGGACGGGCGAAGCGGAAGATGGCGGCCGTGCCCACCGAGGTCGATCGCGCATCGGTGGTCGCCGGCCACGGGCCGCCGTGGGTCATGGCCGGGCATACCTCGACACCCGTCGGGTACCCGTTGAAGATCAGCCGGCCCACCCTCGTCTCGAGGAGCGCGACGAGATCGGCGAAACGGGCCAGGTCGTCGGGCGTGCCGTGTACCGTGGCCGTGAGGTTGCCCTCGAGCCGGCGTGCGGCGTCGAGCAGGGTCTCCCGGTCCTCGGCCTCCACGACGAGGGAGACGGGACCGAAGATTTCTTCGTGCAGGTGCGGGTTGCCGATGAACGTGCGCGCGTCGGCCATCAGCATCGCGGCTTGGGCCACGGTCGCCGAGGCAGGATCGGTCGACGCTCCCTGGCCCAGCGTGCGCACGCCCGTCGTCGCGGTCCACCGGGAAATGCCGGATGCGTAAGCCGCCTTGATGCCGTCGTGCAGCATCGTGAGCGCCGGGCTCGCCGAAACGGCCTGTCCGGCCGCTGCGGCAAACCGATCGAGGCCCGTGCCCGCGATTCCAAATACCAGGCCCGGGTTCGTGCAGAACTGGCCCGAGCCCAGCGTCACCGACGAGACCAGTCCCGTTGCGATCGTGTCGGCCCGCTCGGCGAGCGCTCCGGGCAGCACGAACACCGGGTTCGTGGATCCCATTTCTGCGAACACGGGGATCGGCTGCGGTCGGGCCGAAGCCGCGTCGTACAGCGCGCGCCCGGCGCGAAGCGACCCCGTGAAGCCCACGGCCTGGATGGCCGGGTGACAGACCAGTTCGAGGCTGACGTCCGGCTCGATCCCGTGCAGCAGCGAAAACATGCCGGGGTGGAAGCCGGTTTCGGCAATCGCCTCGGCGATCGCCGTCGCTACCAGTTCCGACGTACCCGGATGGGCGGGATGCGCCTTGCAGACGACCGGACATCCGGCGGCGAGTGCAGACGCGGTGTCACCCCCGGCGACCGAAAACGCGAGCGGAAAATTGGAGGCGCCGAAGACGGCCACCGGTCCGATGCCGACCAGCATCCGCCGCAGGTCCGGGCGCGGAACCGGCGATCGTTCCGGTTGCGCCCGGTCGATGCGCGCGTCGACCCAGGAGCCGTCCCGCAGCAGGGCAGCGAACATGCGCAGTTGCCCGGTCGTGCGGCCCCGTTCTCCCTGCAGGCGGGCGCCCGGGAGGCCGGTTTCGGCCGTCGCCCGTTCGATGAGCGTTTCTCCGAGGGCCTCGATCCGGGTCGCAATCGCATCCAGGAGGCGCGCCCTGTCGGCGCCCGACCGCCGGCGCTCGACCTCGAACGCCATGCGGGCTGCATGGCAGGCGCCGGCGACTTCGGTCTGGGTGGCCTGGACGAAAGCCGGATCGAGCCGCACGCCCGTCCTTGGGTCCGTTGCATGGAACGCGTGGTTTCCCTCGGCAGACGGTCTTCCCGCCACGTGGTTCTTTCCGGTGATGCTCATGCCCATGTGGTCTGTCTGCTTTCGAGCGTTTCGCGGGTGATCTGCTCGAGGTAGTCGATGAGAAGGTCCGAAGCACGAATCGCCGCCGTCTCGTCCCCGTCCGCCACGGCACGCAGCATGACGCCGTGCAGCAGGGCAGACCGGGCGACGTCTCCCTCGTGACGGTACTGCATCCAGAACCGTCGGCAGTGCGCGTGGAGCGGCGCCGTCGCGCTTACGGCGTATGGATTGTGCGCAGCGCGGGCCAGCAGGCGGTCGCCCTCGCGGTCAGCCTGCATGAAGGCGGCGACCGTCGTTTCGGAAGCGGCCCGTTCCATGGACTGCGCTACGCGGAATATCCGGTCTCGCTCGATGGCCGTCGCCCGGCGCGTCGCCGACGCCAGCACCAGGCGATCCAGGACGCGCCGGGCGTCGAGCAGTGCCAGGAAATCGACGAGATCGATGTCGGCGACGACCATGCCCCTCCTGGGCATGACGTGGATCAGCCGTTCCGCGGCCAGGCGCTGCAGGGCCTCACGAACCGGGGTGCGTCCCAGCCCCGTCAGCGCGACCGCCTCGGCCTCGGAAAAGACCGCCCCCGGCGGCAGCCGGAGCGTCACGATCAACTCCTCCAGGACTTCGTAGGCCGACTCGGCCAACGTAGGGCGTGCCGGAAGGACGGTCCCAGCGGAAACATCGACCGTCATGAGGGTGATATATCAGAGAGTCGGTAGGTCCGGACGCGAAGCGAGCGCGGTCCGGATGATCGCCTCGACGCGGTCTCGTTCGGCGCCGACGAGAGGGAGTCGGGGCGGACGCACGGTCTCGGTGCCCATTCCCGTGTGGACCTCGGCCAGCTTGATGTTCTGCACGAGCTTGGTTGAAACGTCGAGGTGAAGGAGCGGCATGAACCATCGGTAGATCTCCACCGCTTCGGCCACGCGGCCCGCCTTTACCAGCTCGTAGATCACTACCGTTTCGCGGGGGAACGCGCAGACGAGACCGGCTACCCATCCGACGGCGCCCAGCACCAGCGCCTCGAGCGCGATGTCGTCCACGCCGCAGAAAATCCGGAAGCGATCCCCGACCCGGTTGCGGATATCGGTGATTCGCCGCACGTCGTCGGATGACTCCTTGATGGCCTCGAATTTCGGCTCGTCGGCCAGTTCCTCGAAACCGTCCGGCGTGATGTCCACCTTGTACGAAACCGGGTTGTTGTACACCATGATCGGCAGGTCGCTTGCGCGCGCCACCGTCTTCATGTACGTCACGGTTTCCCGGCGATCGCTCACGTACAGCATCGGCGGCAGCAGCATGATTCCGGCCGCGCCGGCCTCCTGCACCCGCTTCACGAACCGGCAGGCGTCGGCCGTGGAACGCTCGGCGACACCACACACCACGGGCACGCGACCCGCCGCCTCGCTTACGGCGATGCGAACCAACTCGATCTTCTCGTCGGGAGTCAGGGTCGAGGCCTCCCCGAGCGAACCGCTCACGATGATGCCATGCACGCCCGCGTCGATCTGGGCGGCGATGTGCCGGCGATTCCAGGCCTCGTCCAGCGAGAGGTCATCTGCAAACTTGGTGGTAACGGCGGGAAACACTCCACGCCAGTCGATTCGCGTCATCGGGCGGTTGCCTTCCGGTTGATGTAGCACTAATATATCACCGCACCGATGCGGGAGCAACCCATGCTTGAACTGCTGGACCTGGCCGGAACCTTCGTATTCGCTGTCGCCGGGGCCTTTCGCGCCGCTCGCCACGACCTCGATCTGTTGGGCATCATGGTCCTGGCCGTGATCACCGGGGTCGGCGGCGGACTGATCCGCGACATGCTCATCGGCGCTACGCCCGCCGCTGCCCTGCAGGACGAGCGCTATCTCACCGTGTGCGCGCTGGGAGGGATCCTCGTGTTCTTCGCCGCCCCGCACGTGGAGGCGCGCTGGCGCGTCGTGATGCTGGCCGACGCGATCGGCCTTGGCGTCTTCGCCGCCGTTGGAGCGGCCAAGGGACTCGCCTTCGGCCTCGGTCCGATCGGAGTGGTCATCATGGCGGCACTCACCGCGACCGGCGGTGGGGTCATCCGCGATCTGCTGGTCCAGGAGATTCCCGCGGTGATCCGGAACGACTTCTACGCCACGGCCGCGCTCATCGGGGGCGGCGTCTATTTCCTGCTTGCCCGCATACCCGCGCCGGAGGCGGTCACGCTCTGGACGGCAGCCGTCGTCACGACGGGGGCGCGACTCTTCGCCATGTACCGCGGCGTCAACCTCCCGAGGGCGCGCACGCGGTAGGGGCCTTGCACGAAAAAAGGGGAAGCCTGACGGCTCCCCCTTTTCCTTTTCCGTCGGGGTGGCGGGATTTACGCGCGACCACCCACCCCGCCTCGTCCTCAGCCGCGCCGCGCGTGAATCCCGCTCGCATACACAAAACGGGAGGCTGTCGGCCGTCTGCGGCTTCGACACCCTCCCGTTCCAGTCGGGGTGGCGGGATTTGAACCCACGACCTCTTCGTCCCGAACGAAGCGCGCTACCGGGCTGCGCTACACCCCGAATGAGTGCGTCCGACGTGGTCGGTCGACCCAAAGAGTATCAAAATACGGCCTCGAGCCCCCGCGCGCCAACAACCTGTCGCGCATCACGCAGGCTTCATGGCCCGATTCCCGCTCAGGACAGCCCCGTGAGCTCCCGGATCTTTCCCTTCAGCTGCTCGAAATCGATGGGCTTGGCCACGTAGCCGTCGCACTCGAGGTCCTCGGCCTGGCCGCGGAAATGGTCGTTGTCGTACGCGGTCATCATGCAGACCGGCACCGGCGGGGGCTCGGCCTTGATGCGCCGAAGCAGTTCGAAGCCCGTCATGCCGGGCATGTTGATGTCTGACAGCACGAGCACGACATCGGCCTTTCCGCTCTGTTCGAGCACGTCCAGGGCTTCCTCACCCGAGAACGCGAACACCAGGTCGATTTCGCCGCGCGCGATTTCCCGACGGAAGCGCAGGCGGAAGAGCTGTTCGACGTCGCGCTCGTCGTCGACTACGAGAACTTTCATGGTTCCGGGAGGGCTGGGGGGCGCACGAATGTACGAGAAGATCCCGTCTGCCGCACGACGCGCCGCCAGGTCTGCCGAGCGTGGTCGGCACGGCCGAAATACCGCCGCGGACTGGCAATTGGCCTACGCGGTCCGTTACTTGGCGCGCCCTTCCGGATTGCCCCCACCGGAGCCCGCAACCCTCACCCATGGCAGCATCGCACTTTTCGCAGGACCCGTCCTCGCTCGTCGGCCGTGACATCGCGCAGTACACCGTCGTCGAGTACATCGGCGGCGGCGGCATGGGCGTCGTGTACAAGGCGGAAGACCGTCGCCTCGGCCGGTTCGCCGCGTTGAAATTCCTTCCGACCGCGGTCGGATTCGATCCGGCCGCACGCGAACGATTCCTCCGGGAAGCCCGGTCTGCTTCGGCGCTGGATCACGCGAACATCTGCACGATCTACGAGACCGCCGAGACCGATACCGGGGATGTCTACATCGCGATGGCCTATTACGAGGGCTCGACCCTCGACGCCGTCATTGAACGGGGCGCGGCGGAGGTGGACCGGGTCCTCGATCTCGCGATCCAGGTGGCCGACGGCCTCGCCGCGGCGCACGCCCGCGGGATCGTGCACCGCGACATGAAGCCCGCCAACGTCTTCGTGACCCGGGAGGGCATCGTCAAGATCCTCGACTTCGGCCTGGCGAAATCCGGGGAATCGGGCGTGGTGACCCAGCAGGGGGCCATCGTGGGCACGGCGGCCTACATGGCGCCGGAGCAGGCCTCCGGGGCCCGGGTCGACCACAGGGCCGACATCTGGGCGGTCGGCACGATCCTGTACGAGATGCTGGCCGGGGAGCGGCCCTTTCCGGGTTCGTATCCGCAGGCGATCGTCTACGGAATCCTGAATTCCGACCCCGAACCGTTGTCCGGGCGGCGCGCCGGGCTCCCGCTCCAATTGGTCCAGATCGTCGAGAGGTGCCTCGCCAAAGACCCGGACCGGCGGTATTCGCGCGTCGCCGACGTGCGGGATGCCCTGGTCGCGGTACGCGAGCGCCGCACGGCCCGTGACCAGGCCCGGGACCTGGTGACCGAGCCGGAGGAGCGCACCCAGCCGACGCCCACCACCCCGTCCGCACCCGTGGACGAGGGCGGGCCGCTGCACGTGCTGTGCGTCGACGACGAACCGGAGGTCGAGCTCCTCGTCCAGCAGCGATTCCGCAAGCGTATCCGGGCCGGCGAGTGGACGTTCTCCTTCGCCACCGACGGGCGGGACGCCCTGCGCAAGCTCGCCGCCTCTCCCGACATCGGGATCGTGCTGACCGACCTCAACATGCCGGGCATGGACGGCCTGGCCCTGCTTGCCGAATTGTCGGAACTGGACCGCGTCATCCGGACGGTCGTGGTCTCGGCCTACGGCGACATGGGCAAGATCCGGACCGCGATGAACCGAGGCGCCTTCGACTTCATCACCAAGCCCGTCGACTTCCAGGATCTCGAGGCCACGGTGCTCAAGGCGCAGAAGGACCTCGACATCTACCGAAGGGCGCTCCGGTCGCAGGAGCAGCTCGTGTCCATCCGGCAGGAACTCGACATCGCGAGCCGCATCCAGGAGGCGATCCTGCCCGTGACGTTTCCGCAGATGGCCGGTCTCGAGGTCTACGGCTTCAGCGCACCGGCGCAGGAAGTGAGCGGAACGTTTTACGACGCGTTTCCGATCGACGGAAAGCGGATCGGGCTCATCGTCGGCGATGCGGCGTCCCGCGGAGTGACCGCCGCCCTGCTCATGGCCATGGGGCAGACCTTCGTCAAGGGTTTCCTGCAGCAGGGCCAGGCACCCCACGCGGCGCTGATGCAACTCAACCGGCTCCTGTTCGCCGACGGACTGCCCACCGTGTCGCTCCAGGTCGTCGCGGCCGTCGCCGATCCGGACGCCGGCACGCTCACCTATGCCAACGCCGGCCACTCGGCGCCGCTCCTTCGTCGCGCCGACGGCGACGTGCGCCTGCTGGCACCGAAGTTCGCCTCGATCTGGTCTTCGGGAGATTCGCTGCTCGACTCCACCACGATCGATTTCGCCATCGGTGACGCGGTCCTCTTGCCCACCCGCGGAGTCACCGAGACCGCGAACGGCGCCGGATCGCCGTTTACCGAGGAGCGGCTGGCGACGACGGTCCGGGAGATTTCGGATACACGGCCGAGCCAGATGATCCGGCACGTGGTGCGCACCGTCCACGACTTCGCCGACGACGCGGATCCGAAGGAGGATCTCACGCTGCTCGCGGTTCGCCGGACGGGGTGAAGGCCGTCACCCCGCGGGCAGCCGGATCGTGAACTCGGCGCCACCTCCGGGCGCCTCGCCGACCGTGAGGCTTCCGCCGTGGCCCTGCGTCACGATCTCGTGGCTGAGCGACAACCCCAGCCCGGTGCCCTCCCCGGTCGCCTTCGTGGTGAAGAACGGCTCGAAGATCTTCTCGCGCAGGTGGGGCGGAATGCCGTTTCCGTTGTCGGCCACGCGGATCTCGACGTGCCCCCCCTCGCGGCGCGACGTGACGGTGACCGCCGGAGCGTAGGCCGGGCCCGCGAATTCCGCCTTCTCCTGTACGGCGTGGAAGGCGTTGTTCAGGAGGTTGAGTACGACGCGGCCGACTTCCTGGGGCTGGACCGAGACGCTGCCGGCGTCGGGCGCGAACCGGCGCACGACCTCGGCCGTGAACCCGTGGTCGCGGGCGCGCATCCCGTGCCAGGCGAGGTTGACGTACTCCTCGAGGAATTCGTTCACCGCAACGACCTCGCGCTCGGTGGTCTCGCCGCGCGCGTGCTGCATCATGGAGCGCACGATCGAGTCGGCCCGCTTGCCGTGCTTCGCGATCTGGGTCGCGTTGCCGCGAAGGTCCGAGAGCACGGCGCGGGCGCCGTCGATGTCTCCCTTCGCGATCGCCTCTTCCAGCTCGTCGGCCAGTTCGGCGTTCACCTCGGCGAAGTTGTTGACGAAGTTGAGCGGGTTCTTGATCTCGTGGGCGATCCCGGCGGTGAGCGATCCGAGCGAGGCCAGCTTCTCCTGCTGCACGAGCTGTTCCTTCGTCTGCTGCAGCTGGTTGTAGGCCGTCTCGATCTCCTTGGCGTGCTCGAGCTCCTGTTCCTGCAGCTTCTCCCGCTGCCGGCGCGCGATGCGGGCGCGCTGCGTCCTGTCCACCCCGAATACCGACCCGGTCAGCGCGCAGGCGTACAGGAGGTAGGCCCACCACGTGCGCCACCAGGGCGGCAGCACGACGACCTTCAGGGACGCCCCTTCCTCGTTCCAGACCCCGTCCGAATTGGCGGCGATCACGCGGAACGTGTACTCCCCGGGCTCGAGGTTGGTATAGGACGCCTCGTGGATGTCGTGGGCGTCGATCCACTGCGGCTGCAGCGGCTCGAGGCGGTACCGCACCTGGTTCGATTCGGGCCGCTTGAAGTGCAGGGCGGCGAAGCGGAAGGTCGGGGCGTTCTGGTCGTGCCGAAGCCTGATTTCCTTCGCGTCGGCAATGCCTGTTTCGAGCGGTGAGTCCGGTCCGGGAAGGACCCGCTCGTTGAACAGGAGGAAATCCGTGATCGCGACGTCCGGCGGTACGGCATTGGACCGCAATTGGGACGGAAAGAACGCGTTGAACCCGTTGACCCCACCGAAGAACAGCTCCCCGGAGGCCGATTTCGCGACCGAACCGCCGTTGAATTCGAGCGATTGCAGGCCGTATTCGACCCCGTACCGCTGGAACCGCTCCTGCTTCCGGTCGAAGCTGAAGAGCCCGCTGTTGGTCGGAATCCAGAGCAGGCCGTCGTTGTCGAAGATCGCCTGGTAGGCGTCCACGTTGGCGAGACCGTCGGCGACGCCGAAATGCCGGAACGACCCGGCCGCGACATCGAGCCGGCTGAGGCCACCTCCGTACGAGGTGAACCATATGACTCCGTCGTCATCCGGATCGACGAGGATACCCGTCGGGCTGATGCCCGTCCACGACGTCCGGTCGCCCGGTACGTGCGGAAAGCTCGAGAAACGGTCGGCCGCCGGATCGTACGACACGACAGCCGATCGACCTCCGGCGTCCTGGACCACCCACCAGATGCGACCGCTGCGGTCCTCGGTCGGATAGCGGGCGTACCGGTCCGACAGGAGCGCTGCCGCGTCGGCGCGCTCGTCGAATCGTTCGGCCGCGCCCCGTCCGCCCCGAATCCTCGCGGTCGCGCGGAAGGCACTGACCCAGAGGTCTCCCCGCGAGTCCTCGAAGAGGTGCCGGACCCGTCCGTCCTTCAGCGCTGCCGGGTCCTGCGCATCGACCCGCCAGGTCGTGCGCGCCCCGCTGTCGCCGTCCACGCGCACGAGCCCGCCGTCGGTCCCGACCCAGAGCGCGCCGTCACGGGCTTCCAGCATGTCCCACACGATATCGTTCGGAAGCGACCCGTTGGCGACGTTGAGCGCCGGCACGAGCGCGTTCCGCCCCTCGTCGTACCGGAGCACGCCTCCGCCGAGATCGGCCCAGGGGGCAGGACGGGTGCCGAACCAGGCGCGGCCGCGGCGGTCCACCACGATCGGGGCGCGGGTGACGGCGTTGGTCTTCCAGGAGCGCGCGGTGCCCGCCGCGCGATCGATCCGGTTGATATACCACGCCGGATCGCCCGTTTCGGACCCACCCGCGACGACCCAGACGACCGGGCTCTGCGCCGTGTTGATTCTCCACACCGCCGCGCCCCGCATGGCGTCCGGGCTGTCTGCCACCTCGGATTCCTTGGAGAACCCGATGGCCGACGGGTCGAACCGCGAGACGCCCGAACCCATCGCCGTCACCCACACGATGCCTCCGCGGTCGGCAAACACGCGCGCGGCCTGGTTTCCGATGAGCGAGTTCGGATCGCCGGCGTTCGAGCGGTAGACGCGGTACGCGCCCGTCGCCTTCTCCATGCGCACCAGGCCTTCACCCGTCGAGGCCCACAGGATTCCCCGCTCGACGGGATCGGTTACGCACTCCACGACTTCGTCGTACGCGCCGGCCGTGACGTCGAACACCCTCGATTCTCCCGTCGTGAGGTCCATCCGCACGACGCCCTGCCGCGAACCGCCCCAGATCACCGACGGCTCGTCGGGGTCGAACGTCGGCAGGATGGGTGCCAGGTCGCTCAGCTTCTCGAACCGCGAGGCGTCCGCATCGAAGCGATAGGTGCCGCCCAGGAAGATGGCGTAGCGATTCCCTTCCGCATCCGTGATGAGCTCGCCCGCACCCTCGATCGGCCCGCCGTTCCACGGCGCCGACCCGAAACGGGTCACCTTGCCGGTGTTCCGATCCAGGCGCTGGACCCCCGGCGTGGGGCCCTCGGTCATGACCCAGACGTGATCGCCTTCGGGAGCGACGTCGTACGCCGCCCCGGGCGCCAGTGCGGTCGAGTCGGTGGGGTCAGACCGGTAGTTACGGGACCTTCCGGTCGCCGGGTCGAAGCGCCCCACGCTGCCGTTGTTGTAGGCGAGCCAGAGGTGCCCCTCCTCGTCCTCCCTGATCTGCCAGATATAGGCGGGCAGCACAGCCGTCGAATCGAAGGGATCCGGGCGGAAAACCTCGATGCGCGTGCCGTCGTAGCGGTTCAGACCCGACTGGGTGCCGAACCACATGAACCCCTTGTGGTCCTGGGCGATCGAGTAGACGGTGGACTGGGAGAGCCCGTCCTCGAGCGAGAGATTCTCGAACCGGATCGGCAGGTCCTGGCCGCCGGGCCGGAGCGGCATTTCGTCGTTGCGCACGGGCTGCGCGACGATCGGCGGGACCTGCAGGAGCACGACGAGTGCGGCCGCGACGGCGAAACGCATGGAGGGCGCGCGGAATGGGGATAGCGGACGCACGATACGAAGAAATCGCGAACCGGCGGCCTCACGCCGGCAGCGCCAGCACAAACCGTGCGCCACCGCCCGGCCTCTCCTCGACTGTCATCATCCCGGCGTGGCCCTTGGTCACGATGTCGTAAGACAGCGACAGCCCGAGCCCCGTCCCTTCGCCCGTCGGCTTCGTCGTGAAGAACGGCTCGAAGATCTTATCGCGGATCGCGGGGGGGATGCCGGGACCGTTGTCGCTCACGGTGATCTCGACGCCGGCATCCATGCGGTGCGACGTGAGGGTCACCTGCGGTCCGGACACGCCCTTCAGCGCGTCGAAGGCGTTGCCCAACAGGTTCAGCACCACCCGGCCCAGGTCCTGCGGCATCGCGCGGATCGTGCCCGCATCCGGGTCGAAATCGCGCAGCACCTCCGCCTGAAACGACGCATCCCGCGCCCGCATGCCGTGCCAGGCCAGCGCCGCGTACTCGTCGAGAAACGCGTTCACGTCGACCGTTTCCTTCTCCGAAGCGCCACCGCGCGCGTGCTGCATCATGGCGCGCACGATCGAATCGGCCCGCTTGCCGTGTTTGGCAATCTGGGTGGCGTTTTCCTCGAGATCGGCCAGGGCTTGCCGCGCGCCGTCGAGATCACCCGAGGCGAGCGCGTCGCGAGCCTCTTCGGCCAGCTCGGCGTTCACCTCGGCAAAGTTGTTGACGAAGTTGAGCGGGTTCTTGATCTCGTGGGCGATGCCGGCGGTGAGCGAGCCGAGCGAGGCGAGCTTCTCCTGCTGCACGAGTTGGGCCTGGGTGGCTCGAAGCTCGGCCAGCGTCCGCTCCGTGAGCGCTTTTTCCTCCTTCAGGAGGCGAAGGTCCTCGCGGGCCCGCTGCAGGTCCTGGAACCGCGAATACGCCAGTTCGAACACGCCGGCGCCACGGCGAAGTACGTCCCACGACTCGTCGGAGAGGTCACCGGGGGTCGCCGCGGCGATGGCGCCCGACGAGAATCGCCGGAGGTGGTAGGTCCGGTCCGGGATTTCGCCTCCGTAGAAGCCCGACAGCTTCGTGGAGAGCGCGTAGCAGTACTCGATCCATTCCCGCCTCGCGGCGCCCGTCATGGGGATGGACACCCTGGGGTCTGACCCTCCGAAGAATGCGCCGATGGCCCGGCTCACGGCGGTCCGTTCGAACTCGATCAGGATGTCGTCCGAGATCCTGCCGTCTACCGCGGCAATGCAGAACCAGCACCGGGCCGAGGCGTCTCCCTCGCGCAGGAAGAGACTGGCCGTTTCCAGATCCTCCAGTTCCAATCGGCCGAACTCGTCGCGCAGGAGGTTCACGACGTCGTCGAGTTCCTCCGGCTCCATCATGGCCATGGCGCGGGCCCGCACGCGCTCCATCGACGCCTCGATCCGTGCCTCCCGCGCGGCGGCTTCGGCGGCCTGCAGATCCGCATGGCGCGTCATGGCCAGGTCCACGATGCGGACGAAGCGCTCGAGCAACACGGTCGCCCGGACGCTCACGGACTCCTTCGCCACGGCGTCGAGGAAGCACCGACGATGGATGGCCTCGGTGGAAACGGCCGACGGCTGCTCCCGCAGGAACGCCTTCATGGCCTCCGGGAGCCGTATCCAGTCGGACTCCTCGAAGAGCGTCGCGTCGAGGCCCTTCAGTTCGGCGTAGAGATACTCGATGACGCCGCGCACGTCCTCGGGCTTCTGCATGCCCATCGCCCGGGACCGCACGCGTTCGAGCGCGGCCTCGATCTGCGCCTCCCGCGCCTGGGCTTCGGCCTGGCGCAGATCCTCGAAGCGCCGATACGCCAGATCGAAGACCGCGGCGAAACGCGTCAGCGTCTCCAGATCGGCCGGCGGCGGGTGAGGTACTTCGCCCGGCAGGCTGTAGCCGATTTCGCCGTGCGTGGTGCGCGCCATGACGAAGGTGATGCCCCCGATGTGGCGGATGTCGTCGTCGGTGGGCGGGTTCGGATCGATCTGGTCGAATCGCCCGGTGGTGACCATCTTGTGGACGTAGTCGATCGCGCCTTCGGCATCGAACGGAAATACTCCGATGGGCTCCTTCGACCGCTCCCAGGCATCCATCGCCGCGACCCCATGGAAGCCTCGCGGAAGCGTCATGACCATGCCGATCCGCGTTCCGTCCCCGGAAGTCAGGGCCTTCTCATAGGTGGTTTCGAGCCACCGCATGTGCCAGAAATAGTGCGCCTCGTGACCCAGCGCCGTGAACTCGCTGCGCATGGTGACCACGATGTCGAGCAGGTCGCTCGACTCCTGCATGGCCATCGCCTGCGCGCGGATGCGTTCCAGCGCCAGGTTCAGCCGGCTCGCGCGCACGATTTCGGCGGTGCGCTCGGCGACCTGGCGTTCCAGTTCCTGCGTCCTGGCGCGCAGTGCGTCGATCGGCCACGCTTCCCCTTCCACCTGCTCCGCAATGGGCACAGACACGTGCCAATGCGTTACGAGCCACGGTCCACCCTCGGCGCGATGCACGTTCAGGCTCATGCGACCGTAGATCGACGGGATCGCGGGCTCCACGACCGGCGTGATCTCGAGTTCGACGAGGGCGTTTGCCGTTCCGGGCGCGATCACGTCGATGGTCCGCGAGAGGACGTGCATGTCGACGCCGCGTGGCAGCTGCGCCACTTCGCGTCCCAGAAACCGCAGCATGTCCTCCGCATTGCTGCGGACGATCTCGTCCCGCCCGGTGCCCACGGCCGAGAGGCCCGGGTGGATCACCCGCCTGAATTCCTCGATCACGTCGGGATCGCGGAGCGTCCACAGGTACAGGACTCTGTCCACGAACAGGGAAACCTCGGACTCCATGCGGGACCGTTCTCCGGGAGAAAGCGACATCGAGCGGGACTCCGGGTGGCTGCGAAGGGCCCACGATACGGAATTCGCGGTTTCGGGACAGGATCGTCGCCGCTCGGCTATCTTCGTGACAGCACGCCCAAGCACGCCATGAGTCGTATGCGACCGTTCTCCCTGGTCATTGCCCTCGCGCTATCCGGGCTCCCTGCCTCGGCGCAGGTCCTCACTCCGGGCCACCGCATCCCCGGCAGCCTCTCGGCCCTTTCGAAGGCCGCCTACACGCTGGACGTCGGCAAGGACGTCTACGTGTACGGTTTCGTCGACCAGCTTTCGGTCGACGTCGTCGTCCGCATCCTCGCCCCGGACTCCACCGAGATCGCCTCGTTCGACAGTCCCGCCCGCGGGCCGGAGCCGTTCCAGTTCACCTCGAAGGTCGAAGGCACGTACACGATCGAGGTCCGGCCGTTCGAGGGCGCCGAGGGGGACTACGTCATGGTGCTGGTCGCCTCCGAACCCAAGGCGACCGATCCCGCCGCGCTCGTCGACCAGTTGATGACGCCCTTCACGGGCGACGACCGTCCAGGGGCGGTCATCTCCGTCGTGAAGGAGGGACGGGTCGTCCTGGCGAAGGGCTACGGGATGGCGAACCTGGCCTACGGCATCCCGATGACTCCGGAAACCGGCATGAGCATCGCCTCGGTTTCGAAGCATTTCACCGCCATGGCGCTCGTGCTTCTCGAGCAGGACGGCAGGCTGTCGCTCGACGATGACGTGCGCACCCATCTTCCCGAACTGAAGGATTTCGGCACGCCGGTCACGCTGCGCAACATGCTCAACCACACCTCGGGCTACCGCGAGATCCTCAACTTCCTGCCCATGCAGGGTTCGATCGGAACCGACTTCATGCCGCGCGAGGAGATCTTCCGCGTGGTCCAGCGGCAGCCGGCGCTGCAGAATGCCCCGGGCTCCGAGTACAACTACAACAACACCACGTTCGCGCTGCTCGCGAGCGTCGTCGAGCGCGTGTCCGGTCAGCCGTTCGACGTCTTCCTGAGGGAGCGTGTCTTCGATCCGCTCGGCATGGAGCGGACCCGCGTCAAGATGCGCCAGGGGCAGGTCATCCCGGGCTCGTCGCAGGGCTACGAGGCGGCAAAGGATGGTACGTTCGACGCCGTCATGGACTTCGCATCGATCTACGGGGCCAGTTCCGTCAACTCCACGGCGCTCGACATGACGCGCTGGATGGCCAATTTCAGGGACGGCACGGTCGGCGGGCCCGAGGCCGTCGCGTCGCTCACGACGAAGGGCATCCTGACGAGCGGCGACACGCTGAACTACGCGCTCGGCCTCACGGTGCGAAAGTGGCGCGGACGCACGCTCTTCACGCACACGGGGGGCGAAACCAGCCACCGCACCTGGTTCGGCTACTTCCCCGAGATCGACGGAGGCGTCTTCTTCTCGTCGAACCACCCTTCCTTCTCGCTCGCGATCTGGACCGACATCGCCGGCGAGTTCTTCGCCGACCGCCTGGGGCCGGACGCTCCTGTCGAAGCCACTCCCGAAGTCGCGGACACCACGTCCACGCCGCCCCTCACGGTAGAGCAGCTCGGCGCCTACGCCGGCCGGTACTACAACGAGGAACTCGAGACCCGGTACACGCTCTACGTGGAGGGCGGAAAGCTGATGGGCCGACATCGCCGTGTCGATCCCTTCCCCATCACGCACGAGAAGGGAGAGTCCTTCAAGGGCGGCGCCTGGTTCTTCTCGTCACTCACTTTCGACCGCGACCCGGCCGGCGCGGTGACCGGGTTCATGGCCGCAAACAGCCGCACCCGGGGCGTGTGGTTCCGCAAGATCGAGTGACGGCCCGGTCCGCTGGTGCGCAATGCGGCGCGGGGTCGTGCGGGGTCGTGCGGGGTCGTGCGGAAATGGAATTTCGGCCGATTTGCGACATATTGACACCGAAAAGCGACCGAAAACATCGACAAATGCCCCTTTTTCGATGTTTTGACCCTGAAAACCGGGCAAATACGTAGGAAACAGGCCTGATTTTCCACGCCCGGGCACCTGCCGGTCGGGCCGACCCCCCGCGCCGAGGCACCTGCCGGCCGGCCCCCCCCCCGCGCCCGGCCACCCGCCGGTCGGGCCCACCCCCGGGCACGGGCACGCGGCAGACAGATCTTCGTCCGTCGTGAAAACAGGCCTCAGTCGAGCACTCCGGCAGCGACGACCCGGTCGCCCAGCGGTTGCACCGGCCGGTTCGACACGCCGGTGACCGCCGCGAACGCGTCGATCTGGCCTTTCGACAGGTCGATCGGCGCATCCATGACGAACCACTGCACGCCCTCGGAACACGGCGGCGTCGTCAGCGATCCCGAATAGGCCCGGTAGCCCCCTTCGGGCACCAGGTCGTCCGGGTCGATCGTCGCCTCGAGAGCGACGGTGACGCCCTCGACCAGCCCCGCGAGGCCCGCCACGGCGGGCGCCAGGACAGGGTTTTCCGGCCCCTCGGCCACGAGCACGCCGACTACGGCCAGCGCGCCGGACGAATCGGCGTGCACGAAATGGATCTCGCCGGGGTATGACTGCCCGGCCACGTGGTGTTCCGACGGGAAATGCACGTGGAACTGCTTCAACGCGTACGACCTGCCGTCGACCGTAATGCCCCCGCCTTCCGACCCGTCAAACTGCACGGTATGCCCGTTGAACAGGTAGCGCACGGGTACCGGGGCGTGGTCCGACTCCAGCGCCGGGGGCGCTCCCTCGGCCGCGACCGGCAGGTCGACGGGTGATTGGGCTCCCCCGATCGTGCAGTTTTCGAAGTCGGCCGCAAGGGCTCCCCATGTATCCGGTCCCCCCTCTCCCGCGTAGGTCCAGTGGGGAGTCGCTTCGTGCGTGGCGCTGTCCGCATGGCCTCGGCCACCCTTGCCGCACGCAGACGTGAGGACGAGGAGGGCGGTGAGAGGCAGGGCGAGGCGCATCATCGGTATGGCGACGGGAGTTCGTGTATGGCGGGGCGGTCGGAACTCAGCCTTCCGAGAACGCGGCGTCGAACGCCCGGTCCGACGGCGGGAAGTCCACCGAACGAACGAAATCGCAGGCCTCCTCGGCGCCGTGCTCCCGATCCATCCCGATGTCTTCCCACTCGACCGAGAGGGGACCGGCATACCCGGCACGGTTGAGCGCGCGCACGATCTCCTCGAAGTCGATCGACCCGCGTCCGAGCGAGCGGAAGTCCCAGAACCGCCGACGGTCGCCGAAATCGGTGTGCCCGCCGAAAACGCCGGCCTCGGAGTGGTTGGGCGACCACCAGACGTCCTTCATGTGCACGTGATAGATGCGTTCGGCGAAGCGCTCGATGAAGCCGACGTAGTCGACGCCCTGGTAGCCGAAGTGGCTCGGGTCGTAGTTGAAACCGAAGGCCTTGCGCCCTCCCACCGCGTCGACCGCGCGCTGCGCGGAGGCCACGTCGAACGCGATCTCGGTCGGATGTACCTCGAGTCCGAACCGGACGCCCACCTCGTCGAACACGTCGAGGATCGGATTCCAGCGATCGGCGAAGTCCCTGAATCCTGCCTCGATCATGGCCGGCGTGACCGGCGGAAACGAGTAGATGAGGTGCCAGATGGACGATCCGGTGAAACCGTTCACGACCTTGACGCCGAGCTTCGCCGCGGCGCGGGCCGTGTCCTTCATTTCCTGCGCGGCGCGCCGCCGCACGCCCTCGGGATCGCCGTCGCCCCAGACGTGGGGCGGAAGGATCGCCTGGTGCCGCTCGTCGATGCGGTCGCAGACGGCCTGGCCGACGAGGTGGTTCGACACGGCCCAGACCTTCAGCCCGTACTTCGCCAGCAGGTCGTGGCGGCCCTGGCAGTAGGCGGGGTCGGAGAGCGCCTTCCGGACGTCGAAATGATCGCCCCAGCAGGCCAGTTCGAGGCCGTCATAGCCCCAGGCCGCCGCCTTCTTCGCGATGGTTTCGAGGGTGAGGTCGGCCCACTGGCCGGTGAAGAGGGTGACGGGACGTGCCATGGTCGGTTTCGGTCGGGTCGGGTGCGGTGACGGGCTCGTGTGTCCGGAGGGCGGGCGGCGGGCGGATCACGCCGGGGGCGTGTAACGGGCGTCCACCCACGCACGCTCGCGCCCGCTGCGCACGGCCGTGTGGATGAAGTGCACGCCGATGGCGCCGTCCTGCACGGTCGGAAAATCGGTGTCGAACGGTCCCGGCGCCTCCCCGGCGATCCTGGCGGCGATCGTGCGGCCGGCGTTCACGTAAATGTTCGCGAAGGCCTCGATGAAGGCCTCCGGGTGTCCCCACGGAAGGCGGGTGTGGTGCGCGGCGACGGGCGCGAGGTACGGATTTCCGCGCTTCAGGACCTGCTCGACTCCTTCATGGCGTCGCACGTGGAGCCAGTTCGGATGCTCCTGGTGCCACTCGATCGACGCCTCGGATCCGTAGACCCGGATCTTGAGATTGTTTTCGTCGCCCACGGATACCTGGGAGCAGGTCAGGATACCCCGCACTCCGTGCTCCCAATGGACCAGGATGTTGGCGTCGTCCTCGAGCCGTCGTCCCGGAACGAAGGCCGTCAGGTCGGCGCAGAGCGCCTCGAGCCGGAGCCCCGTGACGTAGCGCGCCAGGTTTTCGGCGTGGGATCCGATGTCGGCGAGCGCCGAGGAGACGCCGGCCCGCGCGGGGTCGAGTCTCCAGTCGGCCTGCTTCGAGTCGGTATCCTCCATGCGCGTGGCCAGCCAACCCTGCGGGTATTCCACGACGATCTTGCGCACGGTTCCGATCTCGCCGGCGGCCACCATGTGCCGCGCGTGCTTGACCATCGGGTACCCGGTGTAGTTGTGCGTCAGCGCGAAGACCACGTCGTGCCGTGAAACCAGGCGGCAGAGGTCCTCGGCCTCTTCCAGCGTGTTGGCCAGGGGCTTGTCACACACGACATGGATGCCGGCCTCGATGAACGCCTTCGCCGCCGGGTGATGCACGTGGTTGGGCGTGACGATGGCCACGAAATCGATGCCGTCGTCGCGCGAGGCCTCCTTTTCGGCCATCTCGCCGAACGATCCGTACACCCGGTCCGGATCGAGAAACAGCTCGGCCCCGGTCTTCCGGGACTTCTCCGGGTCGGAAGAGAAGACGCCGGCGACCAGGTCCATGCCGCCGTCCAAAGCGGCCGCCTTCCGGTGCACGGCGCCGATGAACGCGCCGGGACCTCCGCCAACCATGCCGTACCTGAGTTTTCTCGCGAGTGCCATGTACGTGGAGCCGATCGTTGCCCCGGGAAAGTACGAACGGGGCGGGACACGGGACTTTCCGGGCGTATGCGTCGTAATGTTTAGGTAACGGCCCGGTAATAGATTCGTCGGCACATCGGATGGAAACAGCCGAAATCATGGCGAAAGCCCGCATCCTTGTCGTCGACGATGAGGAAGACATCCTGCAGCTCCTGCGCTACAACCTCGAACGCGCCGGTTACGAGGTCGTGGAGGCCGGGGACGGCGCGGCGGCGATGGCCATCGCGCAGCGGGAACCCCCCGACCTCTTCGTGCTCGACGTGATGATGCCTCGCATGGACGGCATCGATACCTGTCGGCGGATCCGGGAGCACGCGACGCTGCGCAAGATCCCCGTCCTCATGCTGACGGCCCGAAGCGCCGAGGAGGACCACGTACGGGGCCTGGACGTGGGTGCCGACATCTACCTGACGAAGCCGATCTCGATTCCGCTCCTGCTGTCCCAGGTGCGGGCGATGCTGCGCTCGACGCAGCGCGGAGACGATCTGCCGGAGATCGTGCGGGTGCTCGACCTGGAAATCGACCGGTTGCGCTACGTGGTTCGCAGGGCCGGGCAGGACGAACCCATCCGGATGCCGCGCAAGGAGTTCGAACTGCTGCGCTTCCTCGCTTCCACTCCGGGTCGCGTATACTCGCGACAGGACCTGCTCGACGAGGTGTGGGGGCGCGACGTGTTCGTCGTGGATCGAACCGTGGACGTACACGTTCGAAAGCTCCGGGAGAAGATCGGCGACGACTACATCGAGACCGTCAAAGGTGTTGGATACCGCTTCCGGGACTGACGCGGCGCGGCCGGCCGCCGTCGGCCCATCGCATCCCGTGCCCGCCGCGACGGAGGCCCCGAACCCGGTTCCTGCGGCAGACCGCGAGGCCGCCACACAGGCGGTGGGTGCAGGACTGAGGTTCTTTCCTCACCGCGTCGCCCTCAAGCTGGCGGGGGCGGCCTTCGTGATGTCGGCCATACCGGCGGCATTCGTCGGAATGCGCCACGGGTTCGACCTGCTGCTCGTCCTGATCCCGATCGTGGATTTCGCCGGCGTGTATGCAGCGACCATGTGGATCGTCGGACGCCGCATCGACCTGGCGCGCACCGTGCTGCGACAGATTCGCAAGCACCGGTTCGAGAATCTCGAGGCCGCCCACCTGCCGCGCGGCGACGAACTCAACGACCTCGTCTGGCAGGTCTACCGCACCGGGCAGGTTCTGGAGGCCGAAATGCGCGACCTGCGCCAGGTGGAGAGCTACCGCAAGGAGTTCCTCGGCAACGTCTCGCACGAACTCAAGACCCCGATCTTCGCGATCCGCGGCTTCACCGAGACCCTGCTCGGTGGCGCGATCGACGATCCCCAGGTCAATCGCGCGTTCCTGGACAAGATCCTGCGCAATGCCGACCGACTGTCGAACCTCGCGAAGGACCTGGGCGAGATCTCCCGGATCGAGACGGGGGAACTGAAGATGGAGATGGTCCCGTTCCGATTGGCCGAACTCGTCCACGAGATCCTGGAGTCGCTCGATCCGATCGCGTCGGCCAAGGGCATCCGGCTCGGCTCGTCGGGCATCGACGGCGTTCCCGAGGTCGTCGGGGACGTCGAGCGGCTGCGCCAGGTACTCACGAACCTCGTGGACAACGCGGTCAAGTACAACAATACCGACGGCACGGTCGAGGTCGTGGCCCGCCTCCTCCCCGACGGATCGGTCAAGATCTCCGTGGTGGACAACGGCATCGGCATTCCGCAGGAGCACCTTCCGCGCATCACGGAACGGTTCTATCGCGTCGATCGCAGCCGATCGCGCTCGCAGGGCGGGACCGGGCTGGGCCTGGCCATCGTCAAGCACATCCTCGCGGCCCACGGTACCGCGCTCAAGGTCGAGAGCCGACCCGGATCCGGTTCGACATTCGGCTTCACGCTTCCGAGCGCCGAACGGAACGGACCCGGACGCCGGCGGTAGCAAGGTCGTTTCAACGACCTTTTGCCGGTCTCCATCGTGAAGCTCTCGGAACTCATCCGCCAGGACCGGTTTGCGTCGCCCGGCCACGAGGCCCTGTTGAACGTGCTGGTCACGGCCTCCTGGCTCGACTCCATGATGGCTTCGACGATGGCGCCCTTCGACATCACGCCTGCGCAGTACAACGTGCTGCGCATCCTGCGGGGCAGTCACCCGGAGAAGATGACCTGCTCAGACATCGGCAGCCGGCTGCTCGACCGCACGCCCGACGTAACGAGATTGCTCAATCGTCTCGAGAAGGCGGGTTTCATCACGCGCGGGAGATCCCGGACCGATCGCCGCGTGGTGCAGGTGGCGATCTCGGCCGCCGGCCGTGACCTCCTGGACCGGCTTCAGCCGGCGGTAGACGACGTGCAGCGGCGGCTTTCCCGGCATCTCGGGGATGACGAACTTGCGCACCTCAGCGCGCTGCTCGAGCGCCTTCGCACCGACCAGGTCGCCTGACCCCCGGCCCTGGTGTCGGGACATCGCCACCACCCAGGCCCATGACCTCCCGCTCGTACCAACTGACGAAGCCGCAGAAGCTCTACGTCGTCTGCGCCGGCATCTTCCTCACGGCCCTGGTGGTCGCCGAAGCCACCGCCTCGAAGCTGTTCACGGTCGTGAAGCTGCCGTTCACGCTGAACATCCTCGGTCAGTCGTTCGACGAGGTCGTCATGACGGCGGGCGTGATCGCGTTTCCGATCACGTTCATCATCACCGACCTGCTCAACGAGTACTTCGGCAAGCCGGGCATCCGGTTCGTGACGTGGCTCGGCATGGTCATGATCATCTTCGAGTTCGCCCTCCTTCAGATCGCCATCGGCGTGCCCGTGGCGTCGATTTCCCCGGTTCCGCAGGAGGCGTTCCAGACGGTTTTCGGCGCGTCGGGTCGCATCATCCTCGGCAGCCTCGTCGCCTACGTCATCGGCCAGCTCGTCGACATCAGCCTCTTCCACTGGATCCGCCAGCGTACGGGCGGAAAGCACCTTTGGCTGCGCGCCACCGGCTCGACGTTCGGGTCGCAGTTCATCGACACGTTCGTCGTTCTTTTCGTCGCCTTCTACGGGCCGATGACGCTGCAGACGATCGTGGCCGTGACGCTGTTCAACTACCTGTACAAGTTCCTCGTAGCCATCGTCATCACGCCCGTCATCTACGGCGCGCACTGGGCGATCGATCGGTACCTCGGCCACGACACGGCCGAGGCGCTCGTCGAAGGCGCGACGACGGACGAACCGTTCCGCCCCGTGGAAGCACGGTAGCGGTCAGCGTCGCGGGGTGACCGGGGTGAGCCAGCCGTAGGGGTCGTTGCCCTCTCGAATCACGTCGAAATAGGCTTCCTGGATCGCCGCCGTGATGGGCCCACGGCTTCCCGACCCGATCACGTAGTGGTCGATCTCCCGCACCGGCGTGATCTCGGCGGCCGTACCGGTGAAAAACACCTCGTCGGCGATGTAGAGCGCTTCGCGCGGAATCAGTGCCGATTCGATGCCGTAACCCAGTTCGCGCGCGATGCGGATGACGCAGTCCCGCGTGATGCCCGGAAGGATCGACAGTGCCGTCGGGGCCGTGAACAGGCGTCCGTCCCGTACGACGAAGAGATTCTCGCCCGAACCTTCGGCCACGTAGCCGCTGGTCGAGAGCATGATGCCCTCGGTGAACCCGTTGAGCACCGCGTCCATCTTCACGAGGCCGGCATTGAGGTAGTTGCCGCCGGCCTTGGCCATCGAAGGGAAGGTGTTCGGCGCCATGCGCTGCCACGAGGCGACCTCCACCGACACCCCTTTCTCCAGCGCGTCCTGGCCCAGGTAGGCGCCCCAATCCCATACCGCGATGACGGTCTCCACAGAGTGCTTCAGCGGATTGACGCCGAGCGTACCCGCTCCCCGGAAGACGAGCGGACGGATGTAGCACGCGTCCATGCCCGACGCCTCGACGGTCTGGATTACCGCGGCTTCAAGCTCGTCGAGCGTGTAGGGCACCTCCATGCGGTAGATGCGCGCCGAATCCAGCAGGCGCTGCATGTGCTCGCGCAGACGAAGGATGGCGCTGCCCCGCTTCGTGCGATAGGACCGGATGCCCTCGAAAACCGACGTTCCGTAGTGCAGCGCATGCGTCAGTACGTGGACGTTCGCTTCCTCGTGCTTGACGAGCCTGCCGTTGAACCAGATGTCGGGATGCGCCATGATGGTCTGCGCGGGATTGAATTGCCGTGACGTTCGGGACCTAGTGTATCGGACGCGAGGGCCCGGATCAACCGTCGAAACGCCGGGGCGGGCTAATTCGTGGCTTTTCCGCAAGGGTAGGCGGCGATCATCGCCCCTTTCCCGCCCCCTGCGCGTCCAGCCATCCCAGGGCAGTCACGGCCCCTGGCGACAGCCTCCAGGGGACTTCGTATACCCCGCGCGACGCGAAAAAGCCGTGCCCGGATCGTATGCCGGGGTCCGGACCGCGATAGGACCACTCCGGGGACAGCAGCGAGTACTCCACCGCCATGCCCTCGAGCGTCACGCCCCGGGTATCCTGCGGAACCGACAGGCGGAACAGCAACTCGCTTCGGTCCCGGCTCGGGTAGACCGTCACCACGAATCGCCCTCCCTCGATGGCCGGCACTTCGCCGTATTCGACGGCGAGGCGACGCGACTCGGCCGAGCCGGGCGCCCGGAGCCGATAGACGATGCGGACCTGTTGCGGAGACCCCTCGGCCCCCGAGAACAGAAGTCGCTGCGCCACGAACGTTCCGTCGCCCGTATCGGCGGGAGGCACATCGAGCGTCGCCGACGGAGGCACCCGGGTCTCGCCGACTGCACCGATGACGCCGTCACGGGCGATTTCCACCCGGTAGGTTTCCCCCTCGACGGGGCGGAAAATCGCCCGGTACGCCGATACCGGGTTGCCGTCGGCATCGGTCCGGTCAACCGGCTCCCACCGTTCCCGTGTACCGGTGCCCAGGTGCACGGACTCCACCGTGACCCCGTCGGCCTGGCGCGGACCCGGTCCCACCAGCGGCCGCAGCGGTTCGACGCGCACCCACTGGGTATCGGCCGCCGCGTCCAGGTACCCGTGAACGGAGAAAAGCGACCGCCCGTCGGTCGTCAGCAGGTCGACGGACGTATCGCAGCCTGGGATCGCGATCAGTGCGGCCACAAGCCCGGCAAGTGGTGCCCGGCGACGCCTCATGGCCACTCCACGCTGATCCCGACCGACGGCACGAGCGGAAGCTGGTCGATGCGTTCCCCGGTCACGAAGTTGTACTGGAACAGGTTCTCCCGGTCATAGGCGTTCATCAGGCCCACCTGCACCGTCGCAAGCGCCCGGCCCAGGCGAAGGTCGCGTTCGATCGACGCGTCCAGACGATGGTACGCCGGCAGGCGCGCGGCCCCCGGCTCGGCCCGGGATATGCGCAGGTCCCCGTCCGCTTCGAGGTACCCCAGCCCGTCGGGCCGCACCGTGTACGAATCCCAGAAGCCGTTGACCTGGGTGAACGGGAATCCGGAACCGTACACCCAGCGCGTCGACAGGCGCCACGGACCTCGAACGAGCTGGAGCATCGCCTGCGCCTGGTGGCGCCGGTCGTGGGGCGGATGGAACCTCGTTCCTACCGGTACGCGCGCCGGGTCCAGCCCGGGGATGACCGGCGTGCGCTCGTCGAGGTCCACCCATTCGTACTCGACCTCGGCCAGGCTGTATCCCACGCTGGCGTTCCACCATGGGCGTACGAGGTCGAGCCGGGCGTCCACGCCCCGGGCCAGTCCGTCGACTCGCGAAAACCCGTCCCGGTCGGTCGGGTCGGTCACGAATACCGGGAACGCGATGTGCTGCTGGTGCTTCCGGTATCCTTCGACCGCGACTTCCAGCCACGGGGCGAGTCGCGCGCGCACCCCGACGAGTACGTGTTCCGACCTCGGTACGTCGAGATCGCGCGGCGTGGCGGCCCAGACCGTGAACACGTCCGAGAGATCCTGCTCGTTGTTCAGCCCGACGAACTGCTGGTGGTAGGTGCCCCACGCGGCCGATGTCTCCAGGGCCCCCGAGAAGAGGCGGAGCGAGGCCCTCACGCGCGGATCGATCGACGTGGTCACCCCTCGCGCAAACGTCTCCAGCCGTATGCCCGGCTCGATCGTGAAGACGCGCGCGACGTCGAGACGCGTGTCGACGTACGCTCCACCGCTCGTGACCCCGGACCGGTTCACGCCCCGGGAATTGTCGAGATCGTACCGGAATCGGTTCAGCGAGCCGAATATGCCGAAGCGCGCCCTTCCGACCGGGTACAGGTAGGTCAGATCGAGCTCCATCGTATAGCCGGACACCGACGCGTCCTGGCGTCGTCCCCCGGCCGGCCGGTACTTCGACGCCAGGCTCGACACGTACATGGCGAACTGCGCCACCACCGGGTAATCGGGTGGAAGGTAGGTGTAGCGATATCCGAGCGCCCGGTTCTGCCAGCTCGACGGCGCTTCCCCGGATCCGGTGTCGTCGGCCGCGGAAGCCCGCGCCGACAGATCCCCTTCGTCCCATGTCTGCAGGCCGGTGACCGAGAGGCTGCTCGTCTGCGACAGGAATGCGTGCACCTTGGCGAACCGGTCGCCGAACCGGAAGGGCAGCCGATATCCCAGGAGATCCGGAGAGAGCCGGTCGATGAGGGATTCCCGCATCGAGACGACCATCGAGACCTTGTCCTTCGCGAGGGGCGCATCCACGCGCACCGAGGCCAGGAAAGGCGCCACCGAGGCGTACGGGCGTACCCTGCGCTTGTCCCCGTTCCGCGTGCCGATATCGATCACCGAGGAGATCCGGCCTCCGTACCGGGACGAAAAACCGCCCGCGTACACGTCGGCCCAGGCCACCAGGTCGGCCGGAAAGGCCGAATAGAAACCCACGATGTGGAACGGTTGGTAGATGGGGATGCCGTCGAGCAGCACCAGGTTCTGCGTCGGGGTTCCACCCCGCACGAAGAGCTGTCCTCCCCGGTCGCCGAGCTGGCTGATGCCGGGAATCGTGACCAGGTAGGCGGCGAGGTCGCGCGAAACGTCGGGCATCGGCACCCTCGCGAGATCCGTCGGTCTTATCCGGGACAGCCCGGCCCCGTCTTCCCGTTCGGCGGCGTCGGCCTCGACGACGACCTCGTCGATCGCGGCCGCGTCGGGGCGCAGCAGGATCTTCACGTCGAGCGTGGCGCCGAAGTCCACCTCCAGCGTATCGACCGACTCGGCGAAACCGAGAAAGCGCACCGACAGGATCCACGATCCGGGCGGAATCCGGGACATGACGAATCGCCCTTCCTGCCCGGTCACTTCGCCCCGGGTCATCCCTTCGGAACCCAGCGCCACGGTTGCCCCCGCCAACGGCTGCCCCGACTCCGCATCGAGAACCTGCCCCCGAATCGTGGCCAACTGGGCCCTTGCGGGCATGGCCCAGAGGACCGCCATCGCTGCCACGACGAACCATGACCCGGACCCACGGGGCCGTCCCTCGCGAGACGAACCCGGGTCGCGTCCGTTTACGTTTGACGGGGTCATGGATCGGTGAGCGGACCGCCGACCGGTTTCGGGTCGCGGACACCGCGTGATGGAGCGGCGAATTTGCGGCAGGCCGGAAACCGACGCATCACGGGTTTGTAGTTTTCGCCGACCTGAACAGGCTCCTCCTGACTCCCGGCGACGACATGAGCACCTCGAAGCGCACCCGGAACGTCCTGATCGGGATCGTCTCGATCTTCTTATTCATCGCGTTCCTCGAGTCGTTGGGCGCGTTCGACAACAAGTCATGGATCGAGATCCCGCACGGCAGTCATTCGCACTACCTGCCTAAGGACTACAAGAACTGCAATCCGCCGATGGAAGTCACCGGCGGTACGCAGACTCGGCCGGGGCCGGGACAGACCGTGGATTGCCAGGGCAACATCGTATCGGAGCCGGTCGCCGAGTAACGGGCCGTCAGCCGTCTGCGAGGCTCCGAAGCGCGTCTCCCGTGACGCGCATCGTGCGCCAGTCGTCCATTCGCCTGGCGCCGAGTCCCTCGTAGAATCCGATCGCCCCGGTGTTCCAGTCGAGTACGCTCCAGTCGAGCCGGCGCGCGCCCCGGTCCACCGCAAACCGGGCCACGGCGTTCAGCAGGGCCTTCCCGACGCCACTTCCGCGGTACTCAGGAAGCACGAATAGATCCTCGAGATAGACGCCCCACGAAGTCAGGAACGTGGAGTAGTTGCGAAAGAAGAGCGCGAACCCGACGGCGGCGCCGTCGGCATTTTCGGCCAGCACCGCGTGACACCGCGGATTGGCGTCATCGGCCAGGTGTCGCGCGAGCGCCTCGGCGTCGGGACTGGACTCGTGCGAAAGGCGTTCGAACGCCGCGAGACCGTCGATGAGCCGGGCAAGTACCGGAGCGTCGGCCGGAACGGCCTCTCGAAGCGTGAATCCGGGCATGTCAGCGTGCAACGTGGACCACCGTGCGGGAAACCGACCCACGGTCCGTCACGAGGCGAAGCACGTACGGACCCGACGCCAGGCCCCCCAGGTCGACCGATACCGTGCGGCGCCCGGGAGGAGTCGGTCCGGACCGCACGACGTCGCGCCGGCGACCTTCCAGGTCATAGACTTCGATCGACCATGCGGAACTGTCGGGGAGGTCCACCGCGACCGTGACGCGGTCCGTCGACGGAACCGGGTACACGTCGGCGAACCGTGGGCGGGCAGGCAGGTCGAACGGCGCGTCGCTCTTCGTCACGATCACGTTCTCCCCACGCAGGATCTTTTTTCCGGGGTCCACCGACAACCCGACAGGCTCGCTCGGAACGGTGAACGTGAACACCTGCTCCCTCTCGGTCTGGTCGGCAACGTAGGTGACCGCGTCCGACACGGTGGCCACGACCAGTTCGACCGGCATTTCGAAGGCCTCGACTCCCGTGGCCTCCGCGTCGTGGCGTTGGGCGAGCCGGACGGTGACCTCCCAGGCGCCCGATATCGACCGGGCCTTCGACCACGAGGCCTCGTAAACGGGGTAGCCGCTTCCGTGGGTCACCCACTGGCGGAAAAAGGTCGAAAAATCGCGCCCGGTGACCGATTCGACATGTCGCTCCAGGTCGGCCGTCGTCCCGGTGCGGTATCGGCGGTCGGGATCGTCCGCCCACGTCCTCAGAATCGTTCGCATCGATTCGGGACCGACCAGGGACTCCAACATGTCGAGTACGATCCCGCCCTTCGCGTAGACGCGGGGGCCCGCAAACATGTCGTTTACGCTGGACGTGTCTTGGAGGACCAGCGTACCCCGGGCATCCCTGGCCCGGCCGTAGTATAGGTTCCGGATGAGTTCATACTGGCCGGGATACCAATCGGCCCGCGCACGCCACCAGACCAGTTCGGAATAGGTGGCAAAGCCCTCGTTGAGCCACAGCTCCGGCCACCCGTGCGGGCCCACGGCGTCACCGTACCATTGGTGAGCCAATTCATGCGCCACGGTGCCGACGTACGCGCCCGTCATCGAGCTCATGGTCTGGTGCTCCATCGCCCCTCCCCACGAAAAATGCGCGTGACCGTACTTCTCCGTCGGGAACGGGTAGGGACCGAACCAGTGCTCGAATACCGGCAGGATGTCGGTGACCCACTTCCAGCCCTGGATCCGATTCGTTCCGGAAACGCTTCCCTCGAACGCCCCCGTCCCCCGGTAGGCGTAGTGCAGCAGCGGAAGCCGCAGCGGGCCGTACCGCGCGGCCAGCGAATCGGGCCGCACGTATTCCTGGGTGGAGACGTCGTACACGCCTGCGGCCACCGAGACGAGATAGGTCGAAATCGGATACCGGTGCTTCCACGTGTAGGTGGTGGTTCCGTCCGGATGCGCGGTCTCCTCCGCCAGGAGCCCGTTCGAGCCGAGGCGCATCGTGGAGGGCAGCCTCATGGACACGACGACCGAATCGGCCTTGTCGGCCGGATGGTCCTTCGAAGGCCACCACTCCCGGGCCCCGTAGGGTTCGGAGAGGCTCCAGACGTAGGGATCCCCGTTCGATCGCGTTCCCGCACCGAAGGACCCGAATCCGGATCCCGGCGGCGTGCCGGAATAATCGATGTCCACCGCCACCGCGGCGCCCAGCGGCGCGGGTGCGGGTAGACTTATCGACAGGACGTCGCCGACGTGGGTCCACGCCAGGGACTGCCCGCCGGCCGTGCGCACCGCACCGACGACCATGGCCCCGTCGAGATCGAGGTCCAATCGCGAAAGCGAAGGCACGATGACACGCCCCTCGACGCGGGTACGACCCGAAATCGCCGGGGACGGCAGGTTGGTCATGCGCAGCTCGAGCCCGTAGAACGTGGCATCGAATCCGGCCGAGGCCCCGGACGATTTTCCGGCGGCGATCGACCGGGCCGGCGTCAACGCCCTCGATTTTCCGATCGCGCACTCGGCACCCCCGTCGACCGACCCGGGGTCGGACAGGACCTGCGCGGCGGTCGGAAGGGCGATGGTCAGCGCGGCCAGCGCCAAGCTCAGGAGTCTTCTTCCCATGATCCCGTCTCCTCCGGATCCTCCGACTCGGATCCGGACAGCATCGAGCCCATCATGTCGGCGAATCGTACGCCCACGGTGCCGGCCTGCTTCCCGAGCAGCGAATGCTGGTGCAGGGCCTCGAGCAGAAGTTCGGCCATCGCCGGACGCTCCTCCGAGCCGACGTCGCCGGCGTGTGCCGCCACCAGGTCGAGAAGTCCCGGTACGGCCGAGAGCGCCTGCTCGTACGCAGCGTCGGCCATGTCATGGTGGAGGGACACGGTCGATCCGGCGGCGAACCACTGGAGCAGGCCCGCATACGTCGACTTCGCCCGGCGTCGCTTCGGGTCGGGGAATCGCCTTCCGAAGATCGCCTTCACGGCCCGCCCGACGAGCAGCCGCGCGACGGCCTGGGCGCCCTCCTGTTCGCCCTCGTAGACCAATTCGACCTTTCCCGTGATCGCGGGCTCCACGAACCACAGGTCGGCGGGACGGGCGACCGTGCGCTTCTCTCCGTTGATCAGCGCCCTCCGTTCGGCGGCCGACACGAGGTTCTCCATGGCGGCGCGTGTCAGGCGGGCCGAGACGCCCGATTTCTGATCCACGTACTCGCTCGCCCGGGCTTCGAACGCGATCTGTTCCACGACCTCACGAAGCAGGAACGGCACGACGACCGAGACCGGGCCGCCCCGCTCCTCCCAGGCTTCCTGGCGCGTGATCTCGATGCCGGTCTCGAGCGTCCTGGGGTAGTGCGTGATGATCTGGCTGTCGATGCGGTCCTTGAGCGGCGTGATGATCGCTCCCCGGTTCGTGTAATCCTCCGGGTTGGCCGAAAAGACCATCAACAGGTCCAGCGGAAACCGGATGTTGAACCCCCGGATCTGGATGTCCTGCTCCTCGAGGATGTTCAACAGGCCCACCTGAATGCGCGGCTGCAGGTCCGGGACCTCGTTGATCGCGAAGATGCCCCGGTTCGTGCGCGGAATGATGCCGAAGTGGATGACCTCCTCGTCGGCGAAGGTCAACCGGTGGTGGGCCGCCTTGATGGGATCGATGTCACCGATCAGGTCGGCGATGGACGTGTCGGGCGTGGCGAGCTTTTCGCCGTACCGGGCCGATCGATGGAGCCAATCGATCTCCACCGCGTCCCCCTTCGCCGCCACGAGGTCCCGTCCGTACTTCGAGATGGGCGCGAACGGATCGTCGTTCAGATCGGAACCGGCGATCACCGGCACGACCTCGTCGAGCAGGGCCGGCAACTGCCGGATGAGCCGGCTCTTCGCCTGACCGCGAAGCCCGAGCAGGATGAAATCGTGACGTCCGAGAATGGCGCCGACGAGCTGGGGAATCACCGTGTCGTCGAACCCGACGATGCCGGGAAAGAGCGGCGTACCCTCGCGCAGGCGCGCGACGAGGTTCGATCGCATCTCGTCCTTCACCGTGCGCGTCCGGTACCCCGCGCGTTTCAGGTCACCGATCGTGCGCAGGCCGCGCCGCGTCGCTTCATCCATCGTCTGCTCGGTCTCGATGCGTACCCGGTGCCACGCTACCCGGCCGGGACGGTTCCTCCGATCCAGGCGCCTCCTTTCCCGCGGCCGCCGCCATCACGGCGGCGGCGATCGCCGTGCCGGCCGCCGCGTAGGCAAACGCCGCATGCATTCCGAACGTCTCCCAGACTAGCCCGAAAGCCGCTGCGCCCGGCAGGGCCGCGATTCCGATGGCCATATGGTACCGGCCGAAGGCACGGCCCGCAGTCCTCAGCGCCGAGCAATCGGCCACCAGCGCACGCTCCACCCCCTCGGTCGAAGCGCCCGTAGCGGCCCACACGATGAACAGGGCCACCGTTCCCGTCACCGTGTCGGGGGCCAGGGCCAACGCGGCGAGCGCGGCGACCCGCGCGACCCATCCGGCCGTCACCACCACCGTGCGCCGCCGACCGTCGGACCATGCGCCGAGCCACCGGACGACGGCCGACCGCGCCGCGTGCGCCGCGGCCCATACCAGCGGTATGGCCTCGGTAGCGATCCCCCTCCTCGCGGCCCAGAGTACGAGAAATGCGTCCGGAACCGCCACGAAGGACTGCAGGACAAGGGCGGGAGCCGCACGACGGACGACCCCGGCCGACAGGACCGGGGCGGCGGCAAGGGTGTGGGGCGTCGCGGCCTCGGTCGGCTCCCGCAGCCGGAGAAGCAGCAGGGCGACGAGAAACGCCCCGGGTACCGCGGAGGCCAGGAAGACCTGTTCGAAGGACAACCCGATCGAGAGCAGTCCGAAGGCCGCAAGGGGGCCGATCGTGGCTCCCAGGTGATCCATGGCCCGGTGGAAGCCGAACGCCCGACCCCGGAATGCCGGCTCGCTCGTGCGCTGGATGAGCGCGTCGCGCGGAGCGGTGCGCAATCCCTTTCCGACCCGATCCGTGAAACGCAGGACGAGCACGACGGGCCAGGAAGCGGCGAGTGCGATGAGGGGGCGCACGGCATTCGACACGGCGTAGCCACCCACCACGAGGATCCGCGAGCGCCCGGAACGGTCGGCTACCCGACCGGAAAAGCCCTTCAGAAGGCTCGACGCGGCCTCCGCAACGCCCTCAACGAGCCCGACCGCGGCGGGTCCGGCCCCCAGCCGCGTCGTCAGGAAGAGCGGCAGCACCGGCGTGATCATCTCGCTGGCGACGTCGTTCAGGAACGAGGCGGCGCCCAGCAGCCTCACGGTCGGCGAGAGACGGCCGCCCCGCGGTTCAGGGCTCGTCGGGGCCGTCATCGTCGGTCAGAACGTGGTGGAACACGATTTCGCCGGTTCGCAGGGATCGCCGAACGTAGGGCAGGCACAGGCCGCAATTCAACCCGAACGGGACGCGTTCCTGCAGTTCGGAGACCTCGGCGATCCGACCCGACCGCGCCGTTTCGAGCAGTTCCCCGAAGGAACGGCCGAAACAGATGCAACGGTCGATGCGCATGGGCGGCGGTTCAGCGGGAACGTTCGGCGTGCGATGTCGTGATTCGACCGCACCGCCATTCGGATCCTACTTGGAAGCGAACTCGAAGCACCCGCGACGGACCGTCCCGTTCCCGTCCATCGCCGCGCTCGTCGCGGTCCTCGGCGCGACCGCTGCCGTCGCGCCGACTGCACGGGCGCAGGCGACGCCCGATACGCTGCGCCTGACGCTCATGGCCGCCATGCAGCGCGTGCTCGAAACCAGCCCCGACGTGCGGGCCCAGGAGTCGGTCGAGCGCTTCGCCGAAGCCCGGCACGATCTCGCCCGCGCGAGTCGTTTCGTGACCGAGTTCTCGGCACAGTCGGCGCACGCGGTCGCTCCCGGTCTCGAGAACCCGAACGGAACGCCGGTGGATAGGCTCTGGTCCGATCCGGACGTACGCAACGACTGGGACGACCTGAGTCCGTTCAACCGCCTCGAGATTTCGGCCGTCCAGCCGATCTGGACCGCCGGCGAACTGTCGGGCAACATCGCCGCGGCGCGCAGCGCGGTCGAGGTCGAGCGGCAGGGCGTGCGGGCACGCCGCATCGAGGCCGCCGTGCGTACCGCCGAACTCTGGTATGGGCTCTCGCTGGCGAAGGCCCTGGACCGGCTCACCGGAGAAGCCGGCGACATCGTCGACCGGGCGCTGCGCGAAATCGACGATCTGCTGGCCGAAGGCGCCGAGGATGTCGACGAGGCCGACCGCTTCCAGGTGCTCATCACCCGGCAGGAATTCCTGCGTCGCGTCGTGGAAGTACGCGAGCGGCTGGAAACCGTGCGCACCGGGCTCCGGCGACAATTGCTGCTCCCGGACGACCAGGTCCCCGACGTGACCGGACTCACGCTCGATCCCCTCACGCTGGCGCTCGATTCGCTCGACTTCTACCTCGAGGCCGCGACCGCAAACCGGCCCGAGCCGCTCCAGGCCGATGCCGGGGTTTCAGCCCGGTCGGCGCTCGTCCGGGTGGCGCGCAGCGCTTCGTACCCGAAACTCTTCCTCGGCGTGGAGGCGCGGTACTCCTGGGCCGAGGGCCGTTTCCGCCAGTTCAACCCGTACCTGGGCGATCCCTTCCTGTCCCGCTCGGTGCGTGCGGGTTTCGGGCTTCGCATGGATCTCAACGTCCTGCAGACGCGCGCCCGCGTCGAGCAGGCGCGCGCCCAGCTCGCCGAGGTCTCCTTCCAGGCCGAAGCCGCCCGCGCCGTGGTGCTGTACGAGGCCGAGGCGGCGTGGCGCGCGGTCCGGGTCAAGCGTGCCTCGCTCGACGCGGCCGAGGAAGCGCTGAAACTGTCCAAGGACTGGCTCCGCAGCGAGGAAATCAGCTTCGACCTCGATTACGGCAGCACCGAGAACCTCGTGGATGCCGTCCGCGTGAACCTGGAGCAGCAGGCGGCCCGTCACCAGGCGGTATTCGATTACAACATGGCCGTCGTCCGCCTGTTGGCGGCGACGGGCATGCTGGACCGCGCCGCCGATTTCGGCATGCAACTTGACTGAACCCGGGAAACACACGATCGAATCCACGAAGTGACCCGTCTATCCCCCTCTCGCACCCTCGCGGTGTCCATCTTCCTGTACACGGCGGCCGCGTTCGGCTTCCTGGCCCCGGTCGATTCCGCCTCGGCGCAGGATCGGCGGCAGGAGATCCGCACGATGCTCGAGTCGCGTGACGCCGAGATCAAGCGCCTGCTCGGACGCGACGACGCATCCGTGACGCCCGCCCAGAAGGAGCGCCTGCGCGCTGTGATCAACGACGTCATCGACTTCCGCGCCATGGGCCGCGCGGCGCTGGGGCCACACTGGGAGGGGCTTTCGGCCGCCCAGCAGAACGACTTCGTTACGGTATTCACCGACATCGTGCGCGGCCAGTCTCTGGCCAATCTCGATCCGTACCGGGCGCGGGTGACCTACGAGACCATCACGGTCAACGGCACCAGCGCTCGCGTGGTCACGAGCACGGTCGTGAAAGACGTGCCGCTGCGAATCGAATACGAACTCGCCCTGCAGGGATCGAACTGGCGGGCCACCGACATCGTGCTCGACGACGTGTCGACCGTCGAGGGCTACGCCCGTTCGTTCCAGTCGCTCGTGCGGAAGCGCGGATTCGACGCCCTCATGGAACGCCTGCGCAAGAAACAGGCAGAAACCGTCAGTTGAACCGGTCGACGCGGAGGGCGTTTACAGCGGCTTAACGTCGTTGAGCCGCGATGGTCGAAGGCTACGTCCTGCACGCATACGGTGCGCCCCGCTACGTCAAGCAGGCGGTCGCTTCGGTCGTCTCCCTTCGACGACACGACAAGGAACGGCCCGTCGCGCTCTACGCCCCGGCCGAGCACCTGGAGCTTCTCCGTCAGAACGGGCTCGACACCCTGTTCGAAGTGCTGGACGTGCTGCCTCCCGAGCACTGTTCCATCGTGGGGTTCAAGCACCACGTAGACCGGTTCATGCCGTTCGACCGGTGCCTGTACGTGGATGCCGACATGATCTGGTGCCGGAGCCCCGATCCCCTCTGGCGACAGCTCTCCGCGTATTCCTTCACCGCGACGGGGCTCGAGCGCAGCGATTTCTGGTTCGGAGGGCCCAAGGGAGCCGGAATCCTGCTCGACTTCTTCCTGGACCGCCGTCGCAAGACGATGCGTCGCTTCGGACTCACGTACCTGCCCCGGGTGCAGGCCGGCATGATCTACTCGGCCGACCGCGATCTCGCGGCGCGGGTATGCCGCCTGGCGGGTTCCTACCTGGCCCGCCGCGCGGAAACCCATTTCCGGAGCCGGCTCGACGAGGGCCGCAGCGAAGAGACCTGCGAGTGGAGCCTCGCGATGGCGTTCAGCTCCCTCGACCTTCCGGTCTTCCCGTGGTACCAGGCGCAGATGAGCCCCCAGCTCGATTACGTGCACGGCCTGGTCGAGCACGACCCGGACTTCCACTCGGTCCGCTGCGTCTACTACACGCGTCACTCGGTTTACGGTCTCCGGGGGTTCCCGCTACCGGCTCTGCGCGATTTCGCGATTCGCGTGCTGGAGCGGCTTCCGGGTCGTGGCGACCGCATGCTGGTGACCCCCTTCGTGCTTCACTTCGCGTGGCTTCAGCACAAGAAGCCGTATCTCGAGTTTGCCGAGCGCTGCTGGGAGGCCGAGACCGCCGATTCCGCACGTCGCAGCCGGTCGCACCCGGTCCACGATGTCGCGCCCGGGGCACTCGCGGGCGAACCCGCTTGACGTCCGGCCGGGAGAGCCGGGGTCACCTTCCGAGCAGTTCGCGGTAGAGCCCTGCGGCCTCGGGATCCAGCGCCTGCACCGCGAGCGCAAGCACCGTCAGCAGGACCACCGGGCTCAGGAGCCAGTAGAGCACCATCACGAGGGCGTTGACCCGCGAGACACGGGCGAGATCGAGGCTTCCGCGAACGGTGCCCCATGCCGCCGACCCGTACCACGCCATCACGATCCACTCGATTTCGCGGGTCCTTCCGCCGAGGCCCGCCGCGACGATCAGCATGGCCGCCAGCAGGAGGATCAACATGGGCCAACGCGGCCAGGTTGCGAGCAGAAGCGCCTGGGGAGCGCGCAACTTCGATCGTCGAGACGCGGCAAAGCTCCACGCCGACAACCAGAACACGAGCGCGAAGAGTCCGACCGAGCCCGCCAGCACGGCGAACAACACGGGATTCGCCGCCAGCGCGTCCATTGCGCCCCGAGCGCCCGGTCCGGATCGGTACCAGAGGCCGTGCACCGCGAGGCCGTCCATGGCCGAGAGGAATACCATCCACGAGAGCAGGCCGATGACCACGCCGAGCAGCACGGCAAGCACCGATGCCACGTATCCCGGCGCCTCCCGGCCGTCCTGCACTGCGGACCGGTAGAATCCGTGGGCGACGAAGTAGCGTGGCGCCATGGCCCGGAAGCGTGGGGAAACACCCAGCATCACCGCGATGCCCAGGAACACCAGCAGACCGAAGAGCACGAAAACGCTGTTCCGATCGTCGGCTCCCTGGCCCTCGGACAGCGCGAACGCGGTCTGTCCGACGGTCAGCGCGCGCGCCGCGACGTCGCGCGCCGGACGGGCACGCCCCGTCTCGTCGTGCAGGCCGTGGACCCGGCGCAGCGGGGCCGGGTGGAAGGCTCCCTCGTCCACCGGGTCCTGCCAGCGGTAGAGGAACACCACCTCGGCACGGGACGCGCGGAGCTGCGGCAGCACATCGGCCAGGAAAAGGGCCTGTCGCTCCTCCGAATGCAGGTTGCGCACTCCCGGAGATGCCCCGGGATCGATCCAGCGACCCACCGCGGCGAGCCCTACGGGACCCGAATCCCGCCAGGCCGCCAACAACGCGGTCGGACGATCGTGAGCGGCGTCGTCGAGCAGGACCAGGTCGACGACGTCAGAGCACCGGTCCCGCCCCGGAAACCACGAAACGTAATAGAATCGCGTTCCCGGCGCGGCCCGGGGCCTGGCGTAGTCGACGAGCTGCCGCAGGGCCCGGCAAGCGTCTTCCCGGTACGTTGCGGGGGCGTATGCCAGGCCGAACCACGTCGCCGACGGGTGCCCGTCGGAGGTCGCCAACGCCCTCGACAACTCCTCCCGGAGTCTCGGAACGGCGGCAGACACCTCCGATGCGGTCGCGACGTCCAGCGAAAGCTCCTGGTAGACCGAGATCCCCAGCGAATCGGCGATCGAGAGCAGCGATCCGTCCTCCACGATCCCGGTGCGGACCGCCGAGAACCCCATCGCCCGCATGGCGGTGAGGTCGGCCTCGGCTTCCAGCCGGTCCGCCGGCGGATTCCACACCACGCCGAACCGGACCTGCGACGCCGCCGGGGCGACCGTCATCGCAGCCAGCAATACCGGGAGGAGCGCCTTCGGGTACACGAACGGATTCGGGGATCTTGCGGAAGGTACGACGGGCTCAAAGGGCGCGGCCGCGCCCCGGATCACCGGGACGCGGCCGCTCCGCACCGAACCCACCCGATCTCGTGCCGACAGCCTGCGGCACCCGGTCGTCTCGGCCTTGCTCAGGGGCCGACCGGCGATCGGAGGTTCCAGGGCCTGCAGCCCGTGACCCGCTCCGGGGTCAGTCGAGCATCTTCTTGAGGAATGCGGGCATTTCGTCGGACTGGGGCACGGCGCGACCGGCGCGCTCGACCATTTCCTCCCGCGCGATGCGCCGAACCTTGGGCGGCAGGCCCAGCGCGGCGCCGTCTCCGGTCGCGTTCGCCGGCGGTTGCACCGAGACCGGCGCCGCGGGACGACGCTGGAACGCGGGTACGTCCAGCTTGTCGAGCGCGTCGTGACCCTTGTACTCGACCGGGGGCGGGGGCTGTTCGAGCGGAAGCTGCTTGCGGATCTTCTTGCCCGTCTCGATCGCCTGCCGCTGTTCGGCGTCGAACCCGGTCGCGATGACCGTGATGCGCAGCTCGTCGCCCATGTCGTCGTCGATGACCGTACCGAAGATCACCTCCACGTCGGGACCCGCCTCCTTCTGGATGATGCTCGTTGCGGCCGTCGCTTCGCGGATGCCCAGTGAACGGCCGGCCGTGATGTTGACGAGGACGTTCCGGGCACCGTGAATCGAGAGGCCGTCGAGCAGCGGGCTCGAGAGCGCTTCGCGCGCCGCCTTTTCCGCCCGTCCCTCGCCGGACGCGGTAGCCGCACCCATCAGCGCGGTACCGCCGTTCTTCATCGTCGTCCGCACGTCGGCGAAGTCGAGATTGATGAGCCCGTGTACGGTGATGAGGTCGCTGATGCCCCGGGTCGCGTTGTAGAGCACTTCGTCAGCCCGTCCGAACGCATCCATGAGCGTCGTATTGGCCTCGGCGATGTCGAGCAACCGCTCGTTCGGAATCACGATCAGCGTATCGACCGTGTCGCGCATGAGCGCGATCCCGGCCTCGGCCGACTGCAAGCGGCGGCGTCCCTCGCAGTCGAACGGCTTGGTCACGATCGCCACCGACAGGATTCCGAGCTCCTTCGCGATGGCCGCCACGATGGGTGCGCCCCCGGTGCCGGTGCCACCGCCCATGCCCGCCGTGATGAACACCATGTCGAAGCCCTTCAACGCGCCCGCGATCTCCTCGCGGTTCTGCTCGACGGCCTCGGCTCCGACGTGCGGTCGGGCGCCGGCACCGAGTCCCTTCGTCAGGTCGTTGCCGGCCTGGATCTTGTTGGGCGCCAGGTTGGCCTGCAGGGCCTGGGAATCCGTGTTGATGGCGTAGAACTCCACGCCGTGGATTCCCTTGAGGATCATGTTGTTGATGGCGTTTCCGCCCCCTCCTCCTACGCCTACGACGCAGATCTTGGCTTCCTCGTTGAGCGAGTCGTCGAACGAGAAGGTGCTGCTGAAGCTTTGACTCATGGCTGTTGTGGTACGATACGGTGGGTGTGATGCCCGGGTTGAGCGGCCCGGGCGGTGTCAGAGTTCGTCAAACCAGGATTTCATCCGGGATGCGAGGCGGCCGACGAGGCCCGTTCCCTCACCGCCCGCCAGGGTCTCGCGTGAGCCCATTTCGTGGCGGAACGGGGTTCCGCCGATCATCTCGGGGCGCAGTCCGTACAGGACGAGCCCGACGGCCGTGGCAAACTTCGGGTCGTCGACTTCCTTCACGAGGCCGCCGTAGAGGCCCATCGGCACCCCGATGCGGGCTTCCATTCCCAGCACCTCCGAGGCAAGCTCCTCGGTGCCGGGGACGAGCGACCCTCCGCCCGTCAACACGACGCCGGCGCCGAGATGGCGGGCGTATCCGCTCCGCTTGATCTCGATGGCCGCGATCTCGAGGATTTCCTCCATCCGCGGCTGGATGATCTGGGCGAGGGTCGATCGCCCGATGCGCTTTTCGGTCCGCCCTCCGATGCCGGGTATGGCAATTTCTTCGGCGTCGGAGGCCATATCGGCCACCGCAATACCGTAGGAGCACTTCAGTTTCTCGGCCTGGTCCCGCATGAGGCCGAGCCCCTTGCGGATGTCGTCGGTGACCTTGTTGCCCGCGACCGCGACCACCGCGGTGTGCCGGATCGTATTGTCCTCGAAAACGGCGATGTCCGTGGTGCCCCCGCCGATGTCGATCAGCGCGACGCCGATCTCCTTCTCGTCGGGGTGCAGCACGGCGAAGGAGGAGCCCAGGGGCTCGAGTACGATGTCGGCGACCTGGTATCCGGCCTTCTCGACGCAGCGGTAGATGTTCTTGGCGGCCGAGACCAGGCCGGTGATGATGTGCACGTTGGCCTCGAGACGAACCCCGCTCATTCCGACCGGATCGGCCACGCCGTCCTGCCCGTCCACGATGAATGCCTGCGGAATCACGTGCAGGATCTCGCGGTCGACGGGCATCGCCACGTGGGTGGTATCCTCGAGCAGGCGCTGCACGTCCCGGTCGGTGATCTCTCCCTCGCGGTGGGCGATCGTGACCACCCCGCGGCTCTGGAAGCTCTGGACGTGATCGCCCGCGATGCCGACGACCACGCTGCGCACCGAGACGCCGGCCATGCGCTCGGCTTCGCCGACCGCGACCTTCACGGCCGCAACGGTCTTGTCGATGTTGACGACGACCCCGCGACTCAGTCCGTCGTTCTCGGCGACACCCACGCCGAGCACGTTGATGCGGCCCGTCTCATCGGCCGTGGCGACCACGGCGCAGACCTTGGTCGTGCCGATGTCGAGACCGACGACGATGCGTTCGCTCATGGATGGTTGGTGTTCGATAGGATGCTTCATCCTCCCTCCGGGGAGGATTCCCGCGTGATGATCTGGCCTTCAAAACGGAGGTCCACCGAGGCGAACCGGACCTCGGGCCGCGTCAGTACGGCCTGGTCCCAGAATTCCCTGAGCCGGGCAAGACGCCTGGCGAACCCGTCCCTGCCGAGGCGTACCCGTAACGTCTGCCCTCCCGACGCGGGCGTCGTGACGAGCACGATTCCGCCGTCTTCGCCGACCACGAATTCCGAGACCAGCGCATCGACGTCCGGGTCGAGCCCGTCGAGCGCGGCGGCAAGCTCGCGCACCGCGGGCTGCTGCACCGGCCGCACCGGGTGGTACGATTCCTCCAGGCCCCGCAGCACCGGGACCATGAACGCATGACCCGGAACGAACGGCATGCGCCGCCCCTCCCGGTCGATGTAGTGGTAGGGCCGGCCCGAAGCGCCGATCACGAGCAGGACCGGCCGGCGCTCGCGCACGCGGATCGCGACCGTTCCGTCCGGCAGACGACGGGTCGACGCCGAGGCCACCCACGGGTGCCGACGCACGCGGTCGTCCACCAGCGACGGTGCGATCGAAACGAGCAGCGTGTCCGCATCGATGCGGGCCGCTTTCCTGACGTCCTCGACCGCCGCGAGCACGGCGCCCTCGACACGGATGTCGGCGACCCGGATCCGTGCGATGCGACCCCAGCCCACCCACGAAAGCGCCACGACGATCGCCAGGGCGCCCAGCCAGGCGGCCGACTTCCAGGCAGGGTACGATTCGGGCAGGTCCCGCCCCACCTCGTCCGACCCCCGGTCCCGGGTTACCCGTGCCGATCGGCGCGTGGATCCATTCGTCTTCATGGACCGCCCTCCGCACCCAACCGCTCGAGCAGCGCGCGGCTGATGCGCCAGATGTCTCCCGCCCCGAGCGTAATGACCACGTCCCCCGGTCGGCAGATTCCGGCGACGAGATCTGCCAGGCGCCCCTTGTCCGCTTCGTACTCGACCGATCGGTGCCCGAAGGCCAGCGCCCGCTCGGCGATGAGGCCGCCGTGCACTTCGTCGATGCGCTGCTCGCGCGCCCCGTACACGTCCGTGACGATCAGGACATCGGCGTCGAAGAACGCCCGGGCGAAGCCGTCGAGGAAATCCCGCGTACGGGAATAGAGGTGCGGCTGGAAAACCGCGACGATACGCCGGTCGGGCCAGGCCGCGGCCGCCGTCTCCAGCGTCGCCCGTACCTCGGTAGGATGGTGCGCGTAGTCGTCCACGACCAGCACCCCCCCTGCTTCGCCGATCACGTGCAGCCTGCGCTGAACGCCGGAGAATCGCGCCAGGCCCGCCCGGATGCGGTCGAACGGAATCTCGAGTTCCAGTCCGACGGCAACCGCCGCCAGCGCGTTGCGCACGTTGTGCTGCCCGGGCACGGCCAATTGGACGCGGCCGAGACGCTCGCCGAGGTGTACGACGTCGAAGGATGACGTCGTGCCTTCCTGTTTCCACCGGTCGGCCCTCACGTCGGCCTGCCGCGTGAGCCCGTAGGTGACGACTCGCCGGTCGATCCTCGACACGATGCGCTGCACGTTGGGATCGTCGAGGCAGCAGATCGCGGCCCCGAAGAACGGCACGCTGCCCGCGAACTGCGTGAAGGCGGCCAGCAGATCGTCGAGCCCCGAGTAGATGTCGAGGTGCTCTTCCTCGATGTTCGTGATGACCGCCAGCGACGGCGTCAGCCGGAGGAACGTGCGGTCGTATTCGTCGGCCTCGACGAGGATGATGTCCCCTTCGCCCGCGACCGCGTTCGAACCGAAGACCGACACTTTCCCGCCCACGATGATCGTGGGATCGAACCCTCCTTCCGACACGACCAGCCCGGCCATCGAAGTGGTCGTGGTCTTGCCGTGGGTCCCGGCGATGCCGATGCCGAACTTCATGCGCATCAACTCGCCGAGCATCACCGAGCGAGGGATGATCGGAATGTGCTGCCGTGCGGCTTCCACGGTCTCGGGATTGGTCGACGCATCGACGGCGGACGAATGCACGACGAGATCGGCTCCGGCCACGTTTTCCGCGGCGTGACCCTCCACGATCGTGGCGCCGAGCGACTCGAGCCGCTCGGTCACGTCGCTCTTCTGCAGGTCGCTGCCCGAGACGCGGTACCCGCGCACGAGAAGCACCTCGGCGATCGAGCTCATGCCGATACCGCCGATTCCGACCATGTGAATGTGTCGGATGCGACCGAAAGTGGGTTGGCGTCGGGTCTGGGTCATGTTCGGGAAGCGGCGAGGTCCAGCACGTCGCGGGCGATGCGCTCGGCGACGTCAGCCGGCGCGTTCGCCCGCGCGGCGGCCCGCATGGCGGAACGGGCAGGTTCGTCGTGCAGCAGGCTGCCGACCAACGCGGCGATTTCGTCGTGGAGACGGGATTCCGGGAGCAGTCGCGCGGCACCGACGCGCTCGAGACTGCGTGCGTTGTGGGTCTGGTGGTCCTCGGCCACGTTGGGCGAAGGGACCAGCACCGACGGCGATGCGCTCGCGAGGAGTTCGCTGCACGTGCTGGCCCCTGCGCGGGAGAGCACGAGGTCTGCCGCGGCGTAGGCGAGATCCATGCGGTCGAGGTACTTGTGCACCTGCACCCGGTCGCCGGCGGCGTGGACCAGCCGGTCGTGGTACCTCGGGCCGGTCTGCCAGACCACGTGCACCCGTGGATCCTCGAGCCAGTGCGGCAGGCCGCGTTCCACCGCGTCGTTGAGGGCCTGGCTTCCCAGCGATCCCCCGATCACGAGGAGCGTCAGCGCGTCGTCGGGCAGGTGGAACCCGCGCCGACCTTCGGCTCGCGAAGCGCCGGCAATGCCGGAACGCACCGGGTTGCCCGAAACGACCACCTCCCGGCCTCCGAATGCGGCGGCAGCTTCCGGAAACGCCGCGTGGATCCGGCGAGCGAAGCGGGCAAGCCATCGGTTCGTCACGCCGGCATGGGCGTTCTGCTCCTGGATGACCAGCGGCCGACGGCGAAGAGCCGCCGCGAGCCCCACCGGCCCGGTGACGAAGCCGCCGGTTGCCACCACGACGTCCGCATCGAAATCGGCCACGAGTTGCCACGCCCGCCAGGCGCCACGCGCCACGGTGAAGGGGATCCCGAGGTTCGCCATCGGTCTGCGCCGGTCGAACCCTGCCGCCTCGATCGCGTGGATGGCATATCCCGCGCGCGGCACGGCTTCCCATTCCATGCGGTGTCTCGTTCCCGCGAACTCGATGACCGAACGGGGCTCTGCGGCCCGGATCGCGTCGGCGATCGCGAGGGCCGGGTACACGTGCCCTCCGGTCCCGCCGGCCGCGAAGAGGATGCGCGGGATCTTCATCGCCGCACCCCCCTCGAGATGTTGAGCAGGATGCCCGCGGCGATCCCGTTGGTGATCATCGAGGTGCCGCCGTACGAAACGAACGGCATCGGAAGCCCGGTGACGGGGAGCAGCCCGGACGCGACCCCCGCGTGAACGAACCCGTACACGACGATCATGGTGGTGATGCCCACCGCGAGCAGCAATCCCAGCGGGTCCGGCGCGGGCCTCGCCACGTACAGGTACCCGCGCAGGAGAATCGCCGTGAGCGCCGCCAGCAGCACGAAGGCGCCCACCATGCCGTATTCCTCGGCGACGATCGCGAAGATGAAGTCGTTGTACGGCGCGGGCAGGAAATCGCGCTGCACGCTTTTTCCGGGACCCGTGCCGGTGAGACCGCCCATGGCGAAGGCGATTCGGGCCTGTCGTGCCTGGTAACCCTCGGCATCGTCCGAGAAGACCTCGGCGGCGTCGGTATTCGGGAAGAGTTTGAGCCCGGTATAGGCCTCGATGCGGGCCGCGCGACCCGGCGAGCCGAGCAGCATCAGGTAGGCGAGCAGGGCACCCGCCGAGGCGACACCGACGAGGTGCGGAATGCGCACGCGGCCCACGAAACACATCAGGGAAACCACGAGCAGCGTGACCGCTGCCGTCGAGAGGTTTTCGACGCCGATGAGTACGGTCGTGAGCAGCATCCAGAGGAGAACCGGCGCGAACCCGCGCGAGAAGTCCCGGATATAGGCCTGCTTCGATGCCAGCAGCGAGGCCAGGAACACGACGAGCGACACCCGCGCGAGGTCCGAGGGCTGGAAACCGACACCGCCCAGCGTGAGCCATCGCGTCGCTCCCCCGGTCGTCGTCCCTACCACCCGGACCGCGACGAGCAGGACCAGCGAGCCCAGCAGGGCATACCGGCTGTACCGCGCGACCTTGTGGTAGTCGATCACGCTGAATACGCCCAGGAGGACCAGCGAGACCACGAGTTTCGATACGTGGCGGAACAGGTATCGCTCGGTATCGCCGTCGGCCTTCGTGGCCGCAAGGAAGGCAATGGCACTGTACACGGCCACCACGCCTCCTGCGGCGAGCAGGATCACCATCCAGAGGATCACCTTGTCGGCGGGCCTCCGGGCAGAAGGGGCGTGGGCGGCGTGGGATGCCATGGATGAGCGATCCGGGCGTCAGAGGTCGGCGACGAGCCGGCGGAAGGTGTCCCCCCGGTGTTCGTAGTTCTCGAACTGGTCGAACGAGGCACAGGCCGGGCTCAGCAGCACGACGTCACCGGGGCGCGCCACCCGCCGGGCCAGGTGGACCGCCTCGGCCATCGAGCGGGCCCGCATCGCCTCCTCGGCGCAGGGTCCGAGCTCGTGCTCCACCGTGGCGGCGCTTTCGCCGATCGCGATCACCGCGCGGACCTTTCCGCGCACCAGCGGCTTGAGCGGCTCGTAGTCGTTACCCTTGTCGCGCCCTCCCGCGATCAGGATCACCGGCTCGCGGAACGACTCCAGCGCATACCAGACCGCGTTCACGTTGGTCGCCTTCGAGTCGTTCACCCAGCGCACGCCGTCGAGCTCCCGCACCGTCTCGAGGCGGTGCGGAACCCCCTCGAACGACTGCAGGCTTTCCCGCACCAGGTCGCTGCGCACTTCGGTCACCCGGGCCGCCACGGCTGCCGCCAGCGAATTGTACAGGTTGTGTCGGCCCTTCAGGGCCAGCTCTTCGGCTCGCATGAGGTGCTCTTCCGAGTCGTGGATACGAAGGATGAGGGAGGAGTCCCGGACGAATCCGGCGTCGGTCGAGCCGGGCTCGCCGAGCGTGATCGCGAGAGGGGTCGGACCGGCGCCGGGACGCAGCCTGTCCGCGAAGGCGGCCAGGCGCTCGTCGTCCCGGTTGTAGACCACGAAGTCCCCGGGACCCTGCGCCGCGCACAGGCGCAGCTTGGCCCGGGCGTAGGCTTCGAAATCGTGCCCGTACCGGTCCAGGTGGTCGGGCGTGATGTTCAGCTGGATGGCGACGTGCGGGCGGAATCGTTCGACGTGGTCGAGCTGGAAACTCGACACCTCGAGGACGACGACGTCGTCGTTCCGGGTCCGCTCCACGATCGCCGAGAGCGGCGTTCCGATGTTGCCCGCGACCCACGTCGTGCGGCCCGAGGCGGCCATGACGTGCCCCAGGAGCGACGTCGTCGTGGTCTTCCCGTTCGACCCCGTCACCGCGAGGATCGTGGCGTCGCAGAACCAGGAGGCGACCTCGAGTTCCGACCGGACCGGGATGCCCTGGCGCAGGGCCCGGGCGACCACCGGCGACGAGTCGGGCACGCCCGGCGACACCACGACGAGGTCGGCGCGCAGCGCGCGGTCCGTGTGGCCCCGGTCCTCGAACAGGATGTCCTGCTCCACGAGGAGGGCTTCCGTCGCTTCCGGAATGGCATCGCGCTCGGTGAGGAATACGTGCGCCCCGGCGCGGCGAAGCAGGGCCGCGGCGGCGAGCCCGCTCCGGGCGGCCCCGACCACCGTGATCGCGCGGTCGCGCACGGTATGTCCATCGAGCGGAAGGGACAACACGGTCACGTCAGCGGATGCGAAGGATGAGGAGGGTCATGACCACCGTGAGCGCCGTCACCAGCCAGAACCGCATCACGATCTTGGCCTCGTGCGTTCCGCCGGCTTCGAAGTGGTGGTGTATGGGGGCCATTCGGAAGACCCGGCGCCCGGTGCCGGTCTTGCGGCGCGTGTACTTGAACCACGAGGTCTGGATGATCACCGAAACCGACTCGAGGAAGAACACCGCGCAGAGCAGTGGAAGCAGGAGTTCCTTCTTGATCATCAGGGCCATCGTGCCGACGGCCGCTCCGAGCGAAAGCGCACCGGTGTCGCCCATGAAGACCTGGGCGGGGTACCCGTTGTACCATAGAAACCCGAAGCACGCGGCCGCGAGCGCCGTTCCGAATACGGTGAGTTCACCGGCGCCGGGCAGGAACATCTCGTTGAGGAAATCCGAGAAGACGACGTTGCCGGCGACGTAGGCCAATGCGGTCAGGCCGACCGCCACGATGCCGGTGACCCCGGCGGCGAGCCCGTCCAGCCCGTCGGTGAGATTCACCGCGTTCGAGAGCGCCGTGACGATGAAGACGACGACCGGGATGTAGATGACCCACCCGAGGTCCACGCCTTCGATCAGGTCGCCCAGCCAGTTGTAGTCGAGCGTCTCGTCGGCCACGAACGGCAGGTAGGTCAGGTTGTGGAAGGACGAGAAGTCCGGGTGGAAATAGATGACCGAGCCGACGAAGAGACCCAACGTGATCTGCCCGATCAGCTTGATGCGGGCCGGAAGCCCGCTCTTGTCGCGCTTGACGACCTTGATGTAGTCGTCCGCGAACCCGAAAGCGCCCATCCAGGCGGTGGCCACGAGGATCAGCCAGACGTAGACCTCGGCGATCGCGCCCCAGAGCAGCGTCGATCCGAGGACCGCGAAGAGGATGATGAGCCCGCCCATGGTCGGGGTACCGGCCTTGTGCGAGTGGTCGACCACCCCGGCGGCCTGTCCTTCGCGCACCCGCTCGCCCAGCTGCTGGGTCGCGAGCCACGCGATGATCCGTCGGCCTACGATCAGGGACAGGAACAGCGCCGTCAACGCCGCGAGCGACGCCCGGACGGTGATGAACTGGATCACCTGGAAGCCGGGCGGCTCGAAACGCGCTTCAAGGTACTGGATGAGGTAGTACAGCATGGGATCGGATCAGTGCGCGAGCGGTGCATCCATGATTTCCCGGCGGTCGTCGAACGGAAGGTGCTCCGTGCCGACCACCTGGTACGGTTCGTGGCCCTTGCCCGCCACGAGCACGACGTCGCCGGGCCCGGCCGCCCCGAGCGCGGAGCGGATCGCTTCACGCCGGTCGACCAGCCACGCGGCCGAATCGGGTCGCGCCATGCCGGCGCGGATGTCGAACAGGATCGCTTCCGGATCCTCGGTACGGGGATTGTCGCTCGTGACGACCACGGCATCGGCGAGCGTCTCGGCGATGCGGCCCATGATGGGGCGCTTTCCGCGGTCCCGGTCGCCGCCGCAGCCGAAGACGCACCAGAGCCGGGCGGAACCGGTGACCAGCGGCCGCGCCGCGCGCAGCACGTTCTTGAGCGCGTCGGGCGTGTGGGCGTAGTCGACGATGGCGAAGCGGTCGTCGGGCCGGCGGATGACCTCGAACCGCCCCGGCGCGGGGCGGGCGTGGGAGAGCGCCGAAAGGGCCTCCCCGGCGGAAACGCCCAGGGCCCGCAGCGCCGAGTACGCGGCCGCGAGATTGGCCGCATTGAACCGGCCCGCGAGCTCGAACCGTTGCCGGGCCCCGTCGAGCCGCAGCTCGAGCCCGTCCATGCCGTCCGACAGGATCTCGTACCGGACGTCGGCACGATCGCCGGTTCCGAACGTCATCACGGGGGCGGCGCAACCCGCGGCCATGCGCTCGTGCGCGGGGTCGTCCGCATGCAGCACGGCGACGGAGTCGGGCGCAAGGGACCGGAAGAGGCGGCGCTTGGCCTCGAGGTAGTCGTCGAAATCGGCGTGGTAGTCCAGGTGGTCGCGCGTGAGATTGGTGAACACTGCGGCACGGAAGGACACGCCGTGCACCCGGTCCTGCGCGAGCGCGTGGGAGGACACCTCCATCGCGACGTGGGTGCATCCCGTGGTCAGCAGGTCGGCGAAGGCCGCGTGCAGCGAGAGGGGATCCGGCGTCGTGTGCGAAGAAGGTTCGATCGCGCCGGGCCTTCCGACGCCCGTGGTGCCGATGAAGCCGGCCGGGTGGCCGGCGCGATCCAGCGCCTGCGAGATGATCCACGCCGTGGTGGTCTTGCCGTTGGTGCCCGTGACGCCCACGACGTCCATGGCCATGGCCGGGCGCCCGTGCCACGCGGAGGCGAGCACCGAAAGGGCGCGCCGCGAATCGGTAACCCGTATGCGGGCGACGCCGGGGGGAACGGGTCCCTCCGGCGCCGCCTCGCATACGATGGCGGTAGCTCCGTTTTGAACAGCCTTGTCAATGAACCGGTGGCCGTCGGTCGTCACGCCGCGAAACGCGACGAAACAGCCCGAGGGCCCGACCACCCGGCTGTCGAAAGCCAGGTGGTCGAAGGTGCGATCCGGCACGGGATCTCCGGGGAGCAGGAGCCCCTCGCGTCGGAGCGCCTCGAGGAGCGTGTACAGCGTTCGGTCGGGTTTCATTCGCAGCGAAGTACCGCCTCTCTCGGCAGTGGGGCCCCCGGCGGAGGATCCTGGCCGCGAACCAGGCCGGAGCCGTCGACGCGCGGAGTGATTCCGAGCGATACGAGGAGCCAGGTAGCCTCGCGCACCGTCATCCCGGTCACGTCGGGCATGCGCTCCCGGACGCCGGTTTCCGCCAGCCCGACTCGGACGCGGTCGCCGGTCTCGACGGGCGACCCGACGTCAGGAACCTGTTCAAGAACCCGGCGCAGCGCATCCTGCTCATCTATGGACGTAACCAGGCCCGATGCCCGGAGCCGGGCATCCGCGATCCGCGCGGGCATGTCGACGACCCGCGGCGCGGCACGCTCGATGTCCTCGTCCGGCAGCCGTACGCGGATCGTGTCCTGCGCCTCGGGATCCATCGCTTCGGGCAGCGTCACGATCCAGCGTTCAACCGTCCTGCGGAAGATCGGCGCAGCAGCGCTGCCTCCCCCGGTCGCCGAGCGGGGCTCGTCCAGGATGACGATGAGGGCGACCTTGGGATTTTCCACCGGAAAGAACCCGACGAAGGAAGCCCGGTAGGCCCCCTGTTCGTAGGCGCCGTCCCGCGTCTTCCAGGCCGTTCCGGTTTTCCCCGCGATGCGCACGCCGTCGACCTGCGCGTTGCGGCCGGTTCCTGCGGTCACCACTCGCTCGAACGCGGGAAGAATCGTCTCGGCGGTCGACGCCTTGAAGGCGCGCCGGACCGAGTCCTGCCGGGCTTTCCACGTGACGCGGCCCGTGACGTCTCGCCGCTCCTTCACCACGTAGGGTCGTACCAGCGTGCCCCCGTTCGCGAGCGCCGAATAGGCGGCGAGCAACTGGAGAGGAGTCGCCTCGATCTCGTACCCGCGGCTCATCGCCGACAGCGTGGTTCCGGACCAATCCTCCGGCTTCTTCAGCGTACCGGCCACCTCGCCCGGCAGGTCGACCCACGTCGGCATGCCGAATCCCATTGCCCGCGCGTACCGGTAGAACGTTGCGCGGTCGAGACGTTCAGCCACCTCGGCAACGCCGATGTTGCTCGATTGGGCTATGACGTCCTTGAACGGGATCCTGCCCAGCGGACGGATGTCCCTGAGCGTAATCCCGTGTCGCACGACCCATCCGGGTCCCGTATCGAGCGTGTCGTCGAGCGTAACCACCTCCTGCTCGACCGCGGCCACGGCGGTGACCAGCTTGAAGGTCGAGCCGGGCTCGAGTCGGTCGGTCACCGCGTGGTTGCGACGCCGATCTTCCGGGAAGCGCCCGGCATCGTTGGGGTCGAAGGTCGGACTGTTCGCGAGGGCGAGGACTTCGCCGGTTCGCGGATCCATGGCGACCGCCGTACCCCAGTTTGCACCGGTTTCCGCGACGCCGCGGGCGAGCTCCTCCTCCAGCACCGTCTGCCAGACGAGGTCGATCGTGAGCACGACCGACTCGCCGTGCTGCGGATCCGTGCCGGGCTCCCCTGCGGCGTACTTGACGCGTCGACGGCGATCGACCTGGACCGAACGCCAGCCGTCCTCACCGCGAAGCGGGTCGTCGTACTGGCGCTCGACCCCGGCAAGGCCGTTTCCGTCCACGTCCACGTGTCCCAGGAGGTGCGCGGCGGTCGCGCCGTAGCTGTACCGGCGACTGGCCGACGACGTCACGATGAGCCCCGGAATCTCCAGGTCCACCAGCGCGTCGCGGGCTTCCTCGCTCACGCCACGGGCGAGCAGCACGTACTGGCGGCTCGACCGCCTGCGCACTCGTCCTTCGAAGTCTGCCTCCGCCTCGTCCGTATCCCGTGCCAGAATGTCAAAGAGCGGCGCGGCGCTGGCCGCGAAGCCGTCGGCCGTCGGATCGACGGCGATGTCGTAGCGGGCCGTGTTCACGACCAGGGTGCGCCCCATGCGATCGAGGATGGATCCCCGGAGCGCGGGTACGGACTCGGTCTTGGTGGCCTGGTTTTCCCCGGCCGCGCGAAGCTCTGCGCCCTCGATCAGCGTGATCCGGGCGACCTGGACCGCAACCGCGAGCGGCACGAGCGTGACGAGCGTCAGCAGCACGTACATCCGGAACAGGATATCGTCCTTGACCTTCATGGAGGGGCGCAATCAGTCGATCTCGAGCGATGGCCCATTGGGAGTCCGCTGCGAAAGCCCGAGGGCCCGTGCGCGTTCGTGGATGACCTGCGGGCCGCTTGCGCGGTCGAATTCTCCCTTGACCCGGTTCGCGCGCAGGTGCAGCGCCAGGTTCTCTCTCCGGAGCGATTCGGCGCGCGCCATCAGGTCCTGGGTAGCCAGTACATGCCCCACGTACAGTGTGGAGACGAGCCCGAGCACGACGATCGCCGCTGCCATCCGGAACGTGGGGATGGCGTCGACCAGGGTCCACCGTTCCTTCTGCCCGCCGGCCTCGTGGAAATTGGAGTCCGAGAGATCCCTCCACGCCGGATACCGCTCCTCGTGGCGCGCTCGGGCCGGTTCATTCCCTGCCGTCGGACGACGGGTCGCTGCCTGCCGGGCCCGGCGGCGCTGGGCGGCGTCGGGACCGGTCCGGTTCACGAATCGGGTCGGATCGGACGAGGGCTGGCGGTTTCGCAGGCCTCGGGCCATGGCGGTATCAGGAGAGGTCGGTACGTTCGGCCACGCGCAAGCGGGCGCTGCGCGCGCGGGGATTGGCCACCGTTTCCGGCTCCCCGGCTTCGATCGGTGCGCGATGGATCTCTCTCCACGGGGCCTGGAGCGTACCCATGACGTCGCGCACGGGAGTGCCTTCGAAATTCCCGTACCGCAGGAAACGCTTGACCCGCCGGTCCTCGAGCGAGTGGTAGGAAATCACGGCCAGGCGGCCCGAAGCACTTACGAGTCGCGTCGCGCCGACGAGCGCCTGCTCCAGGGCCTCCAGTTCTCCGTTCACCTCGATCCGGATCGCCTGGAAAACCCTCGTGAGGGTCTTCAGCTCGTCCTGGGTCGGAACGCAGGAGCGAACGACCGCCGCCAGCGCCGAGGTATCCGGCACGGGTCGGGATGCCACGATCGAGCGCGCGATGCGCACGGCGCGCGGCTCCTCGCCGAATCGGGACAGCACGAGACGGAGCGACCGTTCGTCGTACCCGTTCACGACGTCGCCCGCCGAAAGACCGCTCCGTGCGTCCATCCGCATGTCCAGGGGACCGGACGCTCGGAACGAGAACCCGCGCGCCGGTTCATCGAACTGGTGCGAGGAAACGCCCAGGTCGAGCAGCAGGCCGGTCACGGCGCGTATCCCGATACCACCGAGCAAATCGACGGCGTCGGCGAAGTCCCCTCGAACCAGCATCAGCCGCCCGGATTCGACGGCCTTGGTGAGCCGGTTGCCCGTCTCCCGGAGCGCCTCTCCATCCCGGTCGATCGCGATGACGCGTCCATCCCGCGCCAGCGCGTCGAGGAGAGCGGCGGTATGGCCACCTCCGCCGGCCGTGCCGTCGACGTAGATCCCGGACCGGTCGGTAATCAGTCCGCTTACGACAGCCTTGCAAAGAACAGGTACGTGGTACCCCGTGCCGTACGCCCTGTCGGCGCCGTCCCGGGGTGATCCCGTCGGGGAATTCTCGTTGGCAGGCATGCTACCCGCCCATCACCTTCTCGGCGAGGGTCTCGTAGTCCGACTGCTGTTCCTCGAGATATCGGGCGAACACCTCGGGGTCCCAGATCTCGATGTGGTCCAACGCACCGATGATCAGGGCCTTGTCGGTGATTCCGGCGAACTCCATCAGGGGCCTTGCAAGGGGGACGCGGCCCTGTGCGTCGAGCGTGACCTCGTCGGCCCACATCAGGATGGTCCTGACGAAGTCCCGGCTCTGTTTGCTGTACATGTTGAGACCGGCGATCTCGCCCTCCATGCGCTCCCAGGCGTCGAGCGGGTACAGGAAGACGCACCGCTCGAAGCCCCGGGTCATGGTGAACGTGCTCTTCGCCGACGGCGCGAGGGATCCGCGCATCTTGGCCGGAATGGCCACGCGCCCCTTGCTGTCGACCGAATACGCCGCCTGTCCCTTGAAACTTGCCATGGCTGTGGTTTCGGGGTGGGCTTCCCCCCACGGACCGGTAGTGCCCTGGGAGAATTCCCCACTTTCCCCCACTTGTCCCCCGAAGGTACGGGTTTCCATGGGAATGTCAAGCGGAACACCCCTCGGCGACACCCCGGTTCACCCCCTCCGCGGACCGACCGGACCCCCGGAATTGGGCGATTTAGGCCGTTCCCGGGGTGGCAAGGGAACGCGGGCGCACCCGCTCGGGCGGGTTTCCGTTATTGCGCAGAACGGGCCGCAGGCGTTGCACCTCGATCCCGACAGGCCGTCCGTTATTGCGCCACGGTCAGACCTTGGCCGACGCGAGCTGCAATTTTTTCTCGCGCTTCGTCGGCTTCGCGCCCTTCATCTGGTGGCGCTCCTCCGCATACCCGACCGCGGCCTTCACGAACGACTCGAACAGCGGGTGCGGGCGACCGACGACGCTGCGGTACTCCGGGTGGAACTGCACACCAATGAACCAACGCTTGTCCGGGAGTTCCACGATCTCGACCAGGTCACGGCTCGTATTGACTCCCGTGAAGTGCATGCCGTGCTCCAGCAGCTTGTACCGCAGCACGTTGTTCAGCTCGTACCGGTGCCGGTGGCGCTCCTGGACCCGGTCGGTCCCGTAAATCTCCCGGACGCGGGAGCCCTCGAGCAGGGTGCAGTCATACGCGCCCAACCGCATGGTCCCGCCCTTGTCGGCGATCCGCTTCTGCTCCTGCATCAGGTCGATTACCGGATTCGGAGTCGACGGGTCGAATTCGGTCGAATGCGCGTTCTTCCAACGGCAGACATTGCGGGCGAACTCGATCACGGCGCACTGCATGCCGAGGCAGATTCCGAAGAACGGGATATCGTTCTCCCTGGCGTGACGAATCGCGGCCAGCTTGCCGTCGATGCCTCGTCCACCGAATCCCGGCGCCACGAGGATGCCAGAAACGTCGGCGAGCCGCTCGGCGACGTTCTCCTCGGTCAGGTCATCCGACAGCACGTCGATTACCTCGACGTGCACACCGTTGGCCGCCCCGGCCAGGATGAAGCTCTCGTTGATCGACTTGTACGCATCCTGGTGGGCGACGTACTTGCCGACGAGCGCGACGCGGACCGTGCCCCGGGGTTCGCGAAGCTGCTTCAGGAACGCGATCCACTCGGTCAGATCGTGCTCGCCCGTCCTGCCGTGGGGCATGTCTTCCGAGAGATGGAGCCGCTCCCATGCGATCTCGTCCAGCCCTTCCTCCTTCAGCAGCAGCGGTACCTCGTAGATCGACTCGGCATCCCGGCTGGCCACGACCGCTCTCGGCTCCACGTTGCAGAACAGCGCCAACTTCCTGCGCACGTCGTGGTCCAGCGGCCGGTCGGTCCTGCATACCAGGATATCCGGCTGCAGACCGAACGAAAGGAGGGTCTTGACCGAGTGCTGTGTCGGCTTCGTCTTCACCTCGCCCGCCGCTTCGAGATACGGCACGAGGGTCAGGTGGATGTTCAGCGCGTTTCGCGATCCCAGCTCGTACCGCACCTGGCGGATCGCCTCGAGATAGGGCTGCCCCTCGATATCGCCCACCGTACCGCCGATCTCGGTGATCACCACGTCGTACTTGCCCGTGGCGCCGAGCTTGGTCATCCAGAGCTTGATCTCGTCGATGATATGCGGAACCACCTGGACCGTCTTGCCCAGGTAGGCGCCCGCGCGCTCCTTCGTGATGACCTCGAGGTAGATCCGGCCCGTCGTTACGTTGTTCGCCTGGCTGGTCGCGTCGCCAAGGAAGCGCTCGTAGTGGCCCAGGTCGAGGTCGGTCTCGGCGCCGTCGTCGGTCACGTACACTTCCCCGTGTTCATACGGGTTCATCGTGCCGGGATCGACGTTGATGTACGGGTCGAACTTCTGGATCGTGACCCTGAGCCCGCGCGCCTCGAGCAGTCGACCCAGCGACGCACAGACGATGCCCTTGCCGAGGCTGGACGTGACGCCTCCCGTGACGAAGATGTACTTGGTCTGCACGACGGATAGCGGGTTGGGTGGGAGCGGGCCACGCTTCCGTGTCGTACGCCGCCGCGGCCGGCCCGGAAATCGTGGGGCACCGTCGGCTCGAGATGCCCGCAGAAAATACGGCGTCGGGTACGCGGAAGGAAACCCGAACCCTCGCTTCAGGCCGGTCGCCGGGCCGTGACCAGGAGTCCGGTACCCTTCGACTGCCGATCCGCCAGGTCGGCGGCATTGAGGAGTAGCCCGACGGGAAGCGCCACCACGTACCAGAGCGCCACGATCGGCACGAAGAGGAACGAACGGCCCAGCAACCGCATGGGAACGGCCACGAGGAGGCGCCATGCCAGGCTTCCCGGCGCCCCGTACGTATAGCGCACGTCCTCGATCGACAACCCTGCAGAAGCGAGTTTGCCCCGGATTTCTTCGGGGGAGTATCCGTCGCGCACGTGCTCGCCGATGAAGGAAGCGTCGCCTTCGGCCTGCACGCCCGACCCTCCCTGGTCGGACGGGGTATTCACGACCACGATCCCGCCCGGCGACAGCACGCGCGCGAAATGTCGGAAGACGGTCACGTCGTCCTCGATGTGCTCCATGACGTCGACCGACAACACGAGATCGAACGGTCCTTCCTCGTGAAGATCGGTGAGATCGGCGTGGCGCACGGTACATCGCTCGCCGAGGCCCGTACGCCGCAGGTAGGCCCGCAATCGCTCCAGGTAGTCGTCCTTGATGTCGACGGCCGTCACGACTACCCTACCGTCGGAACGCAGCAGCCAATCGGTGAATTGTCCGAAACCGGTACCGGCGTCCAGGACGCGGAAAGGCCGACCGTCCGGTGCCGCGGACAGTGCGCGCCGCAGCGCGTCCCTCACGTACCACGCCCGGAGAAACACGACGTGCAGCACGCCGAGGAAAATCCGGTAGAGGAGCGTCGAGCGCTCGAAGCGCCGGACGAGTCGGTCCTTCACGGGATCGTAGTCCATGGCGGGGCGATTCAGAGGGTTTCGGCGGCCTGGAGTACCGTGCGCGCGAAACGCGACCAGGACCGCTCCCCGGACAGGCGCACGGCGCCTTCGCGCAGCGCGGCGTTGCGTGAAGGATCCAGCGCTTCGTCGAGCGCACGGGCCAGCGACTCCGGGTCCGCCGGAGGAACCACGATTCCCGAGCCGTACTCGATCACCTGGGCCGAGATTCCTCCCACGTCACTGACCACGGCCGGAGTGCCGAACCGGGCCGCCGTCATTACCACGCCACTCTGGGTTCCCGACGTGTACGGAAGCGCGACCACGTCTGCCGCGCCGAAGAGCACGGGCACGCGGTGGTCGGGTACGTATCCGTCCTCGATCCGGACCCGTCCGCGCAGGCCCAGGGCCTCGATCCGGCGCAGGATCGGCGCCTTGTCCTGGTACCACTCGCCGGCAACCACCAGGGTCGCATCCGGCTTCGACGCCGAAAGCAAAGCGAGGGCCTCGACGAGGTGATCCAACCCCTTGTAGGCCCTCACGAGGCCGAAAAACAGGACCAGCGGCCGGTCGTCGGCCACATCGAGCGCGCGTCGCGCCGCGCCCCGCTCGGGAGCGTCCGGAAAGTGGTCGACCGCCGGGTGGGGGGTCACGAACACCGGGCCGGCATATCCCACGTCCCGTATACCCCGGGAAACGGCGTCAGACAGGGCGACGACCGCCCCACAGCGACGCAGCATCCATCGCGCGGTGGCGCGGGCGCCGGGAATGGGCTCGTGGGGCACGACGTTGTGTACCAGTCCGACCACGGGCGCTCCCGACCGCCGCGCAGCGACCCCGATCGACGGAGCCACGGGCATGGTCCAATGTGCGGCGAGCACGAAGTCGGGGCGCCACGTCGACAACGCGTTGCCCGCGCGCCGCCAGGTCAACGGGTTGACCGCGTCGAGTATCGCGAGCGGATCGGGCCGGGCTCCGGGTTCCAGCGGGGACCGTCCCCCAAGCAGGACGGCCGGAAACAGCCGCGTGAACGGCACACGGAGTACCTCGTGACCCTCGGCCTCCAGCGCCCGGGCTGCATGGGCCGAGAATTGCGCGATACCGCCCCGGATGGGCGGAAATGGGGATATGAACCCTATGCGGGACACTCCGTCAGTCGTCGCCGACCGTGTCGGCGACCCTGTAGGCCGACGGACGCTCCATGCGCGGGACCACGACCATCTCGCCGATGAGTCCGGTCGTGAACATCTGCACACCGGCCAGGATCATGAGTACGCCCAACAACAGCAACGGGCGGTCGCCGATCGGGCGACCGAAAACGAGCTTCTCGACCGAAAGCCAGAGCGAGATCACGAAACCGCCCAGGAATGCCAGGCTCCCGAGCGTTCCGAAGAAGTGCATCGGTCGCGCGGTGAACCGCGTCAGGAACTGGACGGTCAGCAGGTCGAGGAAACCTTTGACGAACCGGGAAAGCCCGAACTTCGTCCGGCCGTACTGGCGCGCATGGTGTACGACCGGGATCTCGCCGATGCGGTGGAATCCCTCCCACTTGGCCAGGAGCGGGATGTAGCGGTGCAGCTCACCGTACACGTGTACGCTCTTCACGACGTCCGACCGGTATCCCTTGAGCCCGCAGTTGAAGTCGTGCAGCGGGATGCCCGACATGCGCCGCGTCACGAAGTTGAAGAACCGGCTCGGAATGGTCTTCGAGAGCGGGTCCTTGCGGCGACGTTTCCAGCCGGACACCAGGTCGAGCCCGCCTTCAAGCGCCGCCACGAGGTTCGGGATCTCGGCCGGATCGTCCTGGAGATCGGCGTCCATCGTGACGACGTACCGTCCCCGCGCCCGCTCGAAACCGACCGCCAGCGCCGCAGACTTGCCGTAGTTGCGTTGGAACGACACCCCGTGGAACCGGGGGTCTTCCTTCGACAGCGCGCGCACACGTTCCCATGACCCGTCGCGTGAACCGTCGTCGATGAACCAGGCCTCGAACGTGAGACCGGCCCCTTCGCACGCCTCGACGATGCGTCGAGCGAGGGGAGCCAGCGACTCCTCCTCGTCGAGCAGCGGGATCACCAGGCTGACGTCTGGACGAGGGGTCATCGGGTTCAGACGTCGATCGTGGCGTACTTGGCGTTCCGCTCGATGAACTTGCGACGGGGCTCGACGGCGTCCCCCATGAGCGTGCTGAAGATCCGGTCCGATGCCGCCGCGTCGTCGATGGTCACGCGCTGGAGCAGCCGCGTGGCCGGATCCATGGTCGTCTCCCAGAGCTGTTCCGGGTTCATTTCGCCGAGACCCTTGTAGCGCTGGATGACGGCCTTCTGCCGCCCGTCACCCATCTCGGCGAGCGCGGCCTGCAGTTGCTCCTCGTTCCATGCATACCGCTCCTCCTTGCCGCGCTTGGCCTTGTACAGCGGCGGCTGGGCCACGTAGACGTGACCCAACTCGACGAGCGGCCGCATCTGGCGGTAGAAGAACGTCAGCAGCAGGGTCCTGATGTGGGCACCGTCCACGTCGGCATCGGTCATCAGGATGACCCGGTGGTAACGCAGACGCCCCAGGTCGAATTCGCTGCTCGTGGAAGCCAGGCCCGTGCCCAGCGCGGTGACGATGTTCTTGATTTCCTCGTTGGCGAGCACCTTGTCGAGGCGCGCCTTCTCGACGTTGAGGATCTTGCCGCGCAGCGGGAGGATCGCCTGGAACTGTCGGTCCCGCGCCTGCTTCGCCGATCCGCCGGCCGAATCGCCCTCGACGAGATACAACTCGCATTCCGCCGGATCCCGCGACGCGCAGTCGGCGAGCTTGCCCGGCAGGCCGCTCCCCGAGAACGCGTTCTTGCGCTGCACCAGTTCCCGCGCCTTGCGGGCCGCGTCGCGCGCCTGGGCGGCGAGCACCACTTTATCGACAATCCGGCGCGATTCCTTGGGATGGTCCTCGAGCCAGACCGACAGGCGGTCGGCGACGAGCGACTCGACGAGTCCGGCCACCTCGCCATTTCCCAGCTTGGTCTTGGTCTGCCCCTCGAACTGGGGCTCTGCCACCTTGATCGAGAGTACGGCCGTGAGGCCCTCGCGAAAGTCGTCCCCCGCGAGCTCGACCTTGGAGTTCTTGAGCAGGGTATTCTTCTCGGCGTACGTCTTGAGGGTGCGCGTCAACGCGCGACGGAACCCCGAAACGTGCGTTCCGCCCTCGTGCGTATTGATGTTGTTGACGAACGACAGGACGTTCTCGGAATACCCGGTGTTGTACCGCATCGCCAGTTCGACCGGCACTTCGGCCGTCGGGTCCTCGATGAGGATGACGTCGTCGTTGATCGGCGTCCGGGTCTCGTCGAGATACAGGACGAACTCCGAAATCCCGCCCTCGAAGTGGTAGTCTTCGCGAAGGTCCTCGTCGGGCTCGCGCCGGTCCTCGATCGAGATGTAGACCTGGCGATTGAGGTACGCGAGTTCCCTCAGGCGTTCGGCCAGGGTATCGAACCGGAACTCCACCGTCTGGAAAATGGTGTCGTCCGGCCAGAAGGTGACCTCGGTGCCCGTCCGTTCTCCGGCCTTCATGGCCCGACCCCGTGACACGTCCCCCTGGGGTTTGCCGAAGGCGAATTCCTGCGTCCACTCGTATCCGTCCCGGCATACGACCGCCACGAGCCGCTTCGACAGGGCGTTGACACAGCTTACGCCCACGCCGTGCAGGCCGCCCGACACCTTGTAGGTATCCTTGTCGAACTTGCCGCCGGCGTGAAGGGTGGTCATGACCACCTCGAGCGCCGACTTGCCTTCGTGCGGATGGATGTCGACCGGGATACCGCGCCCGTTGTCGCGCACGGTCACCGATCCGTCGGCGTTGATCGAGACGTCAACCCGGTCGCAGTATCCGGCGAGCGCCTCGTCGATCGAGTTGTCCACCACTTCGTAGACGAGGTGGTGCAAGCCGCGGATTCCGACGTCCCCGATGTACATCGCCGGCCGCTTGCGCACGGCCTCGAGTCCTTCGAGAATCTGGATGTTGCTTGCGCCGTAGCCGGGGGTGGGTTCGTCTGACGTGCTCATTCGGTCGGGATCGCCGCGACCCTGCGGCAAATGAAAGGCGGGAACGGTATATCGGGGCTTGTACGACCGGCGACGCGCGCAGTTCTTGCCCGGCCGTCGTTTCGCGTGCACGCGGAACCCTGTTCACGGCCGCGGAGCGCATCGTTCGCGGGCATGTACCGGAACCCCGTCGAGCGTGACCCGCCCCTCAGACCTCCAGGTACCGCATGAACTGCTGCACGCGGTAGACCAGCTCTTCCTGGTCGTCCTCCTCGCCGAACGCCGCCACGACGTGATAGCCCCGGTGCTCGAGCACGTGCTTGACCCGCGTCGCGTCTCGGACGTTGAGCTTGATCGTCACCCGTACGCGGGAAGGCGCATCCTCGACGGTGTCCGTGGACAGCGACAGCACGCGCACGTCGTTCTGTTCGACGGCGAAAACCAGCTGCGACAGCGAGTAGTCCCGTTCCTCCAGCTCGACGGCCAGGATGGCCCCCGACGCATGGGTGCCGAGCGTTCGGGCAAACCAGTCGAACAGCTCGTGCCGACGCACGAGACCGGCGTACAACCCCTCCTCGACCACGGGAATGGTGGTGAGGTCATGCTCCATCATGAGACGGGCCACCTCGAAAAGGTGCGTGCGCAGCGTCACCGAGACCGGCTCCCGCGCCGACAGCAGGGCCACCAGCGGAATGTCGGGGCCCGCCGCGTCGAGCAGCTGCTCCTCGGAGAGGATCCCGATCACACGCCGTTCGGCGTCCACGACCGGCAGATGTCGTACGCGGACCTCCATGAGGAGGCCGAGCGCGTATTCGACGGTGTCGGTCGGTTTCAGCGGAGGCGTGGCCTTGCTGACAAGTTGGTCGACGATCATGGAAGCACCGGGGGTCTGCTGCTTCGATGCTGCAAGCGACGTGCCGTTTCCTGGGCGAGCCGACGCGATATACGGCAGTCGTGCGCCCTTGCGCAACGGCAATTATTCGGATCCCGGGGTCAGGGTCGTCCCCGCCCGTCTGCCGGGACCTCGACGTGGCGACCCGTACGCAGCATCGGCTGCAGATCCCGGTAGTGGTGTTTGGCCAGTCGGATGTGCATTCGGGCCACCGGCTGGCCGCCGTGCTGCTCGTCATCCAGGACCTCGAATTCCTCCGACAGGACCTCGGCGACACGGCGGATATGGGCGATGGCCTTGGCGTCGACCACCGGAACGCACACCACGGTGTCCACGAAATCGGCCTCGGCCACCGCGAGCACCTTCGTTCGCAGCGGTCCCAGGCCGATTCCCCGCCGGGCCGAAACGAACGCCGCGTCGGCATACTCCTCCCTCAGGTGACGCATCGTGTCGGGGGAATCCAGCGCGTCGATCTTGTTGAATACCAGCAGCGTGGGTTTCTCCTCGGCGCCGAGTTCGGCCAACGTCTCCCGGACGACCTGCATCTGGTCCTCGAACCGGGGTCGGGACGCGTCGATCACGTGCAGCAGAACGTCGCTTTCGCGCACTTCGTCGAGCGTCGATTTGAAGCTCTCGATCAACCGGTGCGGAAGCTTGCGGATGAAACCCACCGTGTCCGAAAGCAGCACCGGCTTGTTCGCGGCCAATCGCACGAGCCGCGTGGTGGCGTCCAACGTCGCAAAGAGCCGGTCTTCGGCCAGAACGTCGGTGTCGGCCAACGCATTCATCAACGTCGACTTGCCCGCGTTGGTATACCCGACGAGGGAGACGCGGACGTAGCGCTGGCGCCCCTTCCGCTGCGTGGTGCGCTGGCGGTCGATCTCGTCGAGCCGGAGTTTCAGCGTGGCGATCCGGTGCCCGATGAGGCGCCGGTCAGTCTCGATCTGCGTCTCGCCCGGGCCCTTCGTTCCGATACCCCCTTTCTGCCGGGACAGGTGCGTCCACTGGCGGGTGAGCCGGGTGCGCAGGTACTCGAGCTGGGCAAGCTCCACCTGCGTCTTCGCCGTGGCCGAGCGGGCATTCCGGGCGAATATGTCGAGGATCAGGCCCGAACGCTCGACCAGTTTGATCCCGATTTCCTTCTCGAGGTTTCGGATCTGGTTCGGCGACAGGTCGTCGTCGAGGACGACCAGGTCGGCGGAGGTTTCCTTCACCAGCGCCGCCAGTTCGGCCACCTTGCCGCTGCCGAGCCAGGTTGCCGGGTGGAGGCGGTCCACCGCCTGCACGAGGCGTTCGACGACGTCTGCCCCGGCCGTGTCGGCCAGCAGGGCAAGTTCGTCCATCGAGTCGTCCACCTCGGCGCGGGTCGAGCCCGGGCGGACCACGCCCACCAGCACGGCCTTTTCCCGGCGGGGCACTTTCGTTTCGTGAAGGGTCGCGGTCACGATCGCACGTTTACCCCTCGAGCGCCTGCCGCCCGACCGTGCGCTCCGGCACGATCGCCTGGGGCTCTTCCAGGCGATTCCGCACGTAACGCCGGAAAACCTCCACGTACGGTTTCGGCACGGCGACCTCGAGCCGGCGATGGGACCCGTCTGCCGACTCGTACATGAAGACGAAGACGACGCCGCGCCCCTCCGAGGCCTCGAAATAGTCGTATACCTGCACCCATGCCACCGATGCGTCCGAGCGAAGCGCGTCGCGAACGATTCCGTAGCGGGTAACGAACACGGTTCCGGACAGCAGGGACGACATCAGCCACAGCATCGCGCCGACCAGGTACCCCGTGAAGATGTCCGGGGCGATCTCCGGAATGGCATTCGCCGCGTAAACGTAGAGCACCGCCACCACTCCCATGAACAGGATCGGCCAGACGGGAAGGCGCGCCGGACGCGCCGCTTTCCACGAGAACGCCACCCCGCGAATGCGGAGCCGGCGGGCCACCGTGAGTGCCAGCAACGTCGACGTCACGCCGAGAAAGGCGAGGACGAGTACCGTATGCAGGGCATTGACCACGTGGAGACGGAGATCGTAATCGGAACTTCGTTCGCCGGCGCCCGGACGGGCGCGTTCGGCCGAGGTCGGTCGGCCACCGGTCAGGCGCCCGCTTCGGGCTTCCAGAGTGCCGCCACGGCCGATTCGGCCACCAACGTGAGCAACGCGAGCAACAGGAAGACGTTCCACCATTCGACCCCGTCGCGTTCGGCCGCAACGAGGTCGCGCGCGCGCCCGGTGTCTGCCGTATCCAGCGGGAGCACGTCGACCCGAAGGCCGGTGGCACGGGAGAGCCGGACGGCCGCTTCGTCCGGTTCCAGGCGGGTCGGCTCCGATTCCCGGCTGTCCGTATTCACCGCGGCGCGGTGAACCACCCGCGCCCTGTCGACTACCGAGAGCGTGCCCGGCCGGTCGAGGGTGCCGTCGAGACGAACGAGGACGCCGGAGGCGATGCCCCTGCGTGTCGGCGCGATCCGGTCCCCCGCGGGCGTGACCACCTCCAGCGGAACCGTTTCATCCACGCGGGAAACGAACAACTCGGCGGCGGAGCCCACGGGAAATTGCCCGCCTTCCACCGAGCCGCTCGACGTCAGCAGGAACAGGGACCGGTAAAGCAGCGGAAGGAACAGCCCGCGGGTCGGAAGATCGCTCCATGCCGGATCGGGGGCGACGGCCACCCACAGCACGGTACCCCGGCCGTGACGGATCTCCTGGAGAAACGGATCGCCGCCGGCAAGCCGCATCACGGTGTTCTCCCCCGCACCGGCGGGCTCGTAGGCCCTGCGGCGGAACAGCGTGACCCGCTCGGGTTCAGCCCCCGCACGGTCGAACAGGCCCTCGAAAACCGGGTGTTCGAGCTCCACCCGCTCCACGACATCGAGAGCCGCCCCTCCCGACGATTGGATCACCGCCCCGACGCGACCGCCGGACGCCGCGGCCAGGAGGGCCGAGGCTCCGTCCACCGTCCCCCGGGCCGTCGGAAACACGAGAAGTCCGGCGCCGTCCCGCACATGGCGGGCGAGTCGTTCGACTTCCCCGGTTCCGAGATCCGCGACCCCCAGGAGAACGGCCGCGTCGAAGTCCGACAGGCGCGCCGAGGCGAGCGCCCGCTCCGCGATCCACGTGACCTCCATTCCCAACCGGTCGCCCGCGAGCGCCGGGTCGAGCGCCGCGCGCAGGAACCCGGTTTCCATACCCTCCCCTTCCACGACGAGGACGCGGCGGGATTCGGGTACGAGCAGGGTGAAGTACCGTTCGTCGTCGAAGGGCACGCTGTCGTCCTCGAGCACGACGCGACCGGAGAGCCAGCCGCGTCCGGTCACGGAGGCCGAAAACTCGAGCGTCGCCCGGTTTCCGGGCTCCAGGTCGGCCGTCGCCTGCGCCACGCGTTCGCCCTCGATTTCGAGCCATGCCACGTAACCCGGTAAAGACGACGGACCGTGGTTGACCACGTCGGCCTCGAATCGCACGGGTTGGCCGGCGCCCACCACACGCGACACGACGCGAACCGCCTCGACCCCGACATTCGCCTCGGTTCGGGTGCCGACCGGAACCAGCAGCACGTTGGGGCCGGAGGACGAAGGCCGGGCGAGCGTGTCGACGATCGTCGACGCCTGCAGATCCGACACCACGTACATCTCGCGGCGCGCGAGGGTCGAACGCTCCAACACCGCCGCGGCCCTCGCGACGGCCGACGAGAGCGTCACCGTCGCGAAGCCCGGCTCGATGTCGGCCAGCCGTGCCGCCGCGGCCGCTCCCCCCGGCCCGACCGACGCGGCCGTTGCGTCAGCCTGACCGGTGAACACCACGAGGACTTCGTCTTCTGCGTCGGTCGTGCCCACGATGGCCCGCGCCGCGGCGAGGGCCTGGTCGAAATAGGACCCCGCGGCATCCCGGGTCGTCATCGAGGGCGAATCGTCCACGACCACCGCCACCGCTGCCGGTCCGTCCACGCCCACCCAGGCCGCCAGCCTGCCCGGCAGGACGGGCCTCGCGAACGAGAGGACCAGGAACGCGATCGCCAGCGTGCGCAGCAGCAGCAGAAGCCACTGCTTCACGCGGACCCGCTGCATCGTCGACCGCTGGACCTCGCGCAGGAATGCCAGCGAGGAAAAATCGACCCTTCGCGGCTTCCGGAAGTTGAACAGGTGGATGATCAGCGGGATTGCCGCCGCCGCGAGGCCGAGCAGAACGAGCGGGTTCAGAAACGTCATGGCAGGATCGGCGACGGAAGACCCCGGGCGGCCTCGAGCGGGCGGTTCGAACGTGACCCCCGAACCGGCAGTTCCTGCGCCCTCCGTCCCCCGGAACCTCGGCGTCGAGGCATCCAACGGTGCTCGCCGGCGTATATCCCTGCTATTCCTCCGCTCCATGGGAAATCGCCCACCCCCTTCCGGACCCGTTCCGGGCCGAGCCGGCATCGTGATCCGCGGGGCCCGGCAGAACAACCTGCAGGGCATCGACATCGACCTGCCCCGTGGTCGACTCGTGGTCTTCACCGGTCCGTCGGGGTCGGGCAAGTCCTCGCTGGCCTTCGATACCATCTACGCCGAAGGGCAGCGACGGTACGTGGAGAGCCTGAGCGCCTACGCGCGCCAGTTCCTGGAGCGCATGGACAAACCCGACGTCGACCTCATAACGGGCCTTGCCCCGGCCATCGCGATCGAGCAGAAGACCGCATCGCGCAATCCGCGCTCGACGGTCGCAACACAGACCGAACTGTACGACCACCTTCGACTGCTCTTCGCGCGCATAGGCGTCACCCTATCGCCCGTGTCGGGCGAGTCGGTAACCCGGCATTCGCCTCGCTCGATAGCCGAAGACCTGCAACGGCTGCCCGACGGGACGCGGTTCTACCTCGGTTTCGACGTGCCCGAGCACAAACGGTCCACGCTTCGCCGCGAGCTGGATGTGCTCCGTCAGCGCGGCTTCTTCCGGCTCGTGGAGTTCGCTGAGGACGGCACGGAGCGGCTCATCGATCTCTCCGAAACCCCGATCGAAGAGATCCGGTCGGAACGCGAACGCCTTCTCGTCCTGGTCGACCGGCTCGTCGCCCGACCCGGACATTCCGACACCGCGGGCCGCATCGCCGACTCGGCCGAAATGGCCCTACGGGAAGGTTCGGGGCGGTGCGTCGCGGTGCTGGCCGGCAGCGGCGAGCGACGCGGATACAGCGAGTTCTTCGAGCGGGACGGGATGCGGTTCGAGGAGCCGACGCCCAACCTGTTCTCGTTCAACTCGCCGCTGGGAGCGTGCAGGACCTGCCAGGGCTTCGGACGCGTCACCGGGATCGATCCGGACCTCGTCGTGCCGAACCCCGATCTGTCCTTGCGACAGGGTGCGCTGGCGCCCTTCCGTACCGAGCAATGGAGCAAGCACTTCCGGGAACTGGTGCGGGTCGCCGCGCAGGAGCGCATCGACATCGACGTACCGTACTCTCGGCTGGACGAGCATACGCTCGACATCGTCTGGAACGGGAAAGGCGAATTCCCCGGCGTGAACGGCTTCTTCCGCATGCTGGAGAAGCAGAGCTACAAGATGCACTACCGCATCTTCCACGCACGCTTCCGTGGGTACACCGAATGTCCCGACTGCGGCGGTTCGCGTCTGCGTCCCGAAGCGCTCTTCGTCCGGGTGGGTGGCGTGCATCTCGGCGACATCGTAGGCATGACGGTCGCCGATGCCCGGGCCTTCTTCGACGGCCTCCTCCTTTCGACCTACGAGGAGGCCGTGGCCGGTCGGGTGCTCGAGGAAATCCGGAAACGGCTGCGGTTCCTCGATGACGTCGGGCTGGAATACCTGACGCTCGACCGGCTCAGCCAGACCCTTTCGGGCGGCGAAAGCCAGCGCATCCACCTCGCCACCTCGCTGGGTTCGGCGCTCGTCGGCTCTCTCTACGTGCTGGACGAGCCGTCCATCGGACTGCACCCCCGGGACACCGGCCGCCTGATCGCGATCCTGGAGCACCTGCGGGACATCGGTAACTCGGTCCTCGTCGTGGAACACGAGGAGGCCATGATGCGCAGCAGCGACCTCGTGGTCGATCTGGGCCCGGGCGCCGGGCGCAACGGCGGACGCGTGGTCGCGGTCGGAACCCCGGAGGAGATCGAACGCGACGAAGCGTCCCTCACCGGGGCGTATCTCTCCGGGCGAAAGTCGATCCCCTTACCCTCGCGACGGCGTACCGCGCACCCCGACGACGTCCTGGTCATCGAGAAGGCGCGGCAGCACAATCTGAAGCGCCTCGACGTGCGCATCCCCCTCGGCGTCGTCACGTGCATCACCGGGGTCAGCGGGTCGGGAAAGTCGACCCTGCTCCACGACACGCTGTACTACGGCACCGCGCGGCTAAAGGGGCTCGAGATCGGAGACGCCAAGGTGGGCGCCCACGACGCGATACGCGGGCATCACCTCTTCGATCTCGTCGAGATGGTGGACCAGGCCCCCATCGGGCGCAGCCCGCGATCGAACCCGGTCACCTACGTGAAGGCGTTCGACCTCATCCGGAACCTCTTCGCCGAGACCCACCAGGCCCAGGTGCGGGGACTCAAGCCGGGGTACTTCTCCTTCAACGTACCCGGCGGACGTTGCGAGTCGTGCCAGGGCGAGGGACAGGTCCGCGTGGAGATGCAGTTCCTGGCCGACCTCTTCCTCGAGTGCGAAGCCTGCCGCGGAACCCGTTTCCGCCAGGAAGCAAGAGAGATCCACTACCGCGGCCGCTCCATCGACCAGGTCCTCGCGATGACGGTGGACGAGGCCCTGGACTTCTTCGCCGATGTGCCCCCCCTTGCCCGCAAGCTGGCGGTGCTTTCGCAGATCGGGCTCGGCTACCTCGCGCTGGGGCAACCCTCGAACACGTTGTCCGGGGGTGAGGCCCAACGTATCAAGCTTGCCGCCCACTTGGGAAAGGGGTCGCGGGAGCGGGTCCTCTACCTATTCGACGAACCCACGACCGGGCTTCATTTCGACGACATCCGCAAACTGCTCGCGGCCTTCGACGCGCTCGTAGAGGACGGAAACACCGTCGTGCTCGTCGAGCACAACCTCGACGTCATAAAGTGCTGTGACCATGTCATCGACATGGGACCCGAGGGCGGCATCCGGGGCGGATTCATCGTGACCGAGGGCACGCCGGAACACGTCGCCGCCCACCCGTCCAGCCACACGGGACGCTACCTGGCCCCCCTTCTCCACGGCGCCGCGCCCGGCTGAGCTGGCTCGCACAGGCCTCGCCTCCGGGTGGACGCATTCCATCCGACCCGGGCGACCGGATCTGCCGACACCGCAGGGAGTGCCCTGTTACTTTTCGAACGCCCGGCGCGGCTAGTAATCAGGATAGACCGGAGGTGCGCACGGCCCGGCCGAAGGAGGTCGACCCGACGCGGAAACGCGGCGGGAATGGTCGGGCCTGTAACGCGTCTTCCGAGAGAACGCACAAACATTCCTGACCGGGAGCCGTACCGGGTCGAATTGCCCGAAATCGGTCCGGAAATCTGCCTCGCGGCTCCACCCGCCCAATGACCGCGCTGCCCCACGACCTGTTCGCTCCGCTGGACGAAGCCGTCGAGGATCGGCTGGACGGGTTGCGTGTGGCGCTGTTCACCGGCGCGTACAACCACATCGCCGACGGTGTGGCGCTGACGTTGAACCGCCTCGTCGCTTTTCTCGAGGAGCATGGCGCCGAGGTGCTGGTCTTTGCGCCGACCTCTGACCGACCGGCCCTGCAGCACGCCGGTCTTCTCGATCCCGTGCGTTCCGTGGCCATGCCCGGGCGGCCGGAATACCGTGTTTCGCTCGGGCTGTCGCGGACCCAGCGGCGTCGGCTGGAGGCTTTCGCGCCCGATCTCGTACACATCGCCACGCCGGATGTCCTCGGCTTCCAGGCGATGGTTCTCGCGCACCGGATGGGCATTCCCGTCGTGAGTTCGTACCACACGCACTTCACGTCGTACCTGTCGTATTACCGCATGGGCTGGCTGGAAGGCGTCGCGTGGCGCGTTCTCCGCACGTTCTACCGGTACGCCGAACACGTGTACGTTCCAACGCCGACGATGGTGAGAGTCCTTGCCCAACAGGGCATCTCGGAGGGCATTCACCTCTGGCCCCGGGGCGTCGATACCCACCTGTTCAAGCCCGGGCGTCGTGACGTCGAGTGGCGCCGATCGCTCGGATTCGCGGACGACGACGTGGTGGTCACGTTCGTCTCCCGCCTGGTGTGGGAGAAGGGACTCGACGTGTTCGCCGACGCGATCGACCGCCTGAAGCGTCTCCGCGTGCCGCACAAGGTTCTCGTCGTGGGAGAAGGTCCGGCGAGAACGGGCCTCCAGGAGCTGCTGCCCGATGCGGTATTCGTGGGCTACCTGCGGGGCGAGGACCTGGCCCGCGCGTACGCGTCGAGCGACGTGTTCTTTTTCCCGAGCGAGACCGAGACCTTCGGCAACGTGACGCTCGAAGCGATGGCTTCGGGGCTGCCTGCCGTCTGTGCCGACGCGGCCGGAAGTGACGCGCTGGTCCGTCCGGGCCGGACCGGCTTCCTCGAGGCCGGTCGGGACGGCAATGCCATGGCTCGGCGCATCGCGACCCTCGTCCTCGACGACCGCCTGCGGGAACGCATGGGGCACGAGGCGCGGGTCGAGGCCGAAAGGTATGCCTGGTCGGCCGTGCTGGGTCGAATCGCCGGCTACTACACCCGGCTCCTGGACCGTTCGCCGGCCGCCGCGACCGAACCGGTTTCCGTACTTCCGCAGGCGACCCCGGCCGTCGCCGCCTGAGCCGGTGCGGCTCCTCTTCGTATCGCATTCGTTCACTCCCGAAGGGAAGGACCTCGCCAACCTCGGCGGCATGCAGCGCGTGGCCGTCGAACTGGACTCGGCGATGTCGCGGGTCGTCGGCCCCTCGTACGCGCACCTCGTGCTGCGATCGACGTGGAGATGGGTTCACTGGAAGGTGCCCTTCTTCCTCGTCCGTACCGGGCTGACGCTTCGGCGCCTGATCCGCCGTGGGGATGTCGATCTCGTCCTGTTTTCGTCCATGGTGACCGCCGCTCTCGCGGTCCCCCTCGCGTACGCCCGCGGGCGTGATCGCGTGCGGCTCGCGGCGATCGTGCACGGGTTGGATGTCACGACACCGTTCCCGCCGTACCAGCGGTTCCTCCGACGCGTCTTCGCACGTCTCGATCTCGTACTCCCGGTAAGCCGGGCCACCGGAGCCGCCTGCGTGGAGCGCGGCCTGGATCCCGACCGCCTGCGTCCGGTCGGGAACGGCGTCGACGTGGGCCGTTTCCCGGAACCCTCGCACGATCCCTCCCGCCGCCGGGCGTCCCTGGCCGAATCGGCGCTTGCGCCCGCTCCCGACGGCGGGCTCCTGCTCGTTTCGGTCGGACGCCACGTGCGACGAAAGGGGTTCGAGTGGTTCATCCGCACGGTGATGCCCCGACTGCCGGACGACGTTCGCTACTGGCTGGTCGGTGAAGGTCCGGAGACGCCCGCCCTGCGGGTGGCGATCGACGAATGCGGCCTGGAAGACCGGGTCAGGCTCCTCGGTCGTCGCTCCGAGGCCGAACTGGCCGCCCTGCTCGGGGCAGCCGACCTGTTCGTGATGCCCAACATACCCGTTCCGGGCGACATGGAGGGATTCGGCGTGGTGATCCTGGAGGCGGGTCTTGCAGGGCTTCCCAGCGTGGGGGCCAGGCTCGAGGGAGTAGCCGAGGTGATTTCGGAAGGGCGCAACGGCCACTTGGTCCCGCCAGGGGATGCCGGGGCATTCGCCGACGCGATCCGTGCCTACCACGGCGATCCGGATCGACTCGCCGCGGCGTCCCGATCGGCGCGCTCCTACACCGTGGAGGGTTTCGGGTGGAGCGCCGTGGCCTCCAGGACGCTGGAGGCGCTCGGCCTCTCCGTCATCCGTGTACCCAGCCCCGATCCTCGAGCCACTGGATGAGCGCCGGCAGGAAGATCAGCCCGGCCGCGAGTGTCGTGAGAATGCCGGTGACCGCCAGCCATCCGATGCTTTCCAACCCGGGGTGGAACGAGAGCACGAGGCCCGCGAATCCCACCATGGTCGTGAGCGACGACATGCTGACGTGTTCGCCCGTGGTGCGCAGAACCGTGCGCATCGAACCCTTGCCGAGGTCGCGGTATCGGTGCACTAGGTGGACCCCCACGTCGTCCCCGATGCCCAGGATGGACGGCAGCACGATCATGTTGTAGAAATTCAGCTTCATGTCGAACAGCTCGACCGCGAGCAGCATCCAGAGCAGGCCGACGAGCAGCGGAACGAGCGACAGCGCCGCCCAGCGGACCGAGGTGAAGTTGGTCAGCATCAGCGCGATGACGATCGTCATCGTCGCCAGGACCATCCACGGGGACTCTGCCCGCATGAGCTTCAGCATCTCGGCGGCGACGATGCTCGTCGATCCCGCGTGGTAGGTTCGTCCCTCGTCCGTTTCGATCGTACCGACGTCGTCGGAGAACGCCATGGATTGCCGGCCGTCCGACAGTCCGACCGACGAATAAATGATCACGAAGCGGCCCAGTTCGCCGTTCTTGTCGGTGAACTGTCGACGCAGGAAATCGGGGACCTGGTCCATCGGAATCGGCGAAACGGTCGAAGCCGCCCTGCGCAGCTTCTCGAGATCCTCCGAATCGTCGGTCTCGAGGAAGGGATCGGCCAGCAGGTCCCGGATCCGGCCCAGGCGGTCCAACCGGAGCTGCTGCTGTTCCGGGGTCAGGGGGAAGCGCTCGTACAGGCTTTCCACGGACAGGATCGTCGGGGACAGCGTATCGGCTACCATGCGGCCGCGAAGCGCCGCGACCACCGACGGAATCTCGTCCAACTCGTCGACGATCACGTAGGCAGGATTGCGCTTCGTCGCGTCGTTGTAAGCTCGCCGTACGATGTCCCTTCGGGCATCGTAGTCCTCGTAGACGGGTTCCAGTTTCCCGAAATCGTATTCGAACTCGACGCCCGGCGACGCGATGACCGCAGCGATCACCATGACCACGCTCACTGCCACGATCGGCCGTGACCAGCGGATCGGCGCGGCGGCCGATGCCGGCCGTTCGGTCGGGTGGATCGATTCGAGATCGAGCACCTTCGTACGCTCGAAGAGGGCGACCAGGGCCGGCAGCACGACCAGCATGGCCACCAACGCCAGGATGATGCCCGTGCCCGCGATGAAACCGAACTGGCTGAACCCCTTGAAGTCGGCGACCATCAGCACGTACATGCCGAGGGAGGTCGTCAGACCGCTGGTCGCGATCGCCTGGCCGTTGTCCACGAAGGTGGCCTCGACCGCGTCGACGACGTTCAGCCCGTGCCCGCGCTCCTCGGCGTAGTGCGCGTAGAAGTGGATTCCGAAGTCGATACCCAGGCCGAACAGGATCAGGCCGAGCGTCGACGTCATCAGGTTCAGGCTGCCGTACATCAGTTGGGCGAGACCGAACGTCCACGCCAACGACATGAACAGCGGAAGACCGATCACGACCATCATGACCGGCAGTCGCAGCATCTCCTGCAGAAGAACCTTGCCGATCCACCGCTTCCCCGCCCGCGCCCGGTACGACTTGGTGGCGAAGTACAGGACCACCATGACGAGCAGCGTGAAGACGCCGACCGCGAACGAGCCCGCCACGTCGGCCTCGATGGCGTCCACTTCGACCACCTGCCGCTCCAGGCGACCGGACAGGACGACCGTCATCTCCGGATGGAACCGGTCGGCCTGCATGGAATCGACGAGTGCCGCCAGATCGCGGTAGGCATTGCGCACGAAGCGCAGATTGGTCTGCGACCCGGTCGGATAGAACCGCAGCGACAGCGTGGTCGAGTCGTCCGAAACGGGATACTCCTTGGCCACGATCTGGTCGTACGCGTCCTTGAGCTCTTCGGCGAGCGAATCGGCTTCCTCCCCGTCCTCTTCGTCCTCGAGATCGAAGAAGAACGGGTTGGCCTCGTATCGCGCATCTTCGATCTTCTGCTCGAGCCACTCCTCGACGTCGTCGAGTTCCTCCTCGGTCGCGAAGTACATCGCGTTGTCCTGCAGGAAGGAGATGTCCCTCCGGTAGTCCACCCGCCCGAAGTAGGGTTCGGCGTAGCCCTCGCCTTTCATGGCGAGTACCTTCGGAATGAGCGCCTCGGCGAACGCCTTGTTCGCCTCGAACGACGGGCTCACTATGCCGACCGCGGCATCGCTTTCGCCGCCCACGGTCTGCCGCAGCCGCTCGAGGGCACGGTAGGCCGGATAGTCGTCCGGGATGAGTTCGGCCAGGTCGGTGTCGATGCGCAGGTTGGAGGCCGTCATCGCACCCGCCACGCTCAGCAGCGACGCTACCAGGAGCACGAGAACGGGATGCGACGCCACCCATCGGATGGACGGCCGTAGAAACTGGAAGAGCGCACGCATGGGCGTCGGTCAGGGTACGGGGAACCAGGCGGTCGGAAGAAGGCGCTACCGGGACGGTGGCCCCATGAACCGAACGTTGTCGAAATCGACCTCTCCGATCGACTTCGTATTGTCAGAGTCCCCCCAGAGTCGCACCGACAGCGGGCGCCGCGGGGGTTCTTCACCGAAAAACCTACGATAGTCCGCGGCCACATCCCGGACAACCGGCTTCCACGCTCCGATTCCGTCCAGCGCACTGGACACGACGACCACTTTCAGCTTGCCGTACGTGGCCACCGTACCGACGGGGAGCGACGACGAGTACGTGTACTTGATCGCCTTCGGGCGCTTGAAGAGGACCCCGTCGATCGAGAAGATGACATAGACCGCGGCACCCGTGTCGTTCGTCTTCTCCTTGTCCTCCTTCGCACCCTCGGGGAGCCGCAGCGCGTTCCACTCCCACGCCAGCCGGGGGTGGGTCGTGATGTCCCAATCGAAGCCGTCCGGCTCGTTCGCCATGGTCAGGTGGACGGCCTCGCCTTCGGTATACACACGAACGGCCTTGTTGGACCCGTCGCCCACCACCGTCCACTTCTCGCGCGGACGCATCAGCCGGGGTTCCAGCGGCACGAGGTTGTTGTCCTCGAGATACTTCCACTTGACGGGCAGCGATCCCACGCGGTACGACTCGAAATCGTCCAGCATGATCGTGGATGGCTGCGCGGCCGCCGCCGTCGACAGGACGAAGAATAGGGCGACAAGGATCGGACGCATGGGTTCGGGGGGGGTGGTTCCCGGTGTCGTTGCAAGGGACGTGCCTTCAATCGTCGGAAGGGCTCGCCGCGCCCGACGGCGCGGACTCCGTACCGATCGCGAGGTGTGACCGTTCCCCCGCGGGCATCGAGCGCCGTTCGAGCACCGACACCATGGCGAACGCCGCGAAGTTGACCCCCTTGTCGAGCACGTTGGTGACGAGCAGCATGCCGGCCAGGGCCGCGGTGGAGATGTCGAAGGACTGCGAGAGTTCGAGACCTGCTCCCATGAAGACCAATCCCTGGTTCGGAAGGAAGGGGATGCGTGTGAGCAGGATCGAGAGCGCGGCAAACGTGAACCAGACACCCAGGTCCACTTCGGGCATCACGACCTCCCACTGCAGGATCTGCAGCACCTGTCCGACGAGCAGTCTTGCGCCCTGGAGCGCAAACACCCGGGAAGCGATCCCGGCCGGCATCGAGAACAGGAAACGACGGAACCGAAGGGCTACGGGGACCAGGGCCGCAACCGCGAGTCCCGCGAATCCGGCGTACCACCCCCAGCCCTCCCCCACCAGGTCTGCCAGGCGCACTTCGCCTGCGATGAGAAAGACCGCCAGGAGAACGATCACGACCGCCGTCGACGATATCGAAGACAGGATGTTGTTGTCGCGGATGGTCTCCAGGAGTCGGACCTCGGGCTCGTTCACCTCCCTGCGCGCCCACGAGAAGAAGTAGACCTCCCCCGAGTACCCCACCACTTCCCGGTTGTACACCTTCTTCTTCAGGAACGCCGGGAAGGCCCGCACGCCGTCGAAGGACCAACTCAGCCGGTACATGATCACCTCGGCGACCGGAAGCAGCAGGTACGACGCGAAAAAGAGAAGGTAGAAGAAGGGTGACGTCGGAAGGTGCCGAACGACCTCGCGCCACCCGACGTCGGTCAGGGTCCAGGCCAGGTACGTCAGGATGGCGACGAGAAACGTCACCCTCGCCAGGCGAATCGCGGTTCGCCCGGTGCGGGAGACGGCGAACCGATCCCACGACGCCTTCGCCCGTGTAAGTCGTGCCTTCGCGCCGGAAACGGCGCTTTCGGGATCCATGGATGCGGTGGGTAAAGCAAGCGAGGCTGCCGATCACCGACCGGCAGCCTCGCGTGGCCGGACCGGGGTCCGACCCGTTGTCGATCCGGGTGCTAGAAGTCGATGCCGTCGCGGGACCGGGCGATATTGACCTTGCGGTCCTTGACGCCGATCCACGAGAGCACGAGCACGTCACCGAGCGTTCCGAGCACGGGCGAGCGGGTGGTCGACTCGTCGAGGCGGATCTTCGCGCCCCACTCCACGCCCTCGGTGGAACGCATGACGTTGATGAAGTCGTTGCCCCGACCGCGCCACGCCAGGAACAGGCGCCCGTTGAACGATGCCAACGCCGGGCCCGAATCGCTCGTTTCGTCGAGCCGGACCTTGGCGCCCCAGTCCACGCCGTCGCGCGACCGCATCACGTTCAGGAATCCGTTGCCTTCGCCCGTCCAGGCGATGAAGACGCGGCCGTCGTGCACGGCGGCGGCGGGCCTATCCTGGGTCGTGTCGTCCAGACGCACCTTGCTCGCCCAGTCGATCCCGTCTTCGGAGTACATCACGTTCAGGGCCTTGTCACGGCTTCCTCGCCAGACGAGGAACAACTGGTCGTCCGAGGCGGCGAGCACGGGCTCGAGGTCACTCGTCTCGTCGAGCCGGACCTTGGCGCCCCAATCCACGCCGTCCCGGGACCGCATGATGTTGATGTGCCCGTCCATGCCGGTCCACGCGAGGAACAGCGTGGTGGCGGTGGCCGCCAGCGCCGGAGGGTGCTCGCTGGTGTCGTCGAGTCGGACCTTGGCGCCCCAGTCGACCCCGTCCCGCGACTGCATGATATTGATGTTGTTGTCCATTCCCGTCCACGCGAGAAAGCTCTTCTCGCCGAACTGGGTCAACCCGGGGCCGTAGCGGCTTTCTTCGTCCAGCCGCTGTGCGAGCGCCGTTCCGGGCATGCCGAGCGCGAGGACGATCCATGCGGCCAGCAGGCCGCGCACGAGCGTCGTTTTCATGGTGTTTCTGATTGTTCCGAAAGTCGGGCACCCTGGGCCCCGATGGCGCGAGGCCATGCCCGGGCAGCATCTCCCACGATAGCCTCTCCCGGGGCGAAATGCAACGGATCCGCCCCGCCGTTCGCCGATCGCCGCGCGTTTCCCGGGAAGTTCGGGTTTGCCCCGGCAGCGGGCTCCGGGTGCCGATGAAGTACCTTGGATCAGCGCGAAGCCGCCGGACCCGATGCACGATACGCTGCTCCTCACGCAGGATTTCCCGCCCGAGCTGGGCGGAACCCAGACCTACGCGTTCGAGATCGCGCGTCGTCTCGCGAAACGGGGTCGGCTGCGCGTCGTAGCCCCGTACCGGGCGGGGTGCGAGGAATTCGACGCGGTCTCGGGTGTCGAAACGGTCCGGGTCGCAGCCGACCCGAATCGGTTCTTCCTCGCGGCCCGGTCGGCGACGCTCCACGCCGCCCGCGACGGGTTCGTACAGGCGTTCTGCGTGCAGTGGAGCGCCGCGTTGCCCGCGCTCGCCGCACGCCGGAGATTCCCCCGTTTCGCCGTTCACGTGGCCGCGCACGGGAGGGAACTGCTCTTCAACCCGTTGCCGCCCCCGCTGACTGCGATCTACGACGCCATCAGGCGTCGGGTAGTGTCGCGAGCCCACGGACTGTACCCCGTCAGCCGGTATACGGCAGACCTGCTCCGCGCCCTCGGAGCCCCCGATTCCCGCATTCGCGTCCTTCCGAACGGAACCGATCCCGATCGTTTCCGCCCGATGGACCGGTTTCTGGCGCGGCGTCGGTTCGGGCTGGACCATCACCCGGTCATCCTGACGCTGTGTCGGCTCGTGCCGCGCAAGGGCGTGGACACGCTCCTTCGCGCGTTCGCCGCGTTGCAGGCCGATCATCCCGGGGCACGGCTCGTGGTCGGGGGCGACGGTCCCGAACGAAACGCGCTCGAGACGTTGGCCGCCTCGCTCGGAATCGCCGGGTTGACCCGCTTCGTGGGTGCAGTCGATCACGCGCTGCTTCCCGAGCTTCTCTCGGCGGCCGACGTTTTCGTCCTGGTTCCGCGCGAGCGCCGGCCTGACGTCGAGGGCTTCGGGCTGGTCTATCTCGAGGCCTCGGCCTGTGAAGTGCCCGTCGTCGGTTCCCGGACGGGCGGAATCCCGGACGCCGTGCTCGACGGTGTATCCGGACTCCTGGTCGCTCCCGACGATCCCGATGCGGTCGCGGCGACCGTGGACCGGATCCTGTCGGACCCCGGCATGGCGCGGCAGCTTGCCGAGGGCGGTCGGCGTCACGTGCTTGATTTCGGAAACTGGGATCGCGTGGTGGACCGCCTGGTCGATGGGCTCGAAGGTCGCTGACGGGTTATTTTGCGACCGAAAACAGAAGCGCCGCCATGTCGAACTCCTACGACTCGCTCGAAATCGGCCAGTCCTTCGCCGTAGAACGCCTCCTGACTGCCGAAGACGTCCGGATGTTCGCCGACGTGACGGGCGACGACAACCCGATCCACCTGGATGCGTCGTACGCCTCCGGCACCCGTTTCGGACAGCCGATCGTTCACGGCGTCCTGCTGCTCGGCGTGATCTCGAAGGTGCTCGGTCGCGATTTCCCGGGTCCGGGCAGCGTCGCCGTGTCACTTTCCGCCCGCTTCCTGCGTCCGGTGCCGGTGGGATCGACCGTCACGGTGGAGGCGACGGTCGCAGAAAAGATCGAGCGGTACCGCCACGTCCGTCTTCGCGTCACGGTCTATATCGGAAAGAAGACGGCGGTGGCCGGCGAGGCGGTGCTCATCCCGCCCGGCGAAGGCGCGCTCTGAGCCCCGGTCAGCGCACGAGTTTCACGGCGGCCCCGGCCGGCAGCGTATCGTCGATGCCCCGCTGGTTCAGGATCGCGATGCCTTCCGGCGTGAACCCGCCGCCCGGCGTCGCGGCGAGGGCCCGGAGCGTCGACGGCCGATCCACGCGGGCCACGTGTACGCGGGCAGGCTGTACCGACAGGACGGCAGGATCGCGCAGGGGTCCGAATCCGTGCATGGAGCGCAGGAAAACCGGCTCCCACGTCGCGTAGTCCCGCCCTGACGCGATCCCGGTGAATGCGTATACCCGGCCGCCGTAGTCGACGAAGTGGGCACGAACCCGGATCATGGACCCGTCCTCGGAAGCCGTCTCGGCCAGCACGAAATTTGCCGGCAGCCCGTTCGATGAGCCGATGCCCGATTGCAGCACGGTGAGGCCCTGCGTTCGGGAGAAAGCCTCGGCGGCCTCCCGGGACGTCGCCGCCGGATCCAGCGCGAAGAGCAGGTAGGCGTCCTGCTGCGGCGCGACCATGACGACCCGACTCGCCTGGTTCACGACGCGGAACCCGGAAGGCACCGGATACTGGAGGGCCAGGTCGGGGTGAAGGAAGACGTCGGCCCGCACGAAACCCGCGCGCGGATTCTCGCCGGCCACGAGGCCCGAAACGGCCCTCAGCAGCCGATCCCGGCCTATCCGTTCGGCAGACGGCACCCGGGCAGCCCACTCCCCGGCCATGCGGCCCACGGTGACCTCACGTTCTCCGGGATCGGGATGCGTGGACAGGAATCCGGGCAGGCTCTGCCCGGACTGTTCTCCGAGTCGACGCAGCGTTCCGAAGAATGCGGCTCCCTGCGCGGCGTCGTACCCGGCCAGTGACGCGTATTCGACCCCCAGGGCGTCCGACTCGCGCTCGTCGTCGCGCCCGTAACTCAGGAAGAGCAACTGGGCGGCGGTCGAGCCGAGGTTCAGCACGGCCGAAGCGACGTCATCGCCGAACAGCAGCCCACCCCCGACCGCGCCTCCGATCAGCAGCGCCTGCCCCAGCATCTGCGAGGCCGCCCGCTTGGACCCATGGCGGCCGGCAACGTGCCCGATCTCGTGGCCGAGCACTACGGCGAGCTGGGCCTCGTTTTCGACGTGGGCCAGCAGACCCCGGGTGACGTATACATACCCGCCGGGGAGCGCGAAGGCGTTCACGACGGGGCTGTCCAGTACGCGGAAATGAAACTGCGTGGCACGGAATTCCTCGGCGGCCTCGGGTCGTCTGAGATGGCTCCGGGACAGGAGCGCCTGGCCGATCGAGTCCACCCAGGCCGTGAGAGCCGGGTCGTCGTAAAGCCCGTACTCGGCCTGGATCTGCGCGTCGGCCTCGGTCCCCAGTCGGATTTCCTGCTGCCAGGTGTACCCGTAGGCCCGGCTGCGACCGGAGAGGGGATTCCGCTGCATCACGCACGCGGATGCGGCAATGGAGCACGCCAGCAGGGTCATGAGGACGAAGCCGGCGGAACGCGAACGGGGAGTCATGGGGCGTCTGCGTTGAGGGTTTCCGAAATGAGCAGGGCCGAGTGCCCGCCCGCAGCCCAATCGACGGCGTCGCGGAACAGCCCGTCGTGGGCCGCCGTGACCAGGCTCTGTCGTCCGGGTTGGGTCAGCAGACCGGCGAACAGGTTGATCCGGTCGGGATCCAGCGTATCGAACACGTCGTCGAGGAGAAACAGGGGCGTTTCGCCGAGGCGGTCTGCCAGGTAGAAGAACTGGGCCAGCCGCAGGGCCAGTACGAACGTACGGTGCTGCCCGTGCGATGCGTACCGGCGAACCTCCAGGTCGTCGAGACGAAATACGATCTCGTCCCGGTGCGGGCCGGTGTGCGTCAGGCCCCGTTCCCGGTCGCCCTGCGCCCGGTCCCGAAGCAGGTCGGCGAACGCGGCCGCCACCTCCGCTTCGTCTGTCGGCAGCCCCGGGGCGAACGGGCGGTAGCGAAGCGTCGGACGTTCCGTACGCCCGTCCACCAGCCGCCAGGATTCGCCGAGGAAGGTATCGAACCTGTCGAAGAACTCCATGCGCCGCAACGTGATACGGGCTCCGTGTCGTACCAGCTCCGCGTCCCAGGCGTCGAGCATAGCGTCGGTTGCGCGCCCGGCCTGCCGGGCCAGCAGCTCGTTGCGCTGTCGAAGCGCGCGACGGTATCGTACGAGATGGTCCAGGTAGGTCGGTGACTCCTGGCACAGGATGGTGTCGAGGAACCGGCGGCGCTCCTCGGGGCCGCCATCGGTCAGCCTGTGGTCGTCCGGCGCTATCGAAACGACGGGAAAACGGCCGACCGCGTCGGACAGGCGGTCGAGAGGGGCGCCGTTTACCGCCAACCGTTTGCCCTCCCCGGGGACATAGGTGAGTCGGACGGTCGCGTCGGACCGGCTGTCGAAGGAGAAATCGGCTTCCACCTCGAAAAACCTCGCTCCCCTGCGCAGGGCGTACTGGTCGTTGGACGTGACGAAGCTCTTTCCGAGGCAGCAGTAGTGCACCGCCTCCAGGACGTTCGTCTTCCCGGTTCCGTTGGCGCCGTGCAACAGGTTGAGCCCCGGTGTGAAGGACACCCGGGTGGCGGCATGGGCGCGGAAATCGACCAGTCTGAGGGAGCGGATGCGCATGGCACGCGAACGCCCCGGGCCCGCGATCGTTCTTCGGAAAACGCGTGGGAACCTGTTGTCGACGGCATGGTGAGCATTTGCTTCCACGCGGCCTGTCCCCTGCCCATGCGCCCGGTGAATCCCCTCTTCGACGAACTGCGCACGCTCGCGACCGAACAGCGCAATCCGGCAACCCTTTCCATCGACGTCGCCCCCGTGGACGAGATCGTCCGGCTGATCAACGCCGAGGACCACCGGGTGGCCGAGGCGGTCCGGGAGGAACTGCCCCACATCGCCGAGGCCGTTCGCATCGTCGTGCGGGCCTTCCGGGCCGGAAACAGGCTCTTCTACGTGGGGGCCGGTACCAGCGGCCGGCTGGGCATCCTCGACGCGTCGGAATGCCCTCCTACCTACGGCGTGGATCCGGACATGGTACAGGGCATCATCGCAGGCGGTCCGCCGGCCGTCTTCCGTTCGCAGGAGGGCGCCGAGGACTCGGAGCAGCGGGGAGCCGACGCGCTCGTCGAAGCCGGTGTGCGTCCCGGAGATGTTGTCTGCGGAATCGCCGCCAGCCGCCGGACACCTTTCGTACTCGGCGCCGTCGCCCGCGCCCGGGCCATGGGCTGTCCCACGCTGTACGTCACCTGCACCCCTCGCTCCGAGTTCACCGTTCCGGTCGACGTGGCCATCTGCCCCGTGGTCGGTCCCGAGGTCATCATGGGCTCGACCCGCATGAAGAGCGGGACCGCCCAGAAGATGGTGTTGAACATGCTGACCACCGCGTCGATGATCCGCCTCGGCAAGGTGTACGAGAACATGATGGTCGACCTTCAGATGACGAACCGCAAACTCGTCGAGCGGTCCCGGCGCACGGTCATGACCGTGACCGGCGTGGACTACGAGGAAGCGGCCCGCGTTCTCGATTCGGCGGACGGGCACGTGAAGACCGCGTTGGTCATGATCCTGGGCGAGGTCGATGCGGCGCAGGCCCGGAGGCGGCTCGACCGGGCTTCGGGGTTCGTACGCGCTGCCATCGCCGACCAGGAGTACGTTCCGGCCGACTGACCCAGGAGCGGACCGACGTGTCGCTGAAGCCAATCCGTACCCGGCTCGAGGCGTTCGGGCCCTTTCGCGAAGCGGTCGAATGGGCGGCCACCGCCGTTCCCGGCGAGACGGCCCTCCTGAGGAATGCCGCAGGGTCGAGCGCGGCCTTCGTGATCGCCGCGCTGGCCGACACGGGCCGCTTCACGTGGTGCGTGCTCGAGGATGCGGAGCAGGCGGCGTACCTGCACAGCGACCTGCTCCAGGTGCTCCGCGCCGAGGAGCGCGTGATGCTCCTTCCGCCCAGCGATTTCCGTCCATACGATCCGGGGCACGAACCCGATCCGGCTCCGGTAATCCAGCGCGCCGATGTGCTGCAACGTCTCTCGGACGGGTGGAAGGGAGTTCTCGTCACCGGGGCCGAGGCCCTGCGGGAAAAGCTCCCGCTGCTGTCAGACGTCACGGCATCGACCGTGCACGTTGCGCTCGGAGACAGGATATCGCCCGGGTCGCTGATCGAGCGGCTTTCGGAACGCGGTTTCAGCCGGGTCGAGTTCGTCGAGCGCCCCGGGGACCTCGCCCTTCGCGGCGGTATCCTCGACGTTTTTCCGTTCGTGGGCGACTACCCGGTCCGAATCGAGTTCTTCGGCGACGAGATCGATTCCGTCCGCGAGTTCGACATCCATACCCAGCGATCGATCAGCCGGCGCACGTCGGCCCGGCTCGTTCCCGACCTCGACCGCGGAGCCACCGGGCATCGCATCGCGCTCGTGGACGAGATCCCGAGCGACGCCCTCGTGGTGGTCTTCGACGACGCGCGGGTCCACGCAGCGCTCGCCGCCCGGCATGACGAGATGACGGTGGCGTTCGACAAGCGGGTGGCCGAGGACCCGGAGACCGCGCCGCCGGACACGTTCTACGCCTCCCCGGGGGCCATCCGTTCGGGGCTGGATCGTTTTCCCCGTCTTCTCTCGGGACGCTTCCTCGAACGCAGACCCGAAACGGTTTTCGATCTCGAAACGCGCCCACAGCCCCCGTTCCACGGCGTGATCGCGGAACTTCGCAAGGCGCTGTCGGCGAACGCGGCGCAGACGACGGACACGTGGATCCTGTGTGACAGTCGCGCCCAGGAGGCGCGCATCGCTGAACTGCTCGAGGACGATCTCGAGCCGATGCGCATCACGCTCACCGTCGAGTCCCTGCACGAAGGATTCGAAGCGCCGGGTTGCGGCATCGCGGCCTATACGGACCACCAGATCTTCAACCGCTACCATCGACCGACCACCAGGCGGCAGAAACAGCGTTTCGGCGGAATCAGTCTTCGTGAGCTGCAGCAGCTGGTCCCGGGCGACTTCGTCGTGCACGTCGACCACGGGATCGGACGATTCGCCGGGCTCGAGCAGATCGAGGTCCGGGGACGGCAGCAGGAAGCCGTGCGCCTGCTTTACCTGTCGGGTGACGTGCTGTACGTCAGTGTTACGGCACTACATAAGTTACATAAATACAAGGGCAAAGACGGTCATCAGCCGCAGCTCACGAAGCTCGGCTCCGGCCAGTGGGAGAAGACCAAGTCCCGCACGAAGAAGCGGGTCAAGGACATCGCGCGCGATCTCATCCGGCTGTACGCCGAACGGAAGCAGTCACGGGGACACGCGTTCGGCGCCGACTCCGTGTGGCAGAGGGAGTTCGAGGCAGCCTTCGAGTTCGAGGACACGCCGGACCAGGCGGCCGCTTCGGAAGCGGTCAAGACCGACATGGAGCAGCCGGTTCCGATGGACCGGCTGGTGTGCGGCGACGTAGGGTTCGGCAAGACCGAAGTTGCGATTCGGGCCGCATTCAAGGCGGTGCAGGACGGAAAGCAAGTGGCGGTCCTGGTGCCGACGACGGTCCTCGCGGCACAACACGCCCGCACGTTCGAACGCAGGCTGCGCTCGTACCCTGTCCGGGTGGAGTCCATGTCCCGTTTCCGGTCGGGCAGCGACCTCAAGGGCATCGTCTCCGGGCTCGCCGACGGTTCCATCGATGTAGTCATCGGGACCCACCGCCTGATTTCGGAGGACGTGCGTTTCAAGGACCTCGGCTTGCTGATCGTGGACGAGGAGCAGCGGTTCGGCGTCGGCGTGAAGGAGAAGCTGCGTCGGCTGCGCGTCAACGTCGACACCCTGACCATGACGGCCACCCCGATTCCGAGGACGCTGCAATTCTCGCTGATGGGCGCCCGGGATCTTTCCGTGATCTCCACGGCACCCGCCAACCGTCAGCCCATCGTCACGGAGATCCATACGTTCGACAAGGATCTCATCCGGGACGCGATCCTGTACGAAACCAGCCGCGGGGGCCAGGTCTTTTTCATCCACAACAGGGTGCAGTCCATCCACGAGATCGCCGGATTGATCCGGAACATCCTTCCCGACCTGCGGGTCGTCGTCGGGCACGGCCAGATGACAGGACCGGAACTGGAGCACGTCATGCTGCAGTTCGTCGAGCGCAAGGCAGATGTGCTGGTTTCGACGTCGATCATCGAGAACGGCCTCGACATCTCGAACGCGAATACCATCATCATCGACCGCGCCGACCACTTCGGGCTGTCGGAGCTTCACCAGTTGCGCGGTCGGGTCGGGCGATCCGATCGAAAGGCATTCTGCTATCTCCTTGTGCCGTCGATCCACGGACTCACCCGGGAAGCCAAGCAGCGGCTCCAGGCCGTCGAGGAATTCAGCGAGCTGGGCGCGGGGTTCCAGATCGCGATGCGCGATCTCGATATTCGCGGCGCCGGGAACATGCTCGGTGCCGAGCAGAGCGGGTTCATCGAGGACGTCGGCTTCGAGACGTATCACCGACTCCTCGAAGAAGCGGTCTCGGAACTGCGTACCGAGGAGTTCCCCGAGTTGTTCGAACAGCCCAGGGCACCCCGGACCGGCGAGACCACCGTGGAACTGGATGTCGACGCTCTCATTCCCGAGTCCTACCTGGCCAACCGCGTGGAACGGCTGAACCTGTACCGGCGCGTCAGCGAGGCCACTTCGGCCGAGGAACTGCGGTTGCTGGAGGACGAGATGGGCGATCGTTTCGGTCCGCCGCCCGATGCCGTCCGGCAGCTCATGCTCGGGGTGGAAGTGAAACTGCTCGGTCAACGGTTACGACTGCCCCGAGTAGCCTTCAAGAACGAGCGTCTCTTCCTGTCCGTGCCCGACCAGGAGGTTGATTCCTGGTTCTATGCCCACGTTTTCCAGCCCCTTCTGGAACGCCTGGGGTCCCTCGATCGACGGTACGTGCTCAAGGATGGGGGACCCGGCAAGCTGCGCATCGTCATCCAGGGCGTGCCGACGCTCGACGTGGCGGTCGACGTACTCGCGTCGCTTCAGCTCGAGGAGATTGCGGCCTGATCCCCGCGGGTCGGATGTTTCACGTGGAACACTCCCCGTAGCCGGGTCCAAGGGCAACCGCGCCGACTACGGGGCCGTTCTTCCCCGGTTTGGGGCGTCTTGCGGGGCCAACACCACGGATAGAGCCGTGGGGAAAGCGGGCGCCGGTTTCTACCGTGAACACGCCCTACTGCGGCGGTGCCGGGTCGTCGTATCGTTCGGCCAGCGTGCGGGCCTTTTCAGCCACGAGCCGTCTCAGTGACTCCGGCTCCCTCGCGTCCGCGTCCAATCCGAAGCGCAGAAGCCACCCGGCAACGTATTCGAGATTGTCGAACCGGAAGACGATTTCGGCACCCTCCGCGTCAGCCCGTTCCTCTTCGATCCGAGCCGGCACGCCTCTGCGTGCGTGCTCGAGAACCTGCTTGCCGAAATGGACGCGTATTCGCTGCGTATCGGGGCTTATCTCCCTGTCCCCGAGGAACTCCACGAGGCGGAAACCCGCCGGCTTTTCGAACCGCTCGTGCAGAACGTGCAGCGTTCGTATGCGATCCAGGCGGAAGTTGCGCACCTCGGACCGCAAGTGGTCGTATCCGATGAGATTCCAGTGGTCCGTGTAGTAGACGAGCCCGAGCGGATCGACCGTTCGACGGGTTACTTCGCCGCGCGATTCGACGAAGTACTCCATGATGACGCGGCGCTCGCGAGCCACCGCCTCGCTGAGCCTGTACCATTGTCCGTCCTCTGACTGTTCCGCGTTGCCCGCGTGAACCCAGTAGGGATCCAGCACCGTCCTGGTCGACAGACGATCGATGTAATCGCGGATTTCCCGCGGCAGGACCGACCGGATCTTCAGGCTGACCGCATCGGAATCCTCACGCAGCGAGGCATCCGACTGGAGTTTCATGAACTCGGTACCCATGAGAAGGGTCGCAGCCTCCCGGGCAGTGAGCATGAGGGGAGGCAGCTGGTACCCTTCGAGGATCTCGTAGCCTCCCTCTTCCGCGTACGTGAGCGGGACTCCCGACTCCGTAAGCGCCCGCAGGTCGCGGAAAATGGTTCGTCGACTCACCCCGAAGTGATCGGAGAGGTCCCTGGACGTCAGGTTCGGCCGATTCTGCAGCAGAAGTACGAGGGCGAAGAGACGCTCCGTGCGGTTGAACCGCCTTTCTTCATTGCTCATCTGCGCGACCGGTGGTCAGTACTTCGTTCCTATCGCGCCGCGGCGGCGGCAACTACCTCAGCGTACGTGCATGTGCGTAGCTGGTGCCCGAACCTCGACAATGACCTTGCCGGTCCACTCCGGTCGCCCGTACAGCTCCTGCAGGCCGGTGGTGTGCACCTCTGGCAGCGTGAATCTTGCCTTGGCCTCCCCCACCTCCGCCTCGAGGTTTCCCCCTTTCAGGCAGACGAGGCCTGCGCACCACGGAGCGCCATGTCCGGATGCGCCGGGACGCGGAGAATTCCCCTCGCCGGCTTCCCGGACCCAGGGACGGGTCCAGGCCCACAGTTCGGCCAGCGGGGCCGTCGCCCTCGATACAGCGGCATGGAATGGCCCTTCCCAGTGCTCCGCCCGTCCCGTCCAGACCTGCAGGTTGTCCAGGCCGAGCGTGCGCCCGATGAGACGCACCGCATCCGTCTTGCGGGAAAGGCTGTCGACGGCCACGAATTCCACGTCGGGAAAGCAGATCGCCAGCGGAATCGCCGGCAGCCCACCCCCGGTCCCCCAGTCCACGACCCGGCTTCCCTTGGGAAAGGGACGCATCGCAAGGCAGAGACAATGTTCGATATGATCTGCGATTCGATCGGACGAGGAGCGGGCGACCAGGTTGGTGGCCCGGTTCAGCCGCTCCAGCAGCGCCGCGTACCGGTCCAGCAATTCCCGGCGTTCCTCCGGTACGTATTCAATCGGTGATGCCATCGCCGCCGGGTGTTTCACGTGAAACACGCGCCCCCTTCAGGAGCACCATCAGGATCGACACATCGGCGGGGCTCACCCCGCTGATGCGACTCGCCTGCCCAAGATGATCCGGCCTGATTCGGGCCAGCTTCTCCCTCGCTTCAAGCGAAAGCGCTGTTACGCCGGTGAAATCGAAATCTCCGGGCACCCGATACGACTCCAACGACGCCATTCGCTCTGCCAGATCGCGCTCGCGCTCCAGGTAGCCTTCGTACTTGATCTCCACCTCGGCAAGGCGCGCGATGGACTCCGACCCGATCCGCACGTCTGACAGGTCGGACATCGACGCGGCCTCCAGGAGGGCCTGCATGTCTACCTGCGGACGCAACGCCAGTCGAACCAGGCGTTCCGGCTCGGCGATCGGCGTCGTCCCGACCGAAGCCAGGTACGCATTCACCCGTTCCGGGCTGACGGACCGTCTCGAAAACGCCTCCCGCATGCGCACCAACGCCTCTCGGCGGGCCTTCATGCGGTTCAACCGCTCCGTTCCCGCCAGTCCCAGCGCATGTCCGCGCTCCGTGAGGCGGAAGTCGGCATTATCCTGTCGAAGCAGGATGCGATGCTCGGCCCGGGACGTAAAGACCCGGTATGGCTCCTCGGTCCCTTTTGCCACCAGGTCGTCGATCAGAACCCCGATATACGCCTCGGACCGGCGGAAAACCACGGGTTCGGCACCCTGGAGAAACTGCACGGCGTTGATTCCGGCGACGATCCCCTGGGCTGCCGCCTCTTCGTACCCCGTGGTCCCATTCACCTGGCCGGCGAAGAAGAGCCCGGCAATCCTCTTCGTCTCCAGGCTGTACTTCAATTGGTGCGGGGGAAAGTAGTCGTATTCGATCGCGTAGCCCGGACGCAACAAGTGGACGTTTTCAAGACCACGGACGCGTCGCAGGGCAGCCAGCTGGACTTCTTCCGGAAGACTCGTGGAGAAGCCGTTGACGTAAACCTCCTGCGTGCGGCGCCCCTCCGGCTCGAGAAACAGCTGATGCCTGTCGCGGTCGGCGAATCGATCGATCTTGTCCTCGATCGATGGACAGTATCGCGGCCCTCGACCCTGGATCCGACCCGCAAACATCGGCGATCGGTCGAAACCGGTCCGCAGGATTCCGTGCACCGCGGGGTCGGTGTACGTGAGCCAGCACGACACCTGGTTCTCCGTAACACCATCCGAGAGATAGGAAAACGGGGACGCATGCGGTTCCCCGGGTTGCTCTTCGAGCGACGAATAGTCGACGCTGGCCCCGTCTATGCGTGGGGGTGTACCCGTCTTCAGTCTGCCGGTCTCGAATCCGTGGGCCTGGAGCACGGCGGTCAGCCCGACCGAAGCTCCCTCGCCCATGCGCCCTCCACCCGACCGTCGCTCACCGACGTGAATCTGGCCGTTCAGAAAGGTCCCACTCGTCAGGATGACGGCACCGGCGGTGAACTCCGCCCCCCACAGCGTTACGACACCACGTACCCGGCCTTGCTCCACGACCAGGTCCACCACCGTATCAGCCCGCATGCGGAGGTTGGGCGTCGATTCGAGCAGCGACCGGACCTCGGCAGCGTACTCCATGCGGTCATTCTGGGCGCGGGGGCTCCAGACCGCCGGACCCTTGCTCCGATTCAGCATGCGGAACTGGATGCCGGACCGGTCTGCGGCGATGCCCATGATGCCGCCCAGCGCATCGATTTCCCGGACGAGTTGCCCCTTTCCGATACCGCCGATCGCAGGATTGCAGGACATCTTTCCAAGAGCATCCAAACTCATGGAAATCAATAACGTACGCGCACCCATTCGAGCGGCGGCGTGGGCGGCTTCGGCACCCGCGTGCCCACCACCCACTACTATGATATCGTAACGCTCCGCTGCGGCCATGGGCTCACTTTCCGATGCAGAATCGTGAAAACACGGAATCCAGGACCTCTTCGTTCGTAATGACCCCGGTGATGCAGCCCAGTTCGTGCAGGGCCACCCTCAGGTCGATCGACAGCAGATCTCCCGGAACACCGGCGTCCATGGCGACCTCAACGCGCAGCAGCGCCTCGTCCGCCGCCTGCAGGTGTGCCCGGTGCCGCGCGTTGAGCAACACCGGCGAATCCTCGGCATCCCGGACCAAGGGGGCAGCCGTGTGCCGGAGAGCCAGCAGGAGCGTGGAGAGTTCGCGGGGGTCGTCCACGGCCCTTCGCGCACTGATCGAAACGAACGATCCTTCAGCGGCAGCGACCGGCGCGCGGTCCGCCTTGTTGGCCACGAGTACGACCGGACGCTCGGCCGATCGCAGTCGATACACGATTTCCTCCTCCTCCGCCTGCAGCCCCTGCTCCGCATCGAATACGTACAGGACGATGTCGGCCGATTCGGCCGCATCGCGCGCACGGCGAATACCCTCCGCTTCGATCTCGTCTCCGGCCTCCCTGATTCCGGCGGTATCCACCAGCCGGAAGACGAGTCCGTCGAGCTCAAGGTCTACCTCGACGAGATCGCGCGTGGTGCCCTCGATCTCGCTGACGATGACGCGATCGTGCCCGACGAGCGCGTTGAGAAGGGTGGACTTCCCGGCGTTCGGTCGTCCCGCGATGACCACGCGAACCCCGTCCCTCAGGATCGAGCCCGAACGCGCGTGGGAAACCAGGTCCTCGATGGTGCCGCGACACTGTCGTAAAACGGCCCTGAGACGCTGCAAATCTGCAAAAACCTGGTCCGTATCCGAGAAATCGAGTTCCAGCTCGACGAGGGCACAGAACCCCGTCAATTCGTCCCGCAATCGACCCAGAAGCGCCGAAAAACGGCCATCCAGCTGCCTTTGCGCGGCTTCGTGCGCCCGCGCGGCTTGCGCGTGGATGATGTCGGCCACCGCTTCGGCCTGCGCCAGGTCGAGCTTTCCGTGCACGAATGCACGCTGGGTGAACTCGCCAGCCCTGGCCGGCCGGGCGCCCGACTCGTACAGGCGCGCCAGGATGCGCGCCGGCACAACCAGCCCGCCATGGCACGAGATCTCGACGACGTCCTCGCCCGTGGGCGAGTTCGGTGCCCGGAACAGGCCCACCACCACGCGGTCGACCGGGACACCGGATCCATCCAGCCAGTGACCGACGTGAAGGGTACGAGTCGGCGCATCGGCAAGTCTGCCGTCCGACCCGCGAAACGACGCGTCCGCAATCGAGACGGCCATCGGTCCGGAGAGGCGCACGACGGCGAGCGCGGCCACGCCTCGTGCCGTGGCAACCGCGGCGATGGTATCCTCTACCGCGGGCGACATGCCGAGCCTACTTCCTGCGCGTGGGAGCCTTGCTCCCCGACGCCTTTCGGCTCTCTGCCGCCGCCTTGGAGGACGAAGCCTTGCGCTCACCTTCCGGCTTCGGCGCGTCTCCTCCGGACGCAGCCTTCTCGGCCGAGATCTTCCGGTTGATCAGTTGCTGGTGACCGGCCGTCAGCACGTTGTAGCAGAGGTAGTACAGGTTGAGCCCCGACGCCAGCTTGTTGAAGATGGCGAAGATCATGATGGGGAACACGTACAGGAAGATCTTCGCCTGCGGGTTCGACGACGGCTGCGTCTGCAGCCGCATCTGGATCACCATGGAAATGCCCATCAGCAGGGTGAAACCCGCAACGAAGTTCCCATAGAGCGGGATCGTGAACGGCAGGTTCAGGATTGCGTCGGGAGCCGAGAGGTCGGCAGCCCAGAGAAAGCCCTGCTGCCTGATCTCGATGGCCTGCGGCAGGAACTGCCACAGCGCGATGATGATAGGGTACTGGAGCAGCATGGGCAGGCAGCCGCCCAGCGGGTTGACGCCGGTCTCCTTGTAGAGCCGCATCATGGCCTCCTGCTGCTTCTGCGGATTGTCGGCGTACTTCTCCTTGATCGCCTCCATCTGCGGCTGCAGCTCCCGCATCTTCGCCATGCTGGTAAACGAAGACTTGGTCAGCGGGTGTACCAGGATCTTGATCAGGATGGAGAAGACGATGATGACCCATCCGTAGTTGGGAAGCCACTGCGACAGGAACGTGAACGTGGGAATGAAGACGAATTTGGCCAAAGGCCGCGTCACCGTCTCGAAGAAATCCCACCCGTAGTCGACCACATCGTAAAGACCGTTGTTGTAGTCCCGGATGCGGTAGTACTCCATCGGGCCCAGGTAAGCCCGGAGGCCGACGCTTCCCTCGTCGGGAAACGGCATGGCCAGGCGCGCGGCGAATTCCTGTCGCATCAGCGAATCGGACGGTTCGCCGAAGCGCTCGCCTTCGAGTTCCGCCCCGTCCGAATCCCCCTCGGGCATCACGGCCGCGACGAAGAACTTCGATTTGACCGCGATCCAATCCACCTTGCCGCGAAGTGACTTGCTCCCGACGGCCTCAGAGGCGAGGGACACGTACTCGACCTCGCCGCCGCTGGACGCGTAGGCACCCGAACGGCTTCCTTCGTCCTGGTGATCGTCTTCGGAAAACGGAACCGCGCCGTTCCACGATACATCGTATCCCGAGCCCGTCATGTACGACTCGGGACGCTCGAAATCGACCGTCACCCCGACCTCGTACGACCCCCTCGTGAACCGGTACGTGATCCGCATCGCGCCGTCGGCCAACGCGGTGCGGAAGGATACCGAACGCGACGAATCGCTCACCTCGATGCGATCGACCTCGGTATCGGCCTCGAAGTGGAACGACCGCGTATCGTAGTTACGACTGCTCGGCGACGTGAACACAAGGGACAGCGCCCCCTCCTGCCGGGTGTCGATCACCTGGACCGGCTTGTCGGAGTTCGCCACCTTGTACTCGGCCAGGCGCCAGGACGTCAGCGCCGCGCCTCGGGTCGACAGGACCGCTTCATAGAGGTCCGTCACGACCGTGATCTCACGGGCATCGCCCGATACGACCGCAAACTCCGTCGAATCTACGGGCGCGGCAGACGAATCGGCCACGGCAACGTCATCGGTGGCGGGCTCAGCCGGCCGGACGAGGGTGGAATCGGACGGGAGGCTCGAGGGCTGGTCTGCCGTCGGCGTCGGGGGTGTGAGCCACGTGAGCCACACCACCATGATGAGGGCGATCAGAACGGTCGCCGTGACGACATTGCGATCCACTGTGCGTAATTCGGTCTAGGGAGTCTGACGCGGACCGATGCCGGACAATCGCCCGACCAGCATCGTCATGGCGGCCGCCAGGTCCTCGGCGACGGAGCGTCGCTCCGTTTTCCCCGAGCCCCTGTAGACGATCGCCAGGGTGATCCGCTTTCCGCACGTCCCGAGGACGGTGTCCAGGGCAGGACGAAGCTGACGAAAACGTTCCTTCATCAAGCGTCGGATCCGGTTGCGAACGACGGCGCCGCCGACCCGACGCGATACGACGAACACCGACTGAACCGCCAGTGAGCCGGGAAGGTCCGTCGTCGACACGGAGCGGTACAGAAAACGAACGCAGCCGGCCGACACGCTGAGGACGTCGGAACGGCTGCGATCAAAGAGTGCCCTGACGAGGCGGGCCCGCTTGAGCGAGTGGCTTCGGCCAAGCCCGAAACGGGCGGAGGCGCTCATTCCTGGCTCTGGAGCGACCTGGCTTACTTGCCGGGCCTGGAATCGCTTACCGTGAGCGCCTTGCGGCCCTTGGCCCGACGGCGAGCGAGCACCTTGCGGCCGTTCTTCGAGGCCATGCGGGCGCGAAAACCGTGCTTGTTGGCGCGCTTCCTGCGGCTCGGGTGGTAGGTGGGTTGCATCTATCCGTACGCTTGAATCAGTTCGGTGGGGCTTTGCCGGACTGCGGACTCGCAGGGGGGTGGGGACGCTGCCCGAATCCGGACGTTCTGCCCGGACGCATCGGGGAGTGCGTCACGGAAACAGACAAGCGCGGAATATACGGCTTGACCGGTCCAAATCCAATCGGAACCTTGACAAAAGGCCCGCCGTTCGCATATTATACCACGCTCGACGCGGGAATAGCTCAGTTGGTAGAGCATCAGCTTCCCAAGCTGAGGGTCGCGGGTTCGAATCCCGTTTCCCGCTCCGTACCCTTCGGACCCGTGGTCCGCGGGTGGGTCCCGGGTTACCGGTCAAGCCAGACCGCGTAACCCGAGTTGTTTTCGGGCGGTTAGCTCAGCTGGTTAGAGCACCTGCCTTACAAGCAGGGGGTCACTGGTTCGAATCCGGTACCGCCCACCGGTCGCGATCCACGCGGACATTCTGTCCGCACCGGACAGGATCAGACGCCCGCTACCGTCCAACGCCGTTCGACGGCCGGGCCGTGCAGGGTCACGCGGCGTCGCCGATGGCCGGATGCCATGGCTTCCCGATCGGGCGCGTGCCCGTTCGACAGCGCTTTCAGCAGATTGTCGCCCTCGAACGGATCCGAAACGAAGCAATCGATGCCGAGGTCGGTCAGCATGGCCACGTCGTCCGGAAGCACCTGGGTGGCCACGGCTACCAACCGGGCGTCCGGCAGCCGCGAGCGCAGGGCACTCACGTCGGAGTATTCCGTCGATTCCACCGCGTTGATGTCGATGACCACGGCATCGACGGTGCGCTCCTCGAGGTGCGGCATGACCGAGGCAAGCGAGGGCACCTCGGTCACGTGCCACCGGCTTTCGATGTTCCGGGTCAACAGGGCTGCCGAGTCGGCATGGGGTGCCACCACGAGCGCGTGCCCTCGTGAATCCCCGGTCTGCTCCGAGGTGGCCAGGCGCATCGGGAATTGAACGATGAATTTCGTTCCCTTGCCCTTTTCCGACTCGACATCGATGAACCCACCCATGCGATCCACGAGTTTCTTCGTGATCGCAAGGCCCAGGCCCGATCCCTCGTGTTCCCGGTTCGCGTCCATCTGCTCCTGACGGAACTCGTCGAAAAGGTTCGGCAGGAAGTCTGCCGCGATGCCCACGCCGGTATCCGTGACCTCCAGTCGTGCGTTCCGCTCGTCACCGGTTACGCTCACCTTCACGTGACCCCGATCGGTGAACTTGATCGCATTGCCGACGAGGTTGTTGACGATACGTTCGAGACTGGCCCGGTCGAGTCGGGCGATCACCGGTTCCGACGGCACCTCGGTCAGGAGCCGGATTCCCTTCCTGACGGCCAGCGGCTCGATGAGACGCGCCGTTTCGACGACGCACGGCCCCATGTCGATCGGCTTGGCCTCCAGCGTGAGTCGTCCTGATTCCAGTCGGGCGAGTTCGAGGACCGAGTTGATGGTATTCAGCAGGCGGTTGGCCGCCTCCTGGATGAGCCCGGTGAATTCCCTCAGGTTTTCCGGCGCCTCGTCGTTCAGGACCTGGGCAAAACCCATGATGCCCGCGATCGGTGTCCTGATCTCGTGGCTCATGTTGGTGAGGAAGGCGCTCTTGAGCCGGGCCATCTCCTCGGCTCGATCCCTGGCCGTGATCAGTTCGTTCTCGTAACGCTCCCGCTCGCGGCTGAGCCGCGACTGCTGGATACCGATCGTCATCAGGTCGGCCATGTCCCTGCTGATGTCGAACGACTCGTCCCCGAAGGCACCCGGCTCGGGGGAGGCGACCAACAGCAGGCCGACCGTCGACTCTTCCATCACGAGCGGCACGTAGAAGTACGATCGCAGTCCCGAACGGATGAACCGGGAGGTCATGCTGGACGGCGAGTCGGAAGACTCCACGTCGGCCTCGTACCGGATGGCCTTCGTGCCGTCGGCAAGCAGTTCGAGTTCTGCTGCCGAAACGGTCAACCAGGCATCATGGGGCGTTTCGCCGATGTGTCCGAGAAGGAGGGGGGTACGCGTTTCGTGGTCGATCTCGAACAGCGCCAGGTGGGATTGCCCGAGCAGCTCGGTCATGCGGCGCAGGGCGATATCCACCGATGTACCGAGGCTGCGCCCTTCCAGCATGGTGCGCTCCACTTCGTTCATGATCTGCAGCCGCTCGGTGTATCGTCTCAACGCAGCTTCGGCCTTTTCGCGTACCCCGACCTCCACTTCCAGGTCGGCGGAACGCTTCTCGAGGTGCTTGTTCAGGTCCTCGAGGTCTCTCATCGCCGACGACATGGCGTTCTGGAACAGCGAGCGGTATTTCTCCTCGCTCTGCCGAAGCGCCTGCTCGGTCTGCTTGTGTTCCTTGACCGAACTCTGCAGCGTGCCGGTCTGCATGCGCAGGCTCTGGTGGCGCTTCTGCCATTCCTCGACGACCGACCGCAGTTTCTGCAGCTGGAATACGCCGAAAGCCGCCCCGGTCGCCAGCGCGAGCAGGAAGATTCCCAGGACGTAGACCATCCTGTGCTCGGCCTGCGCCTGTCGTTTCGACTCCTCGAGGGACATCCCGACGTGTACGTAGCCGGTCAGGACTCCGGCACCGTCGATCGGTCGGGAAGCGACCGCCGCCGGGAACCGATCCGGATCGGGAGTTGCCCATCGACCCACGCCCGTGAGCGCACGACCGTAGCGGGCCAGTATCGCGCCGGCAGGGTCCACGACCGCCGCGAACACGACCTCCCTGTCGCCGCTTATCACTTCAAGCGCTGCGGTGAGTGCGGCCGAATCGGCCGCGGCCACGTGCGGCGCAGCCTGCTCGGCGGCGACGGACGCAAGGGTTCGAGCCCTATCTTCGAGTATCCGGTATTGGCGTGCGTCGAGTCGCCCAGGCAGAAGTACGAGGACGGCAATGCCCGTCAGGGCGATCATCACCGCCACGGTGAAAACCAGGAACGTGTAACGCGATACGTTGGTCATTCTGCGAACCGAATGGAGCGGACGAGTGGCCCAAGAGGCGGTATCGGTCGCTCGACGCCGCACTTAACACGCCGTCTGACCCTCCCGATGAGACACCTGCGTCCGGATCGATCCCGGCCGCCCGCAACGCCTGCTCGACATGATGACGAGGTGGATCCTCAAGGAGATCGATGACGCCGACACGGTATTCCGCCTGTCCCGCGATCTCAACGATCTCGCCGAGCCGCTCGCGCGCAGCCTGGTACTTCGCGGGGTGCGCACGCTTCCCGAGGCACGGGACTTCTTTCGGGCCGGCCTGTCAGCCCTGCACGACCCGTTTTCGATGAAGGACATGGGAGCGGCGGCGACGCGCGTGGCTGCCGCCATCCGCGCCCGTGAACGCGTGCTCGTATACGGCGACTACGACGTCGACGGGATCACCGCCACCGCGATGGTCACCCATTTCCTGAAGGAACGCGGCGTTCCGGCCACCTTCTTCATCCCCGACCGTCTGAAGCACGGCTACGGCCTGTGCGCGGCCGGGCTCGATCACGCCGTCGATCGACAGGCGTCGCTCGTCATTGCGCTCGATTGCGGGGTGTCGGCCAATGCGGAAGCGCTCTATGCCCGGGATCGGGGCCTGGACCTGGTGATCTGCGATCATCATACGCCCCCCGAGATCCTGCCGGACGCCATCGCCGTGCTGGATCCCAAGCGAGCCGACTGCGCATACCCGTGCAAGGAGCCCTGCGGGTGCGCCGTGGCGTTTCATCTCCTGCGTGCCGTCCTTGCCGAATTGGGCGAAGACCCTTCGTCGGTCCACGAGTACCTGGACCTCGTCGCGCTCGCCACGGCCAGCGATGTCGTGCCGATCGCGGGAGAAAACCGGATCCTGCTCCGGGAGGGGCTGGAGCGTCTTCGGCGTCGCGGTCGCCTCGGCATCGCGGCTCTCGCCGATGAGGCGCAGGTTCGGCTCGGCGAGTGCTCGACCCGCACGATCCTGTTCAGCCTGGGTCCCCGGATCAACGCGGCAGGTCGCCTGGGGGACGCGGGCCAGGCCGTGCACCTGCTCCTGTCTGACACGTCCCACGCGGCCGTCGCGCGGGCGCGTCACCTCGAGCGCCTCAATTCGGAGCGCCGCACCATCGACCAGTCCACGCTCGACATGGCGTTGCGTGACGCGGAAGACTGGGAAGAGCGATCGCCAGGGTCGGCGCTGGTCCTCTATGACCCGTCGTGGCATATCGGCGTCGTCGGAATCGTGGCGAGTCGACTCGTGGAGCGCTATCGGCGCCCGGTCGTGCTGCTCGGACTCAACGGGTCCGTCGCCAAGGGATCGGCCCGGTCGGTCGAAGGGCTGAACGTTTACGATGCCCTTTCGGCGTGCGCCGACGAACTCGAGGGTTTCGGGGGGCATGACCTCGCCGCCGGCCTCACGGTGCGGCCCGAACGCATCGACGGCTTTCGGACCCGGTTCGTCGAAGCCGTGGACGCCGCCCGCACCGCCGCGTCCGGCGATCGGCCCGTCACCTACGACGCCCACCTACGACTCTCGGAGATCGATGAGCGATTCCGGTCCGTTCTTCGCCAGTTCGAGCCGCACGGACCCGCCAACGATCCGCCCGTCTTTGCCACGCGAGCCGTCGAAGTGACCGGCAATCCATCCGTCGTCGGCCGAAACCATCTCAAGTTCCGCGTTCGGGAGCCCGGATCGACGACGCCGTCGGTGGACGCGATCGGGTTCGGCCTCGGGGCCGAACTGCCGGTACTGGAGGAAAGTCTGCGGTCCGGTCGGACCATCGACCTGGCCCACTCGGTCACCGACAACGACTGGAACGGCCGCCGGACCCTGCAATTGTCCGTGGGCGCGGTTCGCTTCAGTCTGCCAGACTGAGTACGCGGCCGGTCGGCATTTCCTCCGACAGCTCTTCCTTGAGCTGTCCGCACATCAGCGTGCAGACGGCGATGAGGGTCGGATCCTCGACGCGGTACACGACGCGGCTCCCCTGTCGGCGCCGGGCCACGAGTCCCTCCCGGTTGAGCACGGCCAGGTGCTTGGATGCGCTCGGCTGTCGCTGATCCGTGGCTTCGGCCAGCTGCTGAACGCACTGCTCTCCGCCCGAAAGCAACCTGTTGACCAGGTCCAGACGGGCCGGGACGGCGAGCACCGCGAATCGGCGGGCCAGGCGGTCGGTCCACTCGCGCGGAATGGGTTCCTTGCGTGCCATGGGTTCAGAACGTTGATTCTTCCGCGGGAATACCCGGTGATCCGTTCGCGCGAGGCCACGCCGCAGTCTGGCCTTGTCGTTGTCGTTGGCAGAAATGGACTTGCGGGTTCACGCCCACCTCTTCCGGGTCGAAGGACCGCCACCGACCGGAGCCCGCGCGTATTCCCCGTAACGAATATACAAATTCGGACACCACTTGTCATTACAAGACAGAACAACTAATTTACCGGTCCAACCACCCGCACCGAATCCCTCGATGCCCGAATTCCTCACGCAACCCTGGCCCTGGTACGTCGCCGGTCCCGCGATCGGGATCGTCGTCCCGGCCCTCCTCCTTATCGGAGGCAAGCAGTTCGGTGTTTCGGAGAACCTGAGGCACCTGTGCGCCGCCACCTTTCCAGGCGACGTCCCCTTCCTCAAGTATGACTGGAAGAAGGCCGGCCTCTGGAACCTCGTCTTTGTGCTCGGATCCATCGTCGGAGCCTTCCTGGCTTCTTCGGTCGTTTCCGGCCCCGTGACCGTCGACATCTCGGCCGCGACCCGCGCCGACCTCGCGGCGCTGGGGATCGCTGACTTCACCGGCCTTGCGCCCACCGAGATCTTCAGCTTCTCGAATCTCGTCTCCTTCAAGGGCCTGGTCTTCATCGTTCTCGGCGGCTTCCTCGTCGGTTTTGGCGCCCGGTGGGCCGGCGGCTGCACGTCCGGCCACGCCATCAGCGGGCTGGCCGACATGCAGGCCCCCTCCCTCGTCGCCGTCCTCGGGTTTTTCGCCGGCGGCCTGATCGTGACGCACCTCCTCTACCCCCTCCTCTTCTGAGCCATGGCCACCCCGTCCCCTTCCGAACGGATTCCGGTCAAGCGACTCGGTCTCTACCTGCTCCTCGGCGTCTATTTCGGCATCGTACTCACGCGGTCCGAGGTGATCTCCTGGTTCCGCATCCAGGAAATGTTTCGCTTCCAGGCCTTCCACATGTACGGAATCATCGGCCTGGCCATCGTAGTGGCGGCGATCTCGGTCGCCGTCATCAAGCGACGCAAGGTGCGGGATCTCGACGGAGAGCCGATCGTGATTCCCCCCAAGGACATGACCCCGCTGGCGACGCGCTACTGGGCCGGCGGCACGATCTTCGGCCTCGGCTGGGCCCTGACCGGGGCCTGTCCGGGCCCGATGTTCGCGCTGGTGGGCAACGGCCTGCTCGTCATGACCGTCGGCATCGTGGCGGCCATGGCCGGCACCTGGACCTACTCGGCGTTGCGTCCGCGACTGCCGCACTGATTCCCGAACCCTTTCACCCATCGAAACCCACCACCATGCTGTTCCGACAGATCTGGGACGAGAAACTCGCTCAGTACGCGTACCTCATCGGTTGCCAGAAGACCAAGGAAGCCGTCGTCATCGACCCTGAACGCGACATCGACCAATACATCCGGTTGGCCGAGCGCGAGGGCCTCGAGATCGTGGCCGTGGCCGACACCCACATCCACGCCGACTACATCTCGGGCATGCGCGAGTTCGCCGAGCGCGGAGTCAAGGTGTACGCCTCGGACGAAGGCGACGCCGACTGGAAGTACGAGTGGCTGATCGGCTCGAAGTACGACCACGTCCTGCTGAAGGACGGCGATGCCTTCATGGTCGGAAACATCGAAATCCGCGCCATCCACACGCCCGGCCACACGCCCGAACACCTCAGCTACCTCGTCACCGACAAGGGCGGCGGGGCCGACCTCCCGATGGGCATCGCCACCGGCGACTTCGTGTTCGTCGGCGACCTCGGCCGGCCCGACCTGCTCGAATCCGCCGCCGGATTCCAGGGCGTGATGGAGCCGTCTGCGCGCACGCTGTACCAGTCCGTGCGCCGCTTCCTCGATTTCGAGGACTACCTGCAGGTCTGGCCCGCCCACGGCGCGGGTTCGGCGTGCGGAAAGGCTCTCGGGGCCGTGCCCGAATCGACGGTCGGCTACGAGCGCCGGTTCAACGGGGCGATCCAGTCGGCCATCCGCGGCGAGCAGGAGTTCGTCGACGCGATCCTCGCCGGCCAGCCCGAGCCGCCGATGTACTTCGCGCGCATGAAGCGCGACAACAAGATCGGCCCGAAGGTCCTCCACAACCTTCCGAACCCCTACCGTCTCTCGATCGGCGAACTCAGCAAGCTCTCCGGTCGCACCGACATCGCCGTCGTCGACGCCCGCGTGGACCGGGAGTCGTTCCTCCAGGGACACCTGAAGGGTTCGTTCTGCGCCCCCTTCAACAAGACGTTCAACACGGTCGTCGGGTCCTTCGTCGAGGAGGACATGCCGATCTTCCTGATCATCCAGGAGGCGCACGTCCAGCAGGCGGTGCGGGACCTGGTGCGCATCGGGCTGGACAACATCGTCGCGTACGCGACCCCCGAAATGCTCGACCGTTACCGCGATTCGGGCGGAGAACTCGACCACATTCCGGAGATGTCGATGGACGACATCGCCACGCTCTCCAGGCGGGACGACGTGCTCGTCTTCGATGTGCGCAACGCGACCGAATACGAGTCGGTGCGCGTTCCGGGCGCCGCCAACATCGCCTACACGAGGCTCTGGGTGCGTCGCAACGAAGTGCCGAGGGGCAAGACGCTGGCCGTGCATTGCATGACCGGCGGCCGTTCGGCCGTATCCGCGGCGCTGCTCAAGCGCCTTGGCCACGACGTGATCTTCCTGACGGGAGATTTCACCCAGTGGTCGATGAAGAACACGGTCGAATCGGGCGCTCCCGTCTCGGCCTGAACCATGTCCTCGACGGACGGGCGCCGCCTGGTTCGGCGCCCGTCCCGTCGGGGATTACCGACAAGAAAACTGCCATGTTCGGTTTCAGAAATGCCCCGTCCACGGATGCCCACGAGGTGTCCGATTTCGAACGCGACGTCCTGCAGCGTTCGCACGAAACGCCTGTCCTCGTCGATTTCTGGGCTCCCTGGTGCGGCCCGTGCCGCATGCTCGGCCCCGTTCTCGAAAAGCTCGCCGGCGAAAGCAGCGACTGGATCCTGGCGAAGGTCAACACCGACGAAAACCAGGAGCTGTCCATGGAATACGGCATCCGCGGCATCCCGGCGGTGAAGCTCTTCTACCAGGGGCACATCGTCGGCGACTTCACCGGGGCCCTCCCGGAGTTTTACGTGAAGCGCTGGCTGGACGATACGCTGGCCCGCCTGCCGAAGCCGTCGGCAAACGCCTGACGCGAACGGTCGGAAGCCGCCTAACAGGGCCCGAACGTATATTTCGGACAACCCACCAACCAACGGGGAATCCCATGCCCACTTCCGATCTATCGCGCCGCCGGTTCCTGCAGCGTTTCGTCGCCGTAGGGGCCGTCGGACTCGGATCCGGCTCCATCCTGGCAGCCTGCGGAGGCGGACAGCCTGCGCCCGAAGCCGCGGCTCCCGAGGCGGCGGCGTCTGCGTCCGTGTGCGACCTCACCGGCGTTCCCGAGCAGGAACTCGCGATGCGCACGCAACTGCAGTATGTAGATGTCAGCCCCGATCCGGCCAAACACTGCAGCGGGTGCGCGTTGTACGTACCTCCCGCGGAGGGTTCGACCTGCGGTGGCTGCACGTTGAAACTGGGCCCCGTGGCTCCCGAGGGGCATTGCCTGTCCTGGGCCGCGAAGGCCACCTGAGTTCGGACCTCGTGAGCGCCGACCCCACCCGGGTCGGCGCTCGCGTTTCCGGGGTACCGCACGGTGAAGCGCGTCGACCTCCCGATACTCCGGTGGATCCCCGCCTATTCGTCTGACGACGCCCGGGGAGACCTGGCCGCGGGCCTCACGATCGGCGTGATGCTCGTGCCGCAGAGCATGGCCTACGCCATCCTGGCCGGAGTACCGGCCATCTACGGCCTGTACGCCTCGCTGGTGCCCCTGCTCGTGTACGTCGTGCTGGGCACGTCCCGCCACCTGGCCGTCGGCATCACGGCACTGGACAGCCTCATCGTCATCGCAGCGCTGTCTGCCATCGCCGATCCGTTTTCGGATGGCTTCGTCGGTCTCGCGCTCCTTCTTGCCGTGATGGCGGGCACGATCCAGGTCGCGATGGGCCTGGCACGCTTCGGGTTCGTCGTCGCCCTGCTGTCCCGGCCGGTAATCTCCGGTTTCACCGCGGCCGCCGCGGTCACCATCGGCATCTCCCAGATCGAAAGCCTGCTTGGGCTCTCGCTCGTGGGACCTTCGGACGTCTTCTCGACCCTCTTCGAGACCGCGACGACCCTGGGTCGCGTGGAACCCGTTTCGGCGATCATCGGAATCGCCGGCATCGTGTTGTTGCTCGTCCTGCGGCGGTTCGCCCCCCGACTCCCGGCCCCGCTGCTCGCCGTCGTCGCCGCAACGGCCGCCGTGCATCTGCTGGGCCTGACCTCGTACGGGGTGAGCGTCGTGGGCGACGTTCCGACCGGCCTTCCCGCGCCGACCCTGCCCCGAATCGACCTCGGTCACGTCCGACAGTTGCTCCCGGCGGCCATAACCCTGTCGCTCGTGCAGTTCATGAGCGTGATTTCGCTCGGAAAGGTCTTCGCGGCGCGGCACGGCTACCGGGTGGATCCGAACCGGGAGTTGGTCGCTTTGGGGGCCTTGAACGTCCTGGGTGCCGTTTTCCGCAGTGTGCCCGTTTCGGGAAGCTTCTCCCGCAGCGCGGTCGGTGAACGGGCGGGGGGCCGCACTGCCATGGCCAACGCGGTCGCAGCTGCCGTCGTCGCACTCACGCTCCTCTTCCTTACGCCGCTCTTTCGATCCCTACCGGTGCCGGTGCTGGCTTCCATCATCATCGTCGCCGCCTTCGGGATGGTGGACGTGGCCGAGCTTCGAACGCTGCTCAGGGCGAAGCGAATCGACGGACTGATCGCTCTGCTGACCTTCGTGGCAACGATCATCCTCGGAATCCAGAACGGCGTGATCGTCGGCATCTTCGCCTCGGTCGTCGCGATCCTGCTTCGCATCAGCCGCCCGCACGTTGCGGAACTGGGGCGCCTCCCCGGTACCTCCGCCTTCCGCAATCTCGCCCGCAACCCCTCGGCCGAACGGGTTCCGGGACTTCACATCGTGCGTTTCGATGCGTCGCTCGGCTTTGCCAATGCCGATTTCCTCGATGAGTACCTGACCGGCACGGCCGTCGCGGATCCGACGGTACACACCGTGCTCGTGGATGCCTCGAGCGTAAACGACCTCGACATGACGGCGGCGGGCGTACTGCTCGAAACGAGTCGACGGCTGTCGGCCGCCGGACGCCGCCTGGCGTTCTTCGGCGTGAAGGGTCCCGTTCGCGACGTGATGCAGGCGGCAGGTCTCACCGAGGCCCTGGGCGCAGACGCCCTGTTTCTCGACGGGGAGGCGGCCGCGGCGTGCCTGTCGCGATCCACGGGTGACCGATCAGCCTGATTCCCGGAGCCGTTCGCGCATTTCGGCCAATACGGCACGGGTGCCGACGAGGCGCTCCGTCCAGGCCGCAGCCCAGGCTTCGACCCCCGGCGCGCGGTCCAGGTCGGCCCACCCCTGCGCATTGCGGGCGGCCAGTGCGTCGAGGCGATCGAAGACGGGACCGAGACCGTCGTAAAGCGCCGCGCTTCGCAGCACGTTTTCCATCATGAGGCGTCTGCCCCCGAAACCTCCCGGCATCCCGGCGTCGTGCGCGAGAAACGCGAGGTCGCCCCTTCCGATGTAGAATCCGCAGCGCACCGGGGTCGTCAGGAACGATGCGATCTCCCGGACTCCCGTGCGATCGTCGTCCATGATGGAATGCACGGCTCCGAGGTCGGCCCGACCCGCTCCACCGGCCGATCCGAGACGGATCGCGATGCGGCGCCGCTGCTCCAGCAACCAGTCCAGGAGAAACCGGACGGCGGGGCCATAGGCCGTGCTCCGTTCCGCGGCAAACACGAACGGGGGGAGCCATGCCAGCAGGTGGCCATCGAGAAATCCTGCCGCGTCGATCGCACCCCGGGGACCGCCTTCGAGCAGGAAGGCCAGGAAACGAAGCTCCGACGCGAGGTGGTCGGGACGCAGATCGTTCGATGCCGGCTCGAAACCCGCCTCCAGGAAACGCTGGGCGATGGTGTCCGGGGACCGACCCCCGTCTTCCGAATCGTCCAGGAAGACCCCTGCATACGGCAGGAGGTTGAACCCGAAGACCTCCTGGTGCGCTGCGGCGTCGCCGTCCGGGTCCCCGGTTCCCGGCCACAATTCCGCGAGTTCGGGGAACGCATGCCACGCGTCCCCTACCGATGCGGTCGGACCGGCATCCAGGAGATCGGCCAGGAGACGGATCACCCGGGCGCCGGCAACGAACTCGGCTCCCGCCGGAACCTCGGAATCCGGGCCCCGAGGGCTCATACGCGGCCCCGCAGCATGCCGTGCCAGTAGAGATCAGGAAGCACGTAGCACTTCAGGGCATACATGCTGTACCGCTCCTGCGACGTATCGAACGGGAAGGACGGCATCGGGCGATTGTCCCAGTCGAACTCGGCCAGGACCAGCTTGCCGTACCCCGTGACCAGCGGGCAGGACGTGTAGCCGTCGTAGAGTTCCGGGTGCCTGAGGGAGCCCTCCCGCATGACCTGCAGGAGGTTCGCCGCAACGACCGGCGCCTGCTTGCGCACGGCCGCGCCCGTCTTGGCGACGGGCACCGACGAGGCGTCCCCTAGGCCGAAGATCTCGGGATAACGAACGTGCTGCAGGGTTTCCCGCTTCACGTCGATCCATCCGTCGGCGTTCGCGACCGCACTGCGCTTGATGAAGTCGGGGGCGCTCTGGTGCGGCACCACGTGCAGCATGTCGAAATCGACCGTCTGCTCGGTCCTGGCCCCGGTTGCGGGATCGGTCACGCGGAACGTCGCCTTCTGCTCGGGCCCGCGCACCGCCACGAGTTCCGTGTGCAGGCGGAAGTCGATACCGTACCGGGCGATGACCTTGCGCAGGGTTTTCGCGAAGTACTCGACGCCGAATACCATCGTACCGGGATTGGCGAACATGACCTCGGTGCGGCCGAGCGCGCCCGTCCGGCGCAGGTGGTCGGCCGCCAGGTACATGATCTTCTGGGGCGCTCCACCGCACTTCAGCGGCGTGGGCGTCGAGGTGAAGATGGCGCGCCCGGATCGCACGGACTGCAGCACCTCCCACGTGTAGGGTACGATGTCGTAGGAGTAGTTCGACGTGACTCCGTTCTTTCCCAGGGTATCCGTAAGCCCGTCGATCTTGTGCCAGTCGATCTGGATGCCGGGGCAAAGGACCAGGTACTCGTACGATACCGTCGCTCCGGACGACAGGGTTACCCGGCGGGCGTCGGCGTCCAGCGCATCCACCCGGTCCCGGATCCAGTCGGCGCCGTCCGGGATGAAATCCGCTTCGTCGCGTTCCGAGATCTCCCGGTCGAATACGCCGGCGCCGACGAGTGTCCAGATGGGCTGGTAGTAATGCTTGTCCGAAGGCTCGACGATGCCGACGTCCAGCGAAGGATCCTCCGCGAGCAGCCGCGCCGCCACGGTGAGCCCGGCAGCTCCTCCGCCGACGATCAGGATTCGATATGCGTCTTTCATGGTCTGGACAGGAACGGGGTCAACGGGAAAGTGCCGGCTCGGTGCGGCGACGCGCGACTTCGGCGGCGTGCCGGGTCTTCATCTCCTGCCCGAAGAAACGGGCTACGTTGATGAGGAATGCGAGCCCGGTCTGTACGTCGTGATCGCCGAGCATTCGCAGGGCCTTGAGCGGCGTGTACCGGCGTGGTGCGGGCAAGGTCATGCACTCCTCGAAGCAGGAAACGAGCGCTCCGCCGAGCATTCCGACGATGGACACCGCGCCGGGCTGCAGCACGCGTGTGAGCCCGTCCACGGTCGCCTCGGCGGTCATGATCTCGCCCAGTTCAAGCGTCGAGCGCAGCCGGGAATCGATGTCGATGCCGGACTCCTGGATGCGCGCGGCGATTCCGTCCACGGTATCGGCCACCATCGACACGAAGCCGGGTGCCTGGCCGGCCATGGACATCGCGTTCTCCAGGCCCGCGAGCGTCGACGGTTCGGTCAGCTGCTCCAGGAGCCGGAGTCCGGCCGCGAGCCGCTCGTCGACGTCGATGCCGCGGGCCTGCAGAGCGGCCACGTGCCCGTCGATCGCGTCGACCACCGTGGACGCGACCGCAGGCGCCTGGGCCGACATCTCGCGCAGGATCGACACCTGGTCTTCCAGGCGTCCCATTCGCTCGTTCAGCCGATCGAGGGCCGCAGCTATGCCCTGGAGATCGGCCGGTGTTGGCGTTTCACCGGTCATCACATCCCTTGGATTCTTGCGTTGGAGCGAAGATCGCCCTTCGGCGCACTACCTGCCGAAGGGTTTTTCGGGAAGTCGGTAGGCCTCCTTGACCGGCTTCAGCGGTCGCTTGAGCCAGAGCGGACGCCGGGTCCCGTCCGGGGAGTGGTCCACGGCCGACCGCGTCATGGCCACCCATTCGCGGTACGCTTCCATCGACTTGTTCGTGTCGACCCAGACGTCGCCATGGCGGTCTCCGGAGTCGGCCTTCCGCACGTTCCAGGCCTTCTGCAGCCAGCAGTGGGCGCCCGAGACCGGGTCGGGGTGCACGGCGTGCGTCAGGTTCTGGTGCACACCCACGTCTTCCCACCAGATGCGGCTGGTATCCGGATCGAAGGATTTCCACGCCGTGGCGCCGTGCAGGATGTTCAGCGTATGCGTTCCGTCCTCCTTCTCACCCAGCTTGACGAGGCTCGACATGCCCGGGTTGACGCCCGAATGCTCCTCGAGACGCCAGCGTCCCAGGTGATGGCTCATCGCGATCACGCCCGGCTTGATGCCCTCCGTGATCCACACCTTGTCCACGAAATACCCGATCTGGGTCGTGACACGCACGAGGTCGCCTGTCGAAACGCCCATCCGCGCCGCATCCCGGGGATGCATCCAGATGGGGTTCTTGTGGCTCAACTCGTAGAGCCACTTGGCGTTGGCGCTGCGCGTGTGGATGAGCGTCGGAAGCCGCCAGTTCGGCAACAGCAGCATCTCGCCCTTCGACACGTCGATGTGGTCCGGGTGCACGTGGGACTTGACGGGCCACGGGATCGTGTACTGCTTCTCTGACCAGCCCCAGTCCCGCATTGTCGGCGAGAAGAACTCGAGCCGGCCGCTCGGCGTCTCGAAACCCGCCTTCGCGACCCCGTCGACCATGACGCCGATCACCTTGCCGTCCCGCACGACCCGCCCCGCGTCGTCCACTTCGGCGCCCTTGGCGTCGACCCCCTTCTCGAACGGCACGTAGTTCTCCCGCTTCACCTCGAACGAGCCGTACTTGCGCATGTACTCGAGCGGGCTCAGGCCCTCCTTCGCGGCCGTTTCCGGCAGCCCGGGCACCGAGTGGTCGAACATCCAGCGCCAGTACTCCTCCTGGGTGATGATCTCTCCCGGGCGGTACGGGCTCTCGAAGTGCTTCCGCACCCCGAGCGACCCGTCCGGATCCATGGCCGCCGACAACTCGACCCAGAACTCGGCTTCGTCCCAGACCTCGCCCGGGTTCGCCTCGTACGTGAAGCGGACCTTCTTTCCGAGCTTCTCCATCGCGGTCCGCCGCACCGGCTGGCGGAACGCGATCCACTGGCCCGCGTGGGTTTCCTGGCTCATCAGGTCATGCCGCTCGCCCGCGTGCCCCATCGGCAGCACGTAGTCCGCGAACCACGCCGACTCGTTCCACGTCGGGGTCAGCGCGACGTGGCACCGGATCTTCTCCTCGTCCCGGAGCGCCTTCAGCCACATGAAGCCGTCCGGGTTGATCCACATCGGGTTGTAGACCCGCGTGAAATAGACGTCGATGTCGCCGCGGCCCTCCTCGAGGAAGTGCGGCAGGAGGAAGCTCATCTCGAAGTGCGCCAGCGGCCACTCGTGCGGAAGATGCAGCTCCTGCCACGCGTTGAACGGCGGCGGCGAGTCGAAGGGCTTGGGTACGAACTTGTTCCAGCTGTTGCCGGACGTCCCCCCCTTGTTGCCGACGGATCCGGTCAGCACGTTCAGGAAGAACAGGCAGCGGGCGACCTGCCAGCCGCCGAGGTTTCCGATCGACGCGCTGCGCCATACGTGGGCGGCCAGGCGACCCTGGCAATCGGCGACGGCCTCGGCGGTCTTGACGATGCGGTCCACGGGGACCTGCGACTCCTCGGCGGCGCGCTCGAAGGTGAATTCGGCGTAGAGCGTCTTGAGCAGACGGTCGAAGAGCGCGAATTCCTTCTCATCCTCGGCCTTGTCGAAGCGATCCCCCTTGAAGAGGTCGCGGATGCGCTCGGCGAGCTTCTTCGACCCGGGGTCCGGCAAGTCGAACGGGACGTCGCCGTAGGGCTTCGTGCGGAAGAAATCGAGCGTTTCCCGCCAGTTCGTCCAGCGCCGGACGAATTCGCGGTCGTACAGGTCGTTCTGGATGAGGTGGTTCGCCACCGCGAGCAACACCGTCGATTCCGACCCGGGCCACGTCGGAAGCCAGACGTCAGACTTCGAGGCGGTGTTGGACAGGCGGGGGTCGAAGGTGATCAGCTTCGCACCCTTCTGCTTGCCCTCCATGATGCGCTGGGCATGCGGGTTGAAGTAGTGCCCGGTCTCGAGATGGCTCGAGATGAGCAGGATCACCTTCGCGTTGGCGTGGTCCGGGCTCGGGCGGTCGAATCCCGACCACAGGGCATAGCCGATTCGCGCGCTGGACGAGCAGATGTTCGTGTGCGAATTGTGCCCGTCCACACCCCACGCCGTGATGCAGCGGTTGACGTAGTGGTCCTCGCCCGGCCGCCCGACGTGGTACATGATGCCGTCCCGCCGCTTCATGCGGCTCTCGCGCATCTTCCCGCCGATCTCGCTCAGCGCATCCTCCCACGAAATGCGCTTCCATTTGCCCTCGCCGCGCTTTCCGACCCGCTTGAGCGGATACAGGATGCGTTCGGGGTCGTAGACCTGGTTGATGGTGGCCGGTCCCTTGGCGCAGTTGCGCCCCCGGCTTCCCGGATGCACCGGGTTGCCTTCGAACTTGCGGATTTCGAGGGTTTCCTTGTCGATGTAGGCCAGCAGGCCGCACGCCGACTCGCAGTTGAAGCAGACCGTCGGCACCAGCATGTAGTGCCGTGCGATGCGCTTCGGCCATTCCTTCCCGTCCCACTCGACCCAGTCGTCCCAGGTCTCCGGGGGCGGATACTGGCTCATGCGACCGTCCGGGTGGGTGACCGTGGTCATTTCGACCGGCTTGGGTTGCCTTGCCGTCTCCGAGTAGGTCGGAAGGCCGAAGGCGGCCCCGTCGCCGCGCGGCTGCGTCACCGAGACCCGTGCTGGGGGTGCCGAGCTCGCGAGCAGGCGGAACAGGAGCGATTGAACCCGATCGGTTGTCGTTGCCATCTTGGTTCTCGAAAACGGGGATCAGCTGTTCGGCACTTCCTGGGGTGCCATCACGAACGCGTGCTCGTAGGCATACAGGCCCGCGATGGCCGCGAGCCCGGCCACGAACGCGGCCACCGGCCCGGCCACGAAAAGCAGCGCCAGCGGCACCGCGTGGCCGATCAGCATGCTCCCGACCCAGAAATGGAGGCGGTACCTGCCGTGCGTGATCGCGTGCGCCGCCTGCGCGGCGTTTTCTGACGCGTGCGGCATCCAGACTTCGCCGAACAGCGTGACGAGCACGTCGGCCGCCAGTGCGACGCCGAACGCCGTACGGGCGAGCGCCGTCACCTCGGCATCGATCGCGACGAACGCCCCGAGCATCAGGAGCGCCGCCGCGCCGGCGAACACGGCCTGCACCACGAGGTGCACCGGAAGCAGGCTCGACTGCCAGAGGTCGCGTCCCTCGGCCTGTCCGAAGAGGAAGGCCGTGTAGATGGCGGCGCCGACGGCGAGCGGGATTCCGATCCAGAACGCGGGCGCCCTCACGGCCTCGGCCAGGTCGGCCGACAGCCAGCCCAGCGCCGCCCCGGCCTCGACGACCCACCAGAGGCCCGACACCGTGCTGAACCCGATCAGCAGGAACGCGCCCCGAACCAACCAACTCTTGAACTGGGGGCGGAAAACGATGCGCAGGAAGCGCTGGGGATGCTCCAGGTCGTACACCAGCAGGGCCGTCGTCAGGAGCGTGAAGACGATCGAGAGCAGACCGCCGCCCAGGAATGCCGGCGCGGTGAACGGGAAGGTGCCGAGGAGGAATCCGAAGGCCAGGAGCAGGAAGATGCCGGTCGCGATGCCCTTCGTCACGAGATACGCGGGCACCGGCCAGTGCCAGGGCACCTTGTGCTGGGCGTTCCACGTCACCTGGACCATCTGTTCGGCCATCCTGCCCTCGCCGATCATGATCGGACCGGACGACGGAACTCCCTGGGTGCCGGGGGTCCGGATGGGCGTACCCGACGAGGACTTCTTCAGGACGGGAGCCGGAGCCGCATGACCGTCGCCGCCGTGCCCCTCTCCACCGTGCAGCGGGATGACGTCAGACCACGCGAACATCTCCGGCGTGCGCGCGGTCGCCGTCGGATGCATCGCCGCATCGTTGCCGCCGATGTAGAACAGCTTGGGCGCGGTGCCCTGCTCGGGCTTGCGGACGGTGGTCTTGTTCGACGCCAACAGCTGGGCGATCTCGGTCGACGGGTCGTCGAGATCCCCCGCCACGATCGCATGCTCGGGGCAGACGATCACGCACGCCGGCTCGAGGCCCACCTCCACCCGGTGCGCGCAGTAGTGGCACTTGGCCACCGAGTGCGTCTCCGGGTCGACGTAGATCGCATCGTACGGACAGGCCTGCATGCACGCCTTGCATCCGATGCACACGTCGGGGTCGAATTCGACGATGCCGTCGTGCCGCTGGTACATCGCGGTGACGGGGCAGATGCGAACGCACGGCGGATTCGCGCAGTGGTTGCATCGCGTTACCTGGAACGAGCGCCGGACGTTCGGATAGACGCCGGTCTCGACGCTCTTCACCCACGTGCGCTGCACGCCCAGCGGAACCGAGTTCTCGCTCTTGCAGGCGGTCGAGCACGCATGACACCCGATGCAGGTGTCGTTGTTGATGACGAAGCCGTAGTTCATGCCGCTTCGAGGGATGGGCCCTGGGATTCCGCCGGACCCGGCCGCCGAGCGCCATGACCCCATGGCGCCGACCGGCCGGACAGAACCTGTAATATCAAGTGGGTTCAATGTCCGAACCGAACGTCTCACATGCAAGACGGCGTGATGAAGTCAGGCTGCGCCGGGAGGGCCCTCGAGGTCAGCCGGCCGGTTCACGTTCCACAGGATCTTCTCGTCAAAAGGCACGGCGACGTGGTCGAGGGACGCGACCAGGCCTCGCATCGACCGTCGTTCGGCCGAGAGGTATCGGTCCAGGGCTGAAAGACAACTGCGCCGGTAGCAGGCGAACAGGGGATGGAGACCGCCCGAGGGGTCGACGGCCACGACGGCGTCGGCCGCGCCGGACCGTGCACCCAGGAGGGTCCGGACGGCTTCGGCCGTGATTCCCGGCATGTCGCACGCCGCGACGAGAACCCACTCGGCATTCGACGCAAGGAAGGCCCCGCGAAGGCTTCCCGCCGGGCCCGCTCCCGGAGGATCGTCGAACACCCGCGCCGGGCCGTCGAGGGGGGACGGGTCCTCGGGACGCGCCAGCCCCAGTCGAACGTCGTCGATTTCGGCACGGAGCGCCGCATGGACGCGCTCGATCAGCGTGAGGCCGTCCAGCACGTGCGTGGCCTTGCTGGTTCCGAACCGGGAGGATCGACCCCCGGCGGGTATGAGCCCCAGGACGGAATCGTTGCGTGCGTGCGTCTTCATCCGGACCTTGTTCCGTTTATTCGTACCGTACCGTCGTACGGTCGTTTCGCCAGATCCCCCGATGCATTCCCGTCACGGCGGCGTCATTTCCCCACACCTCGTCATCGTCCGGTGCCCGACCGAACGACTCGCAGACATCGCCCGCACCGGGCTGGACGTGGAGCCGGCTGACGTGTTCCCCTCCCTGCGGCGCGGGGCGAAGCAACCTGGTGAAGCCCTGCTCGTCGCGATGCCTCCTGACGGTGTCACGGGAGACCGCATCCATCTCTCCGCCGATCGGTTTCTCAACCTCTCCCCCTACCTTCCTCCCCGACCGGTGGCCGCGGCGGGCGGCGTCCTTGCGCGTCACGTGGCGGGACGGCTCCAGGTGCTGCTCATCCATCGACGGGGGGTGTGGGACCTTCCGAAGGGAAAGCAGGATCGCGGCGAGACGATTTCGGAGTGCGCCGTCCGGGAGGTCAACGAGGAACTCGGGATCGACGACGCGCGCATCGTGGAGCCGCTGGGCCGAACCCGGCACGGCTACCCCGAAGGCAGGCACTTCGTGCTGAAGACGACCCATTGGTACCGGATGCGAAGCGACGCCCGCCAGTTCAGACCGCAGGCCTCGGAGCAGATCGAAGCGGTCGGCTGGTTCCACCTGGACGACGCCATCCGTCACCTCGCGTTCGAAGGACTGAGGGCACTTCTGCGGCGGGTTTCCGGCGGGATCGAAGAGGACGCCCGGCCCGCGGGGCGGCTCAACGAAGGGGCATGAACACGGCGTTGGCGAAGAGCAGCTGGCCTTCGTACCAGAACGCGCGGAAGAGAGGACCCTCGGGAAGATAGACCACCGCCCCGCGGCCGATCTCCTGCACGCCGAACGCAAGCGATTCCTCCACCCTGTCGACGGCCTCTCGACCGACGAACCCGGCCAGATGGGTCCCCTCGGCGATCGTGCCCACGTTCCAGGCGCGCTCACCCTCCAGGTAGGGCCACGAGGACGCCGAACGCTTGAGCGTGTAGTAACCCCGCTCCAGCCCGAACGCGAGCGGATGGGTGGGGTCCACCCGGGTGGCATACACGGCTCCGGCGACGTCCTCCGTGGCGCCGGACCGTTCCCGATCGGCGTACACCCGCAGGCTGTCGACCGGTTCGTCATCCCTCGGCGGCGACACCAGCCCGAATCCTTCGCGATCCGCGAACGCCCTCACGGCGCCGTCCAGGAGCACCAACCTGCCCCCGGCCGACACCCACGCGCTCACGCGGTCGAACCCGTCGCCTTCGAACAGCGGACCGTAGGATCCGGAGGGCAGAACCAGCACGTCCCATCCGGCGAGGTCCATCGACCGCAGCGTGGCGAGCGATACCCGGGTCACGGGGTATTCCACGCGCTCGTCGAACCAGTGCCAGGCCTCGCCGGCGGCCGACGAGGAGATCCCGTCCCCGAAGGCGAGCAGGACGCGGGGCGGTTTCACGAAACGTACGGATCCGCTTCCGAAGTCCCTGCCTTGCTCCACGCGACCCGACGAGAGCGGAATCGGCGACCGGTCGTGTGCGGCGGCCGCCTCCCGGACCTTGCGGCCCAGGTCGCGTCCGAATTTCGAATTGCCGGCTTCCGTCACGAGCAGGGTACCCCTGGAGAATCCCCGTCCCGAGGCCTTGAACGGCTCGGTGGCCACGCGGACCGAGACCCCTTCGCGCAGCAGACGGGCCAGGAAACGGGCGTCCTCGGGGGAGGTCCACGGAATCGCCCACGCATAGGCCCGCTCGGCCGGTGTCGGGGCCGCGGCGGTGTGCTCGAACGGGGCATCGGGGGTCAACCCCTCGAGCAGCGCGGCCCCGTCCAGCCCGTACGCGTAGGGAAGGGCCCACGCCGTGATGTCGTAGGTGAGCGAATCCGAGAGATCGGCATCGGGCTCGAAAAGGACACGCGCCATCCGTCCCCGCGGTTGGTCGACGGATACCACCAGGTCGCCGGGCTCGACGGCCATCGCGCGGGTCACTCCGTCACGATACGATTCGCCGCGGGCCGTTCGTTTCGCCGCTACCGTTCCGTACCGGATTCCCAACCGGTCGAGGTGGGCTGCAAGGGCCTCGAGACGGTCGGCGCCCGAGGCGCCGGAAAGGACATAGGCGGGGTGGCGGCCGGCCGCCCCGGGCGAACGATCCGCGAAGTACGCCTCGAATTCGGACACAAGGCGCTCCCTGTGTTCCACCGCCGTCCGCACCGTCGCCAGGCCCGTGGCGTGATGATGGGCGATCCGGTCGGCCAGCGTCAGGGTGTCCCCTTCGGCCGTCCGTATCCCCAGTCCGGCGCGGCCCGAGCCCGCCTGCTCGTAGGTCATTCCTATCGCCCCGTTGTAGGTCGGGTAGGTATCGCCGTAGGACGGGTAGAGCAGGTCGAAAGACTCCCGCGTGAAGTACAGCCATCCGTTCTCGTCGAAGACCGCGGCGTTCGCGTTTCCGATGGTGTCCTGGAACGCGCGTTGCCAGTCGGTGATGACCGCATGGTAGGGCTCGACCGCGGGAGCGAAATAGTACGGAGAGTCGACTCCCTGTTCGTGGAAGTCGACGTGTACCTGCGGCATCCAGCGGTTGTACCGTTCGACGCGCAATCGGCTTTCCCGCTGGGAGCCCCACGCCCAGTCGCGGTTGAGGTCGAACAGGTAGTGGTTCGGCCGCCCGCCCGGCCAGGCCTCTTCGTGCTCGTAACCCGCCGGATCGGAGTCCGGGGCGACTCCCAGGCGTTGATTGTACCCGTTCACGTATCGATCGCGACCGTCCGGGTTCAGGCACGGGTCCAGGATCACCACCGCGTGGTCCAGCCAGCCTGCTCGCTCCGGGGCGTCGGTCCGCGCGAGGTCGTACAGGGTGCGCAGCGCCGCCTCCGTGCTGACCGACTCGTTTCCGTGCACGTTGTACGACAACCAGACGATGGCCACCGGCTCTCCCTCGGGTCGGCCGGGCTCCAGCCCCGCGCGCCGCAGGTTGTCGGTCCGGATGGCCTCGAGTCTCGCGAGATTCTCGGGCGTCGAGACGAACGCCAACACGAGTTCCCGCCCCTCGTAGGTGGTTCCGTACGATTCGAGTACGACCCGGTCCGACGCGCCGGAAACGTGGCGCACGTAGTCCAACACCCGGTGGTGAGGGGTGAAGCGCGCTCCGGATTCGTATCCGAGGAACTGTGCGGGAGAGAGCAGGCCCTGGGCCGACACACCCATGCCGTACAACGAGAGGACGAGGATCCAGGCAAGCCGCTTCATGAGTCGTGGGGCAGGGTTTCCGGTTTCCCTCCAATGTACGAGCGCGAAAAACGACTTCTTCCCCGTTCTCCATGGGTGGCGTTCCCCGACGCCCATCCCGCTTCCCACGCCGAACCATGCGTGCCCATGGCATAGCCGGGTTTCGACTGCTTGTCCTGCTCTTCGCCTGTGTCGCCCCCGCCCTTCCGGCGTCGGGGTCGTCCCCGCGTTCCGGCGACGTGCGCATCATCCACCGCGTGGACTGGGTAGCCCCCACGCGGTACACGGCCACGGTCATGATCACCAACATGACCACTACGCCGATCGACCGGTGGACGCTCGAATTCGACCTGTTTCCGGTCATCGACGTGATGCAGAACGCGTCGGTGAGCCGGGTCGGAAGTCGTCACGCGGTTTTCGGAACCGGCCCGATGCGTTCCATCGGGGCGGGGCAGATGGTCTGGTTCACGTACGAGGCCGAGTGGAACGGTTCGGGCGTGCGCCTGCCCGCCGCTTGCCGGTTCAACGGGGCCGGATGCGCCTTCGAGTCCCTGTCGCCCCCTCCGCCCAACCCGCACGTCGAACTTCCCGTCCAGGTCGTGTACTGGGTCGCATGGAAGGGGATCACGCAGTATCGCGCCCAGGTCTGGATCCGGAACCAATCCGACGACCCCATCGACTTCTGGACGATGGAGTTTCTGTCCGAGGCCACGATCGTCTCGATCGAGCACGCTTCGTGGTCCTCCGTCGGCCCGTACCTCTCGGTTGCGGGGTCGGGCTGGACCCGGCGGATCGAACCCGGCGAGGCCGTATGGATCACACTCGAGGGCGTGCACACGGGTGACGTTCCCGTTCCGACCGCCTGCGTCTTCAACGGGTTCGACTGCGAATTCCTTTCGCCCGAAGACCTCCTCGAGGAGGAAGAAGAGGAAGATCCCGACAAGCCTTTCCTGGGCTACTGCGCGCTGTCGCCGAGCGAGGCGCCCAACGCCACGATCGACGACATCTCCGTGACGTTCAAGTGGAATTCGCTCTGGGCGACGGGATTCACCGCCGCCATCGAGATCACGAATACGGCCGTGGATCGCCCCGTGCGGAACTGGAAGCTCGTGTTCGACATGATTTCGGCCATGACGATCACCCGGTTCTGGAACGGTGACCTGACCAGGAGCGGAAACCGCTATACGGTGACGTCGCTGCTCCACAACAGCTGCATCGAGCCCGGCGTGACCGTCACGTTCGGATTCGAGGGTTCGCACGGGGGCGTGCCGGTGAAACCCACCTTCTGCGAATTCGACGGCTCGGCATGCTCGTTCTCTGCGCGGTTCTCGTCGACGGCGCGGGAGGAGGATCCGGTTGCGGTATCTCCGTACCGGCTCGATCCGGTGTTTCCGAATCCGTTCTCGGGAAGCGCCTCGGTTGCCTTCTCCACCGATCGCACCCAGCACCTCGATCTGGGTCTCTGGGACCTCCAGGGGCGAAGGGTCACCACGGTCTTCTCGGGCGTCGTGGCTGCGGGCGCGGAAACGAGGGTTTCCGTCGACGCGTCAGCACTCGCCCCCGGCACCTATTTCGTTCGCCTCGTCGGTCCGGACGGTCGATCGGTCACCCGGCCGGTCACCCTGGTCCGATAAGGTCCGGTCCCGATCAGGATCGCTTGAATACGGGCTCGAACTCCCGGATGGGAAGCCCGACGTTGTTCCTGGACGCGTCGTCGCGCTGCAGTTCCAGCTCGTACGCAACCCGGTCGCTGCGGTAGAAGCGCTGCTGGAAATAGACGCAGCGGTCTCCCTCGGTGTACGTCAGCCGCTCGATGAGCAACAGCGCGCGACCCCACGGCACGCCGAGGTGGTGTCCGATGTCGGCCGGTGCGTTCACGGCTTCCATGCGGAAGCGACCCCGCTCCACGCGAATCGAGTACTCCCGCTCCAGTACCGAGTAGATCGTCGCGTGGGCCAGGTCCCGGCCCTCGAGCAGGTGCGCGTAGAGCATCGGCAGCCAGGTGCGGTCGTACGCTATCGGTTCGCCGTCGCCGAGCCTCACCCGGTCCAGGCGCATGACCTGGGTGCCGGCGCCCACGCCGAGAAACTCCGCTACGCGCTCGTCCGCGGCCTCGGCCTCGTAATGCAGGACCCTGGATTCGGCCTCGATGCCCGATGACCGCATGTCCTCGGCGAAATCGGTGAGCCGCACGAGCCCCTGGCGCACCTGCTGATCGCGCACGAAGGACCCGAGACCCTGCCTCCGATAGATGAGTCCGTCGTTCTCGAGCGTCTGGAGCGCCCGGCGGATCGTGATCCGACTCACACCGAATCGCTCCACCAGTCGGCTCTCCGAAGGGAGTTGATCGTCCTTGGAGAACAGTCCTCCCGCGATACACTCCCGGATCCATTCGGAAACCTGTTCGTGGCGCGGAATTCCGCTGCGGAGCGCGGCCCGCTCTGGCTTTGTCATGGTGGGTCCGTATGGCTGCAGGTCGATACACGTATCTACCTGTATTGATCCTGCACGCGTTTCCCTCGGGACTCCTGCGCACGCCCCCTGCACGGCGAGTGGGGGAACGCCCGTCGCGCCGGGATCCGGAGCGCCCCCGACCTTGAGCGGATGAGACGTTCACCCTTCCGAGACCCGATCACCATGAAACGCCCATCCCTCGTCGCGGCGCTCCTCGTTGCCGCCTTCCTGATCCCGGCCACCGCGTGGGCGCAAGCCGGACACGTTCTCAACGGCGTTGGCCCGATCGACCAGGGCATGTCGGGAGCGGGCATGGCCCGACCCCAGGACGCCCTGACCGCGCTGCACTGGAATCCTGCGGCTCTTTTCTCGATCCCCGGGCGCTCGATCGACGTCAGTCTCCAGGTCATGCGCCCGTCCGGAGCCCTCACCTCGTCCGTGGATGCCGGTGCGTTCGGCCAGGTACCGAACCCGGCGACCGGCGGTACGATTCCCTTCCCGTGGAACGATCTCGAGGGAACCACCGACAGCGAGGCCGGGCTCTTTCCGATTCCTTCGATCGGAACCGTCACTGCACGCCCGGGCTCGCGGTTCGCGTGGGGGCTGAGCGCGTTCGGCGTCGGCGGATTCGGGGTGGACTACGCCCTCTCCCCGATGGACGCCATGTCGGGGCAGCTTCCGGAAAATCCCCTCTTGTCCCAGCAACAGGCCGAAGGGGGAATCGGGTTCGGTGCGCTCAGCTCCACGTTCATGCTGCTCCAGGTATCTCCGACCGTCGCGTATCGCCTGACCGATGCCCTGTCGGTGGGCATCGCGCCGACCCTCAACCTGGCATCGCTCGAACTCTCCGTCTTCCCGGCCACGCCTCCGCAGACCTTTCCCAACCCGATGGATCCGTCCGGAACCAGCCGCCTTGCCCTCTATCCCGACGCACCTGCAGCCTGGGCTACCGGTTTCGGCTTCCAGGCCGGGCTGCACCTCGAGATGCCCTCCGGGGTGAGCGTCGCCGTGTCCTACAAGAGCCGACAGGCCTTCCAGGACTTCTCGTTCGAGCCTACGACGACCGGAGCCGAAGACTACACGTTCCGCATGGATTACCCGATGACCGTGTCGGCCGGCGTTGCATACACCGGCGTGGACCGGCTGCTCCTCGCCGCCGACGTGCGTTATCTCGACTTCGAGAACACACCCGGCTTCGAGGATTCGGGGTTCGGCCCGCAGGGCGAGGTCCTCGGCTTCGGATGGAACAGCATCACGGTCGTTGCCGTCGGCGCGCAGGTCGAGGTGACCCCGCGGCTGCCGGTGCGCGTCGGGTATTCGGTGAACGGCAATCCGATCGACGATACGGACACCTTCTTCAACACGCCGGCGCCGGCCATCATCGAACAGCATGCGTCGGTTGGTTTCTCCTACGCCATCAGTGAGCGGGTATCCCTCGGCCTGGCGGCCCAGTTCGGCCTCTCGAACGACATCCGGGGCACCTGGAAGACCGTCCATCCGGCGAACGGCTCCACCGTGGACGTCCCGGGTACGGGTGTGTCCAGTGAATTGTCTACCTTCACCGCCATCGGAGGCCTTCACGTGCGGCTGTGACGTCCCGTCCAGCCGGGCAGGCTCCTGCGAACGACCCCCTCACCCGGAGATCCGATTCCGCCATGACCAAGAACATGGGAACCCTCGACCGCGGCGCCCGCGTCGTTGCCGCCATCGTGCTCGCCGTGCTGTACTTCACCGGAGTCGTGGAAGGCACGCTGGGTATCGTGGTCCTTGTGATCGCGGCCGTATTCGTACTCACGAGTGCCGTTTCCTTCTGTCCGCTGTACGCACCCCTCGGTCTTTCGACGAAGAAGAAGGACTAGGGAGTGTTCACACTCTTGGTTGACGCCCGCTCCGGCACGTCCTGCTAGCAGGGGCCAGATCGAAGCGGAATCGTCATCCAGGACAAACGCCCGAATTCCATCGGGGGGCGGAATCGAACCCGCGCGGATCCCTTTCCGGCCATGCGCGGGCCCCGGAGGTACGCGGCGCACGCCTGCCAGACCACCCTGCCCGACCCGGGGCCGGCCGGGCTTTTCGTGGTGCTATTGCGAACGACCTCGTCAGGGAAGTGGAGTAGGAGGCGAAATTCCACTTCCGAGGCCATTTTTCGGGCGCGGAAGTGGAATTCAGCCCCGAATTACACTTCGCGGCCCCGAAGAGCGGCTTCCGGAGTGGAATCTGCGGCGATATGCCACTTCGTCGCGCCGAGAGCAGGAAATGGCGCCCCACCGGGCCGACGCTCCCCGAAGCCCCTCCTCCCCGACCCCGCATTCGGCTGTCAACTCGAGGCCGTACGGACGCAGACCCGTGATCGCGCGCCGGCCGAGGTCCTTATTCCGGTCGCCGTATCGCATCACGCGCGTCGTAGAAGAACGAGTCCCCGGAGTGTGAACACGCCCTGGTTCAGCGTGAACACGCCCTGAGTGACCGGCAGGAAGGGCGCCCGGTCTCGCAGGAACAGCGCCGGGCGCCCTACCAGTCGATCGCCTCGGTCTCTACCATGGCGCCGGCAGGCGCGGTGTCCCACGCGGCCGGCAGGTGGACGATGCGATCGGCTCTCAGGACGCTGGTGAAGAGGTTCGACCCCTGTTCTCCGGTCGGTCGCACCGTGGATCGCCCGTCGCCGTCCTCCCCGGCGACACCCCGCGCGAACACGTGCAGCCCCGGCGGTTTCGGGAATGCCGTCTCCAGCGCCGCCCGGATTCGCGGTCGAAGGACGGTGCTCCGTCCGAGCATCGTCGCGATCGCCGGGCGCGCGTACTGATCGAAGCAGATCGACGACGATACCGGGTTGCCGGGCAGGCCCAGGACCGGAACGCCGTCGAGGCGACCGAAGAGCAGGGGATTCCCCGGGCGCTGCATCACCTTCCAGAAGTCTGCGACGAATCCCCGTTCGCGCAGCGCTTCGTGCACGAGATCGTACCGACCCATCGACACGCCCCCGGAAAACACGACGAGATCGGCCGTTCGCGCCGCATCGATCACCGAGAGCAGGTCCTTTTTCGCGTCGGGCGCATGATAGGCGCCGTGCAACTGCGCGCCGGCCCGCTCGGCCTGCACGGACAGCGCGAAGGCGTTGGTGTTGTAGATCTCGCCCGGCCGCAGGCCCCGCGAACCCGGCTCCACCAGTTCGCTGCCCGTGGTCACGAGGGCGACGCGCGGACGTTTCCTTACCGGTACCCGGCCCAATCCGAGCCCGGCCAGCACACCTACCGCACCCCCGCCCAGGACCTGCCCCGCCGACACCACCGTATCCCCGCGGCCGACATCCTGCCCTGCGGGGCGCACGTGGGCTCCATCGGGCGGAAAACGGAGGATCCGAACGGCAGACGTGCCCGCGTCCTCCGTCCACTCGACCGGAACCACCAGGCCGGTGCCCTCCGGGACGGGCGCACCGGTCATGATGCGTACGGCAGTGCCCCGTTCCACGGTTTCGGCCCACGGAGATCCTGCGGCGGCCTCCCCGATCACGCGCAATACCCTCGGCGGCTCGCCCCGGTCTGCCGACGCGACCGCATACCCGTCCATGGCCGAATTCGCGAACGGCGGGACGTCGTGGGGCGCCTCGATGTCCCTCGCCGCCGTGCGCCCCGCGGCTTCGGCCAGGGGAACGGTCTCTTCAGAAAGCGTCCGACAGACCGAAAGCACGAGGTCCCGCGCTTCCTCGACGGCGATCGACGTGCGCATGGTGCGTAGTTTGCGTTTCCGGAAACCGATTCCTGTCATGATACGATTCGATGCCTCGGGCACGCAGCCCTTCCTCTCGGGCGACGCCATGGACCGGGCCCACGCCTCCGTTCTCGCCGCACGTCGAACCCTGGTTGACGGTTCGGGGTCGGGCAACGCTTTCCTGGGTTGGCGGGATGTGCTGCGCAGTCCCGATCCTGACCTGATGGATCGCCTCCGGTCCGACGCCGAAGAGATCCGCGAGCGGGCCGATATCCTGGTCTGCATCGGCATCGGCGGTTCCTACCTGGGGGCTCGAGCCGTGCTGGACGCGCTGGGTCCGTATTTCGGTCCGGGCAGGGGACCCGAGATCCTCTTTGCCGGGCACCACATGTCGGGAGCCTACGTTCGCGATCTGCTGGACCGACTGGAAGGTCGGTCGGTATACCTCAACGTCATCTCGAAGAGCGGCACGACGCTCGAGCCGGCGCTCGCCTTCCGCTTTCTCCGCAAGTGGGTCGAAGACCGGTTCGAAGACGCGGAACGGCGCATCCTCGTTACCACCGATCCGGAACACGGTGCGCTGAACGTCCTGCAGCGGGAAAAGGGGTACCGGAAATACGTCATCCCTCCTTCCGTGGGTGGCCGGTTCTCCGTGCTGACCCCGGTAGGCCTGCTTCCGCTCGCCGCGGCCGGAGTGGACGTGACGGCCCTGTTCGACGGTGCCGTCGACGCGTTCCATGCCTGGGAGTCCGAAGCCGACAACCCGGCCGTGCGGTACGCCGCGACGCGTCACCTGCTCTACGAGGCAGGGTATACCACGGAGATCCTCGCCGTCTTCGAGCCGCGCCTGGCGGGCATCGGGGGATGGTGGCAGCAGCTGTTCGGGGAAAGCGAGGGCAAGGACGGAAAGGGCATCTTTCCGTCAACCCTCCAGTATTCGACGGACCTGCATTCGCTCGGGCAGTATGTCCAGGACGGTCGTCGCACGTTGATGGAGACGTTTCTCGTGGCGGACGAAGACGATGGCGGGTTGACGGTTCCGGCGTGGCCGGGGGACGAGGACGGCCTGAATTACCTGGCCGGTCGAACCCTGTCAGAGATCAACCGGAAGGCGTTCGAGGGTACGGCCCGTGCGCACCTGGACGGCTTGGTGCCCGTCATGAGGCTTGGAATGGATCGGATTTCGGAACGGGAGATCGGGCAGCTGCTGTATTTCTTCCAGTTCTCGGTAGCCGTGTCCGGATACCTCCTGGGAGTCAATCCCTTCGACCAGCCGGGCGTCGAAGCGTACAAGAAGGAGATGTTTCGCCTGTTGGGAAGGCCTTGAGCCGTTACCCACCGGGCGTCGTGCACAATCCGTGGAAAACGGGGTCAACCGTGTAGACGGTCGGGGGGATGTCCCCGGTCCCGGAACCGCACGTGGAAAAGACGACTCCCACACCCGCCGTATCCACGGTCGCCGCACGGGTCCGGTGGTTGTGGAAAACGGGGGCGAAGGTGGCCGGCGCTCGTGGAAAACACGTGGAAAGGTGGAAAACCCGGCCAGAAGGGGTTTCATGGTCTCGTGGCGGGACCTACGGATGTCCTCTTTCCACAGCGGGTAGGCAGGATGCCGGGGCATCTCGTGGAGAAAGACTTATTCCCCTTTGTCCACATCCCTATTACGAGAGCTACCCTTTTTCTTCTTCTTTCATGCTCTTGTTGAGGCGTCGTGGATTCGTGGATACCCTGCATACGGATGGGGGTAGTCGTTTGTAGCCTCAACCGGACGTCGATTACCTTCGATCCAGCTTCCGCAGGGCATCCCCATGATCAAGAAGATCCTCGTCGCACTCGACCCCGATTCCGACACCGCCGTCGCGGTGCGCTATGCCATCGATCTGGCCCGGAGATTCGACGCGGAGATAACGGCGATGGCGGTCGTCGACATGGGCAGCATCGACTCGACGACCCGGGGAGGAGGAATCGGCAGCATGTACTACGCCGACATCCTTCGCGAGCAACTGACGATCGAAGCCCGCGAGAAAGCGCAGGAACTCATCGAGCGGTTCGGAGACCTGGTTGCGGACGCCGGCGTGCGGTCTCACGAGGTCGTACGGGAGGGAGTGCCCTTCGATCGGATTGTCGAGGACATGAAGTACCACGATCTGTTGATCGTCGGCAAAAACCCCCACTTCTTCTACAGCCACGAGAAGAGGCCTACGGAGACGCTCGCGAGACTGGTCGCGACGACCGTGGGGCCTTCGCTGATCGTTCCGGACGATCTTCGGGACATTCGCCGCGTGCTGCTTGCCTTCGATGGCAGCCATGCCGCCGCCCAGGCGATGCAGTCCTTCGTACAATTGTGCCCGTTCGGTCGGGACGTGGCGGTGCGCGTACTGTGCGTGCACAAGGAGACATCGGCCGATTCCGATCTCGCGCTTCGCTTCGCCGAGTCGTACCTGAAGGCGCACGGATTCGACATCCAGGTGGTCTCGATGCAGTCCGATTCGGTGGAAAAGGCGATCATGGACAACGTGGAGCACTTCCGGGCCGACCTGGTGGTGGCGGGAGCGCACTCGAAGTCCTTCCTTCAGAAGCTCGCTTTCGGATCCACGACGGCCCACCTGGTCAGGGACTGCCCGGTGGCGCTGTTCCTCGACAGTTGATCCGTCAACGACAACCGGTTCGATAGGCGGTTCCGTAGGACGACAGGCAGAAGGCTCCGTCCCGGCGGGTGACGTGAACGCGGGCCCCGGAGCGGGCCCAACGCGACAGGATCTCGGTATTCGGAAGTCCGTAGCCGTTCCGACCCACCGAGACCACGGCGTGATCTGCGCCGATCCTCGACACGAACCAGGGTGCGCTGCTCGTCCTCGACCCGTGGTGTCCGACCTTGACCACGTCGGCCTGAAGGAAGTCGTCCCAGCGGGATGTCATGGATGCTTCGGAAGGAGCTTCCGCGTCGCCCGTCAGCAGCAGGGTCGTATCTCCGTGTCGTACATGGAGGACGAGCGATAGGGCGTTCTCGTCGTCGCCGACGGCTCCCCGCTCGGGCGCGAGTACCCGGACCACGGTGCCGTCATCGAGACGTACGACGTCGCCGGCGGCCAGGAATCGAACGCCGACTCCGAAGCGAAGCGAATCCGGAAATCGCGACCCCAAGGGCAGGAACAGGGAGTCCACGCGGAGTTTCGCCGCCACCTGCGTCCAGCGTCCGGTGTGGTCCGCGTGGAGATGGGTCAGGAAGACGGCGCCGATGGCCGACACGCCCGAGCGGTCGATCCAGCGCTCGAGAGACAGGGACGTAGGGGGTCCCGTATCCACCACGTACGGAGTGCCCCGGGTCGAAACCAGTACCTGGGCATCGCCCTGACCGGTGTCGAGCGCGACGTACCGGAAAGGGCTCGGCAGGGGCAGCGCGGCCGAGCCCAGCAGCGCGGCCGACGGAATCAGCGTGGCGGCGAAGAGTTTACGTCCCCGGAGTCCGAAGCAGGCGGGAACGGCCACGACGAGGGAAACGACCACCGGATCGGCGCGCAGGGCGAGAAAACCGAGCAGGTCGGAGGATCGGGCAGCGAATCGGATCAGCAGGTCCGCCGCGACCGTGGCCGAGAAGGCGAACTCCCCGTGCCAGGGAGTCGGAAGGAGCGAGAGTACGCCCGCGATCACGACGGCCGAAGTCAGTGGGATCGCGATCACGTTCGTGATGATCGCAGCGAGCGGGATCCGGTCGAAATAAAAGGCGACGATGGGCGCGGTGGCCCAGGTCGCGGCAAAGGACGCGACGATTCCGCTCGACCAACCGTGTTCCCGGCCCACCGACAGCAACCCGGCGACCGCCGCGTGGGAAAGCAGGAATCCGGGGTCGGTAAGAACGGCCGGATCGTCCGCCAGCTGAACGAGGGCCGAGAAGAGCAGGGCCGAGCGTGCACCCGAACCCGAGCGGTCCGAAAGCCGAGAAGCGACCACGGTAAGGCCCAGGAACGCGGCGCGCAGCACGGAGGGTCGAGGACCGGTAACCGCGACGACGATCCAGAGCAGAGCGACGGAGCAGAGCGCCTCGGCGACCGTGCGCGCCCGGTACCGGATGGGGAGGACGGCCGCCGCGAAGGAAGCCGGGATGGTCACCAGCAGCAGGACGAGGGAAACGTGAAGCCCCGAAACCGCCAGTACGTGCGCTATGCCCGTCGCGCGAAAAGCGTCCGAAACCGATTCGGGAAGCTCTTCGCGCTCCCCCGTGAGCATGGCACGGACCAGGGTTCCGGCCGCGTCCTTTCCGTACAGCGCGTCGATTCGGGAACGCACGGTGGCCGCTGCGGCCGGACCGTGGCCTTCGACCACCGAGACGGAATCCCGGTCCGTGACCACGAGCCAGGCTCCGACGCCGGAGCGCGTCGCCAGGGAAAGCCGATCGGGCTCGCCGGGATTCCGCGAGCCGCCTGGACGTTGCAGGGCGCCCAGGATCCAGCCTTCGCCCGCCGGAATCGGTCGATCCGAGAGTATCCGGATCCGCATGGATATCCATTCCTCCGCGAAGAGGCATTGGGCCCGCGCCGACCGCGACCGGTCGACCGATTCGGCCAGCAGGCAGACCGTCGCGATGCGGGTTCCGTCATCCGGAAGAAGCGATGCCACGGAGCGGGCCGACCCGATCGGAGGACCCGCTGTCCAGGATCCCGCGCAGAAGAAGGCAGAGGCGACGGTCCAGGCTCGCAGCAGCGGGACCCGTGCCGAGAGGCGCCTGGACGAAGCCATCCAGAGTCCCAGGCACGCCACGGCAACCCACGGAGCATCCGTCGGACCGCCGGCCCGAAGGATACCCGCGACGAAGGACGCGAGCGGAATCGAAAGGAGGGGAAGGCTGCGCACGGAACCGGCGGTACATACCCCAAGGAGCATGCAGGCCGTTCTCCGCAACGAACAGAATTCGGCCTAAAAGCATGGGGACCGATTGTATCAGGCCTGCCGCGCGGGGTATCCTTGCCTGCGTTGCCTTCCCCTCCGAACGACACTTCCCAACATGAGCACGCGACGCGAAGCGCGCGAAGTGGCGATGCAGGCGCTCTATGCCTTCGAGCAGGGAGGGGGAGACGCTTCCCACGTGTTGCAGACGGTCGTCCGGGACCGCCTGGGCGACGACGCAGAGGCCGTGGAATTCGCGACCCGGCTGTTCCTTCGGACACTGGATCGCACCGAAGAGGGGGACCGGCTGATCGCGGCGCATGCCGACAATTGGGACCTGTCGCGCATCGCGCTGGTCGATCGCATCGTGCTGCGCATGGCGATCTGCGAGTTCACGGCATTCGAGGATATTCCGCCCAAGGTCACCATCAACGAGGCGATCGAGGTGGTGAAGAAGTACTCGACCGAACGCAGCGGGCAGTTCGTCAACGGGATTCTCGACGCCGTGCTCGCCCAGCTGCGATCGGAGGGTGCGGTGCGCAAGGTGGGAAGAGGGCTGGTCGGAATGGATTCGGGCAACGGCCCTTCCACGGAGGCCTGACCCCATGGGGCTGATTGCCATCGGCGACGTTCACGGGTGTGCCCTGACGTTGGACGCCCTGCTGGAGAGACTGCGGCCGGAGCAGGACGATCACCTGGTTTTCATCGGGGACTATATCGATCGGGGACCCGATTCGAAAGGCGTCATCGATCGCCTCATCGAGCTCTCGACCCGCGTTCGCTGCACGTTCCTGCGCGGAAACCACGAAGCGCTCTTCCTCTCGTATCTCGACGAGGGGGAGTTCGACATCTGGAGCTATAACGGCGGAACCGCCACGCTCGACAGCTATGCCGTTCCGGGACAGGGATTCGTCATCCCGGAGTCGCATATCCGCTTCATCCGCGCAACGGTGCCGTTCTTCGAGACCGAAACGTTCGTCTTCGTGCACGCGGGACTCAAGCCTGACCGGTCGGTGGCCGAAAACCTGGCCCACGGGAACGAGATGGTGTTTCTCTGGGAGCGAGACCACCTGCGGGTACCGGAGGAGGCCCTTCCGTGGGAGAAGACCGTGGTATGCGGGCACACGCCGGTCCCGAATCCGATCAACGGGTCCCGCCTGATCAACATCGACACCGGCTGCGTCTATTACATGCGGCCGTCGCTGGGTTACCTGACGGCAGTCCGTCTGCCCGAGCGCGAGTTCGTGACGATCCCGTTCATGGGCTGAGACGCCCGGGTGCGAGGGGAATCCAGGCTCCGAGCCGCAGAGCCGGCGAATGCATGCCCACCTCGGCAAAGAGAAGGCGGCGCTTCACAACGACCGTCCACCGCGCGAACGGTTCGAGGAAGAGGTTGAACCGCCGGTTGCGAAAGACGCGATCCTCGCCCTCGAGCTGGAACGTAAGGGCCGGCCCGAGTCGTATTCCCAGGTCGACGTCGAATCCCCGGTAGGGAACCCCTCCGATGGTGCGGCCGACCCCGAGAAGACGCACCGCGCCGCCGATCGTGGTGGTCACCTGGGCGGTAGCGTCGCGCGAGAATGCCCGCACATCCACGATCGCCGTCACTTCGCGGGTATGCAGGGCGCCCGCGGAGACATAGCCGGCCTGGACCCCGACGCCGGGAAACGTCGCGGCACCGGCCTGGAGCCAGGGCCCGGACGGCTCCTGCGCCACGACCCTGCCCGGGGCGGCCGCAAGCAGGATCGCGGCGGCCAGAAACATTACGGGAGGCCCGGGATACAGACGCCGCCCGAAACACTGCCGCATACGCACGAGCCCCGACATGGCACTACGCTGTGGAATCGTAGGACTTCCGAACGTCGGGAAGTCGACCTTGTTCAACGCCCTCTCGAACGCCGGAGCCGAGAGCGCCAACTATCCCTTCTGCACCATCGAGCCCAACGTGGGCATCGTACCGGTGCCTGACGAGCGCCTCGACACCCTGGCTCGTCTCGCGGGTTCGGCGCGAACCGTGTACACCACGATCGAATTCGTCGACATCGCCGGGCTGGTTGCGGGCGCATCGAAAGGGGAAGGGCTCGGAAACCAGTTCCTGGGCCATATCCGCGAGGTGGATGCCATCGTGCACGTCGTCCGGTGTTTCGAGGACGGGAACGTGGTGCACGTATCCGGATCGGTCGACCCGGCCCGGGATATCGAGGTGATCGAGACGGAACTCCTGCTCAAGGACCTGGAAACCCTCGAAAAGCGTGTCGATCGCGCGGCGAAGGCCGCCAAGGCCGGCGACCGGAAACTGCGGGACGAGATGGAGTTCTACGAGCGGTTGCGAGACTGGGTGGGCGAAGGACGGCCCGTGCGGTCGTTCGAGGTGCGCGACGGGGAGCGCGCATGGCTGGACGCCCTCTTCCTGTTGTCCATGAAGCCGGTACTCTACGCGGCCAACGTGGCGGAGAGTGATCTCCCGGACGGCAATTCGCACGTGGACACGGTTCGCGCCATTGCCGGGACGGAGGGCGCGGCGGTGATCGTCGTCTCGGCCGAACTGGAGGCCCAACTGGCCGAACTCGAACCCGAAGAGCGTACGGCGTTCCTCCAGGATCTCGGACTGGACGGCTCGGGCCTCGAAAGGCTCATCCGTGCCGCCTACGACCTGCTCGGACTCGAAACCTTTTTCACCGTGGGCCCGAAGGAGGCGCGAGCCTGGACGATCCACCAGGGAACGAAGGCTCCCCAGGCGGCCGGAACGATCCACTCGGATTTCGAACGGGGGTTCATCCGGGCAGAAACGATCGCGTACCCGGAGTACATTCGCCACGGCGGCGAATCCGGCGCCCGCACGGCGGGGGTCCTCCGCTCCGAAGGAAAGGAATACGTGGTGCAGGACGGGGACGTAATGCTCTTCCGGTTCAACGTGTGATCCGGCCCGGTCGGGCCGCGCCGTGGAATACCGACTCCTCATAGCACGCCGATACCTGCGGGGCTCGCGCTCGCTCGTGTCCCGCATAACGGCCGTGTCGGTGATCGGCGTGGCGGTGGGAGTGGCGTCGCTGATCGTCGTGCTGTCGGTGATGAACGGGTTCTTCCGCTTCGTTCGGGACATGCTCGTTTCGTTCGATCCGCACGTGCGCATCGAGGCGGTGGACCCGGACGGCATTTCGGGGGCCGATTCGCTGGCGGCGTGGGCGGCCACCTTCGACGGCGTGCGCTCCGCGGCCCCGTTCGTCGAGGGCAAGGCGATGCTGTCGACCGAGACCGGGTTCAGCGTGAACAAGGTGGTCATCGTTCGCGGTATCGTGCCGGACCCGGCTTCGGAAATGCAGGCGGCCATCGACGCCACGGGGTACGGCCGGTTCGACCTGGAGCGACGGGAGGGGCTGGGCGGAATCCTGCTCGGCAGGTCGCTCGGCGAGCGGCTGGCCCTCACGCCCGGCGGCGGCGGTCTCGAGGCCAGCCGGGTCTCGCTCCTGTCGGCGGCGGCCATCGAACGCCGGCTGACCCAGCCCATCGGAGCGTCCCCTGCGTTTCCGTTCGAAGTTCGGGCCCTGTACGCGCTGCAGGCCGCGTTCGACGAGAACTACGTCTTCGTTTCGCTCGCCGACGCGCAGCGGTTGTTCCGCACCGGCCGGAAAGCTTCGGGAATCGACCTGCGGCTGGACGACCTGGATGCTGCCGGAGACGTCAAGGAGGCGCTGGAAGCGGCCCTGGATCCCCGGGTCTACTCGGTCGCGACGTGGTACGATCTGCAGAAGTCGCTTTACGACGTCATGCGACTGGAGAAGTGGGGCGCAAGCCTGGTCCTCGGCCTGATCGTGCTCGTCGCCGCGTTCAACGTGATCGCTTCGCTCACGATGATCGTCATCCAGAAGCGGCGCGACGTGGGCATTCTCCGGGCCATGGGCGTACCGGCCGAAGGTATCCGCGCCATATTCCTGACCCAGGGCCTGCTCATTGGCGTAGTGGGCGCCGGTGCGGGACTTGTCGCGGGGCTCGGACTTTCCCTGCTGCAGGCCCGGTTCGGTTTCGTGAAGCTTTCGAGTGACGATGCGTTCCTTATCGACGCGTATCCCGTGGCGATCGAGGGGATGGATGTGTTCGTGGTTGCCGCGATCGCGCTCGTACTGTGCGTAACGGCAGCGATATACCCGGCGCGACGCGCATCGTCCATCGAACCTGCGAGGGCCGTGGCGGCCGAGGGCTGATCCGGACGCGCGGCCTCTCTTGCGTAGGGCCGTTGCCGAGTGCGCGAGGATATCGTATCTTCTGCGTTCTTTTGCCGATAGCAGAGCAAATCCGACCCACACGGACTGCCGAGGCAGGAAACGCAGATTCCGCGCGTGCGGAACTCACCATACCGAAACAGCAGGATGGCACGCAGAGACGAACTGACCGGCAAAGGCCCCGTGGCCGGTCACCACGTGTCCCACGCCAATAACAAGGCGAAGCGCCGCTTCGAGGTCAACGTACAGAAGAAGCGCTTTTTCATTCCCGAGGAGGGCCGCTGGGTGACGCTCAAGGTGTCGACCACCACCCTCAAGACCATCAACAAGAACGGGATCTCGGCCGTGCTTCGTGAAGCGGAGCGCCAGGGCGTCAAGATCTGACCCATCCCGAGGGAACTACCATGGCGAAGGGAAAAGACGTACGGATGAAGATCATCCTCGATTGCACCGAGGCCCCGGGCACGTCGCGGTACTCGACGATGAAGAATCGTCGTAACACGACCGGTCGTCTCGAGCTCAAGAAGTACAACCCGGTCCTGCGCAAGCACACCGTGCACAGGGAAACGAAGTGAGGATCGGGCGCGTGCGCCCGATCTGAACGAGTTGCCGCTCCCGCGCGACGTCACCCGATTTCCTGGACGTTCGTGCGGCAATCGAAGATCCCGCGAAGGCGGGAAACCAAGTAGCCTGACACGCCACCATGGCCAAGAAACAGTCCTTCGGCGACAAGGTCCTCAAGCAGAAGGCCGAGTCCAAGAAAATGGCGAAGATCGTCGTGGCCGAGAAGAAGGAGAACGGACAGTTCCGCTTCCGCTCGAAGATCGTACACGTCGACACCCTGCAGGAAGAACTCAAGGCAGCCCGCGCCTGAGCGGGATGCGCCCGCCGTGCGGTCCCCCGATGCGTGCCCCGTACGCCGCGGCGGCCGCCGTTCGGGGTGTAGCGCAGCCCGGTTAGCGCGCCTGCTTTGGGAGCAGGAGGTCGCGAGTTCGAATCTCGCCACCCCGACCCCGGTTCTTTTCCACCCTGCGCCCGTAGCTCAACCGGATAGAGCAGCGGTCTTCTAAACCGCAGGCTGCAGGTTCGAGTCCTGCCGGGCGCGCCGTGCGCGCACCGGTCGGTGCGCAGAAGGTCTCGACGACGGCGACGTGGCCGAGGGGTTAGGCAAGGGTCTGCAAAACCCTGTACAGCGGTTCGAGTCCGCTCGTCGCCTCCAGAAACGTCCGATGGGTTTCGACCCGTCGGACGTTTTTCATGGGTGCCGTCGGCGATCGCCCCGGGTCGGTTGCGCACGGCCGACCGGAGCGCGTCCTTCGAGCGGAATTCAACGCAGGGAGGCTACGAGGGCTTCGCCGTACTCCTCCGCTTCGGCGAGGCGCGCCCGTCGGTCGGGGTCGTCGGCACAAAGCGCACTCGCGGGCTCGATTTCGGCGCGGAACGCGTCGTACCGGGATACCGCTCCCTCCGGCGCGTCCAGCAGGCGGGCCCGGCAGAACTCCTTCCAGGCCCGCGATTCGGCCGGCCCGAACGTCTCCGGGTAGTTGCGCCCACGAAAGCGGAATACCATCTCGTTCAGGCGGGCATCGTCGAACGTTCCCCGGAAGGATCCGAGGTCTGCCGGGTCGGCGTTCCGGAAATCCCAGGACCGGGCCTCATCCCGTCGCCCCACGAATCCCCCGTACAGCGCTTCATCGACATCCGGCAGGCTCTCACGGGCCGGCGGGGCATGAACCTCCTGGAGCAGCGCGGCCAGGTCTCCGTGTTCCGACAGCCGTCGCTGGTTTGCGCGGCAGACGTCCATGTCGATACCCGCCCGAAGGGCCGCACCGCCGTCCACGGTACCGATGGGCGCGAGGAAGGGACACTCGTTGGTCTTGATTCGCACGATCGGCGGTCGCGTCGTCCCTTCTTCGAGCGATTCGCGGGGGGCATGCAGCAGCGTCCGCAGTTCGTCCGGCGCCATGCGGAACAGGGCTTCCGGATCCCTGCCGAGGTCGATCGCGAAGACGTCCCGGTTCTGGGACGCGTGAGCGGATCGTGCGACCAGCAGCAACGGCGCCACGCCTCGGCGGTCGTACCCGTACAAGGGGGAGACGTGGGCGACCGCGCGGCCCATGTTGTCGGCGACGAAGCGCTCCACCGACCGGGTGGTCCGCTGTCCGAGCGCCCAGTCGTACAGGTTCGGCTGGGCCGTGCGGACCAGGCGTGCGAGCGCGACGGTCGCCTCGACATCCGACAGGGCGTCGTGGGCCGATTCGTGCCCGAGACCGTTCTCCCGTGCCAGGTCCTCCAACCGGAGAGACGTCGAGCCGTCGGCGGCGCGGGGCCAGCGGATGCCGTCGGGACGCAGGGCATACGCCGCCAGGACCACGTTCCGCAGATCCCACTTGGAATTCCCGTTGTCGTGTTCGGCGCGGTAGGGCGGAAGGAAGTTGCGCCAGAACAGGAACCGGGCAATCTTCGAGTCGAACTTCTCGGAATTGTAACCCACGCAGCACGACCCGGGGTGCGACATATCCTCGAAGACCATGCCGGCGAATTCCGACTCGATCTCCCCTTCCTCGAGGGCGAAACGGGGGGTGATGCCGTGAATCGCGGTCGATACGGGGCTCGGGAGAAAGTCGCCCGACGGACGGCAGTAGTACGTGTACCCGTCGTCGACGGGCTCGAGGTCGAGGTCCGTTCTCAGGAAAGCGACCTGGACGGGCCGGGCTGAAGCTACCCGGTTGCCCCAGGTTTCGAAGTCGTACCACAACAGCGTTTCTTCCATCACCGTCTCCCGACCGTCGGATTCCATCCACCAACATACACCACGGAGCGGCCGTGTCCTCGGGATCCCCGGGCCCTTCGTCACGTTGCCCCATGAACCGCGACCGCCGGTGAAACCCGTACTTCCCATTCTCCTCCTGGCGGCCTGCACAGGCCGGGACCCCGGGGACACGCCGCGGCCCGGATCGGACTTCGGGCGCGAGCCCCTGCATGTGAACTCCGGGACGGGAACCCCGGCCTGGGGAACGGCCGACGGTATGCCGCTCGTCCTGCGGACGAAGTTCCGGGCGGTCGACCTCCCGGTCCACGTCGAGCCCGTCGTCGCGGGCGTTCCGCCCGATTCGCTCGGTGCCGAACTGGGAGCCGAAGACGCGATCCACCTCGGAGACGAACTGGCCGCGATGGCGGCGACCGACGGCCTCCTGGCCGCAGCCGAGACCGAGGCGGGGCTCTTCGTTCTTCATCGAACCACGCCCGGAGCCACCGAGACCCTGCTCGCCGCCTGGAGCCCGTCGGCCCGTCGCCTGGTCTGGATCGCAGACCTGGCCTGGGCCGAAGAGACGGACGAGGGGCCGGCACGGCACGAAGCGTGGATCGCCGACCTGGATTCCGACGGACGACCGGAACTCGTGCAGCGCAGTGTCCGCGGGAATCCGGATGCGGGTGGCAGCGGCACGGAGTGGTCGGCCTGGTTGATGGGACCGGCGCTCGACTGGATCGCACGTCCGCTCTCGATCCCGGAGCGGACTCGGCTCGCCCCGGACGACGCGAGGCGGGAGGCGGAACGCGGGAGCGAGGTGGCCCGGTCATGACGAAACGACACCTTCTATCCGGTCTCGCGCTCGGCGGGTTCCTGTTTCTGCTCGCGCGGGCGTGGTTCCTGAAGCTGCTCGCCGCGCTTGGCTACGTGGACGGTCGTCCCGGCTCGGTTCTGGTTTCGGTGCTGTTCCTCTCGTGCATGCTCGTCATGTGTCTCGGCTATGGCGTCGGGGTGGTGGCGTGGTGGGCGAAGAAGCGAAGACGAGGGGCATGACGGCATGAGCAACGAAGCGCCTGCAAGGATTCTCGTCGTGGACGACTCCGAAGCCAACCGGCGCATGCTGGTCGATTTCCTGACGGCCCAGGGCCATGTGTGCGAGGCCGCGAACGGCGGTGCCGAGGCGTTGGAACGGTTGCGGTCCGAGCCGCCGGACCTGGTCCTCCTCGACGTGGACATGCCGCAGATCGATGGGCTCGAAGTGCTGGAAACGATCCGCGGTGCCGAAGACATTCCCGGTGTGCCGGTCATCATGATTTCGGGCGTCGAGGATCGCCGGGTCGTGGCGCGCTGCATCGAACTGGGCGCGGATGATTTCCTGCCGAAGCCCTTCGACCCGGTCCTGCTGAAAGCGCGGGTTTCGGCGAGCCTGTGGCGCAAGCGAACCCGTGATCGTGAGCGGAGATTGACCGAGGATCTCGAAGAGAAGGTCAGGGCACTGCGCCAGGCCGAGGCGCTCAGGGACGCCATGTCGAACATGCTGGTCCACGACCTGGCTACCCCGCTCTCGGTGATCCGGATGAACGTGGAATTGCTTGCACTGAAGCAATCGATGGGGCTGTTCGACCCGGACGCGTCGAGAACCGGGCTCGACAAGATCTCCGCGGCTTCCGAATCCCTGTCCAGGCTCGTGCAGGGCATTCTCGACGTAGCACGGCTCGAAAGCGGGCAGTTGAACGTCCGGCTGTCGCTCGTCGAGTGTGCCCCGCTCCTGGCCGATGTCGCCGAAATGTTCGCCGGTCCGGCCGACGAGCGCGGATCCCGGATCGTGGTCGACGAACAGGTGAAGGGGGTGCGCGTTTTCGCCGACGAGGACCTTCTTCGCCGCATGCTGCAGAACCTGGTGGCAAACGCCATCAAGTACGGCGGTTCCGGCGCGACCGTCACGCTCCGGGCCGAGAGGAACGGGGACGCCACGGTGCTTTCCGTTTCGGACGACGGACCCGGCATTCCAGACCACGCCCTCCCCCACGTGTTCGACGCCTTCTACCGGGCGCCGTCGGCGGGGTCCACGCGGTGGTTCGGCGTGGGGCTCGGGCTGGCGTTCTGTCGCCTCGCGGCCGAGGCGCAGGGCGCGTCGATCTCGGTGCGATCGGTACCCGGGTCGGAAACCACGTTTGCCGTCGAATTCCGTTAGGATGCCCGTCGGCGCGCCGTCACGGACGATCCAGACCGTAGCGACGCATGCGGGTGTACAGGTTCGACCGTTGGAGGTCGATCGCCTCGGCCGTGCGGCTCACGTTCCACTCGTTCTCGGCGAGCTTCCGCTCGATGAATGCCCGCTCCACGGTCTCCCGGAAGTCGGCCAGGTGCGCGTGGGCATCGATGATGCCGGTGATCGACGACGCCCCGCTTCGTCCCGCGCCGACGAACTCGGCGATATCGGCGGCGACTACCCTGTCGCGGTCGACCAGGACCAGGAGGCGCTCCACGACGTTGCGCAGTTCGCGCACATTCCCCCGCCAGGGAAGGCGCTGCAGGGCCTCCAACGCGTCAGGGGCGAAACGGACGGGTTGTGACGGCGCGCAGACCCGCACGAAATGCTCAACAAGGGCAGGGATGTCCTCGGGACGCTCCCTGAGGGGGGGTACCCGAAGCTGGATGACCGACAACCGGTGAAAGAGGTCGTCGCGGAATCGGCCTTCCTCGAGGTCGCGCTCCAGGTCGCGGTTGGTGGCACTCACCACGCGGACGTCGATGGACAGGTCGCGGTCCCCTCCGACCCGGCGGATCGTGCCGCTTTCCAGGGCACGCAGCACCTTGGCCTGTGCGGCGGGACTCATGTCACCGATTTCGTCGAGGAAGAGCGTACCGCCGTTCGCCTGCTCGAAAGTCCCGATCTGTCTGCGAAGCGCGCCCGTAAAAGCCCCCTGCTCGTGTCCGAAAAGCTCGCTCTCGATGAGATCGGTGGGAATCGCGGCGCAGTTGACCGCGACCAGCGGACCGTCGCTGCGGGACGACAGCGCGTGGAGCCCGCGGGCGACGAGTTCCTTGCCGGTTCCGGGCTCGCCCGTGATGAGGATTCGGGCGTCGGACGGAGCCGCCCGCTCGATCAACCGCCGCACCTTGTCCATGGCCCTCGAATCGCCGACGAGCGGAAGTGCCGGTGGCTGCACCCGCGCAAGGGCCGAACGGATGCGCACGTTCTCGGTGCGCAGCTTGCCCTGTTCGAGCGCGTTGCGCACGACGACGAGCAGGCGGTTGAGCGAGGGCGGCTTCTGCAGGAAGTCGAACGCGCCGAGACGCGTGGCTTCGACGGCGGTTTCGATCGTCGCGTGGGCCGTCAGCATGACGGCGGGCACCTCGGGCGCGGTCTCCCGGAGAGCGCGGAGCGCGGTCAGGCCGTCCATGACGGGCATCATCACGTCGAGCAGGACGAGATCGACGACCTGCGAGGCGACGACTTCGAGCCCGAGCTGCCCGTTCTCGGCCTCCAGCACCGAGAAGTCCTGCAACTCGAGGAGGTCCCGGAGCGTGCGCCGGATGGCCGGTTCGTCGTCGACGATGAGTACGGTGGGCATGGCGTGTCGAATATACACGCGGGGTTTCTTCACGAGAGGGGGACACCGGCGTTCGTTACCTTGCGAAATTCGCATTCTTCACCCGTCGGGCCATGAATCCCCAGCAGGCCGAGGCCTGGACCCTGGTGCTCCTCGGCGCGGCGGTCGGACTGGCTGCCGCGTGGGTCCTGCGCACGGTCTTCGGCGTCGTTCGACGCGCGACGGGATCCGCACTCGACGGCGTCCCTCCCCGAACCACCGGTACGGCGGGACTCCACAACGAGGAACTGGAACGGCAGAACGCCCGGCTCGAGCGCGAACGCGAAACGGAACGGGAACGACGTCGGATTCTTTCGGACATGAACGAGATGCTCCTGCTCCAGAAAGAGGAGCAGGAGGCCCGTGCGAGCGATCTCGCCGTGGCGAACGCCGAGCTGGAACGCATGCAACAGCTGACGGCCTGGCAGCAGGAGGCCCTGGCCGAACGGAACGAGGCGCTCGAAAACCAGACGGCCGAGGCGGAACGACTCTCCCGCGAACTGGCGCGCCGCGTCGAGCAACTGAACGTGGCGCTCGCGCAGATCGAGCGGTTGCACCGGGATCACGAGGCGTTTCTCCGGCACGAGCTGCGCAACGCGATCAGCCCGATCCTCGGGTACGTGGCGTTGCTGGAATCGGACGATCCGTCCTCCGAACAATCGACGCGGTGGTTGGCCGGCATCCGCGAGGCGGCCGAAGCCACGGAGCGGCTGCTGAACGAACTGAGGGATCTGCAGGCGATCGAACGCGGCTCGCGCGCGATCGAGCGACAGGCCGTCCCGCTCGATGACCTCGCGCGATCGGCCGTGCGAGCGGTAGACCCACGGGGTACGGTCGAGTTCGACCTGGATCTCGCGACCTGTTCCGCCCTCGGGGACCCGTCGCTCCTGCCGGGAGTCCTCGTGAACCTCGTGCGCAATGCCGTGGAGCACGTCCGCGGCCAGCCGAAGCCCTCGGTACACGTGCACACCTCGGTCGAGCACGACCAGGCGATCGTCAGGGTGCGGAACGGTGGTCCCGCGATTCCGAAGGCCCTCCTGCCCCGGTTCTTCGATCGGTTCAACTCGACGAAGGAGGGCGGAACGGGGCTCGGCACCTCGTACGTGTTCCTCGTCGTGCGGGCGCACGGCGGGGATGTACACGTCGAATCGAGCGATTCGACCGGAACCACGGTGACGGTGCGACTTCCGCTCGCGGGGCCGGACGAGCGCTGAGGGAGCCGATCAACGCCGGACGAGCGGCGGGTCGCATCCCAGGTCGATCCGGGACGCCGTGTCGTTGTTGGGTATGCAGCTGCCCGATGGTACCCAGTCCGGCTCGTATCGATCGAGCTGGGGGTCCCTCAACGCTTCGGCCACGAACGCGGTCAGCAGGTCCACTTCGCGATCGGTCAGCCCCAGCGGCACGAACTGCTCAGACAGATGCTGTGCCGGAAGGGAAACCTCGGGGATCGCCCGGTTCTTGTATTGCACCACGTCGCGAACCGACACGAACGAGGCTCCGTGGCCGAGGAAAACGGCGTCGGCCAGGTTGTAGAGCTGGGGGGTCTTGAAACAGTACGAGTCGTCCGGGTCGAGCGTGAACGCGGCTCGCCCCAGCGGCTTGGGAAGGTCCCGCGGATCGAAGCGGATATCCGGCCCCGCGAGATCGGCCATTCCGAGCGCGTGGAAGGTCATCGAGTTGAGCGCCGGCCCCGTATGGCAGGCGTGGCAGTTCGCTTTTCCGAAGAACAGGAGGGCGCCCTCCTTCTGGCGCGCCGTCATCGCTTCGCGTCGGCCGCGGAGCCAGAGTTGGAACGGTGCCCGGTTGGACAGGAGCGTCCGTTCGTACGCGGCGATCGCGAGCGCGGCATCGATGAGATTGACAGGACGGCCCGGGAAGGCCTGTTCCCACAGGCCCGTGTACACCGGTTCGGCCATGAGCGGTCCGGATGCGAAGCTGCCCATGCGATGCACGCCCATGGAGGCGATCGACTGCGTCTCCACGCCTTCGAAACCCAGGAAATTCACCTCCTTCGGGGAGCCGGGTGTCCACCGGTGCCGGGTATCGGCATTGACCCCGGTCGCGCCGAACTGTCCGTTCCAGAGCATGACCTCCTGGTACGCCGAGTTCATGATCGTCGGGGAGCGGATGGGCTGCACGTCCAGTTCGTGGTCGTTGTAGTCGGGCCTCAGGATGCGTCCCTCTCCGCCACGACCGAACCCGCTGCCGCCCTCGGCGACACCCTGGCGAACGCCGGCCTGGAAACCCGCCCGCGCGTGGTGGCACGACGCGCAGCTCCACGTCCCTCCTTCGCCGGGCCGTCGCGGATCGACCGCAAGCCCCGACTCGTGGAAGAGCAGTTTTCCGAGCTCCACCTTGGCCGGCGTGATCGGATTGCGCGGGTCCTGCGGGATGGCCGCCAGGTCGTCCGATTCCGGCAGGAGGAAGTGTGCGACGTCGCCGTCCGGGGAAGCCGCCCGCAGCGCCTCCTCGAGGGAGCGATCCAGTTGTGACGTCTCGTCGTGGCTTGCCACTTCGCAGGCCGTCAACGAGACGGCGCATCCGAGCAGGAAGGCCAGTCCGACGCGGACCGGAGGCGGGGCGGCGGACCGCGGCGTCCGGATTTCGTGCGCGCGTGCGCGCCCGACCAAGGCGGGAAGACGGGTCACGGGAGTGCGGGCCAGGTTTCGGGGCATCCCTGCGAACAATAACGACCGCCGCGCATTATGCGCTTCCGGTCCGGCTTCGAACGCCGGATTCCATTCTTCCGTTTCCCGACGACATCATCCATCGAGTGCCCGTCATGAAGAAGGTTTCCTCCGGGCGAGGCAGCCACGGAACACGGAAGCGGCACCGCCGCCCGTTCTGGAAGCGCCTGCTCTCCCGCCGCTCGCAGGAAGACCGCGTAGAGTACGTGAGCCGGCTCCTGGTCATCCCGGTGGCGATCGCGACCGCTGCGCTCCTGTATGGGCTGACGATCGAACCGACCGGACGCAAGGACTACGTCGAATCCCTGACGGATCCGCTCCGCTGGTCCTCGTTCCTGCCGGGGACGAACGAATCCTCGGCCACCGGGCGGGACCTTTCGTCGCGGGCGTCGAACTCCGGTGGTACGGCCGAACTGCCCGTCCCCTCCGCCGCCCCGGCAGTGGCCGATTCGACGGCCGGGCACACGGACTCGACGGCCGCGACCCGAGACGGCTCCGGGACGTGGGTGCTCGTGCGGGAAGGCCAGACGCTGTACGACATCGCCCGGGAGCAGTACGGCAACGAGACGGCATGGAAGCGCATCTGGCTGTACAACCTGGAGCGGCTGCCGAACCCCACCAACGTGCGCTACGGTATGGAACTGTACATGCCGCCGCCGGGAGAATTGTCGGCCGAGGAGACGAGCCGCGTCGACCGCCTGTTGGCCGAGTTGTCCTGATCTCCGGCAGACCGCCCTCGTCGAGCGCGGGGCGGGCCGCAGGCCGCGTCCGCCGGATCGGAAAGCGCGACCGTACGCCGGGATTCAGGGCCCGCTGAACCGCGCCCGCACATCGAGGGCCGCCGTCGAGCCGTCTGGGAAGACCCGCAGCGGATTGATCTCCAATTCTGCGGCCTGTGCCACGGCGTCTGACCAGGCCGAAACGGCCAACAGGGCCCCCACGAGCGAATCTGCGGGCACCTCCGCCCGACCCCGACGGGCCTCCAGCCGGCGATGGATCGACGTGCGATCCAGGAGGCGCACGGCGCCGGCCCGGTCCAGGGGCGTGAGGGCGAACGCGACATCGCGTTCCAGTTCCACGTCGATACCACCGGTTCCGACCATGACCAGGGGGCCGAACGCCGCGTCCCGCACCATGCCGACGATGCAGTCGAGTCCCGGTCCCGCCATCGCCTGCACGAAAAGGCGGCCCTGGGGATCGATCGTGAGCAGGCGACCGGCTTCCCGGCGAAGGGTCTCGGGGTCTTCGATGCCCAGGACGACGCCGCCCACGTCGGACTTGTGCACCACGGTCACCGAGTCCAACTTCAGCACGACGGGAAAACCGATCCGTTCGGCCACGGAGGCCGCCTCTTCCACGGTTCCCGCCGAACCCGACGGGGGTACCGGGATGCCGAGCGCCGAGGCCAGGAGCGAGGCCTCGGAGGGGCGTTGCCATCCGGGCCTGGGCAGCGGAAGTGACGGAAACGATCGTCGCACCGGTTCGGGATCCGGTCGTTCGGACGCGAGCCGTGCCTTTCGAAACCACGAAAGGCCGCGCACGGCCTGCTCGGCGTACCGGAATGTCGGAATCCGGGCCTCGGCCAGGACCTGTCGCGCCAGGACGACCCCATCCGAACCCAGGAGGGCCACGACCACGGGTTTTTCGTGGCCGGCCGCCGCGTCGCGAATCGCTTCGGCAGCGAGCTCGGCCGGGTACCCCGGCGGAGGCGGGAGCAGTACGGCTACACCGTCCACCGATGCGTCCCGCAGCAGGAGATCGAGCGCCTGCCCATATTGCGCCGCCGACGCCGAGGCCAGCATGTCCACCGGGTTTGCGAGGCTCGCCTCCGGCGGCAGCATCGCGGCGAGCGCCTCCGCCGTGCCGGCCGCCAACGGTTCGACGAGCAGTCCGGCCTCCTCGGCGGCGTCGGCGGCCGCGACGCCCGGGCCGCCCGCGTTCGTGAGGATGGCGAGGCGCCGCACGTCCATCCCGGGATACCGGGCGAGGACCCGTGCGGCATCCACGAGGTCTTCGGTGGAACGGGCCCTCAGTACGCCGCCCGCGTCGAAAGCGGCCTCGAACGCCGCATCCAGACCGGCCAGTGCGCCGGTGTGGGACGATGCGGCGCGGCTTCCGGCGGCCGAACGGCCGGCCTTGAGGGCGACGACAGGCCGGGTGCGCGCGAGGCTGCGGCAGGCCTGGACGAATCGTCGTCCGTCGGAGACGCGCTCCAGGTAACAACAGACAACCTCGGTCCTCGGGTCTTCGGCCGCCGCCTCGAGCGCGTCGGTTTCGCCCAGGTCGACCTGGTTTCCGAGCGATACGAGGCGCGATAACCCGAAGCCCCCATCCCGCGCCCACTCGATGACCGACGCGCAGATGGCCCCGGAATGGGAGACGAACGCGATACGTCCGGGCGGCACGGCCTGCCCGGACAGGAAGGACGTGTCGAGTCCCGTACCGGTGTCGATCAGCCCGACGCAGTTCGGGCCCACCAGCCGTACCCCGCACCGTGTCGCGACGCCGCGCAGGGCGTGTTCGAGGGCTGCGCCCTCCGGGCCCGTTTCCGAGAAGCCGCCCGAGGCCACGATGACATGACGCACCCCGAGGTCCGCAAGGCGCTCGACCGTTTCGGGCACGTCGCGGGCCGGGATCAGCAGCACCGCCAGGTCTGGTGCGCCCTGCACGTCATCCAGCGAAGCCAGGACCGGTCGGTCGAACAGGGTTCCGCCCTGGGGATTCACGAAATCGACCCGCCCCGTGAATCCGCGCGAAACGAGGTTGCGCGCGAGGGTATGGCCCAGTCGACCCGGCGTGCGCGAGGCACCCACCAGCACGACGTGCCGCGACTCGAAGAAACCGTCGATCGGGGTCACGCGAGGGTCTCCAGGATGCCGCATGCGCGTTCGACGGTCTCGTCCGGCGCGGCGAACGAAATGCGGAAGTGCCCCGACCGCCCGAACGCCGATCCCGGAACGACGAGCAGGAGCCGCTGCTTGAGCCGTTCCACGAAGTCGGCCTCGTCGCCCGGGGTCTTCGGAAAGAGGTAGAAAGTGCCGTCCGGACGCACGGTTTCGATACCGGCCCGGTCGAGCGCCGTGAGCAGGCGGGCGCGCTTGCGCTCGTAATGGGCGATGTCCGGTACGGCGTCCACGGCGCGGGCGATGACATGCTGAAGGAACGCCGGGGCGTTCACGAACCCCAGCAACCGGTTGCACATTGCCAGGGCACTGAGAAACAGTTCTGCGTCTTCCGTCTCGAGTCGAGGGTTGACGGCCGCGTACCCGATGCGCTCTCCGGAGAGTGAAAACGATTTCGACCACGAATAGCAGATGACGCTGTTCGGGTACAGGGTGGCCGGGGAAACGAACGGGACACCGTCGAAGACGACTTCCCGGTAGGGCTCGTCGCTCAGCAGCAGGATGGGACGCCCGTACCGGGCCGATGCGCGGGTCAGCACCTCGGCCACCTCCCGGAGCGCAGACTCGCCGTAGACGCGCCCCGAGGGGTTGTTGGGCGTGTTCAGGAGCACGGCGCGCGTTTTCGGGGTGACGGCCCGCTCGATGGCCCCGGCATCCAGTTCGAAATCGGACCGGCTGTCGGCGAGGACCATCCGGCCTCCGTGGTTGTCGATATAGAACCCGTACTCGAGGAAGTACGGCTTCACGACGACCACCTCGTCCCCGGGTTCGAGAAGGGTCTTGAGTACCACGTTGATGGCCCCGGCGGCACCCGTCGTCATGACGACGTGGGAGGCCCCGATGCCGGGCAGGAGGCCTCGGCGATCGAGGTGCTGCGCGACCCGCTCTCGGGTCTCCGGATACCCGGCATTCGGCATGTAGGCGTGCGGAAGGTCGGCCAGGGCAGCCTCGCGGAACGCCTCGCGAAAGAGCTTCGGGGGCGGAAAGTCCGGGTTGCCGATCGACAGGTCGGCCACGCGGTCGGCTCCATGCAGCGCCTTGAGCCGAAGACCCTCCTCGAACATGCGTCGGATTGCCGATCCGCGCGAATGGAACTCCCGGATTTTTGCTGCGACGATCATCGAAAGGCTTCGCTCGACTGCTGCCGTTAGGTACGACCGCGGGGAATGACGCGGGGGAATGCCCGGTTCGTTTTGCGTGGAGGCGCGGCGAAAACGGGGAGGCGGACCCTTCTCGCGCGGCACCGTTCCGTCGCCGTACCTTCGCTTTGCAACCGTGCCACCCCGCACGCCGCCGGCCCGGGATCTACCCCCAATATCCGAACCGACGTGGACTGGATCACCGATCCGCAAGGCTGGATCGCGCTCGTCACGCTGACGTCTCTCGAGATCGTCCTCGGGATCGACAACATCATCTTCATTTCGATCCTCTCGGCCCGGCTGCCCGCTGCACAGCAGGCCCGTGCGCGCATGCTCGGTCTGGCGCTCGCGCTTTTCGGTCGCGTCGCGTTGCTGCTGTCCCTTGCGTGGATCATGAAGCTGACGACCCCGCTCTTCACCGTCCTGTACGAGGAGATCTCGGGTCGGGATCTCATCCTCGTGGGTGGAGGGCTTTTTCTGCTCGCCAAGAGCACCCACGAGATCCACGTCAGGATCGAAGGCCAGGCCGAGACGCATGCGGCCAGGGGGGTAGTGACATTCCGCAGTGTGCTGATCCAGATCCTCCTGCTCGACGTCGTCTTCTCGCTCGATTCGGTCATCACGGCGGTGGGCATGGTCGACCAGGTTCCGATCATGATCACCGCGATCGTGATCGCCATCCTGTTCATGATGGCCTCGGCTTCGGCCGTGTCCCGGTTCATCGAGGAACATCCGACGGTCAAGATCCTGGCCCTGTCGTTCCTGCTGATGGTCGGCGTGGCCCTCATCGCGGAAGGCTTCGATCTGCACATTCCGCGCGGCTACATCTACTTCGCGATGGCCTTCTCCGTGTTCGTCGAGATGCTGAATCTCAGGATCCGGAACAGGACCCCTGCGAGGTCCACCCGCTGATCGTCGGAACCGGTTCCGAGGAACCGGTTTCCGGACCCCTCGTACTTCGGCCAATTTTTTCTTCCTGAACCCTCGTCATGGGCGCTTCGTTCGAGAAGGACGGTTGGGACGGCGGAATCCAGCCGTCGGTCTCCAAGGACAAGTGGGTGCGTTTTGCCATCCAGAAGATGGAGCGCGGGTATGCGCTGATCCTCAGCGACGAGCGCAAGAGCGCCTGTTTCTTCATGGCGGGCAAGGGCTACGAGGGATGCTCGTTCAAGGTGGCCCGCCAGATGATCGTCGACGGAATCCTGGTCGAGTCGGGTTCGCACCCGCTCGGAAAGCTGTACATCCTGGATCGCGAGGCCCTGGCTCGCCTGTCGCAGCCGGCGCCGAAGACCCCTCTCCACGTGCGCACGAAGTTCCAGGCCGATCCCGAGGTGCGCGGTTCGCGATCCCGGTCCACCCGGTCTTCCGACGACGATTCCGACGAAACGACGGGAGAGCGGGAAAGCGTCGACGGGTTGGAGTGACCGCGTGACGCCCGGGAGCGGTCCAGCCCGCAGACGGATCAGCGGCCCCGGCGGGGTACCGTCGGAAGGCGTCTGACGACCATCACGGTCGCGTCGTCCGCCCACGGTGAGCTGCCGCCGAAACGATCGGCGTCATCGAAGATGGCCTGCAGGACGGTTTGCGCCGATTCGGTGCGCAGGTCCCGGGCAAGCGCGACAAGGCGCTCGGTCCCGTACATCTCGTCCCCCGGCCCGGAACGCTCGATGATGCCGTCCGAGATCAGGACGAGCAGGTCGCCGGGCGCCATGCGCACGAAATTGCGCTCGAGCGGGATCTCGGGCAGGGGTCCGAAGACCGTTCCCGTGGGCTCGAGCTCGACCATGCGCCCCTCGGAGAACAGCATGGGCGACACGTGTCCCGCGTTGGCGTAGAGCAGGTTTCCGTTGTGTTCGATCTCCCCGTAGAAGACCGACATGAATCGGCTGGACCAGGACGATCGGTGCACGATGCGGTTCAGCTTCTTCATCGTGTGCAGCATCTTCAGCTGCGCCTCCATGCCCATCCGGATCCCCGTGATGACGTCGCGCACGAGAAGCGCGGCAGGCAGGCCGTGACCGCTGGCATCGCCGATCGAGATGCCCACGACGTCCGGGCCGAGGTCGATGTAGTCGAAGAAGTCCCCGCCCACGGATTCGGCCGGGATCGACCGGGCGGCGAACTCGAAGCCCGGGAACGTGGGCACACCCGACGGAAGGAGGCTTCGCTGGATCTCGGCGGCCTGCTCCATGTCGTTCCGCACGGCCTCGGCCTGCAGCCGGTTGTTCAGCGCGAAGCGCACGGCGTTCATCGCGAACGCGACCTCTTCGTGCGACCACCCCTCCAGGAGGTCGTAGACGAACAGCCACCGGCGAAGCGAGGTGCGCCAGACCGCGAACGCCGCGGGAACGACGATCCCGTTGTCGGTGGTTTCGGCGAACTCGGCGCGGTCGAAAAGGTAGCTGCCGTGCTCGTCGATGGCCTGCACGATAGGGTGGTCGGCGTGAAGCCGCTCCGGACCGCGGCTTCCCGCGATGCGCACGAAGTCTTCGTCGAGCTGTTCGTACAGGCGCCCCGACGAAAACCGGAGCGATGGACCGAACGAGGCTTCGAAGGCCGCGAGAATGTCGGGCAGGAAGCTCGAACCGTCGCTCTGGAGGCGGATGCGGGCGAGAAGGGCGTCCAGCGCCCGGTAAAAGGCCTTGGGGTCGAGCATGGGGATCGGCCGGTACGCCGGCTCACATCGTGGGAAAAGGGCGAGACTCAGAAGGGAGCGTCATCGCCCGGCTCCCCGTAGCCGTCACCGGCCCGGCCGAAGTCGCCGGCGGGACGGGCGGACGAACTGGTATACGTGGTCAGGTTCTCGAACCGGGCGTGCTGGTGCACGAACGCGAGCTTGACGTCGCCCGTCGGGCCGTTCCGCTGTTTGCCGACGATGATCTCGGCGATGCCCTCGGTCGAATTGCCCGCCTCGTCGACGGTGATGCCGTACCGCTCGGCCCGGTAGATGAACGCGACCACGTCGGCATCCTGCTCGATGGATCCCGATTCGCGAAGGTCCGACAACTGCGGGCGCTTGTCTCCACCGCGCGTTTCGACCGCTCGCGAGAGCTGGGAAAGCGCGATGACCGGTACGTTCAGCTCCTTCGCCAGCGATTTGAGCGATCGGGAGATGTGCGCGATTTCCTGCTCCCGGTTTGCATTGCGGCTCATGGCCGTGGCATGCATGAGCTGCAGGTAGTCGACGATGACGAGCCCGATGTCGTGCTCGGCCTTGAGCCGGCGGCACTTGGCCCGCAGCTCGAGGATCGTGAGGCCGGGCGAGTCGTCGATGAAGATGGGTGCCCGGGAAAGGCGCCCCGCCGCGCGGGCGAGTCTCGGCCAGTCCTCCTCGCTGAGCCGGCCGGTGCGTGCGGCCTGGGCATCGACGCGGGCCTCGGACGTCAGCATGCGCTGGGCAAGCTGCGCCGAGCTCATTTCGAGCGAGAAGATGGCTACCGCTGCCGGGTGCTGGGCGTGCAGGGCCGCGTTCCGTGCCATCGCCAGCGAAAACGCGGTCTTGCCCATCGACGGACGCGCCGCAATGATGATGAGGTCAGACCGCTGCCAACCGCCCGTGAGGTTGTCCAGCCGGCTGAAGCCGCTCGGAACGCCGGTAACCCCCCCTTCGCGTCCGTGGATCGCCTCGAGTTGCGTCAGCGTGTCCTTGATGACGTCGTTCATCGACGCCGCCGACCGCCTCAGCTGGGTGTCGGAGATGCGGAATATCTCGCCCTCGGCCGAGTCGAGCAGTTCGAACGCGTCGGCCGTGGGGTCGTACGCCGAGGAGACGAGCCCCGTCATGGTCTCGATCAGCGATCGCAGGAGGGACTTCTCGGCGATGATGCGCGCGTGGTACTCCACGTTGGCCGCCGTCGCCACTTTCGACGTCAGTTCGGTGACGTAGTAGGCGCCTCCCGCTTCGTCGAGCTGTTCCCGCCGCCGCAGTTCCTCGGTGACGGTGATGATGTCGACCGGGTTGCCGCGCTCGAACAGCGCCAGCATCGCTTCGTAGATGCGCGAATGCCGCCCCGAATAGAACGCGTTGGGCGGCAGGATCTCGACCGCCCTCGGAATCGCCTCGCGCTCGATCAGCATGGCGCCCAGGACGGCCTGTTCCACCTCGACGGCCTGCGGCGGCACGCGGCCGCCCAGGTCAGGCACGGGGCGCTCGAGGCGCGCGGGCAGGATGTCGGAGGAATCGCTCACGAGTCCGTTCGCTGTCGTGGGTTCAGGTCGAGGTCAGTTCGTCGTATCGGCGACGGAGCTGCTGTACGTCGTCCCAGGTCGGCCGTTTCCATTCCGGGTTGCGCAGCAGCGCCGCCGGATGGAAGGTCACCATGACCTCGAGGCCGTGGAAATCGTGGAACTGCCCGCGAAGCTCCTTGAGGCTCGACTGCCGGCCGAGCAGCGAGTTGCCGGCCGTGCGGCCGACGCAGAGCAGGAGTTTCGGCCGGATGAGCGTGATCTGCCGGAGCAGGATCGGCAGGTGCGCCGCCACCTCGTCGGGCAGCGGGTCCCGGTTGCCCGGCGGGCGGCTCTTGAGGATGTTCGCGATGTAGACGTCGTCGCGCTCGAACCCGATCGCCTTCAGGATCTGCGTGAGCAGCTGCCCGGCCTTGCCCACGAACGGTTCGCCCTGCCGGTCCTCGTCGGCTCCGGGCGCTTCGCCGACGACCATGAGGTCCGCCTCGGGATTTCCGACCCCGAAGACCGGGTTGATCCGGGTCTCGTCGAGCGGAATCAGCACGGTGCCGCGCACGTAGGCCTCCAGCTCGTCGAGCGTCCCGATGGACAGTACGGGCGACCCGACCGGGATGCTCGCCGCGATGCGATCGTAGGGGGAGGATCCCGCTGCCGGGGGCGCCATGGAAACGGGGGGAGGATTCGTGTTCTGCCCGGTCCCGGGGTCCGGGGCGGGAGCGGTGCGCACCGAGAGCGGGTCGTTCCGCAGGAGCTCGTACCGCCCGTAGACGTGCACGTGGTGCTCGACCGCGGCGCGCAGCAACTGGTGGACGTCGTCGAACATCGGGAGCGCAAGGTGAACCGGTAGAGTACGGCCTGCCGACGGCCCCGACCGGGCACGTTGCCAACGATTTCTCAACAGGGGCCGCGGAATCCTACCTCGGGGCGCTCACGCGGTCGAGCAGGAGCGACGCGACGGCGGCCTTGGGCAGGACCGGAAAATCCTCCCGTCCCCCTTCCCGCGAGAGCAGGGTCACCCGGTTGGTATCCGGGCCGAACCCGGCGCCCGTTTCGTTCGGATCGTTGAGCACGATGTAGTCGAGGTTCTTCCGCTCCAGCTTGGCCCGTGCGTTCTCGAGGCCATCGTGGGTCTCGAGGGCGAACCCGACGAGCACCTGCCCCGCCCTTTTCGACGCGCCGAGTCCCGCGAGCACGTCCGGGGTGCGGCGCAACCGGAGCATGAGATCGTCGTCGGCCTTCTTCAGTTTCCGGTCGGAGGATTCCACCGGCGCGTAGTCGGCGACGGCGGCGGCCGCCACGACGAGGTCGGCGTCCGGGACCGAACGCACGGCCCGCTCGAGATCGTCGGCCGAGCGGATGTCCACGCGGTCCACGCCCGCCGGGGTTTCGAGCGACGTCGGTCCCGTGACCAGCGTGACGCGGGCGCCGCGCCGGGCCGCCTCGGCGGCGACGGCGAATCCCATGGTGCCCGTCGAGCGGTTCGACAGGAATCGCACCGGGTCCAGGTCCTCGACCGTCGGGCCCGCGGTCACCAGTACGTGGCGGCCGGCCAGCGACCGGTCTTCCGGCGCGGCAGCCCCCAGCATGCGCGCGATGCGCTCGAAGATGGCGGCGGGATCGGGAAGCCGGCCCTTCCCGACCAGGCCGCTCGCGAGTTCCCCCTCCTCGGGCGGCATGACGTGCACGCCGTGGCGCACGAGCAAGGCGAGGTTCTCCTGCGTGGCCGGGTGCTCGAACATGTCGTGATCCATCGCCGGGCAGACGAGGACGGGGCAGGCGGCCGACAGGTAAACGGCAGTCAGCATGGAATCGCAGTGCCCGTGGGCCAGCTTGGCCATCGTGTTGGCCGTCAGCGGCGCGACGACGAGCAGTTCGCCCCAGCGGCCGAGGTGCACGTGCCGGGTCCAGCTTCCGTTCGGAGCATCCGGGACCAGGTCCACCAGCACCTCCCGCTCCGACAGCGTGCCGAGCGTCAGGGGCGTCACGAACCGTGTCGCCTCCCGGGTCATGAGCACCTGCACCAGGGCACCGGCCTTCTTGAGCAGGCGCACGAGCTCGGCGGTCTTGTAGGCCGCGATTCCGCCCGTGACCCCGAGGAGGACGCGTCGGCCCGCCAACGGCTTGGGATCGGACATGGGGTGCCTCAGGTGGTGGAGCCCGACAGGAACGACCGTACGAGCGCGATCGTTTCGCCGGCCGCCCGATCCAGGTCGTCGTTGACGACGACGGCGTCGAACCGGTCGCGGTAGGTCAGCTCGTAGCGTACACGCTCCAGGCGGGTTTCGAGGTCGGCCGGCGTCTCGGTTCCGCGCAAACGCAGCCGGGATTCGAGGATCCCGTAGCTGGGAGGGCTGATGAAGACCACGAAGGCGTCCGCTCCGAAAACCCGCTTGACGGAGGTAGCGCCCCGAACGTCGACGTCGAGAAGGACCGGCGCGTCGGTCGAGGACCGTTCGACCTCCTCGACGAGCGTGCCGTACCAGCGGCCGGGGTAGACCTCCTCGCATTCGACGAAGGCGTCGTCGGCGACCCGGCGGCGAAAGGTGGCCTCGTCGAGGAAATGATACTCCCGTCCGTCCCGCTCCCCGGGGCGGGGCGGGCGCGTGGTCGCCGACACCGAAAAGCGCATCGACGGAAAGGCGGCGAGCAGTCGCGCCGCCACGGAGCTCTTCCCGGCTCCCGACGGGGCCGTCACCACGACGATGCGCGGTCCCTTACTCGACATTCTCGATCTGCTCCTTGATCTTCTCGAGGTCCTCCTTCATCGCGATGACGACGTGGGCCACCTCGGCGTCGTTCGCCTTGGATCCGATCGTGTTGACCTCGCGGTTCATCTCCTGCGAGAGGAAGTTCAGCTTGCGTCCGACCGCCTCGGGCGTGTCGAGCGCCTGCCGGAAGAGGTCGAGGTGGGACCGCAGGCGCACGCACTCCTCGGTGACGTCGATGCGGTCGGCGATGTAGGCCATCTCCTGTTCCAGGCGCTCCGGGTTGACGCGGGCGTCCTGGAGCAGGTCCTCGAGCCGCTGCCGGAGCCGGTCCCGGATTTCCGGAAGGCGGAGCGGAACGCGGGCCTCGACCACGGCGAGGGAGGCCTCGATGCGGTCGATCCGCCCGAGCAGCTCGGTGCGCAGCGCCAGGCCCTCCTGACGGCGCATGGCCGACAGGGCCTCGAGCCCGGCCTGCACGGCCCGGCGGACGGCAGCCCAGGCGTGCTCGCCCGCGTCGGGATCCTCGGGTCTCGGCACGAAGAGGTCCGGGAAGCGCAGCAGGTGGTCGAGTTCGAACGGCACATCCTCGAGCCCGGCGGCCTCCCGGATTTCGTCCAGGGCCCGCCGGTAGGTTCGCACGGCGTCGGGGTCGACGGTGACGGAGCGCTCGCTCCGGGACGCCGAATCGAGCTGCACGCTCACCGAGACGCGTCCGCGGGACACGGCGTCCTTCACGAGGCGCTGGACCTCGGTGTCCCGTTCGGCGACCTCGCGCGGAAGGCGGGTCGAGACCTCGCAGAAGCGGGAGTTGACCGAGCGCAGCTCGACGGTGGCGACGAAGCCGCCGGCTTCGGCCTGGGCGCGGCCGAAGCCGGTCATGCTGGCGATCATGGGGATCGGGGTTCGTGCGAGGAAAGGGAAGTGCCCAAAATACGCCCGTTGCGGAACGGGGACCCGTCAGCGGGTGCGGAAGTCGCCGAGTAAGGCGCCGATCCGTCGGAGCAGGTCGAGCGTGCGGGCGTCCGGGGGTCGGCGGGGGGACATCGCTGCGCTCGTCCCCTGGGGCGGGACCGGGCGTCGGCGGGTCGCATCGCTTCGCTCGCTCCTGTGCGGGGTCGGGCCTCGGCGTGGGGACATCGCTGCGCTCGTCCCCTTCGACTGGGCCTCGGCGTGGGGACATCGCTGCGCTCGTCCCCTGGGAGGTGGCGGGAGGGATTACGCCTGGGGCGTGGATCCCGGGGTGGGGGGACCTTACATCGAATCTCCCGTTGCGCGGGCCCCTGGAGGGGGCCTGTCGCGCTCCGAGGGAGGGCACTACGCGAGCGAGCTCGCTCCGGCCCTCCCTCGGAGCACGAACGCCCGCTGCGCGGGCGCGCGCAGCGGGCGTTCGATGCGGAGAGGGAGGGATTCGAACCCTCGGTACCGGGTTACGGTACACACGCTTTCCAGGCGTGCCCCTTCAGCCACTCGGGCACCTCTCCGGCTTGCCCCCGCGAGGGGGCGGGGGCTGTCGAATGCACCACGGCGGGCCAGGTTTCTCCGGGGCGGGCTCGACGGGAGCGCAACCGGAGGACGGGCCCGGCCGGGGTCAGACTTCCATGATTTCGGCCTCCTTGTGCTGGAGGAGCGAGTCGATCTTGTGGATGTAGTCGTCGGTCATCTTCTGGAGGAGGTCCTCGGCCTCGAAGCGCATGTCCTCGGGCAGGCCTTCCTCCTTCTGCATGTCCTTGATATGGTCCTTCGAGTGCCGGCGCACGTTGCGCACGGCGATCTTGGCGTCCTCGCCGCGCGTCTTCGCCCCCTTCACCAGGTCGCGCCGCCGTTCCTCGGAAAGCGGGGGCACCGGAAGGCGGATGAAGGAACCGTCGTTGGACGGGTTGAGGCCGAGGTTGGCGGCCTGGATGGCCTTCTCGACGTCATTGAGCACGGACCGATCCCACGGCTGCACGACGATGAGGTCGGGCTGCGGCGCCGAGATCGAGGCCATCTGGGCGAGCGGAGTGTGCGTGCCGTAGTAGTCCACCCGCACGTTTTCCAGCATCGCGGGCGATGCCCGTCCCGCCCGGATGGCGCGGAGGTCCTGCCGGAGGTGTTCGACCGTCTTGTCCATGTGGTCCTTCGCTTCGTCGAGGACCATCTGCAGGCTTTCGTGGAGCATGGTGGTGCGGACTCGGTTCAGGCGCTTGCGGGAACGGCGGCCGAGTCCCAGTGGACGAGGGATCCGACGGGCTCTCCCTTGAGCAGGCGCAGCAGGTTTCCGGGTTCGTTGAAGTTGAAGACGACGATGCGCAGCGACGATTCGCGGCACAGCGTGAACGCGGTCAGGTCCATCACGCGCAGGTCCCGGGCAATGACCTCATTTCCGTGGATGGACTCGAAACGCGTAGCGGACGGGTCCTTTTCCGGATCGGCGGTGAATATCCCGTCGACGCGCGTGCCTTTCAGCAGCACGTCGGCGTCGATTTCGAGGGCGCGGAGCGCCGCGGCGGTGTCCGTCGTGAAGTACGGGTTGCCCGTTCCCGATCCGAAGATCACGACGCGGCCCTTTTCGAGATGGCGGATCGCGCGTCGCCGGATGAACGGCTCGGCGATCTGTTCCATCTTGATGCTGGACTGGAGGCGGGTCTTGAGACCGGCCTGCTCGAGCGCGTCCTGCAGGGCCATGGCGTTGATCATGGTCGCCAGCATGCCCATGTAGTCGCCGTGGGCGCGCGTCATTCCCCCGTGTGCGTTTCCGACCCCCCGGAAGATGTTGCCCCCTCCGATCACGACGGCGACCTCGGCCCCGGCGTGTACCGCCGAACGGATCTCGGCGGCGTAGCTCGCAAGCACGTCCTGGTCGATTCCGAACTCCCGGGAGCCCATGAGCGACTCGCCGCTCAGCTTGAGCAGGATGCGGCGGTACCGGAGCGGACCGTCGACGGGTAGGGTGTCGGCCATGGGGATGGGGAACGGGGTTCCGGCAATCTACGCGGTCCGATGGGGCCGTTCAATCGACTCCCGACGGGGCCAAGGGCTCCCGTAGGCGGGATTCCCCTGCGATTCACGACGGAAACCCGAAAAAACGGGCGCGCCGGCCCACCGGCGCGCCCGTTTCCTGGATGCGGAAGGGCTCAGTCGCCCAGCGCGAAGCGGACGAACGTGCGAACGTCGGCCTTGGCCGCCTGCAGCATGGCCGAGACCGTCTGGGACGAGTCCTTGACGAACGGCTGTTCCAGGAGAACGTTGTCCTTGAAGTAGCGATCGAGCTTGCCCTGGGCGATGCGCTCGACGATCTGCTCCGGCTTGCCTTCGTTGCGTGCGACTTCCCGGCCGATCTCGAGTTCGTGCTGCTGGATCTCCTGCGGAACCTCTTCCCGCCGGGTGGCGACCGGATTCATGGCGGCAACCTGCATCGCGACGTCCCGACCGGCAGCGACGACGTCGCCGGAACCGGTCGCATGCACCAGCACGCCGAGACGGGCGCCCGGGTGGATGTAGGCCACGACTTCGCCTTCGGTCACGGAGAGCACGGCGTGACGACGAACGTCGATCTTCTCGCCGATCTTGCCCGTCATGTCGGTAAGCGACTGTTCGATCGTGCGTCCGCCCTCGAGCGTGAGTGCGAGCAGCGAATCCCGATCGGAAGGCCGGGCCGAAAGGACCAGGTCGGCGATCGACTGGGCATACGACTGGAATTCGTCGTTACGCGCAACGAAATCGGTCTCGCAGTTCACCTCGACGAGGATCGCCGTCTTCGCGTCGCCCGTGGCGGCGGTGGCGATGATCCCCTCCTTGGCCTCGCGGTCGGCGCGCTTGGCGGCGACCTTCTGGCCCTTGACGCGCAGGATGTCGATGGCGGCTTCGAAATCACCGTTGGACTCCTCGAGCGCCCGCTTGCAGTCCATCATGCCGACACCCGTGATGTCGCGCAGTTTCTTGACGTCTCCGGCTGAAATGCTCATGGCAATGGCAGGTTGTCCGGACGGGCGAGCCCCGCTCGACCGTCCGGAGGGTCTGTGTTGGGAGGCAGGACGGCCGCAGGCACCCCGGGCCGACCCGTGCGACTCAGTCCTCGTCTTCGGACTCGTCGTGGGCCTCTTCGGCGCGGCGCTCTTCGGCGGCCGCAGCCGTGGTTTCATGTACGTCCTTCTCCTTGTCGCCTTCCGAGACGGCCCGGGCGATCACCGCGGTGATCAGCTCGATCGAGCGCTGGGCGTCGTCGTTGGCCGGGATCGGAAAGTCGACCTGGTCGGGGTCGCAGTTCGTGTCGACGAGCGCGACGATCGGGATACCGAGACGCTGCGCTTCCTGGACCGCGATGTGCTCGCGGTTGATGTCGACGACGAAGAGGGCGCCGGGAAGCCGGGCCATGTCCTTGATGCCGCCGAGCGTCTTTTCGCGCTTCGCGCGCTCGCGACGGCGCATCAGGCGCTCCTTCTTCTTGAGCTGGTCCATGGTGCCGTCCTCTTCCATGCGGACGAGGTCCTCCATGCGACGGATGCTCTTCTTGATCGTCGCGAAGTTGGTCAGCGTACCGCCGAGCCAGCGCTCGGTAACGTACGGAGAGCCGCACTCCACCGCGTACTTCTTGACGATGTCACGGGCCTGCTTCTTGGTGCCCGTGAACAGGACCTTGCGACCCCGCTTCGCAAACCGCGAAACCGCGTCGGCGGCGGCATCGAGGTAGGTCTGCGTCTGGTTGAGGTCGATGATGTGGATCCCGTTCCGCTCCATGAAGATGTAGGAGCGCATCTTGGGATTCCAGCGGGACGTGAGGTGGCCGAAATGGGTACCCGCCTTCAGCAGGTCCTCGATTTCGACGCGATGCTGGGGCGTCGTGGTCATTATGTCGTTCGGGTTGGTCCGCTACGTCCGTCGCCTGGGAACCCCGAGCCGGAAACCGGCCACCCCGGGGACCCATCGGGTCGTATGCGAGATGAAAACGGCGGCCGGACTGTCCGGCCGCCGCCTGGCTCGAAACTAGCGCTTCGAGAACTGGAACCGCTTGCGGGCCTTGGGCTGGCCGTACTTCTTGCGCTCGACCATGCGGGGGTCGCGCGTCAGGAAGCCGGCGTCGCGCAGCGGCTTGCGGTTTTCCTCGTTGTTCTCCACGAGCGCACGGGCAATGCCCATGCGGACGGCCTCGGCCTGTCCCGTGGGGCCGCCTCCGCGCACGTTCACGACCACGTCGAAGCGGTCCTGGGTGCCGGTGACGGCGAGGGGGGAAACGATGGCGCGGCGGCTCCACTCGAGAGGAAAGTAGTTCTCGAGGTCGCGGTGGTTGATGACCACCTTGCCGGTGCCGGGACGGAGGTATACGCGGGCGACCGAGGTCTTGCGTCGGCCGACGGCGTTCTGCTGTGCGGGTGCTGCCATACGGGAGGTAGGCGGAAAGGACGGACTAGAGCGACAGCAGCTCGGGCTGCTGGGCTTCGTGCGGGTGCTCGGTGCCGGCGTACACCTTCAACTTCCTGAACATCTGCCGGCCGAGAGGACCCTTGGGGAGCATGCCCTTGATGGCATTCTCCACGATGAAGATCGGCTTGCGGTCGCGCATCTCGCGCGGCGTACGAAGGGTCACGCCCCCCGGATACCCGCTGTAGCTGAAGTACTCCTTGTCGTCCTCCTTCTTGCCGGTGAACCGCGCCTTGTCGGCGTTGATCACGATCACGAAGTCGCCGGTGTCCACGTGGGGCGTGAACGACGGCTTGTGCTTGCCCCGGAGGACAGACGCCACGTGCGAAGCGAGGCGGCCGACGACCTGGTTCTCGGCGTCGATCACGTACCACTTGCGCTCCACGTCGGCGGGGCGGGTACTGACCGTTTTGAATGAATTGACGTCCATGCTGCTGGAGGGCCGGAACGGGGCATCCGGCGCGTGCTGCGGTGTGATTGCGACTCGTGGTGGGAAAGCCGCAGTCGTGCAAAATACGCACATCGCGGTCCGGGGTCAACGGCGTGGGCCCTGCCGTGAGCCCTGGCGCGCTCGAAGGCCGCCGACGCGACCCCGGCAACGCGAACGTCTGCCACGCCCGGGCCTTCGGACGGTTTTCGAGGACTGCCCCAATTCCCGTATTCTTGACGAAGTGCCGTCCATCGGTCACAAACCGGTCGGCTCCCGGCTCCATTGGTCCCGGGGGTGGGCCCCGGGGGGACAGTCCGGTGACCGTCCCGAAGCCACCGCGTCACATCAACCATTGTTCCCATCGTGCGCCGCGTCTCCGATCTGCCCGAACTGGACGGTCTCGCGTCGAGGCTGCCGTTTCGTCTCGACGCGGTGGACGAAGCGGGAGCGGTCTTCGAGCGCTGGCTGCGCGCGCCGAACGACGCGGACGAGTACGTCGTGGCTCTGTGGACCTACTGCTACGTGCGCCGATACTTTCTCGTGCGATTCGCACGGGAGCCGTCCTTCACGGGCGGCGAACTGGAGCACGTCATCGACCAGGCCTACGAACGGGTGGAGCGAGGCCGCTCGGACCTGCGCGAGCCGTCCCGATACGCCCGGTGGGTCGTGGTCGTGTGTCGCAACACGTATGTCAGCTTCGTGACCCGGCGAAGTCAGCCCATGGAACTGGACCGCGTGGCGGAACCCTCTGCGTCACCGGACGAGCTGGACGATTGGCACGAAAACGCCGGCCTCGCGTCGGCGGTGCGGTCGGCCGTGGAACGGCTTCCGCCCTTCCTTCGTCCCTATGCCGAGCAGCGGTTTCTCCACGGCGCCAACTACGAGGCGATCGCTTCGGCCATGGGCCGGGATCCGGCCACCGTGCGCGCCTACGCCCACAAGGCGCTGGCGCGACTCCGGGCCGACCGGCGCCTGGTCCGATGGCTGCGGGAATTCGCAGGTTATGAACCGCCCGCCCTGGAGTCAGAGGGGGCAACGTCGGCGTCGCGAACCGGAGCCGACAAAGCGAGAGAACGAAAATGAATCCTGGGAATACCGCGGAACGCGTACTCCTCGCGGCCCTGCTGCCCGATGAGGATCGCGCCGCCTGGCTTTCGGACGCCAACCCCGGCGGCCCCGGGAGGGCGGCGATCGAACGGCTGGAAAAGGGGCTCGCCGATGCCGGCCTCCGGCCGGATGCCTCGGAATCGACGATGGACACGCTCGCCGCCCACAGGAGCGGACTGCTCCCGGCGGAACGGCCCGCGTTCGATCGTCGTGTCGAGCAGCTCACGACCACGCTTCCCGACGCGGGCGACGTACTCGCGCGGTGGAGGGAGCGCTGCGAGCGCATGGCCGCGTTGGACGCCTCGCTTCCCGCAGAGGCCCACTTCGAGCGATTGTCGGGTCGCTCGGCATCCCCCGGGCGTACGGCCGAGCCGGCCCGGGTCCATCGACTCTGGCCGGTCCGGTGGTGGGCGGCCGCGGCGGTCGTCGTGACGCTCGGTGCGGCGGGCGCGATCGGACGGGTCAGCGAAGACGAGGACGCGAGGGCCGCGTGGCGATCCGTCGAAGCGCGAATCGACATGCGAACCCGGGGGCCCCAGGCCGCGTCCGACTTCGGATCGTGGACCCAAAGGGCGCTCGGCAGCCGCTCGTTGCGTCTCGGACTGTGGCCGGTCTACGACCGGGACGCCTTGGACGCCCTCGAACGGGACGTCCTGGAGTCCGAGGACGGCTCGCCGGAAAGCCTGCTCCTGCTGGGCGAACTCCGCCTCATGCGGGGCGAGCGCGAAGCGGGCCTGGTTGCGCTTCGTGCCGCCGCCGGGGCGGGCAACGAACAGGCCCGGGTGCTGCTCGGTCGCGTCGAATGAGCGGAATCCGGGGCCACGGCCCCGATCACGCGTACGTGTTCAGCATCACCGGCATGATGAGCATCATCATGCTCTCGCCGTCCTTCTGCTCCAACGGCACGACGATGCCGGCACGGTTCGGGGAAGAAAACTCGAACTGGACCTCGTCGCAGTCGATGTTCGACAGCACCTCGGTCAGGTATACCGCGTTGAATCCGATCAGCATGTCGTCCGAGTCGTACTCGCACGCGACGGTTTCCTGGGCCTCGCTGGCCCGCTCGATGTCCTCGGCCGAGATGCGCACGCTGTCGGACGACAGGGCGAGGCGTACCTGGTTCGTCATCGACGACGAATAGAGCGCGACGCGCTTGACCGCGGCGAGCATGGCGTCGCGCGAAACCGTGAGCCGCTTCTCGTTGTCGACCGGGATCACCGCCTGGTAATTCGGATAGGTCTCGTCGATCAGGCGCGCGAGCACGCGCGAGCGACCGAAATCGAACGCGACGTAGCCGCCGTCGACGAGCACGGTGCAGGGGTCGTCCGTCGCCACGCGGGATGCGAGGTTGACGGCCTTTTCCGGAACGATGAACGACACGGGCTCACTCGACAGCATGCGGTCGAGCGACAGCTTGACCAGGCGATGCCCGTCGGTGGCGACCGCCTTGCCGCCGTCGGGTCCGATCTGGAAGAAGATGCCCATCATCGCGGGTCGCAGCGCGTCCCGGCTCACCGCGAAACCGGTCTTGTGGATGGCGCGCTTGAGCAGCCCTCCGGACGTCTCGATGCGCGTCGTCTCGGCGAGTTCGGGAAGCGCCGGGTAGTCGGCCCCGTCGAATCCGACCATCTTGTACCGGCCCTGGGCGGTCTTCAGGAGAACGTTGAAGTCGCCGTCGACCGAGAATTCGACCGGGGTTTCGGGCAGCGCGCGCAGCGTGTCGAGCAGGCGCTTCGCGGGGACGGCTACCCGGGAGGCGCTGCCGTCGGTGCGGTCCAGCGTCACCGAGATCTTCTGCCGGATCGAAATCTCGAGGTCGGTCGCGCTGAGGCGCAGCGTATTGATGTCGGCCTCGAACAGGATGCACTCCAGGATCGGCAGCGTGCTCTTGGTCGGAACGGCACCGGATACGGTCTGCAGGGCCTTGAGGAGGTCGGCGCTGGAGGCGGAAAACTTCATGACGGGAAGTCGGGATGGGCCGAGGTGCGGGAAGCGGACGTTCGGTTCGGCAAAGGTAACGCACGGGCAACGCCTTTGCAGCCGAGGAAACGCCCGGCCGCGGCGGGTGCCCGGCGGTTTCCCGCGGCGGGCGCGGACACGGGATCAGCGGCTGCGCAGTTCGATGCGGTGCCGGATTTCCTCCATCATGTGGCGGAATTTCGGGTCGGTCTCCATCTGGTCCTCCACGCTCTGGTTGGCGTGGATGACGGTCGAATGGTCCCTTCCGCCGAAATGGAGCCCGATCGTCTTGAGCGAATGCTGGGTGAGCTGCTTGGCGAAGAACATCGCCACCTGGCGGGCCTGCACGACTTCCCGCTTGCGGGTCTTGGCCCGCACCAGGTCCTCCGGAATCGAGAAATACCCGCACACCAGGCGCTGGATTTCCTCGATGGTGAGCGTGACCCGTGTCTCCTTGATCAGGTCCCGCAGCACCTCTCGGGCCAGCGGAAGGTCCATTTCCCGCTTGTGGAGCGTCGCATGGGCGAGGAGCCGGATCAGCGCTCCCTCGAGCTCCCGGATGTTGCTCTTGACGTTGTGGGCGACGAACTCGATGACGTCGGGCGTGACGCCGATACCGTCTTCCTCCGATTTCCGCTGAAGGATGGCGATGCGGGTCTCGAGGTCGGGCGGCTGCACGTCGGCCGAGAGCCCCCACTGGAAGCGGGACAGGAGACGCTCCTCGATACCCTGGATGTCCCGTGGAGGGCGGTCGGCCGACAGGACGATCTGCTTGCCGGCCTGGTGCAGGGCGTTGAAGATGTGGAAGAATTCCTCCTGGGTCTTCTCCTTTCCGCTGAAGAACTGGACGTCGTCGATGATGAGAAGGTCGATCTGCCGGTAGAACAGCGAGAAATCGCTGACCCGGTTGTGCTGGATCGCCTGCACGAACTCGGTCGTGAACCGCTCGCTCGATACGTACAGGACCGACTGCCCGGTCTGGTTCGCCTCGATGTAGTTCCCGATCGCCTGGATGAGGTGCGTCTTGCCGAGACCCACGCCGCCATACAGGAGGAACGGGTTGAAGCTGGTACCGCCGGGATGCTGGGCGATCGCCAGCGAGGCGCTGCGGGCAAGCCGGTTGCAGTCGCCCTCGATGAACCGGTCGAACGTATAGTTGCGATTCAGGCGGCTGTCGACCTGCACCTTCTGGATGCCGGGGATCACGAAGGGGTTGGTCACCGGGCTTCCGGCCGCGGGCTCGGGCGCGGGCGACGGGGCGCTGCGAACGGGAGGGGCCGCGTCGACGGTCACGCCCCGCGGGGCCGGTTCATTGGCCGGCCGCCGCGCTGGGAGCTGCATCGAGGTCCCGTCGTATCCGCTCTCGGCGTCGTCCTTCTCGATCACGACGTCGTAGAAAAGCCGTCCGTTGGCCCCGAGAACCTTGTTGACGGTCTTGCGGAGGAGACTGGAGTAGTGTTCCTCCAACCACTCGTAATAGAACCGGCTGGGCAACTGAACGGTAAGCCGGACCCCCTCCCCGTCCTGGGCGAGCGCCATGGGCTTGATCGGCGCGAACCAGGTCTTGAAGCTCTGGCGGCTGATGTTGTCCCGAATCACGTCGAGACACTCGTTCCAGACCTCTTCGGGTGACTTGGACATGGCGGACCGGGACGGTTCGCGTCGATGCGGGCTTCGAGGGCCTGACGGGCTGCCGTCCGGCCACGGTACGGGGTCGCGGAACGCCGCGTGGGGGTTTCGATGGTAACGTGTCCCGACCCGAACTTCAACGCACGTGAACCCGATTTCACAAACCCGCCGGTATGAAGTCCGTGCGGAAGCGGCACGGCGGACGGGGCCCGCATGTGGACGGACGAGCGGAACGGCTGTATATTAACAGGCTCCTTGAAAAGCATGGCTCCGGAACGCATGGTGCGCCTGGACATCGGTTCCCTCAAGCAAGGGCTTCGGACGGATCGGATTTCCCCCGACCCGGGTGATCTCGGCCTGGACGGAAACGACTTCCGGGACATCCTGGTGACGGCTCACCTCGATCGCGAGGGGGACCGGATCCTGGTGCGGCTGGAGGTGGAGGGCACGGCCCGGCTGCAGTGCGATCGCACGCTGGTCGACTACGATCAGCCGCTCGAGAGCACCGGCAGCCTGCTCTACGTTCCTGCGGACGAGCTCGACTCGCTGGGCGGGCCCTCCGACGAGGTCCTCGAGCTTCCCGCCTTCGCCACCGAGCTCGACGTCACCGACGCCGTGCGAGACCTCCTGCTCCTTTCCATTCCGCTCCGACGCATCGCTCCGGGTGCCGAATCGGTCGACCTGCCGACGCGGTTCGGAGCGCCGGCCGAAGAGGAACCGGATCCCCGATGGGAGGCGCTCCGGCGCCTGCGCGAAGGGACCCGCGACCCGGACTGATTCCGGATTCGAACCCACCGAGAGACCGAGATGGCAAATCCTCGCCGCAGACATTCCAAGGCACGCTCGCGCAGCCGTCGTGCCAACTACTACAGCCGGCTCGACGCGCCCGCCACGATGGCGTGCCCGAATTGCGGCGAAGCCAAGCTGATGCACCGGGCGTGCCCGAGCTGCGGACACTACCGCGGCCGCAAGGTGGTCGACCGCAAGGACGCCGCCTGACGACCGGCTCACCGGCGGTCGGCCGGGACCGAAGGCTTCGTACCTTTCGGCTGATCCCGCGTGGTGCGGGTGAAGCCGACACGTCCAAGGAGATCCCCGCATGCCCGTACGCGTAGCTGTCGATGCCATGGGGGGCGACCACGCGCCCGCGGTGGTCGTCGAGGGGTGTATCCAGGCGGCACGCTCGCTGTCGGGCGACGTGCAGATTCTCCTCACGGGTCCCGCCGAAGAGATCGGGCGGCTGATCCGTGAGGCAGGCGCGGAAGATGCCGGCCTGCAGGTCCTGCACGCTCCCGAAGTGATCGGAATGGGCGATTCGCCCGCGACGGCGGTCAAGACGAAGACCGGCTCGTCGATCCACGTGGGCCTGGCGGCACAGCGCGAGGGCGCGGCCGACGCGTTCGTCAGCGCGGGAAATACGGGAGCCGTGATGGCGGCTGCCCTGTTCATCCTCGGACGGTTGCCCGGCGTGAGCCGCCCCGCGATCATCGGATACTTTCCCACGCTGAGGGATTTCTGCCTGCTGATCGACGTGGGTACGAACGTCGACTGCAAACCGGAGCACCTGGTGCAGTTCGCGCTGATGGGCTCCGTCTACGCGGAGAAGATCCTGCGCCGGGAACGCCCCGTGGTCGCCATCATGAACATCGGCGAGGAACCCGGCAAGGGAAACGAGCAGGTCAAGAACGCCTTCTCCCTGCTCTCTGCCGAACCCGGCATCAACTTCCGGGGCAACATCGAGGGGCGTGACCTGATGCAGCACCCGGCCGACGTGGTCGTCTGCGATGGGTTCGTGGGCAACATCATGCTCAAGCTCGGCGAGAGCATCGCCTCGGTGCTTCCGCAGATGATCGGGGCCGAGATGAAACGCCAGCAGATGGGTCCCGCCGAGCAGGCGGTGGTCGGCCGGGCGTTCGAGGGGGTTCGTCGCCGGTTCGATTACGAGGAATACGGCGGGGTGCCGCTGCTCGGCGTCGGCGGCAACGTGATCATCGGGCACGGCGGTTCCGGAGCCCGCGCCATCGCGAACATGGTGCGTGTTGCCGCTGACGTGGTTCGCCAGGATGTCTCGGGCAGCATCACCACGGCCCTGGCCTCGGCGCCGGCCGGCGCCTGAGAACGAACGTCGTCATGCCCAGAGCAGCCATCACGGCCGTCGGCCACTTCCTTCCCGAGGAGCGACTCACCAACGCCGACCTGGAGGCGATGGTGGAAACCTCGGACGAGTGGATCCGCAGTCGAACCGGAATCCGCGAGCGCCGCATCCTCCGGGATCCTGCCAAGGCGACCTCGTACATGGCCACGGAAGCTGCCCGCGACGTGCTGCGCAAGCGTGGAATCCGGGCCGACGAGATCGACGCGATCGTCGTGGCCACGGTGACGCCGGACATGTTCTTTCCGTCCACGGCGGCGCTCGTGCAGGCCAACCTCGGTGCGTCCAACGCCTGGGGTTTCGACCTCTCGGCCGCCTGCAGCGGGTTCCTGTTCGCCCTGTCGACGGCGGCTCGGTTCATCGAGTGCGGGAAGCACTCCAAGGTCCTCGTGATCGGCGCCGACAAGATGAGCTCGATCCTGGACTTCACCGACCGCACGACGTGCATCCTGTTCGGGGACGGCGCGGCGGCGGTCCTGCTCGAGCCGGACGAGTCGGGTCATGGCCTGGTCGACTCCATCGAACGCACGGACGGGTCGAACTGGTCGATTCTCTGCATGCTCGGAGGCGGCAGCCTGCATCCGCCCACCCACGAGACCGTCGATCGCAACCTGCATTTCCTGCACCAGGAAGGACAGCACGTGTTTCGTTACGCCGTGCAGGGCATGGCCGACGTCTCGGCCGAGATCATGAAGCGGAACGGCCTGACGGGGGATGACGTGCGTTTCCTGGTACCGCACCAGGCGAACCTGCGCATCATCGACGCCACCGCCCGCAGGATGGGCATCGGCATGGACAAGGTGATGCTCAACATCGAACGGTACGGCAATACGACGGCGGCGACCATTCCGCTCTGCCTTGCCGACTGGGAGTCCCAGCTACGGAGGGGCGACAACCTGGTGCTCGCCGCGTTCGGCGGAGGATTCACCTGGGGCGCGGCCTACCTGAAGTGGGCTTACGACGGCGCCGACGTCGCGTGAGCCCGATCCACACGCCATGAGCAAGACCGCGTTTCTGTTCCCCGGACAGGGCTCCCAGTACGTGGGCATGGGCAGCGACCTGGCCTCCGGCTTTCCGGCCGCCCGACGCCTCTTCGACGCGGCCGACAGGGTGCTCGGTTTCTCGCTGTCCACCGCCATGTTCGGGACGGGCGAGCCGGAAGGGGATACGGAGAGGTTGCGCCAGACCGAGGTAACCCAGCCCGCGCTGTATCTGCACAGCCTCGCGGTCATGACGGTGCTCGAGGAGGCCGGCATCGGTTTCGACATGGTCGCAGGTCACAGTCTCGGTGAATATTCGGCGCTCGCGGCGTCCGGAGCCATCGCGTTCGAGGATGGGCTCACCATCGTGCGCGAACGCGGCCGACTGATGGCGGAGGCGGGCAGGCTCCGCCCGGGCGGCATGGCGGCGGTCATCGGCACCGAAGACGCACTGATCGAAGAAGTCTGCGCCGAGGCGAGCCAGGGAACGCAGGTGGTGCAGCCGGCGAACTACAATTCGCCCGGACAGGTGGTCATTTCCGGCGACCTGACGGCCATCGAGCGAGCGACGGCGCTCCTGGCGGAGCGGGGTGCCCGAAAGGTCGTGCCGCTGCCGGTCAGTGGGGCGTTCCACTCGCCGCTCATGGAGCATGCCCGGGCCGGGCTCGCCGACGCCCTGGCCAACCTGCCCCTGCGTACCCCGCGCGTGCCGGTATACCTGAACGTCTCCGGGCTTCCGACCACCGATCCGGAGGCCATCCGTGCCCGCCTGCTCGAGCAGCTCCTGGCGCCGGTCCGGTGGACGCAGACCCTCCAGGCCATGGGATCGGACGGGGCTGCCCGCTTCGTCGAGATCGGGGCGGGCAAGGTCCTCTCGGGTCTCGTCAAGCGTACGCTAGGCCGCGACGCCGAAACGATGGCCATCGGAACGCGCGACGATTTCGAGGCGCTCACCAACGGCCGCTGACGCCGCCCCGCACCGACCCATTCCTTCGATCGACATGCATCTCGACTTTTCCGGACAGACGGTTCTCGTGACGGGCGGAACGCGCGGCATCGGACGCGCCATCGCCGAGGCCTTCGCAGCCGCAGGCGCGAAGGTGGCGTTCACGTTCCGCAGTTCGACCGCGGAGGCCGACGCGCTGGCGGCGCAGATCGCCGCCTCGGGCGGAGAGGCGATCGCGATCCAGGGCGACGCGGCCGACCCGGCCTCGGCCGACGCCGCGGTCTCCCGGGTCGTGGAGACCTGGGGCCGGCTCGACGTGCTCGTCAACAACGCCGGCGTCACGCGCGACACGCTCATGCTGCGCATGACCGAGGAGGACTGGGACGCCGTGCTCGACACGAACCTGAAGAGCGTATTCCACTTCTCGAAGGCCGCCTACCGGGTGATGATGAAGCAGCGCTCGGGTCGCATCGTGAACCTCTCTTCGGTGGTCGGCATCACCGGGAACGCCGGGCAGACCAACTACGCCGCCTCGAAGGCGGGCATCATCGGATTCTCCAAGAGCCTCGCGAAGGAGTTGGCGAGCCGCGGCGTCACCGTCAACGTGGTCGCCCCGGGGTACGTGATGACCGAGATGACCGAGAAGATCCCCGAGGCCGCCAAGGAGGCGTTCCTCAAGTCCATTCCGCTCCAGAGGGGGGCGGATCCCAACGAAGTCGCGGCCGCGGTCGTCTTCCTCGCGTCGAGCGCGGCGGGCTACATTACGGGGCACGTGCTGCAGGTCGACGGCGGCCTGGCCATGTAGGAGTCCATGAGCCGAGGAGAAATTCCCAGGAAACCCTGGAAGAACGTGATCGACCTTACGTCCCGGGCCAAGCGCGAAGCCCGGGACGCCGAAACAGCGGCGTCCTTCGTCGAGCCCGATGACGCCCTGCCCGAAGTGACGTTGGCCGGGCTTCCGCCCGCACTGGCCGGTGCCGTTCGCGCGGCGGGCTGGCCCGATCTCATGCCGGTCCAGCGCAAGGCCATCCCGTACCTGCTCGCCGGGCGCGACATGATCGTGCAGTCGCGCACGGGTTCCGGCAAGACCGGCGCGTTCCTCTTGCCGCTCTTCGATCGGCTCGACGACACGCTCGCCCGCCCGCAGGCCCTTATCCTGAGCCCGACCCGCGAGCTGGCCCGGCAGATCTTCGACGAGTTCGAGCGCATCAAGGGGGAACGGGGTCTGAAGGCCGTCGCGATCTACGGCGGCGTACGGTACGGCCCGCAGCTCGACAAGCTGGCGGCCGGCGCGCAGGTGGTGGTCGGAACGCCGGGCCGCGTGCTGGACCACCTGCAGCGTCGTACGCTCTCGCTCGACCACTGCCGTGCCTTCGTGCTCGACGAGGCCGATGAGATGCTTTCGATGGGCTTCTACCCCGACATGATGGCGATGCGGTCGTGGCTGCCGAAGGAACGGCAGTCCTGCATGTTCTCTGCGACCATCCCGCCGCGCGTCAAGGCCCTCGCGCACGAGTTTCTCCGGGACCCCGGGTTTCTCTCGCTGTCGACCGGAAACGTCAGTGTCGACGCGATCGAGCACCGGTACTACCGGGTGGATCCGATGCAGAAAGACCGGACGCTCGTCCGCCTGATCGAGTTGGAGAACCCCGAAAGCGCGATCATCTTCGCGAATACCCGCCGCGAAGTGGAGTACCTGGGCCAGTTCCTGTCCAACTACGGGTATGACGCCGCCTCGCTGTCGGGTGACCTGTCCCAGAAGGCGCGCGAAGCGGTCATGCGTCGCATCCGGTCGGGTCGGTTGCGTTTTCTGGTCGCCACCGACGTCGCCGCCCGGGGCATCGACATCTCGGACCTGAGCCACGTGTTCATGTTCAACATGCCGGACGACCAGGAATACTACGTGCACCGCGCGGGCCGGACCGCGCGCGCGGGCAAGACCGGCACATCGATCACCCTGGTCTCCATCGAGGAAGAGACGAACCTGAAGCGCACCGCGCACAAGTACGGAATTGAAATGCAGCGAGCCGAATTGCCTACGGACGCCGACGTCGAGGCCCGCGTCAACGAGCGGATGACGGTGACCCTCGAGGCCCGCTACCGCACGAAGACGAACCTGAACCGGGAGCGCTTGCGCCGCTTCCTTCCGATGGTGGAAGAACTTGCGCGCGAGGAACCGGAACTGCTGGCGATGCTCGTCGACGACCTGTACCACGACACCCTCCACGGTACCTCGGGCAGGGAAGCGGAACCCGAGATCGACAGCGACGAGTACCACCCGGACGAAGTGCACGCCGAGGCCCCGGCGGCCGACGCGGAGGCCCGCAAGAAGCGCAAGAAGCGCAAGAAGCGCCGTACCGGTGAAGGTTCGGCCGACCCCGGACCGGCCCGCGAAACCGACGCCGACTGATTTCGACCGCCTCACGATTCGACTTCCATGGACCTTCTGCTTGCCACTCTACTCCTCGCCCTCGCGCCCACGGATACGATCCGGGTCGACGCGAGCCACTGGCGCGTCTATGATTCGCAGGGCAACCCGTCCAGCCTCGAGGCCATCGTCCGGACGGCGGGCGGGGCAGACGCGCTGCTGATCGGCGAAACGCACGACGACCCGGTGGTGCACGCCCTTCAACTCGAACTGCTGCAACGCGTTTTCACGGCATACCACGATCGGGGCGTAGCGCTGTCGATGGAGATGTTCACGCGCGACGTGCAGATGGTCGTGGACGAGTACCTGGACGGGATCATCACCGAGAGCGCCTTCCGCGCCGCGTCTCTTCCGTGGCCGAACTACGCGACCGACTACCGTCCGATGGTCGAGTTCGCGAAGGCGCACGGGTTGCCGGTCATTGCGGCGAACGCGCCCCGTCGGTACGTCAACCGCGTGACCCGTCTCGGACCCCAGTCTCTCGACGCGCTCTCGGCCGAAGCGCTGCGCCATGTCGCCCCGCTGCCGTATGCGAAGGCCTCGGAGGCGTACGCCGCCGAATGGAATGCCCTGATGGCCGAGGCGATGGCCGGCATGGCGGCGGCCCGTCCGACGCCCGACTCCACGTCGCGCGGGAACGCGGCGCCGAGCCCGCAGCCGACGGCGGCGCCGTCCGGTCAGGGTCCGCAGCACGGCGGCATGTCGTACATGCTGGATTCGCAGTCGCTCTGGGACGCCACGATGGCGTGGTCGATCGCAGAGCACCAGATGCGGAATCCGGGCTCGCTCGTCGTGCACGTGGTGGGTGCCTTCCACGTCGAGAACTACACAGGCATCCCGGAGCACCTGGTCCGATACCGACCGGGCTCGGGTCAGGTCGTGGTGACCGTGCGACCCGCGGCCGACGTGAACCGGTTCGACCCCGCGAAGCACGCCGGACTCGGGGATTTCGTCATCCTGGCCGACGAGTCCCTCCCCCGAACGCATCGGCGGTAAGACCGTGGGTGCCCGAGTAGCCGTCGTCGTGATTGCGCTCCTGGCGGCGCCCGCGTCGGCACGGCAATCCTCGCCCGTGCATCCGGGCGAGGTGCTCGACGGACCCGTGGCCGTGTACCCGGAGCACCTGGCGGGTCGCCGCATGGCGTCGGGCGCAACGTACCGTCCGACGGACCTCGTGGCCGCCCACCCCACGTTGCCGTTCGGCACCGAATTGGTCGTGGAAGCGGCCGGGCGCACCGTCCGGGTGGTCGTAATGGACCGTGGGCCATACGATTCCGGGGTTCGACTGTTGGTCTCGGGGTCTGCCGGGGCACGCCTCGGGTTGGGAGAAGAACCCCGATGGATGCGCATCCGCCGACAGGACGAGAGTGCGGGATCCGGAGCGGGTTCCGCTGCCGTGCCGGGGCCACCGGCGACCGCGTGGACGGTGCAGCTCGGGTCGTTCAGCGACGCGGAAACCGCGGAGCGCCTGGCCGCCCGGTTCTCGGGCGCGCGGGTCGAGAGGGGGCCAGGAGGAACGTGGCGGGTACGTTTCGGTCGGTTCGTGGACCGCGACGAAGCCGAGGCGTGGCGCGAGCGACTCGAGGGCTGGGGAGTGTCCGGGTTCGTTCGGCCTTCCGACGCGGAGGAGAACTGAGCCGGAGCGAAGGTGATCTCCACGCCGATTCCTCGCAGGGACGTTGTCTGCCCCGTTCGGCTCCGGTAATCTCCGGCCAACCCAACCCGACCGGAACGTCCATGCTTCGGATCGCCCGACTCCTGCCCTTCGCGTTCGTCCTCGGCACGCTGTCCTGCGGCAGCCCGGAAGAGGGCACCACGACCTCCTGCGCCGCGATCCTCGCGGAAAGCGAATCGACCATGTCCACCTGGAATCTCGACGAGGGCTCGCCCGAGGCCCGGGCCCTGCTCTCGAAGTACACGCCCTTCCGCCTGACGACGGACACGTCGACGCTCACCCCGTCGGAGTGCCGCATGCTGCCGCTGCTCGTCGAGGCCGCCCAGGCCATGGACGAGATCTTCTGGCTGCAGGCGTACGGGGACCGGGATTCGCTGCTGGCGTCGATCGGGGACCCCGGGCTCCGCACGTTCGCCGAGATCAACTACGGTCCGTGGGACCGGCTCGACGGCAACCGCCCGTTCGTGGACGGGGTCGGCCCGAAGCCGGACGGATCCAACCTCTACCCGGCGAACCTCTCGAAGGCCGACTTCGAGAAGGCGGCCGAAGCCGATCCCGCCCTGCGCTCGCTCTACACGCTCGTGCGCCGCGACGCAGGGGAAGCCCTGCGCGCCGTTCCGTACCACGAGGCCTACGCCGAGCCGATGCAGCGGGCGGCGGGGCGCCTCCGCGAAGCCGCCGCGCTGGCCGAGGACGCCGGGCTGAAGCGCTACCTCGAGCTGCGCGCCGAGGCACTCGTCACCGGGGAATACCTGGAGAGCGACCGCGCCTGGATGGACATGAAGACGAACCGCCTGGATGTCGTCATCGGCCCCATCGAGACCTACGAGGACCAGCTCTTCGGCTACAAGGCGGCGGCCGAGGCCTACGTCCTCGTCAAGGACATGGAGTGGAGCGAGCGGCTGTCGCGGTACGCGGCGCTGCTTCCGGCCCTCCAGACCGGGCTCCCGGTCGACGCGGAATACAAGGCGGAATCGCCTGGCGCCGATTCGGACCTCAACGCCTACGACGTCATCTACTACGCGGGCGACTCGAACGCCGGGTCGAAGACGATCGCCATCAATCTTCCGAACGACGAGCGGGTGCAGCTCGAGAAGGGCGCGCGGCGCCTGCAGCTCAAGAACGCGATGCAGGCGAAGTTCGACCGGATCATGGTTCCGATCACCGGCATGCTCATCGCCGAGGATCAGCGGGCGAAGGTCACCTTCGACGCGTTCTTCGGCAACACGATGTTCCACGAGGTCGCGCACGGCCTCGGCATCAAGAACACGATCAACGGGAGCGGAACGGTGCGCGAGGCGCTCAAGGAGCATGCCTCGGCGCTGGAGGAGGGCAAGGCCGACGTGCTGGGTCTCTACATGGTGCTCTCGCTCGTGGAGCAGGGGGAGCTGGAGGCGGACGTCGAGGATAGCATGGTGACGTTCCTGGCCGGCATCTTCCGGTCGGTCCGGTTCGGAGCCTCGAGCGCGCACGGGCGCGCCAACATGATCCGGTTCAACTACTTCCAGGAAATGGGCGCCTTCACGCGGGACGAGGCCACGGGCACCTACCGCGCCGATTTCGCGAAGATGCGCGAAGCCATGAACTCGCTCTCGGCCCTCATCCTCAAGCTCCAGGGGGACGGCGACCATGCGGGGGTGGCCGAGCTGGTCGAGCGGTACGGCGCGATCGACGCGCAGCTGCAGGCCGACCTGGACCGGCTCGCGACGGCCGGCATCCCGGTCGACGTCGTGTTCGAGCAGGGCATCGGGGCGCTGCACTGACGCAGGGGCGGGGAAGCGGAGAGGATTTCGTCGACCCGGACGCAGGCCCTAAAGGGGGCGCCCGGGTCGGCCGATATCCCTGCCAAGGCGCAGCGCGCCGTCACTTCCGCACCGCCCGATGTCCGTCGACGACTACACCCTGGCCGCCTTTCTCTCGGGCGAGCTTCCCGAGCGCGAACGCAAGACGGTAGCCGCGGCACTGGTTTTTGACCAGGAAGCGCGCGAGGTCCTGCACATGGCCTGCGAGGCGTTGTCGGCGGTATTCGCGTCGGAGCCGGCGCGCTCGGAATACATGGAGCGCCTGCGCAGCGCACCCGCACGCCCCTCGAGACCCGTCGGCGACCGGCCCTCGGTCGAAACACGCAACCGGCGCGTGGCCTAGTTCCGGGAATCGACCCGTCGACGACCGGCCGCGCACGCGGAACCGTGTCGGCGAATATATTCGGGGTTTCACCGTCCCGAGGTTCGCCATGCTCCGCCGCTTTCCGCTGCCGGCCTTCGTCCTGCTGTCGCTCCTATCGTTTGCCGTTCTCGCGCCCGGGGTTTCGGCGCGGCAGGGATACCGGGAGGCGCCTCCCGAACTCGCCCGTTTCGTGGACGCGCCGACGTCCCCGTCGGTGTCGGTCAGTCCGGACCGGTCTACCCTGGCCGTGATGCCCGGTCGTGCCCTTCCGACGATCGCCGACCTTGCACAACCGGAGCTGCGCATCGCCGGCCTGCGAATCAATCCAAGGACCGGCACGGCGAGCCGCGGTACCTATGCCGACGGACTCTCGCTGATCGCGCTCGGCGATGGCTCGGAACGCGGGGTGACCGGGTTTCCGGACGGCGTGCGAATCGCTTCGTTGGCCTGGTCTCCCGACGGACGCCATCTCGCCGTGAAAGTGGCCGGTGACACGGGCGTTCACGCGTGGCTGGTGGAAGTCGCCGCAGCCCGTGCCCGCCCCCTGTCGGAACGCGCGCTGTCGGACGTCCTCGGCAACTCGTGGGCGTGGGAGCCCTCGGGGGCAGCCGTGCTGCTGAAGGTGATCCCGTCCACCCGCCCGGCGAATCCACCGGAGCGGCCCGAGACCCCGGCGTCGCCGGTAATCCAGGAGAACCTCGGCACGGCCGCGCCGGTGCGGACCTACCAGGACATGCTCCAGAATCCTCACGACGAGGCGCTGCTGGAGTACCACGCCAAGGGCGAGCTGATCCGTGTACACCTCGACGGACGCGTCGAGCCGGTGATCTCGGCCTCGATGCTATCCGGATTCGAGCCTTCCCCCGACGGGCGCTACCTGCTGACGGAGACCGTGCACCGTCCCTACTCGTACCAGGTGCCGGTGTCGGGATTCCCGACCCTCGTCGAGGTTCGGGATCGCGGTGGGCGCGTGGTGCATTCGGTCGCCGACCAGCCCTCCAGCGAAACCGTGCCGACGGGCTTCGGATCGACGGTGACCGGCCCGAGGTCGGTGACGTGGCGCCCGGACCGGCCGGCTGCGCTCTCGTGGGTGGAAGCCCTGGACGGAGGGGACGGACGGGCCAAGGCCGACGTTCGGGACGCGCTGTTCACGCAGGAGGCGCCCTTCACGGGATCGCCGGTCGAGTGGGCCCGCACCGAGCTGCGATATGCGGGCGCGTCCTACGCGGCCGAGGGCTTCGCCCTGGTGTCGGAATCCTGGCAGGCCACCCGGAAGCGCCGCGTGTGGCGGGTGGCCCTGGACGGCTCGGGTGCGAAGACGCTCGTCTTCGACCTGTCCACCGAGGACCGGTTCGGCAACCCGGGCAATCCGATGTCGCGGCCCACGCCCGAGGGGCGCTCGATGTTGCTGACGATGGACGGGGGTCGGTCCATCCTGCTCACGGGCGAGGGCGCATCGCCCGACGGCGTACGGCCCTTCGTCCGCAAGCGAGACCTGGGGACGGGCAGCGAAACGGAACTCTTCCGATCGCAGGACCCGTGGTTCGAGTCTCCTGTGGCGTTGCTCGATCCGCGAACGGGCCGCATGCTGGTCCAGCGCGAATCGCCGGAGAACCCGCCCAACTACTACGTCCGGGAGGCCGACGGCTCGATGCGGGCGGTCACGGCATTTCCGCATCCCTACCCGGAAATGGCCGCGGTATCCAAGGAATTCGTCACGTACAGGAGGGCCGACGGCGTGCAACTCAGTGCCACGCTGTACCTGCCGGCGGGGTATGACCGCGAGCGGGATGGCCCGCTGCCTACCTTCGTCTGGGCCTATCCGCGCGAATTCAAGAGCGCCGATCTCGCCGGACAGGTTGCCGAATCGCCGTACCGCTTCACGCGGATCTCGCCCTCGGGCGCCGTTCCGTTCGTGACGCGCGGGTACGCCGTGCTCGACAACGCGGCCATGCCCATCGTCGGCGAGGGGGAGGTGGAGCCCAACGATTCGTTCGTCGAACAACTCGTGGCAAACGCCGAAGCGGCGATCGCCGAGGGCGTACGTCGCGGAGTGGTCGATCCGGAACGGGTCGGGGTGGGTGGGCACTCGTACGGGGCCTTCATGACCGCCAACCTGCTCGCCCACAGTGACCTGTTCCGAGCGGGCATCGCCCGGTCGGGCGCGTACAACCGCACGCTCACCCCGTTCGGTTTCCAGTCGGAAGAGCGAACCTACTGGGAGGCACCCGAGGTCTACTCGACGATGTCGCCGTTCACGTTCGCCGATCGGATCAAGGAGCCGATCCTGCTGCTCCACGGCGAGGCCGACAACAACTCGGGCACCTTCCCGATCCAGAGCGAACGGTTCTACGCGGCGCTCAAGGGCCACGGCGCGACCGTCCGGTTCACGCTGCTTCCGCACGAGAGCCACGGGTACGCCGCCCGCGAGTCGGTGGGCCACATGCTCTGGGAAATGAGCACGTGGCTCGATACGCACGTGCGCGACGCGCCGCCGCGGGACGGGTCGGTCGGCGTGAAGAAGCCGACCGGGTGACGGGGCTCAGGCGGGTACCTGCTGCGTGAGGCAGTGGAACGCCCCGAGACCCCAGACCAGCTCACGGCAGTCGATTCCCACCACGGTGCGGTCCGGGAAAAAGCGGCCGATCGTCTCGGCGGCCTCGTCGTCCCGTGCGCAGCCGTAGACCGGCAGCAGCACGATGCGGTTGCCGACGTAGAAGTTGGCGTAGCTGGCCGGAAGGCGGTGCTCACCGTAGTGGACCGGGTCCGGCAGCGGCAGCGGGTGCAGGCGCAGCCCGAGGCGGTCGCAATCGGCCGCCAGGGCCTCGAAACCGGGCCGGAGGGACGGGTGGTCCGCCGCGTCGCTTACCACCATGAGGACGTCCTGCCGGGTGACGAACCGGGCGAGGTTGTCGATGTGTCCGTCGGTGTCGTCGCCCAGGATGTCGCCGTTCACCCAGACGACCGTGTGCACTCCGAGCGTCTCGCGCAGCCGGCGCTCGGCCGTTTCGCGGTCGAGGCCCGGGTTCCGGTTGGGGTTCAGCACGCAGGAGGCCGTGGTCATGAGGATGCCTTCCCCGTTGGTCTCGATGGCTCCGCCCTCCAGGTGGAATCCGGGGCGGTGGCGCGGCACGCCGAGGGCCGCGGCCATGCGCCCGGCGACGAGCTGGTCGAGGTCGTACGGGGGGTACTTGCCGCCCCACGCGTTGTATTCCCAGTCGACGGCTACGACCGGGTGATCCGAGCCCGCGCGCGTGACGAACGTCGCGCCATGATCGCGGCACCAGGCGTCGTTCGTCGGGTGCCGGAACGTGCGGATCTCCCCGGGAACGCCCGCGAGCAGGCCGCGCACGTGCCGCTCGTGCGCTGGCGAAAGCACGTTGATGTAAACGGGCTCGCTCGTCGCGAGGGCCCTGACGGCCTCCACCATGACCGGCTCGACCGGCCCGAAGTTGCCGGGCCAGGTGTCCCGGTTGTGCGGCCAGGAGATCCAGGTGGCGCGGTGAGGCTCCCATTCCGCGGGGAAACGGTATCCCAGCGGCCCCGGCGCGGGGAATTCCACCGGGCCGGGAGCGCCGTCTTCGGGCTCGTTCGCCATCATGCGGTCACTCCCCGTTGTCGAAACGCCGCAGGATGCCGTCGTAGGCATCGACGCGCCGATCGCGGAAGAAAGGCCACCCGTGCCGCTGCGCGGCAATGCGTCCCGGATCGAGTTCGACGACGGCCACGGCCTCCTCGTCGACGCCCAGGCGCAGGATCACGCCCCCGTCGGGCCCGGCCACGAAGCTCTGACCCCAGAACCGGATACCGTCTTCCGGCCCGGACCCGGAAGGATCGGGTTCGAAGCCGGTCCGGTTCACCGACACGACGTAGCACCCGTTCGCGACGGCATGCGACCGCTGGATGGTCTCCCACGCCCCGTGCTGAGCCGCCCCGAATTCCTCGCGTTCGGCCGGGTGCCATCCGATGGCCGTCGGGTAGAAGAGCGCCTCGGCGCCCTGGAGCGCGGTGAGGCGCGCCGCTTCCGGGTACCACTGGTCCCAGCAGACGAGCACGCCGAAACGACCGTTGCGCGTATTCCAGGCCCGGAATCCGAGGTCGCCGGGCGTGAAGTAGTACTTCTCGTAGTACCGGGGATCGTCGGGAATGTGCATCTTGCGGTACTTGCCCAGGTACCCGTCTACACCGTCGAGCACCGCCGCCGTGTTGTGGTAGAGCCCGGGCGCCCTCCGCTCGAACAGGCTCAGCACGAGCGTTACCCCGTGCTCGGCCGCAAGCCCGGCGAAGGCCTCGGTGGCCGGGCCGGGGATGGGCTCGGCCAGCTCGAAGAACGCGGCGTCCTCGACCTGGCAGAAGTACCTCGACAGGAAGAGTTCGGGCAGGCAGACGATTCCCGCGCCCTGTGCGATCGCGTCACGGGTGCCGTCGAGGGCGCGCGCAAGGTTCGTCGCGCGATCCTCGGTCATGCGCATCTGGACGATTCCGACCCTCATCGTCACGCCTTCGATTCGCCGCGGCCGGAGCGGCGTCCGGCGGTGGTATTGAAATAGGTCGAGTCCTTGAACGTCTCGGCGTACTTCTCGAGCAGGCGCACCGCGGCCGACGGACGCAGCTCGCCGGCGTCGACCTTCCGCTTGATGATCGCCTCCATGCGCTTCTGCAGGTCCTTCGGGAAGTACTGCACCAGGGCGAGGATCTCCTCGATGGTGGTCGCCGGGATCATCTTCTCGACGTAGAAGCCCTCCGGCTCCTCGTCGTCGGCATAGACGTGCACCTCGGCGACGCGTCCGAACAGGTTGTGCATGTCGCCCATGATGTCCTGGTAGGCGCCCATCAGGAAGAAGCCGAGCAGGTACGGCTCGTCGTCGAGCGAGTGCACGTCGAGGAAGCGCTTGTCCTCGTGGGCCGAGACGTAGCGCTTCACCTTGCCGTCGGAATCGCACGTGAGATCGACCAGCACGGCGCGCCGGTCGGGCTGCTCGTCGAGCCGATCGATGGGAACGATCGGGAAACGCTGTCCGAACGACCAGTGGTCGAGGATCGACTGGAAGACCGAGAAATCGCAGAGGTACTGGTCGACGAGGTGTTCGTCGAGCGCTTCGAGCTCGGCGGGCAGCCACTCGGCCTGCGAGTTGCGCACCCGGCGGTTGACCACGTGGCAGATGGACCAGTACAGCTGTTCGGCCCGGGCCTTCTGTTCGATCGGAAGGATGCCGAGCGAGAACATGGATTCGGCTTCCTGACGCTTGCCGGCCGCGTCGTGGTAGGCCTCGAGCAGGGCCGACAGGCGCATGCGCCGGTCCTCGCGCACCCATTTCAGGGTCTCGTACATCTGCCGGACGACCGCGTGGTCGCTTTCGGTCGGTCGGAAACCCTTCGGGATCTCGTCCTTGCGGTAGGCGCCGAGGACCTCGACCACGAGCACCGAGTGGTGCGCGGTGAGGGCGCGGCCCGATTCGGTGATCAGGGTAGGATGGGCGACCTCCTCGGCGTCGCAGACTTCCTTGACCTGGAGCACCACCGAGTTGGCGTATTCCTGCAGCGTGTAGTTGATGCCCTCGGACGCGCCGCCGGTGAAGTCGGCCTCGTAGTTGACGCCGAGACCGCCGCCGACGTCGAGGAAGCGGATCGGAACGCCGCGCTTGACGAGCTGGGCGTAGATCTGGGTGATCTCCTTGATACCTCTCTTCAGCGTCTGGATCGCGTTCACCTGGCTGCCCAGGTGGAAGTGGAGGAGGCAGAACGAATCGTGGAGTTCGTCTTCCTCGAGGCGCTCCAGGATGCGCAGCAGCTCGGGGATCGAGATTCCGAACTTGGAAAGATCGCCTCCCGAGTCGGCCCACTTGCCCGATCCGCCGGTATTGAGGCGGATGCGCACACCGAACTTCGGCTCGATCTTGCGCCGGGAGGCGAGCGATAGCAGGCGCTCGAACTCGTCGTACTTCTCCAGGACGGGGATGACCTGCTTGCCCAGCTGCTGACCCGTGAGGATCTGCTCCATCATCACGGTGTCCTTGTACCCGTTGCAGATGAGCAGCGTATCGTCGTCGGCGAGGTGCGGGAGGGCCGCCACGAGTTCGGCCTTGGAGCCGCACTCGAGGCCCATTCCGTACGGCCGTCCGGCTTCGAGGATTTCCTCGACGACCTCGTGGAGCTGGTTGACCTTGATCGGATAAACGCCCCGGTAGCGGTCGCCGTACGAGAATTCCTCGATCGCCGCCGCGAAGGCCTCGTGGAGCTGGGTGACGCGTCCGCGGATGATGTCCTGGAAGCGGATGAGCACGGGAAAGGGCACTCCCTCCTCCCGGAGCTGCTCCACCACGTCGGCGATCGCGATGCCCTTGCGACCGTTGCGCTCGACGTCGGCGATCATGCGCCCCTTCTCGTCGATCGTGAAATACCCGTCGCTCCATCCCTGGACATGGTACAGTGCCAGGGCGTCGTCAACGGTCCACGACAGTTCTTCTTCCACGGAATCCATTCGGGGTTCGGGTACGCGGTGGGTGGATTCGGACGGGGTCCGGGCGATCACGGATCGAGGGTGGCCGACGGTCAGGGCGTCGCCCCGCCGCCTGATTCGAGCACGTAGCTGAACACGAGCGGCGCGACGATCGTGGCGTCCGACTCGATAACGTACGAAGGCGTTTCGAGCGACAGCTTGCCCCACGTGATCTTCTCGTTGGGCACGGCGCCCGAGTACGATCCGTACGACGTGGTCGAGTCGCTGATCTGGCAGAAGTACCCCCACTTGGGCGTTTCCTGCAGGAGATCCTGCTCGAGCATGGGCACGACGCAGATCGGAAAATCGCCGGCGATACCCCCTCCGATCTGGAAGAATCCGATCGAGGCCTCATCGGCGTTGGCGCGGTACCAATCGGCGAGCGTCATCATGTACTCGATGCCCGAACGCACGGTGCGGGGATCCTTGACGTCCCCCTTGATGCAGTGCCCGGCGAAGATGTTGCCGAGGGTCGAATCCTCCCATCCGGGCACGATGATCGGAAGGTCTCTTTCGGCGGCCGCCACGAGCCACGAATCGGCGGGATCGATCTGGTAGTACGGTTCCAGGGCACCCGACCGGATGAGCTCGAACATGAACTCGTGCGGGAAACGACGCTCCCCGGCCCGGTCGGCCGCCTGCCAGAGCTGCAGGATCTGCCGTTCGATGCGGCGGATCGCCTCCTCCTCCGGAATGCAGGTGTCCGTGACGCGGTTGAGGTGCCGTTCGAGCAGGGCCTGCTCGTCCTCGGGACGAAGGTCGCGGTACCGCGGTACCCGCACGTAGTGATCGTGCGCCACGAGGTTGAAGATGTCCTCTTCGAGGTTGGCACCCGTGCAGCTGATCGCGTGCACCTTGCCGGCGCGGATCATGGGCGCCAACGAAAGGCCCAGCTCGGCGGTGCTCATCGCCCCCGCCAGGGTGATCATCATTCGTCCGCCGGAAGCCAGGTGGTCCACGTACCCCTGTGCTGCATCCACGAGCGCGGCGGCGTTGAAATGCCGGTAGTGCCGGCGCACGAAATCGGTGATCGTCATGGCAGAGGTTCGAGTGGAAGGCAGCCCGTCAGTCGGGCGGTTCGTCGTCGCGGGACGGGTTCGCGTCGCGCCGAACGCCGCCACGGGGCGGATGGTTCTTTTCCTGTCTCCGGGGAGGCATCAACGGAAGGGTCCGTCGTCGGATGCGTTCCTCCCGGTCCTCTGCCGCAAGGCCCAGGAAGCGCGACTCGAGGCGGGGCTCCTCGTCCCACTCCTCGTCGTCCTCGTCGGCGAAATCCGGATCGTCGTCGTCCCATTCTCCCTCCTCCTCTTCCTCGTCGTCGTCGTCGTCCCACCCGTCATCGTCCCAGTCTTCCCCGTCGTCGGGGTCCGCGTCATCCTCCCCCCCGTCCCATCCATCCTCATCCCATCCGTCGTCCCCGTCCGGCGTCGGCCCTTCGGCATTCTGCGCGTCGAGTCGGGGTGAATCGTCCAGTAGGCCCGGAATTCCGGGTTCCGAGGCCGGATAAAGCGCGTCCATGGAGATAGGCGTTCTGGATGAACGATCCCGGTCCCGATTGCTGGACGCCGTCCGCGGGGGCCGTGACGGAGTCCGTCGGCCGGGGATGGCAATATGTGGCGGTGTTCCGTTTAGGGCCGAGCCCGGAATGGACCGCCACCGGGCGGCCGGGCTTCGCGTGAGCCGATGAGGACGAGAGCCCGTGGGTAGTTCGAGCGCCGATCGTGAGGTGGGAAACCGGAGAACCCGCCTGGGTCCGAAGCCAATATAGAAAAATCGGGGAATCTGCCGAGCGCATCGTAGTCCGGAACAAATCGGGCCCTCGATCCAAGAATGTCCCCCCGGTGGCCGGTTCTTCCGGGGCCTTCCGCACTCCCCGTTTTCTGCCTCTGCCATGATCGAGGTTCGTGATCTGACCAAGCGGTATGGAGCCGAACGTGCCGTGGACCGGATTTCCTTCACGGTCGCGCCGGGCGAAGTGCTCGGCTTTCTCGGGCCCAACGGCGCCGGCAAGAGCACCACGATGAAGGTGATCACGGGCTACCTGCCTCCGACCGAGGGGACCGTCCTGGTGGACGGGCTCGACGTGCGCCGGGACGCGCTGGAGATCCGCCGCCGGATCGGGTACCTGCCGGAGCATACCCCCCTCTATCCCGACATGCCGGTATCGGAATACCTGGCCTTCGTCGCCGCGATGCGCGGAATCGATGCCTCGGCGCGAGCGAGCCGCACGGAGGCCGTGGTCACCCGCTGCGGTCTCGCTGACGTGCTGCCCAAACGTATCGAGACCCTGTCCAAGGGATACAGGCAGCGGGTAGGCCTCGCACAGGCGCTGATCCACGATCCGGAGATCCTGGTTCTCGACGAGCCGACCACGGGGCTGGATCCGAACCAGATCGTCGAGATCCGTGAACTGATCCGGGCGATCGGTCGCGAGAAGACCGTCATCCTGTCGACGCACATCCTGCCCGAGGTCCAGGCCTCGTGCGACCGCGTACTGATCATCCACCGCGGCCGCATCGTCGCCGATGGCACGCCCGATGACCTGCAGAGCCGTTTCTCGGGTCTTCGTCGGCTGTCGTTCGGCGTGCGAGGTCCTGCGGATCGGGTCGCCGAGGTTCTTTCGGCCCGAACCGACCTGCGTATCGCCGACGTGTCGGACCTGGACGGCGAAACGCTCTTCCAGCTGGAGTCGGATGCCGACACCGACGCGCGACCGCTCCTGTTCCGGCTTGCGGTCGAAGAGGGCTGGGAGCTTACCGAATTGCACAGGGACCGGGCCAACCTCGAGGATGTATTCCGAAGCCTTACTTCCGCCTGAACACGCTGAACCGATTGCCATGAGCGAAGCCTGGATCCTCGCCCGCAAGGAATTGAGGGCGTATTTCGACAGCCCGGTGGCGTACGTCGTCCTGAGTCTCTTCCTGCTGCTCACGGGGTGGTTTTTCTCGACGGGTCTCTTCCTGGAAAACGTGGCCTCGGTGCGCCGCGTCTTCGACTACGTGCCGTTCTTCTTCCTCTTCTTCATCCCGGCGATCACGATGTCCACCTTCGCCGAGGAACGGCGCTCGGGCACGATCGAGCTGCTTCTGACGTTGCCGGTGCGGGATTGGCAGGTCATCGTCGGCAAGCTGCTGGCCGTCTCGGTCTTCGTCGCAACGGCCATCGCCGCGACGCTGGTGTATGCCGTTACCGTCGCGTCGCTCGGAGACATCGACTTCGGGGCGACGGTCGGGGGTTACCTGGGGCTCGTTCTTCTGGGCATTTCCTGCGGAGCGATCGGGATCTTCGCGTCCAGCCTGACACGCAACCAGATCGTGGCGTTCATCATCGGGTTCGGAATCATTTTCGTGCTGTACCTGGTCGACAAGGTCACGGACTTCGTACCCGGATCGCTGGCGACGGTCCTGCAGTACCTGGGCACCGACTTCCACTACCGGAATCTTCTTCGCGGTGTGATCGACACGCGCGACATCCTCTACTACGTGTCGCTCACGGTCTTCGCGGGCCTTTGCACGGCCTATTCCCTCGCGCGCCGGCCCGAGTAAGTCGAATCCGCTGTTCCGCCCATGAAACGCGACTGGACTTCCCGATCCACCCTGGTCCTCACGGCAGTCGTTCTCGTGCTCGCCAACGTGGTTTCGGTCCGGCTTTTCGGCCGGCTCGACCTGACCGACGACCGGGTGTATTCGCTTTCCGAAGCCTCCGTCGAGGCGGTGACCGATCTCGAGGACCCGGTGACCGTGACGGCCTATTTCACGGACGATCTGCCGGCGCCGTGGGGCAGCAATCGCCGCTTTCTCCAGGACAAGCTGGACGACTACCGGGCGTACGGAGGGTCCGATTTCCAGTATCGCTTCGTGGATCCGGGTGACGACGACGAGCGCCGGGCAGAGGCCGAACGCATGGGCATTCCGCCCGTGCAGGTGCAGGTCATCGAGAGCGACAACGTGCAACTCAGGAACGCATGGATGGGCGTCGTGGTGGAGACGGGCGGAGAGCGGGAGGTGCTGCCCGTCGTCCAGGACCTGTCGACACTCGAATACGACCTGACGAGCGCCATCCGCCGCCTGACCCGCGTGTCGGTTCCGTCGGTGGGTTTCCTGTCGGGTCACGGCGAGAGTGACCCGGACCGCGACATGCCGACGCTGCGGGAAGCACTGGGACGCAATTACGACGTCCATACGGTCACCGCCGATTCGTCGGGACTGAGTCGCCGCCCCGATGCCCTGCTCGTCGTTGCGCCCCGGGATTCCCTCGGGCCCGGCGCCCTGCGGGCCATCGACGCCTACGTCCGGGAGGGCGGAAGGGTGGCCTTTCTCCTGGACGCCGTGATGGCCGACCTGCAGTCGGGAAGGGCTGAGGCCATGGACGTGGGCCTGGACACGCTGCTTCGAGCCTGGGGCATGGGCCTGTCGACCGATCTCGTCATGGACCGCCAGTCGAGTGCCGTCACGGTGCAGAGCCAGCAGGGATTCTTCCAGGTTTCCCGCCGGATCGAGTACCCCTTCTTTCCCATCGCCACCCGGTTCCATCCCGAAAACCGGATGGTCCACCGGTTGCAGCAACTGCTGTTCTACTACGTGAGTTCGGTCGACACGACGATCGCCGTGCCCGCCGGGGTCGAGCGGGAGATCCTCGCCGAATCGAGCGACCAGGCCGGACGCCAGCAGGGGTTCTTCTTCGTGCAGCCCATGGAGGAGCTGTTTCCGCTCGAGGAGGGACCGTTCCCGCTCGCCGTGGCGGGTTCCGGATCGTTCCCGTCGGTTTTCGCGGGCGGGGTGGGCGAGCCGAGCCGCATCGTGCTGGTCGGCGATGGGGACCTGCTCAACGAGCGGCTGCTGGGGGTGATTCCCGGCAACATCGAGTTCGGACTGAACCTCGTGGACTGGCTCGTGCAGGAGGAAGCCCTGTTGTCGATCCGGACGAAATCGGTCGAGCCCCGTTTCCTGGATCCGGTGCCCGACGAGGCGAAGCCATGGATCCGCTGGTTCATCCTCGTCGCCCCGGTGCTCCTCGTGATCGGCGTCGGACTTGTACGCTGGCGCGCCCGTAGCCCTCGGGCCGGACGATGAACCCGACCGAATCGACGTCATGAAGCGAAATGCCCAACTGATACTCGTTGCCGCGGCGCTGGCCATCGTGGCCTGGTTGGCCGGAGCCTTCGATCCGGACCCTTCGACGATCGATCTCCCGGACCCCGGAATCCGGTCCGAAAAGATCGGGCGCATCGACGTACGCTCTTCAGGGGGTTCCTTTTCGCTCGTGAGAGGGGACTCGTCGTGGAGCGTCGCGGGTGAGCCCCCGATGCCGGCCGACACCGCGGTGGTGCTGCGGTTGGTGCGCGATCTGTCGGACCTCGAACTCGCCTCGCTCGTGTCCCGCACGCCGGACCGGCACGCCCGTTTCGGCGTCGATTCGACGGCTGCCGAGGTCGTGGTCTCGTGGGACGGCCGGGAAACCCGCCTGGTCGTTTCGACCCGAGGTCCCGACTACCAGTCCCATTACGTGCGGATCGGCACCGATCCCAGTGTCTATGCAACCCGCGGTCGCCTTACGGTCCTGACCGATCGTGGCCGGTACGAGGCCCGCATCGATTCGCTTGATTCCCAGCCATGAGTACCGACGAAAAGGAGCCCGGGGTGGAGTCCTACGCCTACCGGGCCGAGATGAAGCAGCTGCTCCATCTCATCGTGCACTCCCTCTACACGCACCGCGAGGTATTCCTCCGGGAGCTCGTTTCGAATGCCTCGGACGCCCTGAACAAGCTGCGCATCCGGCAGCTGTCGGGCGAGCCGGTGCTCGATGCCCGGGAGCCCCTGGCCATCGAACTGGCCGTGGACAAGGACGCCGGGGTCCTGACCGTCGAGGACACGGGGATCGGAATGGGCCACGACGACCTCGTCGAGCGTATCGGCACGATCGCGAGTTCGGGAACGCTGGCCTTCGTGGAGGCGGCCGCCGCCTCCGGAAAGCCGGTCGACGCCGGCCTGATCGGCCAGTTCGGCGTGGGTTTCTACGCCGCGTTCATGGTGGCCGACCGGGTCGAGATCGAAACCCGCCACGCGGATCCCGACTCGACGGCCTGGAAGTGGTCTTCCGACGGCTCGGGTACGTTCACGATCGAGCCGTCGTCGCGCACGCGGCGGGGCACGCTCGTGCGACTGCTCCTCCGGGAGGACGCGAAGGAATTCAGCCAGTCGTGGCGTGTCGAGTCCGTCGTGCGGCGCTACTCGAATTTCGTGGACTTCCCGATCCGCCTCGACGGAAAAGCGATCAATACCGTCAAGGCGCTCTGGGAGCTGCGAAAGGAGGACGTCTCGGACGAGGAGCGCAAGGAATTCTACACGTTCCACACGGGTGACGACGAGGAGCCGCTCGGCCACCTGCACCTCAAGGTGGAGGGCCGGGTCGACGCCCGGGCGCTGCTCTTCATCCCGGCCAAGGCTCCCCGGCTCTTTTTTCGCGAGGACGAACTGCCGGGTCCGCACCTCTACGCGAACCGGGTCTTCATCCAGGACGACTGCAAGCCGCTCCTGCCCGAGTACCTCCGATTCGTGCGCGGGGTGGTGGACACGGAGGATCTTCCGCTCAACGTGTCGCGCGAGGTCACGCAGGACAGCCCGGTCATGGCCCGCCTGAGGGAGGTCCTGGTCGGAAAGATCCTGGGGCTGCTCGAAGCCTGGGCCACCGAAGAGCCCGAGCGCCTGGAGCGCTTCACCAAGGCGTTCGGAACGCTCTTCAAGACCGGCCTGTCGAGCGATTTCGCGAACCGCGAGCGCATCGTCGAACTGCTCCGGTTCGAGTCCACGTCCACCGAGCCGGGCTCGCACACCTCGCTGGCCGCGTACGTGGAGCGGGCGGGAGACGACTCGAAGAAGATCTGGTACCTCGCCGCCGAAAGCCGTGCCGCGGCCGAGCGCAATCCGAACCTCGAAGGGTTCCGGAAGCGGGGCATCGAGGTGCTGCTGCTGGTGGATCCGGTGGACGTGTTCGTCGTGCCGGCCATCGGGCCGTACCGCGAACGCACGCTCGAAAGCATCGACCAGGCCAGGGCCGATCTCGGCAAGGCCCCGGAGCGCGACGAAGCCGGCAAGGTCCTCGAAGGAAAGGCGTTGTCCAAGCTGATCGACCGGTTCAAGTCGGTGCTCGGGGACGCGGTCGAGGACGTCCAGGCCTCGGAACGTCTCGTCGAATCGGCGGTGGGTCTCGTGGCCGGCCGCAACACGCTCGACCGACAGACCGAGCGCATGATGCGGCTCATGGGGCAGGACGTGCCGCCGGCCAAGCGCATTCTCGAGATCAACCCGGCCCACCCGCTCATCCTGAACCTGGATCGCCTGCGTTCGCAGGCCGGAAACGAAGAGCAGATCGAGCGCGTGATCCGGCAGCTCCACGAAGGCGCGCTGCTGCTCGACGGCTCGCTCGAGAATCCGGCCGACTTCGTTTCCCGAATGACCCGCATGATGGTGGAGGCGACCGGCTCGGCCGAGTCGGGAGATCCGGCCTGACGACCCGGGCGAAAACCGGGGTCCCGGCTGATGAGGTTCCGCAACGAAGAAGGGGGTCCCGGCGAACCGGGACCCCCCTCGGGTCTCGCGAACGGAGTGTCCTGAATCCTGCGCGAGAACGTCCGGGATTATTTCATGAGGACCATCTGCCGCGACACCGCACCGGAGCCCGTGACGAGGCGGTAGAGGTAGACGCCCGACGCCAGGTCCCGCGCCTCGAAGGTCACGCGGTAGGTCCCGGCGGCCCTGGCGTCGTCGACGAGGACGGCGACTTCGCGTCCGAGCAGGTCATAGACCGACAGGCGGACGTTTTCGGAACGGTCGAGCCCGAATTCGATGGTGGTCGTCGGGTTGAACGGATTCGGGTAGTTCTGCGCAAGCGAATACCCGTCCGGGATCTCGCCGGCGATGCGCTCGACCCCGGTGGTGACGACCGGCAGGGCACCCGAGAGGGCGGGGCTTCCGGGGGCGGGCCTTGGGTCGAGGGTGCCGGCGGGCTCGTCGCGGTCGATGCCGCGCAGGGCGGGATCGGCGACCTGGTTGCCGTTGGCGGCGAGGTGGGCCTGGACGAACGCCTGGGAGGCGAAGGTCTCGACCGTGTTGCCGGCGCCGAACCGCCACCAGAGGTTGCCCGAGAGCATGAGGTCACCGGCTTCGAGCCGGCGGCGCGAATCCTCGGGGCGTTCGGCCGACTCGGTGATGTCTTCCACCGTGATGGCGCGTCCGCCGGAGGCGGCCTGGTACTCGGTGAAGATCGAGTTGTAGATCTTGCCACCCGAGTTGTCACGGAAGATGATCATCTCGGCGCCGTCGCCCTCGGTGGTGGCCCCGAGGCCCGGACCGATGAAGGTGACGTTCGAGAGGACGGGGATGGCGAAGGGCGTGTAGAACTCGTTGTTGGTCGCCCCGTCGAATTCGCCGGCGCGGCCGCCCTTGTCGGTGGCGTGGAGGGAGAACCAGAACTGGCCGCGTCCGCGGAAGCCCTCGTCCCAGTCGAAGGCGTCATCCTCGTTGAAGGCCGAGACGAGGTACTTGGCGTCGACGGTTCCGCCGAACCACTCGAAGCCGTCGTCGGCCGAGGCGAAGGACTCGACGAATTCGATGACCGTTCCGCGTCCGACGGCGCCGAGGGTCAGGCCCTGGATCTCGTTGCCGGCCTGGTCGCCGACGTTGATGCCGGTGTGGCGGATGGAGACGTACCGCAGGATGCCCGAGGAGTCGTTGTCGTCGGTGCCGCCGTAGAGGGCGCGGTCGCCGATGATCTCGTTGAGGCCCTCGATCTGCTTGGTGCCACCGGCGGTCGGGTTGTTGGTGGTGGCTTGTCCGAGCAGCACGACGCCGCCCCAGAGCCCGCGGTCCTGGTAGGTGAGCGATCCGTCGTCGAGCACGCTGGTGAAGACGATGGGCCGCGAGGGCGTGCCCTCGGCGAAGAGCTTGGCGCCGCGTCCGATGACGAGGGCCGAGGCCTGGTTGCCGTTGCCGAGTTCACCCTGGATGACGGTGCCGGGCTCGATGGTGAGCGTGGCGCCCTCCTCGACGAGTACGACGCCGTTCAGCACGTAGATGTTGTCGGCGGTCCAGCGCACGTTCTCGCCGGCATTGATCGAGGCGTCGGTGACCTGGATCCTGTTCTGGCCCGAGGTCGAGGTCGCCAGGTAGCCCTTCTCGGCCAGTGCCGTCCAGCCTTCGAGCCAGTTCGAACCGCCGAAGGCGCCGCGGTAGGGCACGGGGCTGAAGAACCCGTCGGTGGACTGCGCTTGGGCCGCTATCGGCATCGTCAGCGCGATGAGGAGCAGTAGTCGCTTGAGCATGGTGCTTGGGGGTGGGTTAAAGGCCTTAACGGAGAGTTGATCTGCCGGTATCGATTCGGTAACAACCGGCCGAAACAAGTCGGGGCGGCCCGTATGGACCGCCCCGGCGTCGTGGGAAGCGAAGAGAGCGTCAGAGCGAGTACGAAACTCCCAGCGAGATCGTGCGGCCCGTTCGGTAGAGCGCGTACACGTACTCCTGGTCCTTGAAGCGCTGGCTGGTGGTGTGGTCCGAGTCGAGCAGGTTCTTTGCCGACAGCTTCAGGCGCACGCCCGAGCGCAGGCTATGGCTGGCCACCACGTCGAGGGTGGCACGGGAGCGCTCGAAGATATCGGGCGACGCGCCCTCGGAAACCGTGACGAGGCGGTCACCGAAGATGTTGTAGATCAGGCTGACGACCGTGGACGCATCCGGCTGTTCGTACGTCAGGTCGAAGTTGAAGAGGTACGGCGACTGTCCGTCAAGCGAGCGCGTATTGCCGGCGTCCGGATCGGCCGAGCGGATCACGACCATCTCTTCTTCCGGGATCCGGACCTGGCTGCGGACGAGCGTGGCGTTGGCGCCCACCACGAACCGGGAGAGGAAGGACCGGTCCGCTCCGAGGCGACCCCGACCCTCGACCTCGAGACCGTACACGTCGGCGCGGTCGACATTCTGAATCGACATCGAGTTGTTTCCGACCGACGTCTGGATCACGCGTTCGATCGGGTTCTCGAAGCGCTTGTAGAAGCCCGACACCGCGAAGATCTCGCCCGGCCGCACGAACCACTCCCAGCGCAGGTCGTAGTTGGTGATGAGCGTGCGCTTGAGCCCGGCGTTTCCGCGGAAAACGTAGTCTCCGACGAAGTCGAAGGTGGCGTACGGCGCCAGTTCGCGGAACGTGGGACGCGCCAGCGTTTTCGTGAAGGCCGTCCGAACGTTCATGCGGTCGCCGAGGGACCAGATCAGGTTGGCCGAAGGAAGCCAATCCCGGTTCGAAAGCTTTCCGATTTCGAGGGTCGAGTCGCCGGACACCGTCTCCATTTCGGTCGTTTCGTATCGGGCGCCCCCGACGAAACGCAGCGAGCGGATCACGGGGACGTCGACCATCGCGTACACCGCCCCGACCGACTGGGTGCCCTCGTAGTTCGAGCGAGGGGAAGAGGCGTCCTTGATGTAGTTGCCGAACACGACGCGACCGGTCGACGTCGTGTCGATCACGCCGGAAGCCGCGAAGTAGGCGGGAATGTCCCCGCCGAAATTTCCGAACCGTACGCCCCGACCTTCCTTGTACTCGAAGCGGCGCTCGTTGAAGTCGCGATCCACGTCGATCCGGGCGGCGCCGGCCTTGATCGAGCCGTTGCGGCCGGGGCCGAGCCTGACCGGAAGCTGAAGGTCGAGCGAGACGTCGCCCGTCGATTCGGAGAGGTCGCGGAAGAACCGCGTCGGGGCCGGATACAACGACGCAGGCGACTGGTACAGCGTATCGATGACGCCGTCGGTATCCCGGAGCGTGAAGTGGTTGGAGAAATACCGCAGGTCCGGTTCATACTGCGTGTTGAGCGCGTAGGATGCCTTCCACTTTGCCGTCAATGGGCCCAGCACGTGTTCGCCCTTGCCCTGGACCGATTCGAGGCGACGCTCCTTGTAGCCCAGGACGCGGGTCTCGAAGGTGGATTCGCCGGTCAGGTCCGACCAGTAGCCCGCCAGTGACCGCGCTTCGCTCGAGCCGGACTGCGTACGCATGAACGTCGCCGCGAGCGAATGCATGGGATGGGGCTTGTAGGCCACCGTAGCGAGCCCACCCCAGCTGACCTCGTCACGGCCGTTGCGGTCGTAACCGAGGGTCGTGACCGATTCGGTCGGCGCCGACTGCCCGAAGTACCGTACCGGGGTCAGGCCGCTGACGCCGTCCACCTGGCCTCCGATGAGTTCCCAGCGTCCAACGGCGCCGTTCTCGTACCCCGAGACCTCGCGATTGTACGTCAGGCTCGCGTTGAAGCCGAGCGGACGTCCGGCGAGGAGGACCTGGTTCCCCAGGGCGGCCGAAAACGACCGGCTGAGCGGCGCCTCCCGCGTCGAGGGTGCCATCACGTTGTTGAACGACTTCGACACCGCGTCGAGCAGTGCGGCCTTTTCCGGATCACGCAACGCTTCGAGTTCGGTCGGAAGCGTTCCGGCTTCCACGGCGTCGAGCACCGAGGACGGGATGTCGCGTGAACCGTCGTCCATCCCGAGCCAGTCGGTCGCCGAACCGTCGTACAGGATCACGTCAGAGAACGTGGACTGGGAGTTGTAGGCGGTCGACGCGGAGAGTTGGAAGGTGAGCCGCTCGGGGAAGTCCTTCGTCGAAACGTCCACCAGGCCGCCGGAGAAGCTGCCCGGCTTGTCGGGGGTGAAGGTCTTGAGCGTGACGATGTTGTCGAGCAGCGACGACGGGAAAAGATCCAGGTTGAACGCCTTGCGATCCGGGTCGGCCGACGGCAACGACGATCCGTTGAGCTGGGTGAGCGCGTACCGGTCTCCGAGACCGCGGATATAGACGTACTTGCCGCCGAGCACCGAGGCGCCGGTCACCTTCGACATGGCGGACGCGGCGTCGCCGCTTCCGCTCCGGGAAATGGTCTCGGCACTGATCGCATCGCTCATGGCGACCGACTTCTGGCGCGCGCGAAGCAGCGTCGCGTCGGAATCGAGGATCGCCCGGGCCTCGACCACCACTTCCTCGAGATCGAACGATTCGGGCTCGAGCGCCAGGTCCACGCGGGTGGCGAAGCCGGCCTGGACCTCGACGTCCGAGACGATGGCGGTCGTGTAGCCGATGTACCGGATCTCGAGCGTGTACAGGCCGGGATCGAGTCGCGCGATCTCGTATCGCCCGTCGAGATCGGTCGAGGTGCCTACCGTCGTGCCGCGGATGACGACATTCGCGCCGATCAGGGCCTCGCCCGTATCGGCGTCGACCAGGAATCCGAAGATGCTTCCCGCTTCGGGGGTGGGCGACGGCTGCGCTTGTGCCGCGATCGGCAGGAGGAACAGCAGGGCAGCGAGAAGCGACCCACGAAGGAACGGGGTCTCGGGGCCGCCGGAGGTATTTTGCATGACGTCTTGGGAGCCCGCGGAGCTCTGGCGGCCAGGGACCGCAGACGGGCAAGGGTGGATTCAGGACGGCCGCAAGAGTACCCCCGGTGTGTTACCGCCGTGTTGTCGGAGCGTTACGATCGGGTAACACCCGCTTCACATGGCATTCCTACGAGGGCGTAGTGCGAAACCTCACGGGATTCCGGCTGTAGCAACGACCACCTCACCCCGGTGGAGCCCTTGGGCCGGAAGTCGCATCCGTATCTCGTCCTCTTCGCGCTCTGGCTCATGGTCTTCTCGGCCTCGAGCCAGGTGATCATCGTATCCCCGATTCTTCCGCGCATCGGGGAAGCGCTGGGTGTCGCCGAGTCGCGGCTGGGCCTGCTGATCACCGTGTACGCGGTGATGCTCAGCGTATTCGCGATCATCACGGGACCGATTTCCGACACGATCGGTCGCCGCAGGGTGCTGCTGATCGGATCGGGTTCGATGGCCGTGGCGCTGCTGTTCCACGCTCTCGCCGATTCGTTCGGGGCGCTTCTCGCCGTCCGGACCGCCGCCGGCGCCGCGGGCGGCATGCTGAGCGGGGGAGCGGTTTCGTATGTCGGCGACTATTTCCCGTACGAACGCCGAGGCTGGGCCAACGGCTGGGTCATGAGCGGAATCGCGTTCGGGCAGATCATCGGCATCCCGGCCGGTACGCTGATCGCGGGCGAATTCGGCTTTCGGGGCGCGTTCCTCATGTTCGCCGTCACGATGGCCGTCGCGACGGCCATGATCGGCTTCTTCGTGCCCCAGCCCGAAGTCGCCCGACGCAGCGAGCCCCTGACGGTGCGCGGGGCGGTCGCCACGTACGCCGACCTGCTGCGCCAGCGATCCGTCGTGGTGGCTGCCGCGGCGTTTTTCACGATGTTCTTCAGCCTGGGCATCTACGTGATCTACCTGCCCACCTGGCTCGAGAAGACCCTTGCCGTCTCGGGCTCGTCGATCGCGTCGCTCTTCCTGGTCGGGGGTATCGCCAACGTCATCTCGGGGCCGTGGTCGGGGCGGCTGTCGGATGGCGTGGGGCGCAAGCCGATGATCGTGACCAGTTGTTGGGCCCTCGGGATCATCATGGTCCTGACCCCCTACTTCATCCGCTCCATGCCCGTCGCGTACGTGTTTTTCGCGTTGGCGATGGCCCTCGTCGCGATGCGCGTCAGCCCCATGCAGTCCCTCCTGACCGCGTTGGTGCCCGCCGAACGTCGGGGAGCGTTGATGGCGCTGACCGTGGCCATCGGGCAGGTGGGAATCGGTATCGGGAGCGCGGTGGCCGGGCCGGCCTTCACCCGGTGGGGGTACGAAAGCAATACGATCGCCGGTGCGGTGGCGATTCTCGGGACGGCCGCGCTCGTCTTCCACGGAATGCCCGAGCCGGGCAAGGCAGAGCCCGCTCCCCCGGCCGACTGACCGCGACGTTCAGCCCAACAGGCCGCGAACGGTGTCGGCGAGCTCGGCGTGGCTTGCCAGCACGCGGTCGGCGCCGGCCTCCACGAGGCGTTGCTCGAGCCCCGTCCCCAGGAGGTAGGGGGGAATGAATCCTATGGCCCTGGCGCCGGCCGATCGCGCGGCGCGCATGTCGTCCACGGTGTCTCCCACGTAGACGGCCCGCGAGCGTTCCACCTCCCCGAGCCGGTCGAATGCCAGCTCCAGCGGGTAGGGATCGGGCTTCGTGCGACCGGCCTGGTCCTCCAGCGCGACGACGACGTCAAAGCGCCGCAGCCAGTCGAAGCGCCGAAGCGTCCACTCGGCCTCCTCGCGCGGTCGTCCGGTCACGACGCCGAGGACATGGCCCGTTCCGGCCAGCCGGTCCAGGACGGTGCCGTCGAGCAGCGGAGGTTCCCCGGCGATGTACCCGTCCCACGCGGCGCCCCGATACCGCGCGTCGAACGCCCGTACGATGTCCTCGAAAGGGGTCAGTCCGCCGCCGTCGCGCACGATCGCCTCGGTCAGACGCCAGTCGTCGTTGAACCCGCCCCGGTTCTTGTATCGCTGCACCTCGGCGGGATCAACCGTTCGCCCGAGCAAGGCGCCTGCGGTTTCGCAGATCGCCCGCCGATACGACCCGGATACGTCCACGAGCACGCCGTCCATGTCGAACAGCACGACGGGCTTCGGAGCGTTCGTCATGATCGGGCCGATGGTGGGGTCCTCCGGGTCGCGGCCTACGAGTTCATGACGACCATGAACTCGTCGTTCGTGCGGGTTCCGCGCATCTTGTCGAGCAGGAACTGCATCGCCTGGATGGGCTCCATGTCGGCCAGCAGCTTCCGCAGGATCCACACGCGGCCGAGCTTCATGTCCGGGATCAGCAGTTCCTCTCGCCGCGTGCCCGATTTGACCAGGTGGATGGCCGGGAAGATGCGGCGATCGGCCAGCGAGCGGTCGAGCACGATCTCGCTGTTGCCGGTGCCCTTGAACTCCTCGAAGATGACCTCGTCCATCTTCGAACCCGTATCGATCAGCGCGGTACCGATGATCGTCAGGCTGCCGCCCTCCTCGATGTTCCGGGCGGCCCCGAAGAACCGCTTCGGGCCCCGGAGCGCTCCGGCCTCGATGCCGCCCGACATGGTCCGCCCCGAGCCGGCGAACACGGCGTTGTGCGCGCGGGCGAGGCGGGTGATCGAGTCGAGCAGGACCACGACGTCCTGGCCGGCCTCGGCGAGCCGCTTGGCTTTTTCCAGGACCACGTCGGCGACCTCGACGTGCCGCTGCGGGTCCTGGTCGAACGTCGACGCGATCACCTCGCCCTTGACGTTGCGCTGCATGTCGGTCACCTCCTCGGGGCGCTCGTCCACGAGGAGGATGATCAGGTGCACCTCGGGGTGATTCTGCGTGATCGCGTTGGCGATCTTCTGGAGGAGGATCGTCTTTCCGGTCTTCGGCTGCGCGACGATGAGCGCGCGCTGCCCCTTGCCGATCGGGGCAAACAGGTCCAGGATGCGGGTGGAATACTCGCCCGGCAGCGTCTCCATGTTGAGTCGCTCGTTCGGGTACAGCGGGGTGAGATTCTCGAACGTGATGCGCTCCTCGAGTTCGACCGGTTCCCGGTTGTTGATCGAGTTGACCTGTATGAGCGCGAAGAACCGCTCTCCTTCCTTCGGCGGCCGGACCTCTCCGTCCACCGTGTCGCCGACCCGGAGACCGAAGCGCTTGATCTGCGACGGCGATACGTAGATGTCGTCGGGGCTCGGCAGGTAGTGGTATTCGGAGGACCGCAGGAAGCCGTACCCGTCCGGAAGGACCTCGAGCACGCCGATCTTGCGGATCATGCCCTCGAGTTCGACCGTGGCCGGATCGTACTCCTGCATGTAGGGAGGCTGGTCGGCGTACGTCCGGCGGCGGGCTTCCTCGGCTTCCTCCCGACTGCGGAAGCGCGGGCGCTCACGATGGTGGCGCCGGTCGAATCCGGGCGGAACCCACTCCCGCGGAGTGCGCTCGACGCGCGGACGCTCCTCTCCGCGGCGATCGTCCTGCCGCGCTTCCCGCTCGCGCCGCTCGTCACGGCCGCCTTCACGCTCCCGGCGTTCGTCCCGCCGGGCCTGGCGTTCGTCCCGGCCCGGACGCTCGCGGCGTTCGCCCTGGGGCCGCTCCTCCCGGTCGCCTCTCTCGGCGCGCTCGCCGCGTTCGGGGCGCTCGCCGCGGTCTCCGCCCCCGCGTTCTCGATCCCGACGACGACGTTCGTCCCGGTCACGGCGTCCACGGCGGTCGCGGCCTTCGCGGCGCGGCGTCTCTTCAGCCGGAGTATCGACCGCGGCCGGTGCGGCGACCGATTCGGCGACCGGTTCGGCGACCGGTTCGGCTTCCTCGGGCCGAGTCGCCATGAACTGGCGCAGGTCGACACGCTGGATACGGGCTCCGCGACGGCGCTCCTCCCGGGCCCCTTCCGATTCGGCGGGCGCCGCCGGCGGGGGAGTCGGAGTCGCCTCGGCGGCGACCTCCGGACGGCTCTCGCGGCGCTCTCCGTCGCGGCGCCGGTCACGACCGCGCCTTCCGCGGCCGCGCCCGTCCCGACGTCCCTCGTCCCCACGCCCCTCCTTGCGGGCGTCCTCTGCGGGTTCGGCGGTAGCCGCGTCCTCCCGCCTTCCGCGAGGTTCGACCGGAACCTCGGCCGGCGCTTCTCGTCGGCCGCGGTCCTGTCGGCGGCCGTCGTCCTTCCGTCGACCCTCGTCAGGGGTCGAGCCGGCGGCGGGTGCGCCCCGGCGACCGCCGGCGTCGCGCCCCCCCTGGCGGCCGGAACCGCGGTCTGGCGAATCGGCGGGGCGGGTGCTCTCGTCCCGCCGCTCCTCCCTGGCCTTGGCCGCCACGCTCTCGGCGCGCGCCTCCAGGATGAGATAAATGAGATCCTGTTTCCGGAGGGTGGAAAACCCGGCCAGGCCCATGTCCTTGGCAAGGTCCTTGAGGTCCGAGAGCTTCTTTTCCTGGAGATCGGCGATGCGCATTGCCTGGATCGGTATCGATCGGCCGTCTGACGCGCGCTGAGGCGAAGACCCGCGGGCGCGGGTGGGACGGCCGTGTGGCGGTGGGAATTGTGTACGGGAAAGCCCGAGAACGCGCGGAAATGACCGTCGATCGACGCTCGGCGAGACCATTCGCCGACAGCGTACACTCGATCGGAGCCGGTGTCGGACGCAGGGGAACCACACCGGCTCCCGGGGTCGCATGAACCGGCAGCGCTCGAATCGGGGCGCCGCGAGGGCACGAGGACCGTGCCGGAGACCGAAGATACCACCAACTCAGCCGGAAACCACCGTTCGACCCGTCACGGCCGTTTCCTGGCCGCCTCGCTCCCACGCCGACAGGAACGGACCTGCGAGAAGGAACGATCCGGCGACCAGCGCCGCGTCTCCCGGTCCGAGGTGGTTGCCGATCCAACCCGGCACGGCTTCCGGCCCGGAGAGCATGCCCGCGACGGGGCAGCCTGCTGCCCGGAGCGCGGTTTCCAGGTGATCCGCGGCGAGGGCTCGAGCGGGCGCGAGCGCTACGGGAACGACCTCCAGCCCCGACCGCGCGATGCGGCGGGCCATCGCGCCGACGTCCTTGTCGGCCATGACCGAAAAGAACAGCACGCGCCGCGGCGCAGCCCCGCCCGCGCCCGGCGCCGACAACCCCGATACCTGGTCGAATGCGGACAGCGACGCGTCGAGCCCGTCCGGGTTGTGGGCCACATCCACGATGACGAGGGGGCCGGTCGACACGGTCTCGAACCGGGCGCGAAGTCCGGACAGTCGGCGTGTTTCGGCCAACCCGCGGGAAATCGCCGTTTCGGTGACCCCGGCGAAGCGCACATCCGTTGCCGCGAGCCGGCGCGCCGCCGCAACCGCCAGGGCGGCGTTTCGGTCCTGGTGGGCCCCCGGCAGGTCCAGCCGGAGGGAGGGAAACGTCGAGACGATCGCCAGGGGCGCATCGATCCGGGCCGCGACGTCCCGGAGCACGGCGACGGCCTCGGGGCCGGAGTCCACGGCAACGGCGGGCACGCCGGGTTTCAGGATGCCCGCCTTCTCGCGCGCGATGGCCGTGATCGTGGCGCCCAGGATCTCCGCATGGTCCATGGCGATGTCGGTGATCACGCTGATCGCCGGGTTCACCACGTTCGTGGCATCGAGTCGGCCCCCAAGCCCGGTTTCCACGACCGCGACCTGTGCCCCGACGTCGCGGAACCATGCGAATGCGAGGGCCACGGTGGCCTCGAAATAACTCGGACGTACGACCTCGAACATCGGGGCCATCGACTCGACGAGTTCCGCGAGGCGCGCCGTCGGCACGGGCACGCCGTCGATCCGCATCCGCTCGCACACGTCGACGAGGTGGGGCGAGGTATGAAGGCCGGTTCGGAGGCCTGCGACGGTCAGCACCGCGGCGATCATGCTGGCCGTGGATCCCTTGCCGTTCGTACCGGCGACATGCACGATGGGGTAGGTGCGGTGCGGATCGCCCAGTTCCGCCAACAGGGCGGTGACGCGCTCCAGGCCCGGCTTCAGCGCGCCGGGTCCTTCGGTCGCGTAGCGCGGAAGCGCGTCGAGCCGGTCGAGGGCGTTCACGGGCTACCCTCCATCCAGGAAACGCGCCGTCGGGAGGTTCCCGCGTGCTCGAGGCGAAGTCGTATCGTTTCCGGCGGAAGGACGAACTCGAGACGCTCGGGCCACTCGACCACGCAAGGATCGCCGCCGTGGAAAAGATCGTCCAGGTCGAATCCGTCCAGGTCGCGTGCCCGCTCGATCCGGTACGCGTCGACGTGACGCAGCAGGGTCGTCCCCCGTCGCATCTCGTGCACGATGGTGAAGGTGGGGCTCGAGACGTCGTCGCCGTCGAACCCCAGGGCGTCGGCGAGTCCCTTCACGAAGTGGGTCTTTCCGACCCCCATCTCGCCGTACAGGGCGATGACCCACGGCATCGGCAGCAGGGTGCCCAGCGACCGGCCGAGTGCGCGGGTCGCTTCGGGACTGTCGGTTTCGACCGGAAACAGGTCCTGCGGGCGAGAGCCCGCCGCGGCGTGCGCCATTTCGCTGCCTACGAACGCGACCGGGGGCGGAGGGTGACCACCGGCAGCAGCATCTCCTCCATGGACGCGCCGCCGTGCTGCATGGTGTCCCGGTACATGTTCACGTAGCGGTGGAAATTGGTCGGGTACACGAAGTAATAGTCTTCCTTCGCGATGATGAAATTCGAGCCGGCGCCCTGGCGGGGCAGCCCGAACGCCTCGGGATCGCGCACGAAGATGGCGTGCCGGTCGTCGCAGCGCAGGTTGCGCCCGTACTTGTAGCGGAGGGCGGTCGAAGTCTCCCGGTCCCCCATGACGCGCGTCTCGTGGAGCGCGCGCACGGCTCCGTGGTCGGTCGTGACGACGATCGTACAGTCGGCTTCCGAAAGCGTCTGGAAGGCCTGGAAGAGCCACGAGTGCTCGAACCACGTGCGGGTCAACGCGCGATAGGCCCGTTCGTCCGGCGCGATCTCCTTGAGTACCGCCGAGTCGCTGCGGCTGTGGGCCAGGATATCGACGAAGTTGACGACGATCGCCGAAAGGTCCGCCTGGAGAAACTGGTGTACCGACGCCGCGAAATCGCGTCCCTCCTGGGTCGAGATGATCTTGGCGTACCGGGTGCGCAGGTCGACGCGTTTCCGCTTGAGTTGGTCGACCAGGAATTCCTCCTCGTTGCGGTTCCGGCTGACCTCGTCGTCCTCGCCGTCGGCCCAGATGCGGGGATACCTCCGCGCCAGCTCGACCGGCAGCAGCCCCGAGAAGATCGCGTTGCGGGAATACGGGGTCGCGGTCGGAAGGATCGACACGTGCCAGTCGCGTTCGACCGTGAAGAGCGGCTGCAGCAATCGCTCGAATTCGAGCCACTGGTCGTACCGCATGCAGTCGATGACGAACAGCACGACCGGTCGCCCCCTGCCCGCGTGGGGAAGCACGAACCGGGGCACCACCTCATGCGACAGCGGCGGGCGGTCCTCGTCGGGCTCTCGGCCGACCGAGGCGATCCAGTCGGCGTACCGGTCCTCGACGAAGCCGCTGAACACCCGGTTCGCCTCCTTGAACTGGTCGGCGAGCACCTGGCGCACGGCCTCGTCTGCCTCGAGGCGTCGATCGTAGGAGACCAGCAGGTCGTAGATGCGGGTCCAGTCGGCGTGCGAGAGGTCATCGGCCAATTCCCTCGAAATGGCCGCGAAGGACTGCAGGTACTCCTGCGAGATGCGCTCGTGCTCGATGCGTGACCGCTCGAGCAGACGCTTGCACGTGAGCAGGATCTGGCTCGGATTGACGGGTTTCGTCAGGTAGTCACTGATCTGGCTCCCGAGCGCCTCCTCCATGAGACGTTCCTCGTCGCTCTTGGTGACCATCACCACCGGCACGCCCGGGTCCAGTCGCTTGATCTCGGCAAGGGCCGCGAGGCCCCCGATTCCCGGCATCTGCTCATCCAGGAAAATCACGTCGAACCGGTCTTCCCGAACGCTGGCGACCGCATCGGAGCCGTTGGTCACCCGCGTAACCTCGTATCCCTTCGATTCGAGGAACAGGATATGCGGCCGGAGCAGGTCGATCTCGTCGTCGGCCCAGAGGATGCGTGCGGTAGGCACCATGTCGTGCGCGGAAATGCGTGGAACGGATGGTAGCCGTGGGCTATGGGCGCAGGCAAGGGTCCGGTGGGCGGAACGATTGATACCGGGAGGGCCCGAAATGGTTGCGGGGAAGCGAAGATGCTCCCCTGCGGGGCGACGGCGCAGGGGAAACCCGGCACGGGTCAGGGCGTGACAAGGACGTCAACACCCACCACGAGTCGAGTCCCGCGATGAAAGCGCACGTGATAGAGGCCGTCAACGGTCAGATCAGGGAAGAATTCGAGAGCTCCTACATCTACCTGGCGATGTCGGCGCGTTTCACGACCATGAACCTGCCCGGCGCCGCGGCATGGATGCGCCAACAGGCGCAGGAGGAACTGCTGCACGCGATGAAGTTCTTTGATTTTCTCGTGCGCAGGGGTGCCGAGCCGAGGCTTTCGGCCATCGCGCAGCCGGTCGTGACGTTCGAGCGTCCGATCGAGGCGTTCGAGAAGGCGCTCGCGCACGAGCGTCACATCACGGCCTGCATCCATGCCCTGTACGACCTCGCGCAGAAGGAGCGCGACTACGCGCTGCAGACGCTCCTGCACTGGTTCATCGACGAGCAGGTCGAGGAGGAGGAGACCGCGACCGGGATCATCGACAGCCTCCGCCTGGCCGGCGAGACGGGCCAGGGGCTGTTCATGATCGACCGGGAGTTGGGGCAGCGCCAGGCCGCTCCGGCCGAAGGCGAAGCCGAGTGAGCCGACGGGCAGGGAGGCCCGGGTTGCGTCGCGTCCCGTATCTTGGGGCATCGAATCTCCCACGGAACCCCTCCCGAGGTCCCCGGCCATGCGTCTTGTCCCCCTGATCCTGCTCCTCGTCCTGGTGTCGGCCTGCGGGTCCGGCGATTCGGCCACCGACGCATCGACGGAGGCTCCCGCCGAAGCGGCGTGGCCCACGCCGATCCCGTCGGACGTGTCGACGCTCGACGGCATCATGCGGGCCTACTACGAGGTGGTTTCCGGTCCCGCCGGCCAGGTCCGCGACTGGAACCGGGACAAGTCGCTTCACCTTCCGGGCGCCCAGGTGGTCATCACCCGTACGGCCGAGGATGGCTCCTTGCGCATCGACCAGATGACGATTTCAGACTACCACGACCGCCAGCCCGGACCGGCGCAGAACGCGTTCTACGAAGTCGAGATCAACAGGCTCGTCCGCCAGCACGGCAGCACGGTGCACGTCTGGAGCACGTACGAGTACCGCTCCACGCCCGACGGGCCCGCCGAGGGGCAGGGCGTGAACTCGATCGAACTGATCTGGGACGGGACGCGCTACTGGATCGCGTCGTGGGGCTACGACGGCCGCATGGACGCGCCGCCCGTGCCGTCGGAGTACCTGCCGGCGGCGGGGGCCTGATGCTGCTGCGTCGTTCGGACCTGGCGCAGCCCCTGGATGCGTCGGCCCTGTTCCATCGTCCCGGCCGGCTCGTGCTCGAGATCGGCTTCGGCGACGGACGGTTCCTCGCCGGGCTGGCCCGTCGGCACCCGGACTGGAACCTGCTCGGCGTCGAGGTCTCCCTCGCCTCGGTCTCGCGGGCGTGGCGCCGCATGCGCCGGGAGGGGCTGCACACCGTGAGGCTCTTCAAGGGCAATGCGCGGTTCCTGGTGCGCGACGTGCTCCCGCCGGCATCGCTGCACCGGGTCTACGTCAACTTTCCCGATCCGTGGCCGCGCAAACGCCACCTCGAGAACCGGCTCCTTCAGGCCGAGTTTTTCGACCTCGTGTCCACGCGACTCGAACCGGGGGGGACGCTGTGCCTCACGACCGATCACGAGGAGTATTTCGACTTCGCGCGCGAACAGGCGGCCGGGTCGGGCCGATTCGAGGAGGCCGTGCTCGAACCTCCGCGCGAAACCCTCGAAACCAAGTACGCCCTGAAATGGCGGGCCGAAGCGCGGCATATCCAGCACGCCGCGTGGACCGTTCGTGACCCTGCGCCCGGGCAGGAACCCCGCATACCGTTCGAACCGATGCAGCACGCACTCCTTGCCGGTGATCTTTCGGGCGTCGGAACGTTCACGAAGCAGGTTCGCCGCTTCGAGGGCGGTGCCGCAGTCGTGACCGAGGCCTTCCGGACCCTCGACGGTTCCGGGCTCCTGTTCACCGTCGTCGTCGAGGAGCCGGACCTGCGCCAGGAACTGCTCGTGCGTGCGTTCGAGAAGGAGGCGGGCGTACAGGTCGGGCTGCAGGCGTTCGGAGACCCGATCGCCACCCGGGGCGTACGCGAAGGCCTGAGGGCGGTGACTGCCTGGCTGGAAGCGCAGGGCCTCACGCTGGTCAAGACCTGGATTTAGCGCCCCCGGTGCCGGCGCCGGCCCCAGGCGCTGACCGTCGGCACGTCGTCCACGGTGCGCGGCGGTGCGTGTCCGTTGGATCGAAGGTGGAGCAACACGGCGGCGGCGGCGAGCGCATCCTCGTCCTCCGACCGGCCCGCGAGCAGTTCCGGGCGGAAGTGGTCGGGCACGAAGTGCGTCGAGAACCGTCCGGAGCGGAAGGCCTCGTGCTCCATCACGAAGCGGCAGAAGGACAGCGTGGTCTCGACCCCGGAGATGTCGTATTCGTCGATCGCGCGGATCATGCGCCGGATGGCGGCCTCCCGGGTCGGACCCCACACGGTCAGCTTCGAGATCATCGGGTCGTAGTGGATCTCGACCGA
>JANJTM010000074.1 GCA_024711125.1 Rhodothermales bacterium
TCGATCGCCCTCACCGAGCGCGGCGACCGCCTCTCGTTCGAGCGCACCGTGCCGCTGCCGCCGGCCGGCCCGGACCACGTGGTGACCGTCCAGGTCGATCTTGGGCCGGTCTTCGACGCGACGTTCTTCGTCGAGTCGCCCGACGGCGGGCGTGACCAGATGTACCTCGCCGACGGGGCCTGGGGCTTCACGTTCGATGGCACGGGCGCGCGGGTGGAGGACCTGTCCGTCGCGCCGGCGCTTGCCACCGCCGGAAAGGCGGAGGCCGGGATGTGGTCGATCGAGCGTTCGGCCAACATCAAGGGCGAGGTCAAGTCCTGGGCGGCACTCTTCCGCTACCTGCGGGCCAACGGTCGTCCGCTCGACCTCTCCTCGTACGGGTACGTGGAGTTCACGGCCGCAGGGGAAGGGCAGGTGCGCGTGCTGTTCGAGAAGGAGAGCGTGCGCACGTCGGACCACTTCGGCACCGTGATCCGCCTGTCGTCCGAGCCGAAGACCTACCGGATCTGGTTCGACGAACTGCGCCGTCCCGACGGAACGGGCCGCCTGTCGGCCGAGGACCTGGTCCTCATCTCGTTCTACGTGATCGGGGACCAGGGACGGATGCGGCCGTTCGAACTCGAGGTCTCGGACTTCCGCTTCGGCGGTGGGGAGGGCGATCCGCTCGCCACCGTGCCCGACCGCTGGGAACTGGCACAGAACTACCCGAACCCGTTCAATCCGCGCACCGAAATCGGCTTCGGGCTGCCCGAATCCGGGCGGGTGCGGCTGGTGGTCTACGACATGCTGGGCCGCCGGGTGGCCGACCTCGTGGACGGCTGGATGGATGCCGGACGGCACCGGGTCGGATTCGACGCGTCGGCCCTCTCGAGCGGGGTCTACGTCTATCGCCTGGAGACGGCCGCCAGGACCGTCTCCAGGACGATGACGCTGGTTCGCTGACCGCCTACTGCAGGCGGAACGAGATCGGAAGGGAGAGCTGGCTGGCGATCGGCTTGCCGTCGAGCGTGCCGGGCGTCCATGCGGATTCGCTGACGACGCGCACGGCCTCGGCGTCGAGTTCGGCGTCGATGCCCTTGGCCACGGTGACGTCACGCACGGTGCCGTCCGGGTTCACGACGAAGGAGACGACGACCTTGCCCTGGATTCCGGCGGCCTTGGCGGCGTCCGGGTAGCGGATCGCGGCGGCGATCGCTTCCATTCCGCCCTGGGGCGCCGGCATCTGGTCGGGCGTCAGGAAGGTCTCGGCGGGCGCTTCGCTCGCCCGGGGTGCCGATTCGTCGGTCGGCGGCGCGGCCGCGGGGGTCGAGTCGGAGCAGGCGGTGAAGGTGATCGCGACGGCGAACACGAGGAGCACGGCGACGTGCCGGACGAAGGGGAGGGTCATGGCGGGGTGCTGGATGCGGGTCATGGTTTCTATTCTCCGGGTGAGCAGGGAACGGGGGGATCCCATGGAGGCCAAGAGGCCTTCGTGGGTGCGGTGTACCGCGGTTTCAAGGAGCACGCGTGCATACCGGGCGCGGTCGATCGACGGGGTGTCGAGCACCGCGAGATCGCAGGCCGCCTCGCGCCACCAGGCGTGGCTGCGGCCGAGCAGGGCAACGAGGGGGTGCCAGCCGAAGAGGCCACGCACGACGCGCGCCGCGGCGTCGAACACGAAGTCCCCGCTCGCGAGGTGCGAGGTTTCGTGCAGCAGGACGAGCCGGAGGTCCTCGGGCCGTGCGAGCATCTCCTCGGGGACCAGGATCGTCGGGCGGCGCAGGCCGTAGGCGGCGGGCACGACGACCTCGGGGGAGGCCACGAGGCGCACCGGGCGTCGAAGCGCGAACCGGTCGCGCGCCTCGTCAAGCAGCGAGAGCGCCACGGGATCGGAGACCGGGCGGACGCTCCGGTCGAGCCGCGCCAGGGCGCGGGCATCGGCGCCGATGCGAAAGAGGCCCACGAGGGCCAGCGCGGCGGCGCCGGCGGCGAGCAGCAGGGCCCCGAAGGGCACCGAAGGCAGGGGAGCGATTCCGCCCGTCGTTTCGAACCCTCCCCCGGCATAGACGACGATTTCGTACGGAAGGGGCACGGTGACCAGCGCCGGCGCCTCGAGCAGGCGGAAGATCCACGCTCCGACGATGCCCAGCGGCAGGGAGACGAGCAGGGCGGTGCGCAATTCGTACTGCTCGCGGGCGAAGCGGGCCGGAAGGAAGCGCAGCAGCGCCGTCACGAGCGCCGCGGCCACGGTCCAGAGCGCGATCGGCCACCAGAACAGGCGCAGCGCGTCGCCGCCGGCGAGCGTCCAGGGTTCGACGAGTGCGTTCATGGCCGCTCCATGCTGTCGATGAGGGCCCGGATGCGCTCCCGCTCCTCGTCGCTCAGGTTCTCGTCGGCAACGAGCGTCTGCACCAGCGCCGTCGGGGAGCCGCGGAACACCTTGACGAGCAGGTCCTGCAGCAGGCTCTTCTTCACGTCGCCGGGCTCGCGGCGCGGCGCGTACACGTACTGCGGTCCGTCCTTCTCGACCGCGAGGTAGCCCTTCTCGGTGAGGTTGCGCATCACGGTCATGACCGTGGTGTACGCGACCGGGCGCTCCGATTCGATGCGGTCGCGGACGTCGGCCACCGTGGCCCGGCCGAGGGACCACACGTGGTGCAGGACTTCCATTTCGGTTTCCCCGAGAGGGGTGAGCGATTTCTTGCGCATGGTTGGGCGGATGAGCTACTACCTAGATAATAACGAAGAGATACTATGTCAATAGTATCCGTCGACAGACACCGCCGAACGATGCGATTGTCCTGTCCGCGGCCCGGTTCAGGCCTCGGAAGCGGCCCCGATTCGGCCGATTCCGACCGCTCCGCACGCCCAGTGGCCGAGCAGGATCGCCTCGGCCGCGTCGTGACGCAGCGACGTGGGCCGCGGCGCGCCGGAGGTTTCCACGATGCGCCGGGCGATGCCGTCGGCGCTCTGCTTGGCCCGCTCGCCGCTGCGCCGCTCCCGGGGGATCAGCAGCGCGTCGCGCCACGCCCCGGCATGCACCTGCAGCACGCGCAGGGACCGGCGTTCGGCCTCGCGGACCCACGGCAGCGCGACGTCTCCGCCCCCCTCGAGCGCGACGACGCGGAGCCCGGGGTGGCTCGACAGCATCGCGAAGGCCGCCCGCTTCAACTGCGCCCGGGTGCCGAAATGCTGGGATCCGTAGCGGAGGAGCCGGCCGTCCGCGGCGTAGAGGGCCCACCCGATGCGCAGTCCCAGGTCGACCGCGAGCAGGACACCCGCCTCGGGGGCGCCGTCCGGCCGATCACCGGGAGCAGGCATCACACCGTATTCCGGCGGATGTAGGCCTCGACCGACGACGCCGTGATGCGGCGCTTGCCCTTGGCGACCTTGACCACGGACAGTTCACCGGCCTCCAGCAGTCCCCGTACGGTCTTCTTCGGCACGGCGAGCACGTCGGCCACTTCCCGGACGCGCAGGAGCTGCTCGATGCCGAGCGAGATCTCCTCGCGCACGATCGCGCGCAGGGCCTCGTCGCCCGTCGCGGGGGCGGAAGGGGTTTCGGCGGATGCCTCGGCCTTGGCCGCGGCGCGCGCCAGAAGGCGGCGGCAGGCGCCGCAGGTGACCTGCTCGAGCACGTCGGCCGACGGGGACGGCCCGACGGCGATGCCGTTACCCGCCGCGACCTTCATTCCGCAGACGGGGCCGCCGTCGTTCTTGAGGGCATGGATCTTCATGGCGCTCTCCTTGGGACGTGCGGGAACATACGCCAGCCGCTCCGTCCGAATATTATCGACCCGCGCCTTCCGGCACGAGTCGCAGCGTCTCTGCCGGAACCGCCCAGGCGCCCCGGACGAGGGAAGCCTCGCCGTCCGGCCGGTAGGAAGGGAATCCCGGCGTGCTTTCGGCGCGGAGCAGGGCCTGCGAGAGCCACGACGGGCCCGGCGACAGGTGCACGAGCACCGAGCCGTCGGCCCGGTTCCACTCGACGCGGTCGAAGGTTCCGGCGTCGAGCGTCAGCCAGAGGCCGATCGGGGCCAGGAAGACGCGCTGCCGGGCCGAGTCGTTCGGGCGCACGACGACCACGTCGCCCTCGCGCCCGACCGCGGCCCCGAACCCGAGCCAGCCGAACCGGTCGTCCCGCGTCACGTACGCGCCCGTATTCATGGCATGGCCGAAGAAGTTCGGCCCGTAGTCGCCGGAATAGCCGTCGATGTCGAGCGTCGAGGGCCACGCGTGGAACGCGGCGGGTCCGAAACCCTCTCGGGTCACGTTGGCGATGGCCCCGAGCAGGCCGCCGTACCCGACGCGCAGCAGGTGCAGGTCGCCGGGGCTGCGGCGGTATTCCGCCAGCACGGGAAGAGCGTTCATGCCCGATCCGTAGTGGTGGAGCTGCCGCTCGACGCGCGACGTCGCGGGGTGCCCAGCGTACTGGAAGTCCCAGTAGCGCCGCGCGCTGCCGTTGTATCCCCAGTGCGGAAGCGTGGGCATGTAGCCCAGGATCGCGTTCAGCGTGACGAGCGCCTTGTCGTCGAACCCGAAGTACCGGCTCCAGGCGTACACCTCTTCCTGCCCGGTCGAGTCCCAGGGCATCTCGCTGCCGAACGGGTACGCGAGCTGCCGCCAGACCTCGGCCCGGGCCCGCATGACCGACTCCATCTCCGCGGCCTCGGCCGCCAGCCCTTCCCGCTGCAGGTCGAGCAGGATCTGCACGAAGACCGTGCCCTCCATCTGCCCGAACTGGGCGTAGTACGGGGCGAGGCGCACCATCGCGAGGGCGGTCTGCCGCGCGTTCTCGAGGTAGAACGACCACGGACGGTTCGTGACCAGCCCCTCGGTCGTGCGGGCGATGCGGTACATCGTCCAGTACGCGGCCGCGACGTGCAGGTAGTTGAACGACCGGCCGACCGACAACGCATGCTCACGATTCCAGGACGACCAGCCGCCGTAGCGCACCGAGTCGGAATACGTGCCCGCGGGCAGCGGGTCCGGCTCCCACCAGAACATCGACTTGCGCACGCCGAAGACGAGACTGTCGTGCGGAGCCGTCTCGGGCGAATACTGGATTCCGCCCCAGAGGGTCTCGTCCACGAAACGCTGCAGCTTGGCCAACTCGGCCGCGTCGGGCCGCACGACCTGCTTCATGAAGGCGGCGAGCCACGAGCCCGACCCGCCTTCGTCCCCGAGCCCGGCGATCCAGGCCCGGTGGTCCTCGGTGACCTGCCGGCGGTTCGTCCAGTCGTACGAGATGATCCCGGGGCTGCGGTCGAACGGGTCGTCCGCGCGCTCGAACCACTGCTCGGTCGTCAGGAAGCGGCCCAGGGCGTCGACGACCTCGGCCGCCGGCTCGATGACCTTGTAGTGGATGGTCTGCACGGTCGAGTCCTCCCAGGTGACCGTGAGGCGGGCGCGGCCCCAGGCCGCTCCGCGCACCGAATAGGCCTGCCAGGCGGCGGCCGAATCGGGATGGGCGTCGTCGATCGCGACCGGCGACAACGCCAGCGCGCCCGCGGGTTCGACCGCGAACGAGCGCACCCGGCTCGCGTGGCGCAGGAAGAGGCGCCCGTCCACATCCCGCGGCAGCACGTAGCCGGGAACGCCGACGGCGACCGGCCGCCCGGCCGCCGCCAGCGTCGGTTCGATCGCGCGGATGGACGGCGCGACCAGGAACTGCACGCCGTAGGTGCGGCGCTCGCCGGGGGCGAGCACCGCGGACGTCGGAGGATTCCAGGGTTCCGACCGCGTCCACTCCTCGTCGGCGACGGCGCGGCTGTGCACGAGCCACTCGTGGAAGCCCTCGAACGTGATGCCGCGGCGGGTCTTTTCGTCCAGGAGGGGATTCCAGGCCTCGAGTCCCGATCCCGGCAGCGGCACGACGACGAGCGCGGGGCCGGTCCCGCTCAGCCGCGTCACCTGCACGTAGCCCGCGTCGAGCCCCACGTACGGGTCCTGGAACGAGTTCTTGGCGTGCGCATCCTCGAGCGACCGGTCGGTCAGGATGTTGTCGAAGACCATCGGGATGCCGACGGCGCCCAACTCGATCGGGCGATCCGACGCGTTGGTGATTTCGAACGACAACGTGAGCACACCCTCCCGTTCGGACCAGGTTCGGACCACGCGGAACGGGACGCCTTCAGGTAGCGTGTCCGCCAGGTCGCCGCGGATGAAAACGCGGACTCCCGGTACCGGACGGACCCCGCGGGCGACACGCGCGAGCTGAACGGGGGCGCGCGCGTCTGCCGTGGAAGCTCGCGCCCACGTCGAATCGCCTGCCGCGCGCCATCGCAGGTTCAGATCGCCGAGGTGGTAGTAGCCGTCGGACGCCCGGTCTGCCAGTCGCTCGCGGGGCGTGAAATCGAAGAGCCCCGCTCCGTGCGGAACCAGCGCTGCCGCGGTGTGGGAGTTCGAGATGAGCTCGAGCCGAAAATCCCGCGTATCGTAGACCAGTCGCCCACCGGATACGCCGAGCGTTTCCGGCGCGGGCGCATCCTGGGCCGATGCGGCGGTCGGGGCGAACGAAACGGCGGCCGCGGCGAACGACAGCCCGATCAGGAAACCGGCGGCAGGTAGTCCTCGCCGGGATTCACGAAGAGATTCTCTTCCCATGCGTACTGCTGGTCGTGGAGCTCCCGGTAACGTCCGTTCGCCGCCATGAGTTCGGCATGGGTGCCCCGTTCGACGATCTGGCCGGCCTCGAGCACGAGGATCTGGTCGGCGCTGCGGATCGTCGAGAGGCGGTGCGCGATGACGAACGTGGTGCGTCCCTCGCGCAGGTTGCGGAAGCCCGCCTGGATCTTCGCCTCGCTTTCCGAGTCGAGGCTGGAGGTCGCTTCGTCGAGGATCAGGATGCGCGGGTCGGCCAGGATCGCGCGCGCGATCGCGACGCGCTGCCGCTGTCCCCCCGAGAGCTTGACCCCGCGCTCGCCCACGACGGTCTCGTACTTGTCCGGGAAACCGTCGATGAACTCGTGGCAGTTGGCGAGGCGCGCCACGCGTTCGACCTCTTCGATCGGCGCGTCGGGCCGCGCGAACCGGATGTTGTCGGCGATGGTACCGTCGAACAGGAAGTTCTCCTGCAGCACGACCCCGAGGTGCCGCCGGTAATCCTTGAGCTTGATGCCCGCGAGATCCCGCCCGTCGACCGTGATGCGGCCGGCGTCGGGCCGGTTGAAGGCCATGACGAGGCTCACGAGCGTGCTCTTTCCCGACCCGGAGGAGCCCACGAGCGCCGTGGTCGTGCCCGCAGGGGCGGTGAACGAGAGCCCCTTCAGTACCGGGATCTCGGGCTCGTAGGCGAACCGGATGTCCTCGAAGGTCATCTCGCCCCGCACCGTCTCGAGCGGCTCGAGCTTCGCGTCCTCCTCGTCCTCGGTCGTCTGGCCGAGGATCTCGCGGATGCGGTCCAGCCCGGCGAACGCCTCGGAGATCTGCGTTCCGATCGAAGCGATCTGCACGATCGGCGCGGCGAGCAGGCCGATCAGGAAGATGTACATGATGAAGTCGCCGAGCGTCATGCGTTCGGCGAGAATCGCGTTGCCGCCCAGCGTGATGAGCAGGATACCGACCGTTCCGATCACGACACCGGCGAACGTCGAGATGGCCGAGATGCCCGTGATCGACTTGCGGATGTTCTGGAACAGCCGGTCGACCCCTTCGCTGAACACCCCGAGTTCGCGGCTTTCGACTCCGTAAGCCTTGACGATGCGGATACCGTTCAGCGTCTCGTTCAGTCGGCCGGTGACCTGGGCGGTCAGCTCTCCGCGCTCCTTGAAGATGGGGCGCAGGCGCTTGAACGCGTAGCCCATGACGCCGCCGAAAATCGCCAGCACGACCAGGGTGACCGCGGTGAGCAGCCAATTGAGCCAGAACAGCACGCCCAGCGCGATGAGCGCCGTGAACACGCCGCCCACGAGCTGGATGATGCCCGTTCCGACCAGGTTGCGGATACCCTCGGCGTCGTTCATGACGCGCGAGATCAGCACACCCGACTTGGTGCCGTCGAAATAGCGCACCGGCAGGCGCGTCACGTGCTCCATGACGCGCGCCCTCATGTGCATGATCGCCGCCTGGGCCGTGACGCTGATCACCTGCGAGAGCGAGAACCCGGTGATCGCCTGCACGATCGTGGCTCCGCCCACCGCAAGCGCGAGCGGAAGCAGGAACTGCGTCTGGCCCTTGGTCAGCACCTCGTCGACCAGGTACTTCGAACTGGCCGGCAGTACGAAGCCGGTCAGCCGGTTCACGATCATCAGCGCGAAACCGACGGCGAGCTTGCCCCGGTGCTCCCAGACGAGCGCCTTGGCCTCCTGCCAGGTCGCGGGGTTGCGCAGGGGCTTGGTCTTCTTCGGCTTGGTCTCGGGGGCGTCGGACACGGGGCGTACCGGGTCGGTGGGGGGCGAGCGGTCGAATTCGTGGGTGACCGTTTGGGTCCCGGAGGTCTACTGCTCGTCAGCCGACGGACCGTAGACTGCAGGCACGGGGATGTCGAGCAGGCGCAGGTACACCCCGAGCTGGGCCCGGTGATGGATCATGTGGTTCATCACGAACGTGCGCAGCACGCCTGCGCGCGGCTGGGTGAACACCACGTGCGCGCCGGCCTTAAGCGTCCAGGGGGCTGCCAGGTCGTCGGCCGTGGCCTTTTCGATCGCCGCTCGGGCGGTATCGCGTTCCCGGTCGAAATGGGCCAGGATCGCCGCGCGGTTGGTGAGCGGAAGGCGTTCCTGCGGGCCGGAGAGGTCGAATTCCGTTCCGCCCAGCGTGATGTGTGCCCAGGACGGGATGTTGGCCAGGTGCGCGGCGAGGCGCAGGAGGGACATGGACTTCTCGTGGGGCGTGAAATCGAGCCGATCGTCCGGGACGCGCTCGAGCGTCTTGCGGGTGTTCGCCATCTCGTGGTCGAACTCGGGGAGGAGGGCGGCGCCGGTCATCGTCGTGCGGGATGGATTGCGACCATTGTGCGATACGCGGGGAGGCGCGGCGTTACGAAAGGCGCGCTCGCCGCTCCTTTGTCGTACGGTCACCCGAGGAAACCCCTTCGATCCTCATGCGTCTTACTTTTGTCTTACCTCCAAGTCGCCGGATCCCGGCGATCGACATGAACCGCACGCGGGTTTCCAGCAAGGGACAGGTCATCATCCCGAAAGAGGTCCGGGATCGGAAGCGGTGGCGGCCGGGCACGGAACTGGACGTCGTCGAGACCGAGGACGGCGTGCTGCTGAGGCCGCGGAATCCGTTTCCGCCGTCCACCCTCGAAGAGATCGGCCGCATCTTCACCTACACCGGCCCCGCGATTCCGGCAGACGAACTGAACGTCGAGCGCATTCCGTACACGGATCCGTACGAGGGCGAGGACGATGATCTCGCTTGACACCAACGTAGTGCTCCGGCTCGTCGTGAGGGACGATGCAGAGCAGGCGGAACGGGCGATGCGGCTCGTATCGGCCTCCACCTGCTTCGTAGCCGATACCGTACTCCTCGAGACCGCGTGGATGCTCCGCAGCCTCTTCGGTCCCGACCGGGCACGCATCCATGCCGCCCTCGTGGGCATCGTGGGCCTCGAGAACGTCGTCGTTGCCGATCCCGAACGCATTCGTCTGGCGCTCCAGTGGTTTGGAGAGGGCCTCGATATCGCGGATGCGTTGCACTTGGCGGGATCCCAGCATGCGTCGTCCTTCGTCACGTTCGATCGCCGGATGCTGCGGCGCGCGAAGGGCAGGGGCAATTGCGCGGTGAAGGAGCCTGTTTGACTCCGGCCGGGTGTAGATTGACGGGACAACCGTCGTCCGCTCTGCCGAAACCGGGCCGAACGGCGCCTTACGGGTTCTCGCGATGCGACCATGGCTGCTCCTGCTCGGCCTGGCCCTGTCTACCGGCGTAGCGCAGGCCCAGGCGCCCGCTCCGGCGGTAGGGTCATGCGCGAAATCGCGGTTGCGGGCCGTTCTCGACCGCAACGCCGTCCGGGCCGAGATCTTCCCGTCGGGTGTATACGGCTACGAGGTGCCGCGCGGGACCGGCCTCCATGCGATCCAGACCGCCGACATCTGGGTCGGCGGACGCGTAGGCGGTGAGCTTCGGGTGGCGGGCGATCGTTGGTGGAGGCCCGATTTCTGGCCGGGTCCACTGCTTCCGGGCGCCGTGCTGCCCGATCCGGCCGACTGCACTCCGTTTGACCGGATGTGGGAGATCACGGTCGACGACCTCGAGGCATATGCCCTGCACGGCGTCGTTTCCAGGAACCTGGCGGAGTGGCCGTGGCACCTCGGCGCGCCGGTCGTCGACGGGGACGGTGACCCGACCAATTACGACCTGAAAGCGGGCGATCGACCCGAACTCGCAGGACAGCAACGGTTCTGGTGGGTGATGAACGACGTCGGCAACGTGCACACCGAGACCCGATCCCGCCCGCTCGGCATCGAGGTCCACGGCACGGCGGCGTCCGCGGCGAACTTCCGCACGGATATCGACCAGGCGACGATCCACTCGTTCCGCGTCATCAACCGATCGGACGCGCCCATCGAGGACGCCTTCCTGGCCGTGTACTCGGAGGCCGATCTCGGATTTCGGAATCCGATCTACGTAGGCGTGGACACGAGCCTCGGCATGTCGTTCGCGTACAACGCGCAGAACTCCAACACGGACTACGAGGTCGGAATCCCGCCGGCGATCGGCCTGGTGCTGCTCGATGGCCCGCCCGCCGCGTCAGACGGCCTCGACAACGACTATGACGGCGTGACCGACGAGCCTGGCGAAAAGGCCGGCATGGGCCACTTCATGGGGTGGGGCGGGGACGAGGACATCATTTGGGCACAGGAGAAGTACAACATGATGACGGGGACCTACCGATGGGGGTACCCGATGACCTATGGCGGGGAGGGTTGGGGCGGTACCGTCAAAACGCGCTACCAGTGGCCTGGAGATCCGGTGACCCGCTCCTATTGGTCGGCGATGAACATCGACTCCGCGGGCACGGCCATGGGGTCTATCCGCGCCGGATCGGTCACGTCGTTCGGCCCCTTCCGCCTGGCACCCGGCGCGTCGGCCGAATTCACGTTCGCCTACGTGTGGGCCCAAGGCAGGAACCACCTGGACTCGATCACCGAGTTGCGTCGATACGCCGCCGTTCTCAAGCGTGCCTACCGGGCCTTCTACTGGACGCAGCCGTCGTTCGCTGTCATTCCGGAGCCCGGACCCGGGGCGAACGGTGTGACGCGCCCGTACCCGAATCCGGCCGACGAGGTCGCCGACGTGCGATTCACCGTCGCCCGCCCGGCCCGCATCACGTTCCGGCTCTTCGACCTGATGGGTCGAAGCGTCGGGCCCGTGGTGGATGCGACCAGCGAAGCGGGCGAGCACGCCGTGCGTATTCCGGTCGCCGGGTTGCCCACGGGGCTGTACATGTACCGGGCATCGATCGGTTCGGCGTGGGCCACGGGCACCCTGGTGGTGGTGCACTGATCCACCCGAAGTGCCGATGCGCGCCGGGAGGACCTGCCGGGATCGGGATTCCGGGCCAAAGTCGATGTATTGGGCCCCAAAACCGGGGGAATATGTCGATTTTCGGCCTCTTTTCGACGTATTGGGCCCCAAAACCGGGGGAATATGTCGACTTTGAGCCGTTTTTCCACGTTCCGGGGCTCGGTGTGCGCGCAGACCCCGGATCGGGTGCAACCCATGACAGCCCCAATGTCACGATCCGCTCGCCTCGCTGCCGTCACGCTGCTCTTCGTCCTGGCCGCGTGTGCGCAGCCGGAGGGCGAGTCTCGCCCCAACCTCCTCTTCGTCGTCACGGATGACCAGCGTTTCGACCTGCTGGGCATCGAAACCCCCATGCTCGTGACGCCGAACCTGGACCGCCTGGCGAGCGAGGGCATGCGCTTCGAACGGGCGTACGTCACGACGCCGATCTGCGCCGCGAGTCGGGCGAGCCTCCTGACGGGCATGGTGGAGCGCACCCACGGCTACACCTTCGGCACGCCGCCGCTGGCCCGGGTCTTCACCGACGCAAGCTATCCCAGGCTGTTGCGCGCGGCGGGCTACCACTCCGGGTTCATCGGAAAGCTCGGCGTGACGTTCGATCCGGGGGCGGTCGATTCGCTCTTCGACGTGTTCGTTCCGCTTTCGCCTGCGCCGTACATGAAACCGCAGCCCGATGGTACGGAGCGTCACCTCACCGACATTACCGCCGACCTCGCGCTCGCTTACCTGGATTCGGTCGCCGCCGCCGGACCTTTCGCGCTGACCGTGTCCTTCAACGCGCCGCATGCCGACGACGGGGACCCCCGCCAGTACATCTGGCCGCCCGCCATGGACTCCCTGTACCGGGACGCGGAAATCCCCGTGCCCGCGCTCTCTGACGAAGTCTTCCGATCCACCCTGCCGCCCTTCCTGCGGGATTCCACGCTCAACCGGGTGCGCTGGCACTGGCGGTTCGACGAACCGGGGAAGGCGCGGGCTATGACGAAGGGCTATTTCCGCATGATCAGCGGGGTGGATGCGGCGATCGGGCGCATCCGGGCCAAGCTCGAGGAGCGGGGTGTCGCCGACCGCACGATCATCGTGTTCACGAGCGACAACGGCTACTTCCTCGGCGAACGCGGGTACGCGGGCAAGTGGCTTCCGTACGACCTCTCGATCCACGTTCCGTTGATCGTCTACGATCCCCGCTCGCCGGGGCGGGGCGCCACGAACCCCCTGCCCGTCCTCAACATCGACCTCGCACCGACGCTGATCGACCTGGCCGGCGTCGCTCCCGCGCCGTCGATGCAGGGTCGCAGCCTGGTGCCGCTCCTCCGCGGCGAATCCCCGCCGGACTGGCGTTCCGACTTCTTCGTCGAACACCTGTTCGAGCACCCGGAAATCCCGAAACACGAGGGAGTGCGCGGCGCACGTTGGTGGTACGCGCGGTATTTCGAGCGCAATCCCGTCTACGAGGAGCTTTACGACACCGCCGTCGATCCTCTGGAAACCACCAACCTGGCGGGCCGGCCCGAAGTTGCGGCGGTGCTGGATTCGCTGCGGCGCCGGACGGATACGCTGCGGGATGGGTTTGGGGGGGTGTACCGCCGCAAATGAACCCCGCGCGTCCGCCGCGGCCGTCAGGCAGGCGGCTCGGGCTGTACCTCGGGTGGGACTCGAACCCACACGTCCTTGCGGACACACGATTTTGAGTCGTGTGCGTCTACCATTCCGCCACCGAGGCAGGTGGAGGGCAGGAACGCCCGGAGCGGCCGCGTGATCCGGCCACCCCGATGGGCTTGATGCCGCGCGTGCGTACTATTCCGCAAACCCAGCCGGCCATGTCGCTGCTTGAACCCGGTCCCCACGCGCTCGCGTCCCTCGTCACGCCCGATCCGGGCGCCATCGTGTCGCGCAAGGTGCTCGCCGAGGCGGGCGGGCGCGTCGTATGCTTCGCGTTCGGAGAGGGCGAGGGGCTGACCGAACACACGACCCCGTTTGAAGCCATGCTGGTGATCGTCGAGGGATCGGCGCGCGTCAGCATCGGCGGCGGGTCGTGGGAGGTGGGTGCCGGCGAGCTGATCGCGCTGCCCGCCGGCATTCCGCATTCGGTCCATGCCCTGTCGCCCGTGCGGCTGGTGCTCGTGATGATCAAGGCCTGAATTCCCCGAACCATGAAGCTCTCGTCCCGGGTTCTGCTCGCCGCCGTGCTCACGGCCTCCTTCCTTTCGGCCTGCGACACGGTCGATCCGATCAATCCCGAGCCTTCGGACCTGGTACTTCCGAGTCCGTCCGGATCCTGGTCGGTCGGCACCACGGTCCGGTATTTCCCCGGTACCGACCGGGACGACGGGTATACGCCGGGCGTGGTCGATGCGCGTCCGCTGATGGTGCAGATCTGGTACCCGGCGGCGATCGCGTCGGCGGCGGCCACCGAATACATGGAAACCGAGGTCGCGCAGCTATTCGCGGCAACGCAGGATTACATGGACCCGGTGGAGGCGCTCGACATGATGCAGCGCATCGAGCCACGGGCCGGGGAGAACGCCGCGGTGTCGCCCGGGCGCTGGCCGGTCGTGTTCTTCTCGCACGGTCTCGGCGGCGTGCGCACGTTGTACACCACGTTCGTGGAGGACCTCGCGAGCCGCGGATACGTGGTCGTGGGCATCGACCACACGTTCGGGGCGCTCGGCACCGTGTTGCCCGACGGGCGGCTGCTCGGGATCCGGACCGGCGCCCTGGCGCCGCCGTTCGAGCAGGTCGTGCGCATCTGGGCCGAGGACCAGGCGTACGTGCTGGATCGGCTCGAGGAGATCGACGCCGCCGATCCGAGGGGCCTGCTCACGAATCGGCTCGACCTCACGCGCGTCGGAGCGGCCGGCCACTCGACCGGCGGCTCGGCCTCGATGGAGGTGCACACGTTCGACGCGCGGTTCGACGCGGTCGCGAGTCTGGACGGGGTACAGGTGGGCGCGGCGGCTAGGGAGCCGGGTCTGCAGGATCCGACGCTGCTGCTCGTCGCCCAGGATTCCGAATTCGGCGGAACCGAGGTGCAGACGGCGCTCGACGGCCCGGGTTACCGCGTCACGATCGCGGGCACGTCGCACTACAGCTTCACCGACCTGCCGATCCTGCTCGACCTGGCGGGCGCCGACCGTGCCCGCGCGTTGGCGAGCACGCGCCCGCCGGGTACGATCGGCGCGGCGCGCAACCTGGCCGTGCAGATGGCGTTCCTGGCCGCGTTTTTCGACCGTCACCTGAAGGACGTGCCGTCGAATCTGCTCGGAGGGGCGACGGGCGCGTATCCCGAGGCGGCATTCCAGCGTATCGGGGCAACGAATTGACCGCCTGACTCCATGCCGCGCCTCCTGTTGCTCGCCGTCCTGTCCTTCTTCACGCAGACGACCGCGGCCCAGGAGACGTCGTCGGACTACCGGGGGCCGGGCACGATCGAGGCGCACCGGCGCACGGCGGCCATCGCGATCGACGGAAGGCTTGACGACGCGGATTGGCTCGTCGCCCCGGCGGCCGGCGGGTTCGTCCAGCAGAAACCCGTGGAAGGCGCCCGGGCGGAACACGATACGCGCGTCCAGGTCGCCTACGACGACCATTCGATCTGGGTCGCCGCCCGCATGTTCGACGCGGAGCCGCAGTCGATCGCACGCCAGCTGGTGCGCCGCGACGACCTGGGCACCGCCGACTGGATCGGCGTCGGTTTCGATCCGGACCTGGACCGGCGCACCGGGTACGCCTTCATCCTGCAGGCGTCCGGCGTCCAGGCCGACCAGTACCTGTTCAACGACGGAGACGACGACGGCGCGTGGGACGCGGTCTGGGAGTCGGCCGTGCGCATCGACTCGCTCGGGTGGGTCGCCGAGATGCGTATTCCGCTCTCGCAGATCCGCTACGAGGCGTCGAGCGACCCGCGGGACTGGGGCATCACGTTCGTTCGAAGCCGCGTGGCCTCGAACGAGGAATCCCACTTCGCGCTGATCTCCCGGACCCAGGAAGGGGTCGTCAGCCAGTTCGGGCGCCTGACGGGCGTCCGCATCGCGTCGGCGCCCCGCCGCATCGAGGTGCGGCCGTACACCCTGGCCGGCCTGTCGCGGCTGCCGGGCGACGAGGGAAACCCGTTCCACGACGCGACCGAGCCCACGGCGCGCGCGGGCTTCGACGTGAAAGTCGGTCTCGGGAGCCAGTTCACGGTGGACGCGACGATCAACCCCGACTTCGGGCAGGTCGAGGCCGACCCGGCCGTCATCAACCTGACGGCCTACGAGACGTTCTTCCAGGAGCGGCGCCCGTTTTTTGTCGAGGGCTCCGAGCTTTTTGACTACGGGCTTTCGGGGGGCGGAAGGCTGTTCTACAGCCGCCGCATCGGACGTGAGCCGCACCGGGGCGATCCGGGCGGGGCCGATTTCACCGAAGTGCCCGAGGCGGCGACCATCCTCGCGGCCGCCAAGGTGACGGGCCGCACGTCGAACGGATTCTCGCTCGGCGCCCTCGCGACCGTAACCGCCCGCGAGACGGGCCGCGCGTTTTTCGGGGATGACGGCCGCACCGAGCGGTTCACGGCCGAGCCCCGCACCGAGTACGGCGTGCTGCGTGCGCGCCGGGACTTTCGGGACGGGGAATCGACGTTCGGTGCGATCCTCACCGGTCTGCGGCGTGAGCTTCCGGCCGACGGCTCGTTCGCGGCGCTTCCGACCGAGGCCTTCGCGGGCGGAATCGACTGGGAGCACTCCTGGGGCGACCGCACCTGGGCGATCTTCGGATACGCTGCGGGAACGCACGTGCGGGGTGATTCGCTGGCGATGATCCGCATCCAGCGGTCGAGCAACCACTGGTTCCAGCGTCCGGACTCGCGGCGCACGTCGGTCGATTCGAGCCGAACGTCGCTGACCGGGCTCGACTGGCGCGCGACCTTCGAAAAACGTCGCGGTCAACACTGGACGGGCGCGGTCTGGCTCGCACAGGTGACGCCGGGCTTCGAGGTGAACGACCTCGGGTTCTCGAGCCGACAGGAAGTGCTCGACGGCGGAGCGCGCATCGAATACCAGGAGATCGAGCCGGGCGAGCTGTTCCGCGAGTACGCGCTCGAACTTTCGACCTTCCACAACTTCTCGTACGACCTGCTGGATGACGTCGGCTCGGCCGATGCGTGGAAGAGGTCGCACGTGCGGGGTTCGATCGGGGCGGAGGGCGAGTTCCAGTTCCTCAACTACTGGGGGCTGGGACTCGATCTGTCGTACAGACCCGAGATGATGGACCGTACGGCGACCCGCGGCGGGCCGCTGATGCGATCCCCGGCATCGTGGTCGTTCGAGATGGGCGGTTCCACGGATTTCCGCCGCAAGCTGGTGGTGGAAGCCGGATTCGAGGTGAACCGTGGCGCCGAAGACTCGGGCTCGCAGGCCGAAGTGGGCCTGGAGATCCGGTACCGGCCGTCGGACCGCGTCGAATTGAGCCTCGAGCCGGCCTTCGGCAAGGGCCGGACCGGCATGCAGTACGTGGGATCGACCGGCGCACTGCCGTATGCGCCCACCTACGGGCGGCGCTACGTATTCGGGGACCTCGAACGCCGCGAGTTCTCGCTGGAGACCCGGGTCGAGGTGTCGTTCACGCCCAGGTTGAGCCTGCAGATCTATGCCCAGCCGCTGCTCTCGTCGGGCGATTACACGGCGTACAAGCAGCTCACGGCGGCCGAGCGGTACGCGTTCGACGTGTTCGAGGAAGGCACTCCCTTCACCGGAGGCCGGATCGGCTGCGTCGGAGGACGGACGTGCGTCGACGACGGCACGCGGTGGGTCGATTTCGACGGCGACGGTACGGCCGACTGGAGCTTCCGGGATCGCCCGTTCAACGTGCGCTCGCTCATCGGAAACGCGGTCCTGCGCTGGGAATTCCGCCCGGGATCGACGATCTACCTCGTCTGGCAGCGATTCCAGGAAGACGAGCAGCAGATCGGCGACTTCGACTTTCGCCGCGACGCCGACGCGCTGCTGCGCTCGCCGTCGTCGAACGTCTTCATGGTCAAGATGAGCTGGTGGATCGGGATGTGACCCGAGGTCACTAGAGCCCGACCGGCCCGGCCACGTCCCCCGACGTCGTGAAATCGAGGCCGAGGCGCTCGGCGACGGTCGCTGCGACCTGTTCGAGGCGGAAGTCCGCGTCCCGCATCTCGCCCTGTGCAGAAAGGCCGGGGCCGAGCACGGCCAGCCACACGAATTCCGAGCCGGCCCATGCGGCGTCGCCGTGGCCGACCCAGCGGTCGCCCGAGCCGCGTCCGTGGTCGGTCGTGATGACGAGCCACGTGTTGTCGCGGTAGCCGTCGGTCGACTGCACCCACGTCCAGAGATCCCGGATCATCGAGTCGGTCGTGCGGGCGCTGCGCAGGTAGGCCGCGTACTCGCCGTCGTGCGCGAAGTCGTCCGTCTCGCCGTACGCGACGTAGAGCAGCCTCGGCCGGGCGCGCTTCAGGGTCTCGAACGCGTAATGGTGCGTGAAGGCGTCGAGGCGCACCGAGGACCACGGGCTCGGCACCTGGGGCTGCATTTCGTCCAGGAAGCGCTCGCGTTCCGACCGGCCTTCGCCCGAGCCGGTCTCGAAGCCCGCGTTGACCGGGACGCCCGAGCGTTCCTCGTTGACGATGTACGGAAACACGTCCCACGAGCCGAACGCGGCGACCTCGCCCTGGAACCCCGGCTGCCGGTTCACCCATTCGAGAACGGTCACGTTGGCGTTCGGGATCTTGTCGTTCGAGTCGACGAGCGAGTCCGCCCGGCCGGAGAGCAGCTCGTTGTAGCCCGGGTACGAGAAGTTCTTCCCGTTCGTGATGACGCCGTCCGAGCCGAGCGCGCGGTTGCCGTAGAGGCGGCCGTTCGCGGCGATTTCCGACCAGAAGAAGGGCAGCAGGCGGGAGCGGCGCACGGCCGGGTCCGGGTCCCAGAACTCGCCGGCGACGGTCTCGACGCCCTCGGTGTGCCGCTCGTCGAAGAGCAACAGCGAATCGGCGCCCGCGAAGACTTCCTCCCAGCGCAGGCCGTCGAGGGTGACGAGCAGGACGTTCGGGCCGGCGGGGACGGTCTGCGGACTCGAGCACGCCAGGGGCAGCAGGGCGAGGAGCAGCGGAAGACGGCGCATCAGAAATCCTGTCCGAGAGGGTGCAGGGTGACTTCGTCGAACGTCAGGTTGCCGGGCTGCCGCACGATCTGGAGCAGCGCCTCGGCGACGTGACGCGTATCCATCGTCCAGTGCATGTCCCGGTCGCCGGGCTTCGCTCCGCCGAAGTGCGTGTCGATGATGCCGGGCAGCACGACCGTGACCTTGACGTTGTGCTCCCGCGCCTCGCGGTAGAGCGAGCCCGAGAACCCGACGACCGCGTGCTTGGCGGCGACGTAGGGCGCCATGTTGGGCACGGGGCGCCGTCCGACGTCGGACGAGATGTTCAGGATATGCCCCGAACGCCGCGCATACATGGCCGGGAGCACCGCCCGGCAGGCGTACGCGGTGCCCTTCAGGTTCACGTCGAGCGTCTCGTCGATCTGCTCCCGGTTCCACTCGACGAGCGGACGGTAGGTCGATGTCAGACCCGCGTTGTTCACGAGGACGTCCACGCGTCCCCAGGCGTCCACGGCATCCCCGACCCACGCCTCCAGGGCTTGGTAATCCCGCACGTCGAGCGCGTGGAAGCGTGCCTCACCCCCGCGGCGCCCGATCTCCCCGGCGGCCTCCGCGAGATCGTCACGGTTGCGGCCGCAGAGGGACACGCGGTACCCAGCCTCGGCGAATACCAGCGCGGTGTGGCGCCCGAGGCCCCGGCTCGCGCCGGTTACCAGGGCGACCGGGGCTTGGGCGGTCTGCATGGCGGGGAATCAGCGGGCCGAGCGCCCGTACACGTCGAGGAAACGGATCACCGAGCGGATGCCCTCGCCGAACCGGTCGAGTCCGAAGCACTCGTTCGGCGAGTGGATCGAGTCGGAATCCAGCCCGAAGCCCATCAGGATGGTGTCGCGCCCGAGGATGTTCTTGAAGTCGGCCACCACCGGGATCGACCCGCCCGAGCGGATGAAGTACGGACGGCGGCCATAGACGCCCTCCAGGGCCTCGGATGCAGCCTCCATCGCCGGGCTTTCGGTGTCGACGAGGACCCCGTGGCCCCCGTGCAGATCCTTGAAGTCGAGGGTCATCGTGGGCGGAACGTGCGCTTCGAAATACCGTCGCAACTTCTCGGTGACCTCGTGCGGGGTCTGGTCGGGCACGAGGCGCATCGAGATCTTCGCGGTCGCCTTCGAGGGCAGCACGGTCTTGGCGCCCTTGCCCGTGTAGCCGCCCCAGATGCCGTTGCAGTCGAGGGTCGGCCGCGCCGTCGTGCCCTCGAGCGCCGAGTAGCCCTTTTCGGTCTTCGTGACCGATACGCCGACTTCGCCGGCCCACGCCTTCGTATCGAACGGAAGGGCGGCGAAGCCCTCGCGCTCCTTTGCCGTGAGGGGTCTCACGTTGTCGTAGAAGCCCTCGACGGTCACCCGGTGGTTCTCGTCGTGCAGCGCGGCGATCATCTTCGCGAGCGCGTTGATCGGGTTCTCGACGGCGCCGCCGTACACCCCCGAATGCAGGTCGCGATCGGGGCCCGTCAGGCTCACCTCGACGTAGGCGAGGCCGCGAAGCCCGTAGGTGATGGACGGAATGCCGGGTCCGAAGAGCGTGGTGTCGCTGACGACCACGATGTCGCAGGCGAGCCGCTCGCGGTTGGCTTCGATCCACGGGGCGAGGTTCGTGCTTCCGCATTCCTCCTCGCCCTCGAGCATGACCTTGAGATTGACCGGGAGCGTGCCGTCGGTCCTGAGGTAGGCCTCCGCGGCCTTCATGTGCGCGAAGAACTGTCCCTTGTCGTCGCAGGTGCCGCGTCCGTAGAGCACGCCGTCGACGACGGTCGGCTCGAAGGGCGGGGTCTTCCAGAGGTCCAGCGGATCGGCCGGCTGCACGTCGTAGTGGCCGTAGACGAGCACGGTCGGCTTCGACGGGTCGACCGCGTATTCGGCGAAGACGATCGGATGCCCGGGGGTTTCGGAGATCTCGACCTTCGGGAAGCCCAGCGCCTTGAAGTGGTCGGCCAACCAGGTCGCCGTGCGGCGCACCTCCCCGGCGTATTCGGGATCGGTCGAGATCGACGGGATGCGGAGGACGTCTACGAGTTCGCCGACGAAACGGTCGAAATGCTGCTCGGCGTAGGCAAGGGCGCGGTTCATGGTCGGGTCCGGTTGAATCCTCGGTAATCTACACGCCGCCCGCGGTCCGGCAACGGCCCCGCACGATCGCACGAAGGCTTCACGCGGCGGAAAATGAAGAGGGCGGGGCCGATGTCGGTCCCGCCCTCGGTTGATCGCCGTGGTGCACTTCAGCCGGTTCAGTTGTAGAATCCGAAGCCGGTGGGGGCAGGGGCGTTGTAGGTCTGTCCGTGCTGTCCCGTGCAGGGATCATTGCTGACCTCCTGGATGATCGCGAACTCGCCCCAGATGACCGGGCCGATCTCGACGCCACTTGCAGTGAACCAGGTGCCGCCGGTCTTCACGGCATTGGCCGGGGCCGCGACGATCTTGACGAAGTAGTTCCACTTGCACACTCCGCCGGCCCCGTCGTCGTACTCACCGCTCATGTGGTTCGTCAGCCACGCACCGGATCCGATGTAGCTCGGAAAACCGTAGTGGCGATCGAGTTTGAAGTCGCCGTCGCGGTCCACGTTGGAGAGCCACGCGTCGTTCCACTTCATGAGCAGGTTGTCCTCCAGGTAGGGCTGGCACCAGGCCGCGTTGCGGTAGGCATCGCAGTACGTGCCATTGAACATGCGCGCCTGGTAGTTGTAGCCCCACTGGTCGTAGCCGGTCGTGAGTACGACGCCGTCGGAGCCTACCAGGAGCCCCGACTGGATCGTGGTCACGGCGCCCTTCTTCCCCGCAGTGTCCAGTTCTTCGTTCGCCGCGATGCCGGACGTGTCGCAGCCGGCGAGAACGAGTGTGCAGACGAGGGCGAGCACACCCCATGATGTCTTGTTCATTGGTGTTCCCCTCCAGGGGTTTGGTGATACAAGACGAGCGACAGGATGTACGAAAGGAATTCCGATTCTCGCAATGAATTCGGGTAGGCCCCCTGCCGAAAGTGTCGTAGGCCCGGGTCCGTCGAGCCGCTGAAAAACGCTCTCCCTCCGATTGTCCCCTCCTAGAACTCCGACTCGTCCCTCCACCGCACGAGCCGCCAGGCGCGCGTCGAATCGCGCCGTGCGAGCGTGAAATTGACGTTTCCGTCTCCGCGGAAGACGTCGCCCGACTCGAGCGTGATCGTCAGGTTGAAGGATCGGATGATGCGCATCCGGGTCTTCGGCTCGAGTTCGTCCTGCGAAAGCACCTGGCTCCACTGCAGGCGGATCAGCGCGGAGTTGGCGAACAGGCGCCGCGTGGTCTCCAGATCCTCGGCGAATCCCCACTCGCGATCGATTTGCGCATCGTAGTCGCGCCAGGCGAAGACGAACTGCGAGTCGAGCAGCGGCTCGTACAGCGACAGGTCCCGCAGTTCGTACGCGTTGCGGAAGTTGGTGAAGAACCCGTCGACGGTCGTCGGGTCCCCGAGCAGGTCTCCGAACGCCGATCCTTCCTCGAGCGCGGGCGCGAACGGGTTGCAGGCCGCGAGCCAGGCGGCGACGACGAGCGCGACGGCTGCCGGGGGGCCTATGCGCTCCGGATGGGCCACTCAGGCCGGAAAATGGGGCTTGAGGGCCGGGTACAGCGCGCGGAAGGTGGTGTGGATTTCGGCATAGCGCCGCACCCGTTCGGGGGACGGTTCGCGGACGCCCAGCACGCGCACCGCGGCACGGGCTGCGTCGCCGGCCGTCGCCCAGGCTCCCACGCCCGTCCCTGCAAGCAGTGCGGCGCCGACGGCCGCCGCCTCCGGGGTCTCGACGATCTCGAGCGGAACATCCAGCACGTCGGCGAGGATTCCGCGCCAGGTCGTCGACTTGAGGGCGCCTCCCGATGCGCGAAGCGAGGAAGGCCGGGCAAGTCCTGCATCGCCCAGCAGCTCGAGGTTGTCGCGCAGTCCGAACGCCACACCCTCCAGCACCGACCGCGTCAGGTGGCCCCGGCCGTGGCTGAGCGCCAAGCCGAAGAATGTGCCGCGGGCCCGCGGGTCTGCGTGGGGGGTACGCTCGCCGGACAGGTACGGGAGAAAGAGCAGCCCGTCGGCACCCGGCGGTACCGGGTCAGCCTCGGCGACGAGGGCATCGAAGGAGACCTCCGGCGCCAGCGTATCGTGGTACCACTGCAGGCTGCCCGCGGCCGACAGCATGACGCCCATCAGGTGCCATGCGCCCGGAACCGCGTGCGGAAAGGCGTGGGCCCTTCCGCGCGCGTCGAACAGCGGCCTGTCGGCGGGCGCGAAGACGACCCCGGAGGTGCCGACGGTCAGGGCGAACGTGCCGGGGCTCACGGCGCCGACGCCGACCGCCTGGGCGGCCTGGTCCCCGGCTCCGCCCACGACGGGAGTGCCCGCCTCGAGGCCGAGGGCTTCGGCTGCGGCCCGCGAGAGCCCTCCCGTGATCTCGGTGCCCTCGTGCGTCCTCGAGAGCCATTCGCGCGGAACCTCGAGCGCGCCGAGAACCCTCGGGGACCAGTCGCGCGTTTCGAGGTCGAGGAACAGCGTTCCGCCGGCATCGGCCCTGTCGGTGGCGTATTCGCCGGTTAGCCGGAAGCGCACGTAGTCCTTGGGCAGCAGCACCTGTCGGACCCGGGCATAGGTCGCGGGTTCGTTGTTTCGCACCCAAAGCAGCTTGGGCGCGGAAAAGCCGGCGAATGCGTCGTTCCCGGTCGCGGCGACGAGGGTCTCGAGCCCACCCATGCGGGCGCGGATCTCCTCGCACTCGGCAGAAGCCCGCTGGTCGTTCCACAGGATGGCGGGGCGAATGACGTCGCCCGATTCATCGAGCAGGACCAGTCCGTGCATCTGGCCGGCGAGCCCGACGGCGGCGACGGAGGCTCCGGACACGCCGGAACGTTCCAGCAGGCGCGCAACGGCCTCCTGCGTGGCCGCCCACCAGTCGTGGGGGTCCTGCTCGCTCCACAACGGACGCGGCGTGGACAGGCGGTGGGAAGCGGCGGAAATGCCGAGCACTTCGCCGGCTTCGTCTACGAGCACCGCCTTGGTGGCGGTCGTCGAGATGTCGAGCCCGAGAAAACAGCGCATGGTCGGGGGCGCGTCCGCGCCCGCTACTTCATGAATCCGGCTTTCAGGTCGCTCCACGACGCGACGCCGCCGAGTTCCTGGTCGGTCCACGAAGATAGCTCCCAGAGTCCGTCGCCGCGCTGCACGACGGTCCACGAAAGGCGGCCCTGCACCTGCATCGGCACGTCGGGGCGCCGGTGGTTCACCGTGAGCACGTAGGTCGCATCCAGCCGGTAGTGCGACGCGTCGACCAGGGTGAAGGCCTGGTCATTGAGGTCGAGTCGGTGCCCGGATCCGCCCGACGCGGCCGCGGCCATGGTCGAGAAGTACTGCTCTTCGGCCGCGCGGCTCCACGTCGTCCAAAGGCCGTCCCGGGCCTCGGCGGTTGCGGTCGGCCGGAATTCGAGGTTCTCGGAAAGGCCTCGCCGGTAGTTCAGCGTGTTCATCTCGGCGACGGCGGCCTGCAGGTTTTCCACGACCTGTTCGGGCGTATCGGGCTGCACGTAGGTCCCGCCCCCGGTCAAGGGGTCTTCCGGGGTGCGTGTGCCGAGCAGGCCGCACGCGGCGGCCGTGACCGACCAGGTCGTCACCGCGAGGACGCGGAAGAGCCGTGTCCCGATCGGCCTCACGCGGGCAGGGCGCTCCACGCCGTGAGCACGTCGCGCACCGACCGGGCCCCCGGCTCGAAGCCGACGATCCGCTCGATGACCCGGTCGAGAAGGACGTCCGGGCATGACGCCCCGGCCGTGAGCACGATGTCGAGCGGGCGCCCTCCGGGCAACCACCCCGTGGTCTCGACGGTCTGTTTCAGCGCGTAGCGGAAATGGCGTATGCGGTCCGGCCCCAGTATTTCGTGCTCGTCGCTCACGAAGTACGTCGGCATGCGCTCTTCGCACAGCTCGACGAGGTGGCTCGTATTGGAGGAGTTGTATCCGCCCACGACGATCGCCAGGTCGGCGCCCGCTTCGATCAGCGCCTTGGTGGCGTCCTGGTTCTCGTTGGTGGCGTAGCAGAGCGTATCGCTGGTGTCGGCGAAGTGGTACGACACGAATTCGACGCCGTAGCGGTCGATCATGGCCGTGCGCAGCAGTTCGGCGATGGCGGCCGTCTCGGTGGCCAGCATCGTGGTCTGGTTGACCACGCCGATGCGCACGAGGTCGCGTTCGGGCTCGAAACCTTCCGAAAACCTGTCCCGGAATTCCGACGCGAAACCGGCGGGATCGGCCTCGCCCCGAACGTATCGCGCGAGCCGCTCGGCCTCCTCGAGATCCCGGACGACCACGACCGGCGCCACCGAGCGGGCACGCGAGAACGTGGCGCGCGTCTCCTCGTGGAACCGCTTGCCGTGCACCACGATGGTGTATTCCTGTTCGCCGATCTGCTCCGACCGTTTCCAGACCTTTTCGACGAACGGACAGGTCGTGTCCCACGACTCCACGTCCACGCCCCGGTTCTGCAGCTCGCCGAGGACCTCGAGCGTGGCGCCGAAGGCCGGCACGATCACCACGTCGTCCGGCGTCAGGTCCTCGAAGGGAATGAGTTGCTCGCCGTTCGTCGTGCGAAGGAACCGGACGCCGCGACTCTCCAGATCCTCGTTCACATGCGGATTGTGGATCATCTCGGAGAGAAGAAAGATCCTCCGACCCGGGTTGCGCTCGACCGCGCGGTAGGCGATTTCTATGGCGTTCTCGACGCCGTAACAGAAGCCGAAGTGCCGCGCCAGCTTGAACCGCACCGGGCCGAAATCGAGCACGGTGGGCGAAAGGTCCTTCTTGCGGGGATCGGAGGCGCGGCGCGCAGCCTTGACCGTCGAAACGAGCGGGCTGCGGTAGTACTCCGGTACCTGGAACGTGCGGGACATGGCATCGACGCTTGGGCAGGCCTCGAACGCCCTCGTCGGCCGGCAGTTCGGCGCGTCAGCGGCGGCGCGTGATGCGGGGCAGCACGTCTGTCCTCCACGATCCGAACCGGTCCTCGAGGATCGCCTGCCGCGCTCCGCGCATCAGCCAGGCATACAGCGCGAGGTTCTGGAGCGTCGCGATGCGCAGACCGAGGAGTTCGTTGGCGACGAAGAGGTGGCGCGCGTAGGCGAGCGTGAACCGGTTCGACACGTCCAGGTCCAGCCCCGGGTCGATGGGCTCGTGGCAGTCGGCCCACTTGAGGTTGCGGATGTTCACGATGCCCTCGGTCGTGAACAGCATGCCGTTTCGCCCGTTGCGGGTCGGCATGACGCAATCGAACTGGTCGATTCCCCGGAATACGTTCTCGACGAGGTTCGCGGGCGTCCCGACGCCCATGAGGTAACGGGGTTTTTCGGTCGGGAGCACCTCGTTGACCACCTCGACCATCGCATACATCTGTTCGGCGGGCTCCCCGACCGAAAGCCCGCCGATGGCATAGCCGGGGAAGTCGAGGTCCACGAGACGGCGCGCCGAATCGCGCCGCACGTCGGGGTAGACGACGCCCTGCACGATGCCGTACAGGGCCTGGGAGTGCCCGTACAGCGCGTCGGTCTCCGCGTGGCGGGCCTTGCAGCGGGCGGCCCACCGCAACGTGAGTTCGTTCGACTTCTCGGCGTAGGACCGGGGCGCGTCTCCCGGTGGGCACTCGTCGAGCACCATCATGATGTCCGAACCGATGGCACGTTGCGTATCGATGACCGATTCCGGGGTGAACCAGTGGGTCGAGCCGTCGATATGGCTCTGGAACCGAACGCCCTCCTCGGTCAGCTTGCGGATTCCCGCCAGCGAGAAGACCTGGAACCCTCCCGAGTCGGTCAGGATGGGGCGGTCCCAGTCCATGAACCGGTGCAGCCCCCCCGCCGAACGCAGGATGTCGGTGCCGGGCCGCAGGAAGAGGTGGTACGTGTTGCCGAGGAGGATCGTCGTGGCCAGGTCCTCGCGCAGTTCCCGGGGCGACACGCCCTTGACGGTCCCGACCGTTCCCACCGGCATGAACACCGGGGTCTCGATCGAACCGTGATCGGTTTCGATGCGGCCGGCCCGCGCGCCGGTCCCGGAATCGGTGTGTTCGAGGACGAATCGCAACGGGCGGCTCAGCGGGATCCGGTCGAATCGGGCGGCACGCGCGCAGAATCCGGCGCCGGGAGGCCCCGGACCCGGGCCTCGAGAAGAAGGAGTTCGCGCTCCCGCTGCTGCAGCGCGCGGTACGTCTCGGCGATGGCGCGTTCGCGTACCTCGAAGGGGGCCTGTTCGATGTGCCCGCGCTCCTCGAAATAGCGCTTGAAGAGCCAGTTGTGCTTGGCCGCTTCCATGAGTTCGGCGAATCGGTACGAACCCAGGGTGCCCCACGTCGCGGCATTCTCGGCGAGTTGCGTCACCGCGCGCAGGTCCTGGGCGATCGTTCGCAGCGTATCGGCCGATGCCAGCATGGTCTCGTACAGCGCCGGGTCGTTGAGAAGCCGGGCGAGCGTACCGTCCCCGGTGTCGATCTTCTGCAGGATGGATTCGACGCCCCGCGTGGCCCGATCGGCCAGTTCCAGCAGGACTTCGGCGTTGGCTTCGGCGGTGTTCGCAAGCCCCGTGAACGTGCGGCGCGTCTCGTTGGTCGTCGCGACCAGCTCGTCGTAGAGCGCGGGGTCGTAGACGATCTTTCCGAGCGTGCCCTCGCCGCGCTCCACGTCGCGAAGGATGGTCTCGAAGGCCCCTGCCGCACGTTCGAATCCGGCGACCGCCGCGAGGGCCTTGTCGCTGATCTCGAAGAGGTCGAACGGATCGACGCCGGGGATGAATCCGCCCTCGCTAACGGGGTCGCCCGGCTCCGGGGCCGAAACCAGCACGACGATCTGCTCCCCAACGAGCCCGTCGCTCTTGATCTGGGCCTGCGTATTCGTCCTGACGAGGTGAATGGCCCGGTTGGCGATCGCCATCTCGACCTCGATGCCATCGCCTGGCGTGAGCGGAAGCCGAACCGAGCGCACGCGCCCGACGTCGACGCCCTGGTACTGTACCGAGGCACCGGACTGCAGGCCGGCGACCCGCGTGAAGCGCGACTTCACCGTCATGGTATTCGAGAACAGGAACGTGCGATTCCCGACGGCGAAGAGCGCCAACAGGATCAACGCAGTTCCCGAGACGATGAAGAGGCCGAGTCTGAGCGTGCGCGACATGGGGATCGGGCGGGGCCGTAGCAACCGTCAGCCGCCGAAGAAGTTGCCGAGGACGGGGTGCGCGGCGCGCCGCACGGCGTCGAGGTCGCCGCTGGCCACGATGGCCGCGTCATGGAGGAAATGCACCGTTCCGCCCGTGATTTCGGCGCAGAGCAGGTCGTGCGTGATGACGAGCGACGTGATGCCCCGCTCTTCGCGCAGCCGTACGATGAGTTCCGACACCGCACGCACCGAAACGGGGTCGAGACCGGTCGTCGGTTCGTCGAACAGCATGATCGCGGGTTCCAGCGCGAGGGCACGGGCGAGGGCGGCGCGTTTCTTCTGTCCCCCGGACAGCTCGGCCGGGTAACGCAAGGCCAGTTGGGGGAGTCGGACCCATTCCAGGAGTTCCTCGACGCGGGCGCGGCGGCCGGCGGCGTCGAGCCGCGTGTGCCGCTCGAGCAGGAAGTCGATGTTCTCGCCCACCGTCATGGAGTCGAAAAGCGCTCCGCCCTGGAACAGGTAGCCGACCGAGAGCCGCACCGCGTCGAGTTCCGCTCCCCTGAGCGTATCCACCCGGCGGTCGAAAACCCAGACCTCGCCCGAATCGGGGCGCAGCAACTGGACGACGTGCTTTATGAGTACGCTCTTGCCCGAGCCGGAGCCGCCCATGACGAGTGCGGTCTCTCCCTTCGCGACGGCCAGCGATACGCGGTCGAGCACGACGAGGTCGCCGAACGCCTTGCTCACCTCGACGAGGCGGACGGCCGGGATTTCACGGGCTGGGGATGACGGGGACATGGTTCAGCCGGAGATGTCCCCGAACAGGATCAGCGACAGGCGCACCACGATCACGTCGGTCAGGAGCACCAGGAGCGACGAGAGCACTACGGCCTCCATGGCCGCCCGCCCCACCTCACGCGTTCCGCCCCGCACGGTGAAGCCCAGGTAACACGAGACGAGGCCGACGACGAGCCCGAAGACCGACGTCTTGAGCGTGTCCACGAGAAGATCCGAAAGGCGCAGGGATTCGAACGCCGACGACAGGAATAGCCGGTAGTCGGTTCCGGACGAAATGACCGACTCGAGGTATCCCCCGAAGAGCGCGATGGCGTCGGTCCACGCCGTCAGGATGGGAAACATGACGAAGCACGCCACGACGCGGGTTGCGACGAGATACTGCATCGGGCGAAGCGCCGCCACTTCGAGCGCGTCGATCTGCTCGGTGACGCGCATCGAGCCGATCTCGGCCCCGATTCCGGCGCCGAGGCGACCGGCCAGCACGAGCGACGTGATGACCGGACCGATCTCCTTGATGACCGAAAGGGCCAGCATGCTCGGCAACATGCTTTCGGCGCCGAACCTGACGAGCGTCCCCCGGCTCTGCATCGCGAGCACGACGCCGATCGCCAGGCCGGTCACCCCCGTCAGCGCGAAGGATTTGAGCCCCACCTCGTCCATCTGTCGCAGCAGCTCACGAAACTCGAACGGCCGGCGACCCAGCGACCGCACGAACTCCCCGGCGAAGGCCGCCAGCTCGCCGGTCTTCTCGAGGAAACGCCTCGCGGGATTCCTCTTGTCGATCCTCGGGGCAGAAAGCGTCATGGCTGCGTCAGAAGGCGTACTCCCACCGCAGGTTGATACGCAGGACCGCGCCCCGGTTCAAGAGCGAGACCAGGAGTTGTCGTACGATTTCGTATTCCATCATGACCTGCGTACGGCGTTCGGTCGCGACGGACCCGGCTTCGGGCGACGCTCCCAGCGCGATCGGCTGGCTGACCGACACGTAGAACTCGGGCGAAACGTATTTCCCGACGGTGAGCGTGAGTCCGCGCAGCCCGTCGTTCTCGATTTCGACCACGTCGAGCCCGAGTCCGGCCAGCGCGATATCCTCGACGAAACTCGTCAGGGGACCGACTGCCAGCCCCGCGGCCGTGCCGAGGTACGAGTTTCCCGCCGCGGCGTCGAAATGCAGGCTCCCGGATGCGGGTCGTCCCGTGGCGATGTACGAAACGACGTCGGCCAGTTCCATCGCCGGATCCGACTCGAACGTCACCCGAAGGTCGTCCGGTCGGCCCCGCGCCACGAGCCGGATCGTGACCTCGTCCCCTCCGGTGCCCCGCGAGGGCACCCGGTACGAGCCGACCAGGTCGATGTCGGGCTCGAACGCGGGTCCGGTGAACGACAGGTCCCCGCGCTCCATCTCGAACGTGCGGCCGAACTGCTCGATGCGGCTGTTCTCGGGAAGGACCGAAATGTCTCCGAAGACGGTGGGGTCCGAATGGGGGCGTTTGCGCACGTTGAGGCTTCCACGAAATTGCACGTCCATCTTCGGGTTGCGTGCCGACCGCATCCACGCGTCCCGGTCGAAATCCAGCCGCAGGTCCTCGATCGTGAGCGCCTCGTAGAATACGAAGGTGCTCGTGTCGGCCGCCGAAACCCGCAGGCCGAACCGACGCTCGAGGGTCAGCAGGTCCTCGTCCGACAGGGCGACCGGTTCGAACGCGTCGGACGCGGTCCGGTCCGTGAGGCGGAAGTCCCCGCGTGTCACGCGGGCCTGTCCCGTGAGCACCGGTCTCCTCGTCGTGCCGGTCAGCCGCAGGTCGCTGGCCACGAAAGCGCGGAATTCCTCGTCGTCGATGGCGAGGAAGTCCTCGGACCGCAGGTCCAGGGCCACTGCCCCCAGGTCCAGTTCGGTCAATTCCACGGTGCCGGTCGCCGTCATGCGCCCCGGGCCGGAGCGCATCGACGCCTCGCGCACCAGGATCGTGTTTCCCGAGAACCCGAGATCCGCTTCGATGGCATCGAAAACGAGCGAGGCCCCCGGCCTTCCGAGGGTCGGAAGCCCCATGCGCCCACCGGCGAGGCGAGCAGCACCGTCGAGTACCGGGTCCTGGAACGTTCCCCGCACGGCGAGGGTGCCCGTCACGGCTCCACCGATGGCGTCCACCAGTTCCCGGTCGAAGAACGGCAGCGTCCAATCGATCGGAAATGCATCGGCCGACACGTCGAACGCGACGTCGCCTCCTTCCCGCTCGCCTCCGGGCAGCTCGACGGTCCCTTCGATCCGGGCTTCGCGTCCCGAGGTGTGCCGCAACAGGCCCGACACGGCCACCACTCCATGCTCCAGCCGGGTCTGAAGGGAGAGATCGGCCGCCGGAAGCCCGGCGCTCGCAAGTCGGGCTTCGATCGACCCTCCGACCGACAGGTCCCGTGCCGGACCGGATGCGACGAGCGTCGCATCCAACCCGAGTCCGAGGCCGCGGAAACCTGCCAGGTCGGCCACCGCATCGAGTTTCATGCCCGAGGCGGACAGGAAGAAATCCGACGACTCGCGCCCGATGCGGCCGCCCGTCACCAGGCGGGATCCGCCCGAGGTGAGGACGAGGGGTGACCATTCCACGACGTCGTCCGTCCGCGTCGCCGAAACCGGTGTAGCGAGGCTCCACGCGGCGCCGTCGAGCAGCAGGTCCAGCGTGCGCAGCGAGGCCGTCGACAGCCGGCGATCCGAACGCAGCTCCAGCCGGGCGCTGCGCGTGTCGGCAAATCGCACGTCGCCGGTCACGTCGAGCGAATCCCCGGCCAACCGCACATCGACGACGAGCCCTTCGGCGGCGGTACCGGGAAGAGACAGCACGCGCGCGTCGAACCGGACGCTCGCCGCGGGTGCTTCCAGTTCAGAGCCCCACTCGGCCGAAGCGATGGCGCGGCCCGTGGTCACGTGCAACGCTCCGAGCGCGATGCCGTCGAGCGACAGGGTCGCGTTGGCCGACAGCCGCTCCGGCCGCCCGGTCACCGATCCGTCGATGCGACCCCCGCGGGTTCCGATGCCGGGGAAACCCGCGGCGGCGGCCCAGGGGCCGATGTCGGCGAATAGTCCGCTCACCCGGAGGTTCCCTTCGCCCCCCCGTCGATCCAGCGGAAGTGAGCCCTTGGCGGTCACGTGCCCGAACGAGCCGACAACCCCGAGCGAGTCGATGCGGAGCGTGCCCGCCGTCACGTCTGCTGTCGCGACGGCCGACGACAGCACGGCGTCGCGCCAGGAGCCGTGGGCCCGTTCGACACGGAGGCGACCTTCACGCCCGGTCCCTTCGGCGCGAACCTGGAGGTGAATCGACGAGCCGAGCGAATCCAGGCCCGAAAGGCGCGCGAAATCGACGGCATCGGCCTCGATGTCCAGCGTCCACGAACCATCCGGCACGTCGCTCGCCGCGCCGCGTGCCCGAAGCCGCCCGCCTTCGGAAAACTCGGCGTCGAGGCGGCTTTCGACGGATCCTCCGCGCGCGGCGAGGTCGAGGTCGGCCCGCCGCAGGGCGATTCCCCGGATCGTGCCGGGCTCGTCGAGCCGGAGCCGGACGGAACCGGACGGCACGTCTGCGTCGATGCGGCCGCTCCCCTCCACGCTGCCGGTGAACGACGTCGTCCAATCCGGAACGCCCGCCCAGGCGCCGACGTCGAGGCCGCGGAAGCGGACGCCGTCGGTGCTCGCGTGCCATACGCCCGCCGAGTCCCGCCGAGCCCGGGCGCCGGCTGTCAGGCCACCTCCGAGCCATTCCAGGGTCGTGTCGACCGCGAGCGTGTCTGCCCTGGGGGCTCTCAGGCGCACGTGTCCCGACGCGACGACGCCGTTCACCAAGGACGGCAGGATCTCGAGGTCCATGGTTCCGCCTTCGCCCCTGCGACGCGAAACGACGGCCCGGCCGGCCGCGCGCAGTCGGGTGTGCACGGCTGCAATCCCGGCGGCGTTGCCCACGTCCACCCCGTCCAGCTCCAACGCTTCGATCTGGAGGGCATCCGGCGTGAGCGCGCCGCGGGCGCGCACGATGCCCCAGTCAGCGCGTACCGCGGAATCGAGCGAAACAACGCCCGCATTCGCCGACGCTTCGGCCTCGAGGCGATCGATGCGCACGGGTCCCCAACGCAGCGAATCGAGCGCCGCCCCGATGCGGTACCTGTCCATCCCGGTCCCACGGCCCGAGATCCTTCCCGAGATCCTGCTCCCGCTCGTGTCGGAAAGTGCGAGCGCGGCGTCGACGTCGCTCAGCGCGAGGTCGATCAGCGTCCAGTCTCCGTCGATGTCGGTCTCGCCGCTCCCTGTGATCGCGCCGCCGCATGCGGTGGCTTCCACCGACAGCGAGACGACCTGCCGACGAAGACTCGCGGTGGCCGTCCCCGGTCCGATCCGGCATGACGCGACCACGGCGTCGTCCAGCCGAAGGAGGCCATCCACGGAGGCAGACGTCGTGTAGCCGTCGCCCGAGACTTCCACGGAGAAGGACCCGCTCGCTGCCAGGTCGAGGGTCGGCGCGAGATCCGAAACGCCGAGATCGGCGACCGACATGCGGACCGACCACGTCGAGTCTCCGTCGATCCACCGGGCGCTGCCGTCGACCGACCAGGTCGCGCCGCCGTCCGCGATGCGGCCTCGGCCGTCGAGGGCCACCCGTCCTGCCGTCCATCGCTGGTCCAATCGTCCGACGAGGTCCACGTTTCCGAGCCTGGCACGCGTGACGTCGATCGACGAACTCCCCGTGAGGCCTCCCGGGAACGCGCCCTCGAGCTGCGCGAAGGCGGTCCCCGAGATACGCTCCGACGCGGGCCTGCCGGCCACGAGGAGCGCCGTACCCACATCCTCCACGACGATGCGTCCCTCGATCCTCGTGCTCACCGTGTCGCGGCTCGTCTCCAGCCGGACGCGTCCGGGAGGCTCTCCGGGCGCGCGGAGGCTGAGATCTCCCGACGCGAACCACCCGGATCCGGAGATCTCGGCGTCCAAGCGGCCTTCGACGACCCCATCCGCGCGCAGGGCAGGCCACAGACCTGCGAAATCGGCGAGAGAGAGCGGATAGGCCACGATGTGGGCCGTCACGGAGTCGGGCACGGTTCCCTTCCCGAAAACGACGCGTCCTGACATGCGCGCGTTGGAGCGTGACGTTGCCAGCAGGAGCGTATCGAGCCGGGCGCCGTCCGACTCCACCTCGGCCCGCGCCAGGAACCGGCCGGGAGGGAGCGGGCCGGGTGCCGCAAGCGTTCCCGCCAGGCTGTCCAGTCGCCCGGAGAATGCGCTGCCGGTCCGGACGGCCGCGGCGCGCAGGACGAGGTCACCCGCTTCCCAGGTGACCGAGTCCCCGTCGTGTACCCGGATCGACCCCCGATCGAGCCGGACCCGGTCGATACGAGTGCTCCACGACGACGACTCGTCCGACAGGAACGGCGCGAGCAGGTCCAGTTCGCCGCCGCGGCCCCGGGCGGGGTCGACGTCGAGGCCTTCCACCGTCACTTCGTGGAGGTGGACGGTGCGGCGCAGCACGGGAAGCAGCGACCAGGAGAGGCGCAGCGAGTCGATGCGCAAAGCGGTCGAATAGTCCGTCCGGGTCAGCGTCACGTCCCGCAGTTCGAGGGACCACGGCAGCCGCCCGCCGGCACCCGCTGCCTGCAGCAATGTGCCGGGCCACGGGTTGAAGACCGCCAGGGCGGCATTGACCACCGCCAACCGCACCGGACCGACCTGCAGGGCCAGCAGCACCGCGACGGACAGCACGATCAGGCCGACGCCGAACGTTCTCAGGCGGCGGCGTCGGCGCGGCTCCGGGGGAGTCGAGGGCGTCTCGTGCATCAGAACGCCCGGTCGATGGACAGGTGCAGGGCGAACCGGCGAAGGCGCAGACGCTCCGGTTCCTCGGCAAGGAGTCCGGCCTCGTACAGCGCGCGGTCCCCGGGTCGCTGGAGGTCCAACGCATCGGGGTTCACCTTCCACGCGAGATCGAGCCGGACGGCGCCCACCGGCGTCAGGTAGCGGAGGCCGAACCCGGCGCCGATCTTCAGGTCCCGAACCGCGGGAAAGGCGCGGTCGTCCACGACCACGAGTCCGGCGGCAGCCGGCAGGGCGCGTCCGTTCGCGTCCCGGCGAACCCGCGCCGATACGCCGCCGGCGTCGGCGAATACGCCGAGACGCCACGCATCGCCCAGCCCGGGCGCCGGAAACCGGTATTCCGTGCGGAAAGACAGTTTTCCGAGCCCTCCGGCCGATTCGTAGGCCGCATTTTCGCTCGTCGGCGTGCCGTCGGAGGCCACGTAGACGGTATCGGCATGCACCCACTTGGGACCCAGGGCGTTGAGACTCCATCCACGAACGTCGGCCGATCCGCCCGCATAGAACCGGATGGGGTCGAACCGGTATTCGACCTGCGGATCCGCCTGGTCACGGCTCGCGCCGCCGGGAAACAGCCGACCGGCGGTCACCGAGACGATGACGCTGCTCTCCATCGTGATGGGTATCAGCCCGGTCGCGTCGACGGCAAGGCGACGATAAGCCACCCCTCCGCCGAGAAAGAGTCCCGCCTGCTCGATGCCCGGGCGCACCATCCAACCCCGCCTGGGGTGCAGGTAGTTGTTCAGCCGACCCATGGCGAACGACAGCGAAACGGCGCTCCGGTCAAACACGTCGATCCGGGTCAGGTCCTGCATGCCGCCGAGCGGTACCGCCCGGGACAGCGAGTACTGGACCTGCGCGGCGCGGAAGGGCAGGTACTGGAACAGGATCGACGGCGAAATGCCGGTTTCGCGATAACGGACGACCTGGTTGGGGTCGTCCACCCAGCGCGCGAACAGCGTTCCCGATCCGGAGACCCGTCGCTCGAACAGGTAGGGCTGGCGGAGGCTGAGCGACACATCGGCCGACCGGACGGGCTTCCGGTCGCTGCCCGACGACGCGAGCCAACCGCTCACGGCCGTTCCCGACAGCGAGAGTTGACGCGCCGCGCCGAGGAAGCTGCGATGGCGCAGGGAGCCACCGACTTCCAGGCCGTTCTCCCGGGAGTATCCGCCGCCCGCGGTGAAGAGGCGCTTCGGTGACTCGCGCACGCGTATGCGTACCGTCACGGTCGAATCGGCGGGTTGATCGGGCAGGTCGGCCAGGGCTACCCGGAAGAGGTTCAGGCCGAACAGGCTGCGCTGGCCTTCCACGAGCGCGTCGGCCCTGAACAGGTCTCCGGGAGCGAAAGGGAGCTGTCTCGTGATGACGCGCTCGCTCACGGTCTCGACCCCTTCGACCAGCACGCGGTCGATGCGCGCACGGACCCCGGGGTCCAGCGCCAGGTCCAGGTCCACGCGGAACATCGAAGAGTCGACGAGGGCCCGCACGTCGGCTCGCGCGAAGGCATAACCGCGGTCTGCCATCCAGGACCGGAGCCTCGATTCGAGTTGGACCCTGGAGAATTCCGTGTACCGATCGCCGGGACGAAGCGCCAGCCGTTCCTCGAGGTCACCCCAGGCCCGGTCGAGGGCAGGGTCCAGCGGCGTCACGAAGCGCGCCGAACGGGACCCGACGACGAGCGGCGGCCCCTCCCGAATCGTCACGATCAGGTCCATGCGGTTGCGGGACGGATCGAATCGGCTGGCCGGGTAATCGATGAGCGGGCTGACGAACCCGTTGTCCCGGTAGAATGCCCGCAGCCGCACCATGTCCCGCTGCAGTTCGACCGGGTCGAACGGGGCCCTGATGCGCGGAACGAGCGGAAGAAACGCCAGGCGGTTCTGCAGGCGACCCCAGAATCCCGGTGCCGACGTAGCCATCCGGTCTCGCAGCCGACTTTCGGAGAACGAGGATCCGTCGGCGAACCGGAAACGCAGCGATCCGACTTCGGTGGAGTCGTTGACACCGCGCAAGGGTTGGGTCATCGCGGGCGCCGCCGTGGATCCCGCAAGCGCGGCCAGGGCGAAAAGCGCGGCGCCCAGCCTGGGCGCGCCTCCCTCAGCGCGTACCATGGTCGCCGTCCAAGCGATGCAGCTCGGCCCGTGCCGGGTCCGGATCGAACGTCCAGGCATCGTCGTCGCCCCGGGGGATCGGTTCGGTCGCGCCTGCCGCTGCCAGGGCCCTTTCCCGGTGCCTGGCCTGGTAGAGCAGGGTGACGATCGCGCCGATGCACAGGACCAGGCCGGAATAGTAGGCCCAGACCACGATCAGGATGATCAGGATGAACGTGTCGCCGAGGAGGGAGAACATCCCGTTCTCGAAGGAGCCGGCGTTCCGGGCATACAGCGAGAACATGGACTTGGCGCCTTCCCAGAGCATCGCTCCGACGAGGGCCCCCGCCAACGCGCTGCGGGCCGGAGGCCTCGGAATCGGCGTGAACCAGAACAGCTGGAAGAACATGCCCAGCGACAGCGCGAACGGGAGCACGAGTCCCAGGCCCTGCACCAGGAGCCCCCACGCGGTGCGAAGGCGCCCGGGGTCGAGACCGAGGTCGGCCACCATCGCGAGTTCCGCGGTGCCGACGGCCTGGACCACGATCGACAACGTGATCGAGGCGACGAGGAAGAGGCCGACCTGGACGGCCATGCGCAGGTCGAAAAGGAAACCGAGCAGCATCGATCGCGCCCGGTGCCAGTCCTCGCGGAAGATGTTCGCCAGGACCACCCGCAGCGTGGTGAAGAGCGTGGTTGCCGTCAGCAGCAGGCCCGCGCCGCCGATGATCGTGAAAGCCGTGGACGCGTCCTGCAGCTGGCCGAGAAACAGGACGAGTCGGTCGCTGCCGTATTCGGGTGCCAGTTCGCGGATGACGTCCTCGACGTACCGGAACGGGCGCTCGCTGCGCAGGACCCGCCCGAAGATGCCCGTGACAAGAAGTATTGCCGGGACCAGGGCGATCAGGGCCTTGAACGCGATCGCTTCGGCCCAGACGAAAACGTCCTTCTCCGAGAGTTGGCGGATCAGCCCGCCCACGTAATACCGGAGGGTATCCAACATTCCGATCGCCGAGACATGCATACCCGACAAGGTACTCGCTCGGGCCGAAAAGTTGCGTCCGCGTGCCCGAAACGAGCGGCAGCGACGCCGGCGAGGTCAGGCCGAGGCCTTGCGCAGCTCGAAGATCGGAGGGCGACGGTGTTCGACCGTGTCGCGGGTGATCCGGCAGGCGCCGACCTCGTGCATCTCGTGCACGTCGAACATGATGTCGAGCATGGTCTCTTCGAGAACCGAGCGCAGCCCGCGGGCTCCCGTGCCCAGCGCGCGGGCCCTTTCCACCACCGCGTCGACGGCGCTCTCGTCGAAGACGAGGTCGATACCGTCCATCGCGAACAGCTTCTGATACTGCTTGAGCAGCGCGTTCTTCGGGCGGAGCAGGATGTCCCGCATCGCCGATTCGGTCAGCGCGTCGAGCGCGGAAACCACCGGCAGACGTCCGATGAGTTCGGGAATGAGGCCGAAACGAAGCAGGTCGTCCGGCTCGACATGGCGCAGGATCTCCGGGTCGTTCTTGGCGAACTTGCGTTTCATGTCGGCCGTGAACCCGATCGAGTTCGTCGACATGCGGTGCGCGATAATGTCGCCGAGGCCGTCGAAGGCTCCGCCCACGATGAACAGGATGTTCGTCGTGTCGATGTTGATGAGGCTCTGCTCCGGGTGCTTGCGCCCACCCTTGGGCGGCACACCGGCGACCGTGCCCTCGAGGATCTTCAGCAGGGCCTGCTGGACCCCCTCGCCCGAGACGTCCCGCGTGATGGACGCGTTGTCGCTCTTTCGGGCGATCTTGTCGATCTCGTCGATGTAGATGATGCCCCGCTCGGCCCGTTCGACGTTGAAATCGGCGGCGTGCAGCAGGTGTGCCAGGATGCTTTCGACGTCCTCTCCGACATACCCTGCCTCGGTGAGCGCGGTCGCGTCGCTGATCGAGAACGGCACGTCGAGCACCCTGGCGAGCGTACGGGCGAGCAGCGTCTTTCCCGTGCCGGTCGGGCCGACGAGAAGGATGTTCGACTTCTCGAGTTCGACGTCTTCGAAGTCGGGCGAGAAGTGATCGCGATCGACCCGCTTGTAGTGGTTGTACACCGCGACCGAAAGGGCCTTCTTTGCCCGATCCTGGCCGATCACGTACTCGTCGAGCGCGCTCTTGATCTCGACCGGCGTCAGCCGCCTCGACGGGGAGGTTCGCCGCGTCGTGGGCGAGGCAGCCGCCGGGGCGGCCGGCTTGTGCGTCGTCAGGTCGTTCCGGACGATTCCCGCAGCATCGTTGATGCACCGGTCGCAGATGTAGACATCCGGACCGGCGACCATGGACGTGACTTCGTGGGCCGTGCGGCCGCAGAAAGAGCAGCGGATGACGTCTTCGCCCCGTCGGTTCCCCATAGCGCGCGTCGCGAGATAAGCTGGTAGTCGATGTGCCGGGACCGCCCCCTACCAGGGCGCGGTCATGGTACATATATCGCGGGATTCGGACAACGCTTTAAGGTCGGGTCGCAAAACCCCGCCTGACCGTGGAACACGCCACGAAGCCGGGGATTCCGGCGGGCATGGCCCGCCCGAAAACGATACCGCCCCTCTTCTGGGAACGCCTGCGGACCCTGGTCCCCGGGGATCGGTGGAGCCGGGTCCGCGCGTCGTTCGAGGAAGCGCGCAGCGGATCGTTCCGAGTCAATACGCTTCGGGCCGAAGTCGGTGCCGTACTCGAGGAAATGCACTCCGAAGGAATCGGCACGTCGCCCGTGGCCTGCTGCGCCGACGGCTTCGTCGTGGAACCGGTCGACCGCGAGCGACTCGCCGCAACGGCCGCACACCGCGAGACCCGGGTCTGGCTGCAGAATCCGTCGTCGATGGTGCCGGTCGTCGCGCTCGGCCCACGACCCGGAGAGCGGGTCCTGGACCTCGCGGCCGCTCCCGGAAGCAAGACGCTCCAACTGGCCGCCGCGCTCCGGGGAGAAGGGGAGTTGGCGGCCGTCGAGGTGGTCAAGCCCCGGTTCCATCGCCTGCGCCGCAACCTGGAGGCCGCCGGAGCGGGATGGGTGAAGGCCTACCTGCAGGACGGGGCGCGTGCGTGGCGATACCGTCCGGATCATTTCGACCGTGTGCTCATCGACGCGCCGTGCTCGACCGAAGGCCGTTTTCGCGTCGACGAACCCGAGACGTTCGCGTACTGGAGCCCCGCGAAGATCCGGTCGATGGCGGCGAAGCAGACCGCACTGCTCGACAGCGCGGTCCGGTGCGTCCGGCCGGGCGGCGTGGTGGTCTATTCGACCTGCTCCTTCGCCCCCGAGGAAAACGAGGCGGTCGTGACCCGCGTGCTCGAGCGGCACGACCTCGAGGTGGAGCCGATCGAAGCCGAGGTGCCGGGCGCCATTCCGGGCCTGGGGGAATGGGAAGGCCACGTCTTCCATCCGGCGCTCGCCGACGCGATGCGCGTACTGCCGGACGGTACGTGGGAAGGGTTCTTCGTGGTTCGCCTGCGCCGCCGGGATTGAGCGCCCGCCGGCCGCGCGCCCGCTTCAGGCGGGCCCGTATTTCGCGTCGAGGAATCGCTCCCGGTACAGGTGGAACGCGGTCGCGCACACCTTGCGCGTATACATCACGTTCAGTCCCGCGCCCACGACCGCGCCGGCCACGGGCACGACCTGGGCCACTTTCTGTCCGGTGAGGTGAATGCCGATGGCGCGCGCAAGGCGCTCGACCGCTTCCGAAAAGCCCATCTGCTCGATCGCCTGGACGCCCTGGCGACGAGCGACGCTCTTGGCGACGCGGACGGCGGGCTCCATGAGGATGCGCTTGCGGCTGTCGGTCCCCCCGGCCACCACGTCGAGAAGCCGCAGCGCGAAGAGCCGTTCCTCGGCCAGCGTCATGTCGAAGGAGCAGTACGTCGCGGTTTCCCCCACGGCGCGCAGGTTGATGGCCACCAGGCTCACGATGTCCGGAACGATGCCTGCAAGGCCTGCCATTCCGGTGGTCGCGCCCTCGGCACCCGCCAGGGCCTGGTACTTCGCCGACAGCCCCTCGAGGGCACGGTCCACGACGGACAGGTCCAGCGCGCGGATATCTTCCAGCGAACGCACCGGGGCACCGGTACGCTTGAACTCGAGGAAGATGCCGTCGCGCCAGAGCGTATCGTGCGTGATCTCGCCGATGACCTCGAGCAGCCCGGCCACCACGTGCTCGATCGTCCACTCGACCCCCGGGACGCGCCGCACGAGATCCGTCGCCTGGTCCCAGGCTCCGTCGAGTCGGCGCGACGCGGCCCCGAACCATGAATCGGGAGGGTTGCGCCACGCTTCGATCGCGGCCCGGGCTTCGATCTCGTACGGGGTCGGAACTGCCGGCATCGGCGGTCAATCCGGAATGGGCCAGTAGACGCCGAACCGCCAGCGCCGCTCGGGATACGGGTAATCGGCGACCACCTGGTTACCGGGCATGAGTTCGGACCCGCTGAGCAGGTTCTCGATCGAAAGGAACAGCGTCGCGCCGCGTACCACGATATCGGCCTCGAGGTCCAGGATCACCGATGCGGGTACGTCCCGCGAACCGGCGTACGCGAGCACGGCCTGGCCGGTTGCGGTGGCCGGCTGTCGTCCGCGCATCGCCGACCACGCCCGGGCTTCGGCGCGGAGGTCGACGATCGCGTCCCCGCGGAACAGTGAGCCCCGCCATCCGGCGACGGCCCGACCGAAACCGTCCGGATGAACGCCGGCAATGGCCGCCGAGGTCTCACCGGTTCCGCCGGATGACTCCAGCGCGGTCGCCGACGCGAGCGCGTGAAACCCGCGTGCGGCGTCGTCCCGGTAGGAGAGCGAGAATACGAGGCCGCGCGTCGTGACGTCCGGTCCCCCGGACAGCGCCGCGGCGGCCCCCGCTGCGTCCGTTCCGATCCACGTGGCGCCCCCGGACCGTCGCAGCGCAAACGCGCGCGCCCCGGCCACGAACGGCCCGTGCTCCACGGAAAGGCCCGCGCCCATCAGCTCGAGCCGGCCGGCGGCATCCTTCGCGCGGACGGTGGGACTCGAGGCCCGAAGTCCCGGGGTGGTGGGCCCGAACCCGTACAGATCGACGGCCGAAGGGAGCAGCGGAGCGCCGATGGCGTCGACGTCGAGCCGGATCCGTCCGAGCGCGGCTTTCAGGCCGACCCGCCACGAGCCGTGCAGCGCGCCGTCGGCCCGAAGCATGCCGCCGCCGTACTCCATCGTCCACGGACCCGCGGTACCGGATCCCGCCAGCGAGGCGTCGATCCGGCCGCGGGCCTGCGCCCCGCGTCCGAGGGCCGAACTGTCCGGGAACGCGTCCCGGGACAACGAGACGGACGCCGAGAGCGGCCAATCGCCGCCGACGAGCCCGAGCGAGGCCTCGCTTCCGTAGCGGACGACCCGTACGGCCGTCGAGTCGCCGCTGAGCACGTAGCGAAGCAGGTGCTGGGTGCGATAGGCCGCCAGCGAGAGCGCACGACCCGCCACCAAGCGCCCCGCCCCGAGCGCGACGTCTGAACGGTACCGCTCCCTCACCGCGTCGGCATGCTGGACGCCCGCGAGAAGCCGGTCGTAGATCGAGTCGTACGAACTTCCGTGCGGAATCACCCCGGCGTGGGCCCCTACGCGGTGCCGGTTGGTGAGGACCATGGCCGAACCGGTCCATCCCCCGATCCTTGACGAGGCCCTGAGCCAGAGCTGCCGCTTGCGCCGGAGACGGGACCCCTCGTACTCGCCGGCCGCGCCCGCGCCCGCATACCCCAACTGGAGATCCATCGTCGTCCGGCCGCCGAGAAGGGCGAGCGGACGGCGCTGCGAATGCACGACGTCGACGGCCTGGAGACTGCCTCCGCTGCGATACCGCATCTCGGTCAGGGGCTTCCCGTGGACCGTGTCGGGAAGCACGGCCGCCACGACGAACGGCGACGACCGATCCATGGGGCTCCACGACAGCCCGTCGACGGGTCCGGTCGGAAGCAGGTCCCACGCCGGCATCCCGGTAACCGGATCGTCGAAGGGGATGATGCCGAGTCGCAGGGAGACGTCGGCCGGATCGAGACCGTCCGGGCTCCACGCATCCGGCCATCCGTCCGGTCCGTAATCGTAGAGGAACGAACCCGGCACGCGGGCGAGCAGGTCTCCGAAGTCGCCGACGCCCTCCGAGAGCGGGCGGCGCGCGGACAGGGCCCGCCACGTCCCGACCCCGTCGGACCACGGGGCCGTGCGCCCGGACGTCCGCGAGGCCGTCGTGTCGGCGAGGGCCGGACCGGGGACGCGCGCGGCCCGCAGGCTGTCGGCTCGAGCCATCATCGCGGCCGCCAGCGAATCCACGTCCTGTCCTGCCGCCGGAAGGGAAGCCGCGAAGCAGGCGACGAGTGCCAGGCACACGAAGCGGCCCGGCCCCGGGCGCCTCCGGACGCTTTGGGTACGCGGCGTCCTCTCCATCGTCCTTCAGGTCCGGTCGGGGAAGAGCCCGAACAGCCGGCTGTCGATCAGGGCGATGATCTTCCGCTGGTCGTCCCGGTCGTTGACGAAATCCAGTTCGTCCACGTCGATGACGATCTTCGGGCCGTTGTCGTACCGCTCGATCCAGTGCTCGTAGTGGTTGTTGAGCCGTTCGAGGTAATCGATCCGGATGGTGGATTCGAAGGCCCGGCCACGCGCCTGGATATGTCCGACGAGCGTCGGCACCGACGCCCGGAGGTACACGAGGAGATCCGGAGGCCGCAGGTACGAGGTCATGATGCGGAAGAGCGCCGTGTAGTTCTCGAAGTCCCGCGTCGCCATCAGCCCCATTTCGTACAGGTTGCGCGCGAAGATCTCGGCGTCCTCGTAGATCGACCGGTCCTGCACGACCGAGTGGGGAAGCTCCTCGATCCGCCGCTGGTGATCGAAACGTGACGACAGGAAAAAGACCTGCAGGTTGAACGACCACCGCTGCATGTCCTGGTAGAAGTCGCTCAGGTACGGGTTGTCGTCCACCCGCTCGAACACCGCCTCCCATTTGAAATAGTCACTCAGGATGCGCGTCAGCGAACTCTTGCCCGCGCCGATGTTGCCGGCGATGGCGATGTACCGTTTCCCCGGTTCGAAGCGGTGGCTGGCAGGCATGGGCGTTCCTGATGATGCGGAAAGGTACGAACCGGCGAGACGCCCGAAAGGGTGGAACAGGGCCGCGAACTTTCCGGTTCACCAAGGCTGTGACCGCCTGCAGCCGATCGCGGAAGGGCCCCGAGCCCGCCGCACCAACCCCGTTTCCCATGGCGAACGACGCCGCCCCGAGCCCCGACGCGAAGCGCCCCTCGTACGACCCAGCGGCCATCGAGGACCGTTGGTACCGCTACTGGGAGGAGAACGACCTCTTCCGCACGCGACACGACGCCGGGGGCGAGCCGCACGTCATCGTGATGCCGCCGCCGAACGTGACGGGCCGCCTGCACATGGGACACGCGCTGCAGGACACGATCCAGGACGCGATCACGCGCATCCGGCGCATGCAGGGGTACGAGGCGCTCTGGCTTCCGGGCATCGACCACGCGGGCATCGCGACGCAGAACGTCGTCGAGAAGAAGCTCAAGGAGACCGAGCGGAAGAATCGCCACGACCTCGGGCGCGAGAAGTTCGTCGAGCGCGTCTGGGAATGGAAGGAGGAATACGGCGGCATCATCCTGCAGCAGAAGCGCCGGCTGGGCGACTCGTGCGACTGGTCGAAGGAGCGCTTCACGATGGACGAGGGCTTCTCGCGCGCCGTGCAGGAGGTGTTCGTCAGGCTGTACGAGCAGGGCCTCATCTACCGCGGCGAGTACCTCATCAACTGGTGCCCGGTGGACCACACCGCGCTGTCGGACGAGGAGGTCGACAACGTCGAGCGGGACGGGCATCTCTGGTACATCCGCTATCCGCTCGCCGACGGCACCGGGCACATCACCATCGCGACCACGCGGCCCGAGACGATGCTCGGCGACACCGCGATCGCGGTGCATCCGGAAGACGAGCGCTACACGGCGCTGGTCGGAAAGCACGTCGTGCTTCCGCTCGTCGGAAAGTCCATCCCGATCATTGCCGACGAGTACGTCAAGCCCGAATTCGGCGCCGGCGCGCTCAAGGTGACCCCGGGACACGACAAGAACGACTTCGAACTCGGCCGCAAGCACGGCCTCGAGATCGTGTCGATGATGAACCCCGACGGCACCATCGCCGATGTGGGCGGCCCGTACGCCGGGCTGGACCGGTTCGCGGCCCGCGACCGCATCGTGGCCGACCTCGAGGCGCAGGGGCTGCTGGACCGCGTCGAGCCGTACCGCTCGACCGTTCCGATCTCGAGCCGGTCGAAGGCCATCATCGAGCCGCTGATCTCGCGGCAGTGGTTCGTGAAGATGGAGCCCCTCGCGAAGCCGGCGATCGAGGCCGTGCGCGACGGGCGCATCCGCTTCTACCCGGAGCGCTGGCAGAACGAGTATTTCCGCTGGCTCGAGAACATCCGCGACTGGACCATCTCGCGGCAGCTCTGGTGGGGCCACCGCATCCCGGTCTGGTACTGGACGACGGCCGACGGCACGGTCGACGAGTCGCGCGGCTTCGTCGTCTCGGTCGACCGCCCCGAGCCCGGCATGGTCCAGGACGAGGACGTGCTCGACACCTGGTTCTCCTCGTGGCTCTGGCCGTTCGCGACGCTCGGCTGGCCGAACGAGACGAAGGACCTCGCGAAATTCTACCCGACGAGCGTGCTCGTGTCGGGGTACGACATCCTCTTCTTCTGGATCGCCCGCATGATCATGGCGGGCCTGCACTTCACCGGCCAGGCGCCGTACCGCGACATCTTCATCACGGGGATGATCAAGGACAAACACGGCCGGTGGATGTCCAAGTCGCTCGGAAACGGCATCGACCCGCTCGACATGATCGAGCAGTACGGCGCCGACGCGGTGCGCTTCTGCCTGACGATCCTGTGCGCGCAGGGCCAGGACATCAAGCTCGACCCCACGAAGTTCGAGATGGGGCGGAACTTCGCGAACAAGATCTGGAACGCGTACAACGTGTTCGGACAGTTCATGGAGCCCGGCCGCGACTACCGGCGCACGCGACCCTTCGATGAGCTGAGCCTCGTCGAGCGGTGGATGCTCACCCGGCTGAACCGCACGATCGTCGAGGTCGAGGAGGACCTTGCCCGCTACCGCCTGAACGAGGCGCTGACGAAGGTCTACACGCTCTTCTGGGGCGACTACTGCGACTGGTACCTCGAGCTGATCAAGCCCACCGGCGGCACGCGGATGGACGACGAGACGATCGCGCTCGCCGTCGAGCTCTACGAGCGCATGCTGCAGCTGCTGCACCCGTTCATGCCGTTCATCACGGAGGACCTGTGGCACCAGCTGCGGCCGCGAGCCGCCGGCGCGTCGTGCATGCGGTCGGCCTGGCCGGCGTTCGACGCCTCGCAGGTCGACGACGAGGCCGATGCGACGTTCGCGCTGCTGCAGGAACTCATCTCGGGCATCCGCAACGTCAAGGCGCAGTACAACGTGCCGCCGGGTCGCGAGATTTCGGCCGTCGTGCAGGTCGGCAGGGGGGATGAAGCGCTCGCGCGGGCCCTTGCCGGGCAGCCGGGCTACTTTTCCCGGCTCGCCCGCGTGACGCAGCTCGACGTCGCGGTCGCGGCGCCCCGGCCGGCGGCCAGCGCGGCCGTCGTCGTCGGCGCGCACCAGGTCTTCGTTCCGCTCGCCGGGATGATCGACCTCGACGTCGAGCGCACCCGCCTGACCAAGGAAATCGAGCAGAAGGAACGGTTCCTTGCGTCGGTCGAGGGCAAGCTCTCGAACGAGCAGTTCGTCTCCCGTGCGCCGGCCGACGTCATCGAGAAGGAGCGTGCGAAGGCGGCCGACGCCGGCGCCGAGATCCGAAAGCTCCGGGAAAGCCTCGAGGCGCTGGGGGCCTGAGCCCGCGCGGCCCCGTTCCGCTTGTGGTCCGGGGCCGTCTGCTGTACGTTGTGGCAACTCATCGGAGAGACCCGTGAACAGGCTTGCAACCCTGCTGCTGGCGGGCCTTCTCGGCCTGTCGGCGCCGGCTGCCTCCGCCCAGGTGCCGCCCGCGGCCGGCACCGAATCGTCGCCGGTCACCGAACTCGTGCTCGCCGACGGGACCCGGCTCGTCGGACGCGTGGTCTCCGAGTCCGCGGGCATCATCGAGTTCCGGACCGCCGGGGGCATGGACGTGCGGGTCGCGGCGGACCAGGTCGTGTCGCGCCGCATCCTGCGGGGGCGGCTGGTGGACGGCACCTTCCGCCCGGAGGATCCCAACGTGTCGCGGCTCCTGTTCTCGGCCACCGGGCGGCCGGTCGGAAAGGGCCGGGGCTATTTCGCCGACTACTACGTGTTCCTGCCGTTCCTGGCCTACGGCGTCTCGGACCGGGTCACCCTGGCCGGAGGCGTGTCCCTCGTGCCCGGCGCGACCGAACAGCTGGTCTACGTCGCCCCGAAGGTCACCCTCGTCAACACGGAGGAAACCGCGCTCTCGGCGGGCATGCTGGCCGGCACGGTGACGGGTGAGGACGAGTGGGGCGGCATCCTCTACGCCGTCGGCACCCGGGGGAACGGCGATTCGGAGGTCAGCCTGGGCCTCGGGTTCCTGTTCGGCGGGGGCGAGGTGGCCGACCAGCCCATCTTCATGGCCGGCGGCACGCTCCGCCTGGGCCGTACGACGAAACTCATCTCGGAGAACTACTTCGTCATCGAGGACGGCATCCACATGCTGGTCTCGGGCGGAATCCGCTTCTTCGGCGAACGGCTGGCGGCCGACCTCGCGCTGATGGCCGTTCCGGAGGCGATCGACGACATGGAAGGGTTCCCGTTCGTTCCGTTCGTCGGCTTCGCCTACAACTTCGGCCGGTGAGCCCCGCGGCCGGATGACGATCCTCGGCATCTCCTGCTGGTACCACGACGCGGCGGCCTGCGTGCTGCGCGACGGACGGATCGTGGCGGCGGCGCAGGAGGAGCGGTTCACGCGCAAGAAGCATGACGCGTCGTTTCCCGTGCACGCGATCCGGTACTGCCTGAAGGAGGCCGGGATCGACGCCCCGCGACTGGACCGGGTGGCGTTCTACGACAAGCCGTTTCTCAAATTCGAGCGGCTGCTCGAAACCTACGTGGCCTACGCGCCCGCCGGGCTCCCGTCGTTTCTCAAGGCGATGCCCGTCTGGCTGAAGGAGAAGCTCTGGATCCCCGAACTCATCCGGAAGGAACTGGGCTACGAAGGCCCGATCGTGTTCCCGGAGCACCACTTGAGCCACGCGGCCTCCGCGTGGTACCCGTCGCCTTTCGATCGGGCGGCGGTACTGACGACCGACGGAGTCGGCGAATGGGCGACCACGAGCTGGGGAGTCGGCGACGGCGCGCGGCTCACGCTGCACGCCGAGCAGCATTTTCCGCACTCGCTGGGCCTGCTCTACTCGGCTTTCACGTACTTCTGCGGCTTCCGGGTGAACTCGGGCGAGTACAAGCTCATGGGGCTGGCGCCCTACGGCGAGCCGCGGTACGAACGCCTGATCCGCGAGGAGCTGGTCGACCTGAAGGAAGACGGCTCGTTCCGCCTCAACATGAAGTATTTCCCGTACCCGGCGGGCCTCACGATGACCGGCCGGCGGTTCGAACGCCTGTTCGGCGGGCCGCGGCGCGAGCCCGAGGCGCCGCTCACGCCGCGGGAAATGGACATCGCGCGGTCGATCCAGGTCGTCACCGAGGAGGCGATGCTGCGCATGGCGCGGCACGTGCACCGCGAATCCGGCGAGCGCAACCTGTGCCTGGCCGGCGGGGTGGCGCTCAACTGCGTCGCGAACGGACGGTTGCATCGGGAGGGCCCCTTCGAGCGCCTCTGGGTGCAGCCGGCCGCGGGTGACGCGGGCGGAGCCCTGGGCGCCGCCTACGCGGCCTGGCACCTCCACGCGGGCGCCGGGCGGCCTGCCCCGACCGGGGATGCGATGGCAGGATCCTTCCTCGGGCCGGCGTTCTCCGAGGAGGAGACGGCCGCGGCCGTCGTGGCCGAGGGCCTGCCGCTGCGCCGCCTGGCCGACGACGAGCTGCCGGACCGGGTAGCCGAACTGCTGGCTTCGGGCGCGGTCGTCGGCTGGTTCCAGGGGCGCATGGAGTTCGGCCCGCGGGCGCTCGGGGCGCGCAGCATCCTGGCCGATCCGCGCGGAAGGGATACCCAGCGCCGGGTGAACCTGCAGATCAAGTTCCGGGAGAGCTTCCGGCCGTTCGCGCCGGCGGTGCCGGCGGAGCGGGTATCGGACTGGTTCGAACTCGACGGGGAGAGCCCGTACATGCTGCTCGTCGCCCCGGTGCGCGGCGCACGGATCGAGGGCGAGGGCCTCGATCGGCTCGGGAACGTGGACTCGCGCATTCCGGCCGTCACGCACGTCGACGGCTCGGCGCGCGTGCAGACGGTACACGCGGAGACCAACCCGGCCTTCCACCGCCTTCTCGAGGCGTTCGAACGCCGGACGGGGTGCCCGGTGCTGGTCAACACGAGCTTCAACGTGCGCGGCGAGCCGATCGTCGGGTCCCCGGCAGACGCGATACGCTGCTTCCGGTCGACGCACATGGACGCGCTGGTCCTCGGCCCATGGCTCCTCACGCGGGACGACCTGCCGGACGGGGATCGCACGGTCCTCGATGCGGAGGCGGTTGCGGCGCGGTACGGTCTGGATTGAAGATTTTTCATTCCGAAGACCGCCAAAACGCGATTTTCCGTCGTATCAATAGCTGAGCGACCCTACGCCACCGATGCCCGAACAGGAAACCACAGCGCCCGTCGACCTCCTCGAGGATGCCTACCGGGCTCCCCTCTGGATCTCGCTGGTTTTCGTCGTGACCATGGTGGCGATCTATTTCATGGGACGCGGAGTCGCCGAGTTCTACAATACCGCCTACCTCCCGTCGGCCGTGGAATCCGTCGAGTAGGAATGCTTGCCGTTGTTCGGGAATCCTGTACTTTCAGGAGAGGCCCGTATCAACCCGCACGTTCCGCCATGTCCACACGTCGCGCATTCATGGGCACGCTAGGCCGTCCGGCCGCTGCCGCGTTCGTCACCGCCACGCTGCGCCCCGAGGGGGTGACCCGCCTCGCCGACCTGTTCGCAGGCCTGTCCGGAACTCCGGAGGAGATCGCGCGCGACGAGGATTTCTGGCGCGAGGTCCAGACGGGATTCACGGTCGATCGCTCGCTGATCAACCTGAACAACGGTGGCGTGAGCCCCTCGCCGGCCTTCGTGCAGGACGCCATGAAGCGGCACCTCGACTTCTCGAACGAGGCCCCCGCCCGCACGATGTGGGGCATTCTCGAGCCGCAGAAGGAGGGCGTACGCCAACGCCTGGCCCGCGAGTTCGGATGCGACGCCGAGGAGATGGCGATCACGCGCAACGCATCGGAGGGGCTCCAGATCTGCCAGCTCGGGTTCGACCTCGAGCCCGGCGACGAGGTGCTTACCTCGACGCACGACTATCCGCGCATGATCACGACGTTCCAGCAGATGGAGCGCCGCAACGGGATCCGCCTCGTGCAGTTTCCGCTCCCGATTCCGGCCGAGGACGAGGACGAGGTCGTGCGCCGGTTCGAGGCGGGCATCACGCCGCGCACGAAGGTCATCCTCATGAGCCACATCGTGAACATCACCGGGCAGATCCTGCCGGTGAAGAAGGTGGTGCAGATGGCCCGTTCCCGCGGAATCCCCGTCATCGTGGACGGGGCGCACGCCTTCGCGCACTTCGCATTCCGGCACGCGGACCTCGACTGCGACTACTACGCGACGAGCCTGCACAAGTGGCTGCACGCGCCCCACGGGACGGGTATGCTCTACGTGCGCAAGGAGAAGATCGCCGGACTGTGGCCGATGATGGCGGCATCGGCTTCGATGGACGACAACATCCGCAAGTTCGAGGAGATAGGCACCCATCCGGCAGCCAACTTCCTGGCCATCGGCGAAGCGCTCACGTTCTACCAGACGATCGGCGCCGAGCGCAAGCAGGAACGGTTGCGGTACCTGACGCGCTATTGGGCCGAGCCGCTGCTGCGGCACGACCGCGTCCGGCTGCATACGAGCCTGAAGCCGGGGCAGTCCTGCGGCATCGGCGTCGTGCAGATAGAGGGCGTTCCGTCGGGTGCCATGGGCAGTTACCTCTGGGAGGAACACCGGATCATATCGACGCCGATCGGACACCCGGACTTCGAAGGCAACCGCATCACGCCCAGCGTGTACACGACGCTGGAGGAACTCGACCGGTTTGTCGAGGCCATGGAGAAGCTGGTCCGTCACGGTCTGCCCGAGAAGTACACGAGGGCATAGGGAGGGCCGCGGTCGCGGCGTTCTGCCATGCGTGACCCGATCGTGGTCATCGGCGGAGGAATCGTGGGGCTTTCCACGGCTTTCGCGTTGACGCGTCTGAGGCCGGACGTCCGGGTCGTGGTCCTGGAGAAGGAGGCCGGCCTCGCCCGTCACCAGACGGGACGCAACTCCGGGGTCATCCATTCGGGCATCTACTACACGCCGGGTTCGCTGAAGGCACGCATGTGCCGCGCAGGGCGCGAGGCGCTGCTCGCGTTCTGTTCGGAGCACCGGATCCACCACGAGATCTGCGGGAAGGTGATCGTGGCCGTGGACGAGGACGAGACGTCCCGGCTGGAGGGGCTGCTGCTGCGCGGCCGGGAGAACGGGGTGTCGTGCCGGGGGATCTCCCGGGAGGAACTCGCCGAACGGGAGCCCCACGTGGTCGCCCGAGCGGCGCTGCGTGTCGACGACACGGGCATCGTCGACTACCCGGCGGTCTGTGCCCGTCTCGCCGGGCTCGTGACGGAGGCCGGAAGCGAAGTGCGCACCGGGACGCGGCTGCTTGCCGTGCGGCAGGAAAAGGGCGCGCGGATCCTCGAAACGGACCGCGGCGCCGTCCGTGGACGGTTCCTCGTGAACTGTGCGGGACTGTATTCCGATCGGGTAGCCCGGTTGGACGGGGTCGATCCCGGACTGCTCATCGTGCCGTTCCGAGGGCACTACTACGAGTTGGTAGAGCCGGCGCGGCGGTACTGTCGCCACCTGGTCTACCCGGTACCCGTTCCGGCGTATCCGTTTCTCGGAGTGCACTTCACGCGGCGGACGGACGGGCGTGTGGAGTGCGGCCCCAACGCGATGCTCGCGTTCGCGCGAGAGGGATACGGGCTGTGGGACGTGGACGCGTCGGATCTTTCCGAGACGCTCCGCTACCCGGGTTTCCGGCGCCTGGCATCGGGTCACTGGCGCATGGGCGTTACCGAGTTCGCCAGGTCTGCCTCTCGGCGTCGGTACCTGGCCGCGTTGCAGAGGCTCGTGCCGGATATCCGGGCCGACGATCTGCTGCACGCACCGTCCGGAATCCGCGCCCAGGCGGTGCTGCCCGATGGCACGTTGGCCGACGATTTCGTCATACGGCGCTCCCGAGGGGCGCTGCACGTCTGCAACGCGCCGTCGCCGGCGGCCACGGCCGGCCTCGAGATCGGCCGATACATCGCGGATCAGGTCGCGTCGGAACTCGATTAGTTTCCTGTCGTGACAATGAGTTTGCGGGCAGCCATCCCGGTTGCGCCCGCCCCAACGTCCCCATCCGAATGCCTGCCGTGCCTGGCCGGGACCTGCATGCGGCCCTCACCCCGCTACTCGACGCCCTCGTCGAGCAGGCGAGCGTGCACTCGGTGTGCCTGTGGGAGAAGGATGCGGGCGAATACCGCCGGTCCGAATGCCGAGGTGCCGTTTCCGGCGCGCCGGGCAGGTTCCGTCCCGATGACGACACGGAGTCGTGGCTCGCTTCCTCCGGGCCGCTGTCCTGGCGCGTCACGGATCGGTACGCCTGGGAGAGCCCCGAAACGGCGTCGGACGGCCGGTTTCACCTGGCGATTGCCGTCTCGGGGTTGCTGCTCGAGGTAGCCACGCGCCCCGACGTCTCGGACGCGGACCTCGAAGCCGTCCTGGGCCTCGTGGAGGCATTCGGAGGAGTGGTGGCCGAACGCCGCGGTCGCGTCGTTTCGGGCCCGACGGCCGAGGATTCGGGACCGCTGCGTTTCGTGGACCTCACGTTCGTGGAATCGGTGGCGATGGGCGACCGCGACTTCGTCTTCGAGATCCTGGCGATGTCCGAGGCCTCCTTCCGGGTCGGGTGGGAGACCATCCGGGAAGAACTCGCCGCGGGCGCGTTGGCCAAGGCGTCTTCCGAAGCCCACCGGTTGCGATCCACCGCCCGCACGGTGGGCGCCTCTCGACTCGACGACGAGTTGCTGGATCTGGAACGGGCGCCCGACCTGGACGCCGCCCACCATGAAGCACGACGGATCCGGCTGTCCGTGGAGACGGTGCTGCGGGAGATCCGGTGGCTGCTCGAGACGATGCGCTGACGCGCCGCGGACAAACGGCGACGCCCGACCTACCGGCCGGGCGTCTCGGCAAAGGCCCTCCCGAGGGCGTCCTGATCGCGTGTGATGAAAAGCGGCTGGAGCCGCTCCGGCGGCCGGCTGGCGCCGGTTCAGTCAGGTCGTGTTGGTCAATCGGCCCAGGCGGGAGAGTGGCTTCACGGGAGGAAATGTAGTCCCGGCTTCCTGTCCCGTCTGCAAGGGCCGCACGGGTCGAACCTGTGGGACACTTCCCGGTGGGATGCGCCGATGGCGGCGTTTCGGCACGGAGCTTTGGCGCGGGTCATCAACCCGGCACCCGGAATGAGGCCAGTCCACCCAGGACGCGGTCCAGGTCGGCGGCGAGTGGGCATTCGATCACGACCGGCCGCCCCGAAACAGGGTGGTCGAAGGCCATGCGGACGCAGGCCAGCAAGAGGCGATCGGAATCGAATCGCCGCAGGAAGAAGCGGTTGTGCGCGTCGTCGCCGTACCTCCGGTCCCCGACGATCGGGTGGAAGACGTGCTTCATGTGGCGCCGAAGCTGGTGGGTTCTCCCGGTATGCGGTTCGAGTCGCACATGGCTCGAACGCGCCGTGGAATAGCGCGACACCGGTTCGGGCACCTCGAACCGGTCCAGCGTGACGAAGGAGGTCACGGCGTCCCGCTTCGGTCCGGATCGGCGGGAGTCCGGGGTCGGCCCCAACGCATGGTCGATCACCCCTTCGTCCGACATCCAGCCGCGAACGACCGCCTCGTACCGCTTGTCCACCTCCCGGGCGGCAAATGCCCGAAAGAGCGCTTCCGTCGCTTCCGGCGTCCTTCCGAGCACGACGATGCCCGAGGTGGGCTTGTCCAGTCGATGGACCGGTTGTACGCGGTACCCGACCTGGTCACGGAGTCGCTGGAGAAGGGCGTCGGGCTCGTGGGCGTCCAGGGACGACCGGTGCACGAGCAGGCCCGCCGGCTTGTGTACCGCGACCAGGAACTCATCTTCGTACAGGATGGGAAGCGCTTCCGGAAAAGGCGTCATGGGGCGAAAATAGGGCGGTCCGCAGCGGCATGGCCGGCGTAACCGGACCTGGCCCGCGCTTTTCTCCGTCGGGGTCGGATCCTGGTCCCAACTCCCGTGTATACGAATTTCCTGTGGTCACGGCGACCTTCGTTCACCAGCCGGGGCGCCCCCCCCTCCCCCGGAACCACCTGTTGCAACGATTTGACACCATACGGTCCGAGTGCCGATACGTGGATGGACGCCGCCTCTGGTTCGGGCGGGCGGTGCTCACGGGGACGGCCGTGGAGGTGTCGGGATGGATGGGGCTGCATCGTTTCGGCCTCCGCATCGCTCTCGGGGACGTGACCGCCGTTTCACGCCGCCTGGATGCCCGCCGCTCCAATCTCTCGTTTCTGATGGAGAATGGGCCCACGCTGTCGATCCTGGTCTCGGCACCCGGCCTGTGGCGGCTCGAGGTCCTGCAGCGGATCCGCGCGCTGCATCCGGAGAGGAGCGGCGACGCGGACGAAAGCGTGCTTGGGGCCTCACCCGTCCCGGCCCAGTACCCTGGCCCCGCCGAGCCGGGGCCGACCCTCGAACCGCCGATCCTCGACCGACCGACGCCGCTCGAGGAGCCCGAACCCGTCGAACCTGCAAGCCCCACGATGCCCGAAGGCCTCGCGTACCGGGCGGACGTCGATTACGAGATTCCCCCTGGTCGCGCTGCCGAGCTGGGATTCGGCGACGAACTCCGGCCCGTCGGGGCGGCGGCGCAGGCCCAACCGCCTGTCGAGGTGCGCAGCCCGTTGACCGGCTGGAAACGTCTTCGGGATCTCGACGGCGAACCGGAGAGTGGTGACTGACCCCCTGTCCGTTCGCGGCTCAGTCGTCCGAGGAGTCCTCCCGTCGCGGCGCGTTCGGGTCGAACAGCATGCCGGTGCACAGGCAGTGCTGCTTGTTGGTCCTCGTGAGAATGTCGAAGTTCCGGCAGCTCTGGCAACCCTTCCAGAAGACGTCGTCCTGGGTCAGTTCGCTGAACGTGACCGGTCGGTATCCCAGGTCCGCGTTGATCTTCATCACGGCGAGGCTCGTCGTGATGCCGAACAGCTTGGCGTCCGGGTACTTCTCGCGCGAGAGATGGAACGCCCGGCGCTTGATGCGCCGCGCGAGGCCGTACTTCCGGTACTGCGGGACGACGATGAGTCCCGAGTTGGCCACGTAGCGCCCGTGCTCCCAGGTCTCGATGTAGCAGAACCCGGCGAACTCCGACCCGTTCAGCGCGATGATCGCCTTGCCTTCCTCCATCTTCATCCGGATGTAGTCGGGCGATCGCTTCGCGATGCCGGTGCCCCGGATCCTGGCAGCCTCTTCCATTTCGACGCAGATCTGCTCCGCGTACGAATGGTCTTCCGGACCCGCCACGCGGATCGTGAAGACCGGGGTCGGCTCGGCATTCGAGTCGACCGGAAGAGGCAAAGCGCTCATCGGCATCGGAGGTTTGGGTACAAGCGGGCTCTAATGCACGCCGGGGTACAATGTTCGCGGTCAATCCCATGCCGGACAGGGCCGTTCGGCCTCATCGCGATCCGGCCCGCTTGGCGGTTGGCGCATGCGTATTTTCGGTGGACCAGGCTCCATCTTTCCGCATGCCCATGCCCCGGTATCTGACGGCCGGCGAATCCCACGGCGAAGCCCTCACGGGCATCGTGGAGGGCTTTCCGGCCGGAATTCCCCTCACGGCTGAAACCATCGATCGCCACCTCGCCCGACGATGGCTCGGTTTCGGTCGCGGAGGGCGCGCCAAGTTCGAGACCGACCGTGTGCGGATCCTTTCGGGCGTCCGGTTTTCGCGCACGATCGGAAGCCCGATCGCGCTGCACCTTACCAACGAGGCCTATCACCGCGACCGATCGGGCTGGCCTGAGGTCATGGCCGTCGGCGGAACCGGCGAGGGCGTGGAGAAGATCACGCTTCCGCGACCGGGACATGCCGACCTGACCGGCGTGCAGAAATACGGATTCGACGATATCCGCCCCGTGATCGACCGGTCCTCGGCGCGGGAGACCGCGATGCGGGTAGCCTGTTGTACGGTGGCCCGGGCGTTCCTGGCCGAATTCGGGATCCAGGTCGGATCGCACGTCGTGCGTATCGGCGAAGTGGGATACGCCTCATCGTCCGATTGGGAGCCCCGCGTGAACGCGCTCCTCGGGGCGGGCGGCCCGCAGGCGCTCTTCGAGGCCGCGGACGCGAGCGAGGTGCGGGTGCTCGACCCCGACCTCTCTGCCGCCTGCATCGAGCATATCCGGGCGGTCAAGCAGGAAGGAGACTCGCTGGGAGGAGTTTACGAGGTCGTCGTCACGGGGGTGCCGCCCGGACTGGGATCGTACACGCACTGGGATCGGCGGCTGGACGGCCGGCTTGCCCAGGCCATCCTTTCGATCCAGGCACAGAAGGCCGTCGAGATCGGCGACGGATTCGGCGGGGCATCGCGTCGGGGTTCGACGGTGCACGATCCGATCGCGCTCGACGGCGACCGATTCGTTCGCACGTCCAACCACGCGGGCGGCATCGAGGGCGGCATGTCGAACGGTATGCCCATCGTGGTCCGCGGGTACATGAAGCCGATTCCGACGCTCGTGAAGCCCCTCCCGACGGTTGACATCGCCTCGCGCGAAAGCGTGCCCACACGGTACGAACGGAGCGACGTCACGTCGGTCCCCGCCGCTTCGACGGTCGCCGAGGCCGTGGTGGCGTGGGCGATCGCCGAAGCGTTCCTGGAGAAATACGGGGGCGACCACCTCGACGAGATACGTTCCCGGGTACCCGGCTGAGTGTCCGCGCGGGACGGGAGGAACCCGGGGGGCTTACGGGGGTCGATAGGGCCGTGACGAGTCTTGCCCGACATACCGTGTGCTCCAAAGGCGCAGGAGATCTGCGCCGTTCGCGGTCGGCCGCCGTGCTGCTCGTGCTGGTCGGCCTGTTGGCCCCGGCGCTGCACGAGTTTTCCCACGCGGCCGAAATCTGGCGCCTTTCCAATGCCGGACCCGGGGCCTGCGCCGAACATCCGGCCGGCGTGCATGTCGAATCCGGCTTCACGCATCTTCGCCACGCGCCGTGCATAGCCGTGTCGAGGGTGTTCGTGGCCGTCGTGCAGACCGTCGCCGGGCCGATCGCGGAGCGAACCGCGACGTCCCTGTTCACGCCGGGGGTTTTCCGCCCGGATCCCGTTGCCGCAGCGTCTGCGCAGCCCCGCGCGCCCCCCATCGCCGCCTGAACCGTCCGACGACGCCCGCGCCACCCGCGCGGGCGGTTTCGACCACCGAAGGTTCTGGCGACTTCACATGGCTCTACGCTGGGTATGGCGCGCGTCGCTCCTTGCGGCGTGCTTTCTCTCGGTAACCGGAGCGCGGGCCCAGTCTGTGCTCGGCATCGTGCGGGCCCGTTCGGGCGAGCCCCTGGAAGGCGTTCACGTGATCCTCCCCGAGTCCCACCGGGGAGCCGTCACGGGCGCTGACGGGTCCTACCGCATCGACGGGGTGCCACCCGGTGACCACGAGATCGAATTCCGACACGTCGGGTACGCCGTGCTCCGCACGATCGTCTGGGTGCCGGACGACGGGCCGGCCGTTCTGGACGTCGCGCTCGAGACCGAGTCCGTGCGGCTTCGCGATATCGTCGTCACGGCCGAGGGTCATGCCGGCGAGATGCTCGTCCGGGCCAGCCGCAGCGTGTCGGTGATCTCCACCGCAGACCTGGCCGAACTCCAGGGACGGGCATTGGGCGATATCCTCGGGAGACTGCCCGGCGTGACCACGCTTTCGACCGGTCCGTCCATCGCCAAGCCGGTCATCCGCGGCCTGCACTCCCAGCGCGTCCTGGTCCTCCAGGACGGTGTCGGGCTCGAGGGGCAGCAGTGGGGCGGCGAGCACGCACCCGAGATCGATCCGTTCGCGGCCGGCCGCATCGAGGTCGTTCGCGGAGCGGCGTCGGTCGAGTACGGAGCCGGGGCGATCGGGGGCGTGGTTCGCGTCGATCCACCGGATCTTCCCGAGAGCCGCCCGATCGGCGGGACCCTGTCGCTGCGCGGGTTCTCGAACAATCGCCAGGGGGCCGCGTCGCTGATGGTGGAAGGCGGGCCCCGGGGTCTTCCGGGCCTGGGGTGGAGGGCACGGGTCTCCGGACGCCGCGCAGGCGATTCGAGCACCCCGGACTACGTGCTCGGCAATACCGGGTTCGAGGAAGTCGACGTCAATCTCGCCGCCGGGTACCACCGGGGGCGCAACGGCATGCACGTGATGGCGAGCCGGTTTTCGACGACGCTCGGGCTCTTCAAGGGTGCCCACATCGGCAACGTCGACGACCTGCTCCGGGCCATCGAGCGCGGCCGCCCGTCGGTCGAGTACGCTTTCACCTGGGACATCGCGCCTCCGAAACAGGACATCGTGCACGACATCCTGCTGTGGAGGGGCCACGTCGCACTGCCGGGCGGCGACGTACTGGAGTCCTCGGTCGGCTACCAGTCGAACCGGAGATCCGAGTTCGACGCGCATGCTCGGGGGCGCGACGCGGAAGAGCCCGCGTTTTCCCTCACGCTGCGCTCGGTCTCGGGAGACCTCAAGGTGCGGATGCGGCCGAGGGGGTCCTGGATCGGTGTGGCCGGCATCAGCTGGCAGGACCAGTCGAACCGCAACGGTGAGTCGGGTTTCCTGATTCCGAACTACCACGCGATCACGGGTGGGGCGTTCGCCCTGGCCTCCCGTATCTCCGGGACGTGGACCCACGAGTTCGGAGTCCGGCTGGACCGACGGTGGATGGAGGCGTGGCCCCGCGAGCGGCTTTCGATCGGCCCGTTCGTGCGCCGGACGCACGAGTGGACGTCGATGTCGGCGCACGCGGGCACCATCCGCAAGCTCGGAGCGCACTGGTCCCTGGCGGCCCAGGCGGCCCTGGCGTGGCGGCCGCCGGGTGTGAACGAACTCTACAACTTCGGCGTGCACCACGGCACGGCCCAGTTCGAGGTCGGGGACCCGACGCTCGGGGTCGAGCGCGGCCGATCGGCCGATCTGACCCTCCGGCACGAAGACGAACGTTGGACGGGTGAAGTCACGGCCTACGTGAACCGGATGAGCGGATTCGTCCACCTGGTTCCGGAAGCGGAACCACGGGTGACCATCCGCGGCTCGTTCCCGAGTTTCCGGTATACGAACGCCGACGTACGGTTGGCCGGGGCCGAAGGAAGCCTTCGCGTGCTGCTCGGCTGGGGCTTCGTGGCCGACCTGTCGGCTTCGGTCGTGCGCGGCACCGACACGGCGACGGACGATCCGCTGGTCCTGATGCCGGCAGACCGGGCGCGTTTCGGCTTGAGCCGCACCTGGGTCGGAGACCGGTTCGACCTCGAGGCGGGGCTCACCGTCCAGACGGTCGCCAGCCAGGCACGGTTCGTCGCGGGAGCGGATTTCGCGAATCCGCCGGCCGGCTACCGCATCGTCGGCCTCGATCTGGTGTCCCGCTTTCGTGCGCTGGGCCGAACGCTCACCGGCACTCTTTCCGCAGACAATCTTCTCAACACGCCGTACCGGGACTACCTGTCCCGGTATCGGTACTTCGTGGACGATCCGGGCCGGACCGTGAGCTTCGGCTTGCTCGTGCCGTTCGGATCGGCCCGTTGAAACGCTACTCCCTTCCCATGAAAAGACTGCTCATCCCCGCGCTTCTTGCACTGCTTCTGCCGGTTGTCTCCGCCTGCGATTCGTCCGAACCGGACGATCACGGCGCCGGAGAACAGGAGTTCATCACCCGCCTGGAACTGCGTCTCACCGCCGGTGGCCGTACGGTCACGGCCGCGGCGGTCGATGACGACGGCGACGGCACCGGTCTCGAGATCGACGAGCTGGTCCTGGATGCCGGAACGACGTACACGGGAACGGTCGTCGTCCTGGACGAGATCAACGACGAGGACGTGGCCGCCGAGATCCAGGAGGAGGCCGACGAACACCAGTTCTTCTTCACGCCCGGCGGCGCCGCGGCATCGCGCATGTCGGTCGTCGTGACCGACCGTGATGCGAACGCACTGCCCATCGGCCTGGCCTTCACCCTGACCGTCTCGGCCGGTGGGGGAGCCCAGGGTACGCTCAACGTGGCGCTCAGTCACTTCGACGAGGAACCGAAGGACGGAACGTCGCGGTCCGACGAAACCGACATCGACGTCACGTTCCCGGTGACGATCCGCTGATCCGGGCGGCCCTCTGACGCAGGGGACCCCGGTGCCGCCCCAGAGGGGCGCGCCGGGGTCTTCGCGCTCAGACGACTGCCTCGTGCTCGAGGTACCAACGGTACGTGGCAGCCACGCCGTCCCGGAGCGGGATCCGGGCCGTCCAGCCGAGGGCGTGAAGGCGGGTCACGTCCACGAGCTTGCGCGGCGTTCCGTCAGGTTTCGAGAGGTCGTGCTCGATCGCGCCGCGATACCCGACGACGTCGGCGACCAGTTCCGCGAGTTCGCGGATCGTGATGTCCCCACCGACCCCGGCGTTGAGCAGGCCGCCGGGGGCGGCCGCATGCAGCGCGTCCTCGGGCGTTTCGAGCACGTGCAGGACGGCCGCGGCAAGGTCGTCCACGTGCAGGAATTCGCGCCGCGGCGTTCCGGTGCCCCACAGGACCACCGAACCGTCCGTGCGCTTCGCCTCGTGGAACTTTCGGATCAGCGCGGGCAGGACGTGGCTGGCCGCCAGGTCGAAATTGTCGCCCGGGCCGTACAGGTTCGTCGGCATCATGCTCACGAAGTCGGCGCCGTGCTGCCGACGGAGCGCCTCGCACAGCTTTACCCCGGCGATTTTCGCGATCGCGTACCACTCGTTGGTGGGTTCGAGCGGGGCCGTCAGCAGGTACTCCTCCCGGAGAGGCTGGGGGGCGAGCTTCGGATAGATGCAGGTAGACCCGAGGAATACCAGTCGCCGCACGCCGCTTGCGAAAGCCGAGCCGATGACGTTCTGCTGGATCTGCAGGTTGTCGTACAGGAAATCGGCCGGAAAGCGGTCGTTGGCGAGGATTCCGCCCACCCTGGCCGCGGCGAGCACCACGAATTCGGGGCGCTCGGTCTCGAAGAACGCCCGCACGGCCGCCTGGTCGGCCAGGTCGAGTTCGGCACGCGTGCGCAGGAGCAAGCGGTCGTAACCGGCCGAGGACAGCGCGCGCGCGACCGCGGATCCGACCAGCCCGCGGTGCCCGGCGACGAAGATCCGGGCGTCCTTGCGTTCCAGTCTCATCGCGAGCCTGCCTCCCGGCGCGCGTCAAGAAGGTCGCGTGCGACCATCTCCTCGACCAGCTGTTCGAGAGTATGGGTGGGGGTCCAACCGAGCGTCTCGCGCGCTTTCGTGGCGTCGCCTACCAGCAGGTCGACCTCGGCGGGGCGGTAGTACCTCGGGTCGATGGCTACGCGCACGCTGCCGTCCCGGGCGTCCACCCCCTGCTCGGTCTCCCCGGAGCCCCGGAACTCGAGCGGGATGCCGGCGGCCGCGAACGCCATGCCCGCCATGTCGCGGACGGTCGTCGTGCGGCCCGTGGCGAGCACGAAATCGTCGGCCTCGTGGTGCTGCAGGATGCGCCACATGCCCTCCACGTAATCCTTCGCGTGACCCCAGTCGCGCCGGGCGTCGAGATTGCCGAGGTAGACGGTCGATTCGAGCCCGACCGCGATGCGGGCCGCGGCGCGCGTGATCTTGCGCGTGACGAAGGTTTCGCCCCGGATCGGACTTTCGTGGTTGAACAGGATCCCGTTCGCGGCAAACATGCCGTAGGACTCGCGGTAATTGACCGTGATCCAGTACCCGTAGAGCTTGGCCGCCCCGTACGGGCTGCGCGGGTAGAACGGGGTCCTCTCGGTCTGCGGAATCTCCTGGACCTTGCCGTAGAGCTCGCTCGTCGACGCCTGGTAGAACCGGGTCTTCGGCGTCAGCCCGAGGATGCGGATCGCCTCCAGGAGCCGCAGTACGCCGAGCGCGTCGCCGTTGGCCGTGTACTCGGGCGTCTCGAAGGACACCTGTACATGACTCTGCGCGCCGAGGTTGTAGATCTCGTCGGGCTGCACCTCCTGCACGATACGGATCAGGTTGGTCGCGTCGGTCAGGTCCCCGTAATGCAGGTGGAACCGGGTATCCCGTTCATGCGGGTCCTGGTACAGGTGGTCGATGCGCGCCGTGTTGAACGAGCTGGCGCGGCGCTTGATGCCGTGCACGACATAGCCCTTGGAGAGGAGCAGCTCGGCCAGGTACGCACCGTCCTGGCCGGTGACGCCCGAGATCAGCGCCACGCGGGGGGAAGAAGCCATGGGATCACGTGTTGTCGGGATCGGAACGCGGGTCGCGGTCCGGCCCGGAAATGGGCGGTGTCAGGCGAGCACGTCTTCGGTGACGTGGGGACGTCCGACCGAATAATACTCGTAGCCCATCTCGGCCATGCGGGACGGCTTGTAGAGGTTGCGTCCGTCGAAAATGATGCGGTGGGCCAGGCGGCGGTCGATCTCGTCCCAATCGGGACGGCGGAATTCGTGCCACTCGGTGCAGATCACGATGGCGTCGGCCCCGTCGAGGGTTTCGTACATCGAGCCCGCGTAGCGCAGGGAGTCGCCGAACACGCGACGCGTGTTGTCGATCGCTTCCGGGTCGAACACGGTGAGCTCGGCGCCCAGGTCGAGCAGGCTTCGCACGACCGACAGCGCGGGCGATTCGCGGATGTCGTCGGTCTTGGCCTTGAACGCCAGGCCCCATACGGCCAGCTTGCGGCCCTCGAGGGACCCTCCGAAGCGCTCGGCAGCCCAACGCGGCAGCTTCTGCTGCTGCCGGTCGTTGACGCTGAGCACCGCGTCGACCAGCTGGAAATCGTAATCGTATTCCTCGGCGGTTCGGCGAAGGGCCTGCACGTCCTTCGGGAAACAGCTTCCGCCGAATCCGAGCCCCGGGTAGAGAAACTTGTTGCCGATGCGCGAATCCAGGCCGATTCCCACGCGCACCTCGTCCACGTTCGCGCCCACCTTCTCGCAGAGGTTCGCGACCTCGTTGATGAACGATACCTTCATGGCGAGGAAGGAGTTGGCGGCGTACTTCGTCATCTCGCTCGACCGCTCGTCCATGACGAGGATCGGGTTGCCCTGCCGCACGAACGGCTCGTAGATCGACCGCATGATGGCCGCTGCGCGTTCGCTCGAGGTTCCGACCACGACGCGCTCGGGCTTCATGAAGTCGGCGACGGCCACGCCTTCCCGGAGGAATTCGGGGTTGGAAACCACGTCGAAGTCCTCGCCGGCCACGAGTCCCTGCGCCTCGAGCCGGGCACGGACCTTGTCGGCCGTTCCCACGGGTACGGTGGACTTGTTGACGACCACCCGGTAGCGCCGCGACTTCTGGGCCGACCAGTAGGCGCCGAGGTCGTCGGCCACCTGCAGCACGAACGACAGGTCGGCCGCGCCGTCGGCCCCCGGGGGGGTCGGAAGGGCGAGGAACAGCACGTCGGCGATTTCGGCGGCGTCGGGAAGGCTCGTCGTGAAGGAGAGCCGGTGCTCCCGCACCGAACGCTGGAGCAGGTCCTCGAGCCCGGCCTCGAAGATGGTGGCCTTGCCGGACCGCAAGATGCGGACCTTGTTCTCGTCGATGTCGACGCAGGTGACCCGGAAACCGGTATCCGCGAAGCAGGTGCCGGTGACGAGGCCGACGTAGCCGGTGCCGATGACGGCTAGATGCATGGAAGGAGGGGCGTTGGTAGGAACGGCCAAAGATAAAGCCGGTCCGTCCCTGCGTGAAGGACGGACCGGGGCTTCGTTCGTATCGGCTGTCGAAGGCGGGGATTCAACCCCGTGCGATCACTTCGCCGCAAACGCCTCCGGTTCGGGGACGACCGTGTCCAGCACCCGCGCGGTCGACAGAACGCCCGGCATGCCGGCGCCGGGATGCGTGCCTCCGCCCACGAAATACAGGTGCTCCACGTCCTCGCTGCGATTGTGCGGGCGGAAGTACGCGCTCTGGGTCAGCACGGGTTGCACCGAGAAGGCGGCGCCCTTGAACGAAAGGTAATCGTCGAGAAAGCCCAGGGGCGTCAGCATCGTGGAGGCGACGAGGTGCTTCGAGAGGCCCGGCAGCAACGTGGCCTCGAGGTGCGCCTCGATCGCCTTGCGATAGGGCTCGGCGCGCTCCTTCCAGTCCACGCCGGCGTCGAGGTGGGGGACCGGGGACAGGACGTAGAAGGCGTCGTGGCCTTCGGGCGCCATGGAAGGATCGGTCGCCGTCGGCCGGTGGAGGTACAGGCTGAAATCCTCCGCCAGGACTTTGCGCTGGAAGATGTCCTCCAGGAGGCCCTTGTACCGGGGGCCGAGCAGGATCGTGTGGTGTGCGACATCCTCGTACTTCCGGTCGGTGCCGAAGTACCACACGAACAGGCTCATCGAATAGTCGAGGGACTCGACCTTGCGGTCGGTCCATTTGCGGCGGGCCTCGGCGGGCACCAGGTGCCGGTACGTCCACGCCACGTCGGCGTTCGACACCACGAGGTCGGCCCGGATCTCCTCGCCCGAGCGCAGCCGGACGCCCCGCGCCCGCCCGTTCTCGACGAGGATGCGCTCGACGTCCGCGCCGAGACGCACGGTGCCGCCCCGGCCTTCGATGAGTCCCACGAGGCCGCGCACGAGCGACGTCGTTCCGCCCATCGCGTAGTGCACGCCCCACTTGCGCTCGAGGAACGCGATCAGCGTGTAGATCGAGGTCGTGCTGAACGGATTGCCGCCCACGAGCAGCGGGTGGAAGGAGAGCACCTGCCGCAGCTTTTCGCTCTTCACGTACTTCGCCACGAATCCGTAGACCGTGCGGTGGCTTTCGAGCAGCGCCATCGACGGCACGATGCGCAGCATGTCCATCGGGGAGTCGAACGGCACGTGCGCCAATTCCTCGAATCCCACGCGAAAGATTTCCCGGCTCTTCTCGAGGAATCGCTCGTAGCCGGCGACGTCGGCCGGAGCCACGCGCCGCACCTCGGCCCGCATGCGTTCGGCATCCCCCGAGTAGTCGAAGAACGTACCGTCGTCGAAGCGGATGCGGTAGAACGGGTATACGGGCCGCAGTTCGACGTCTTCGGCCATCGAGCGGCCGCACAGCGACCACAACTCCTCGAAGAGGAACGGGGCGGTGATGACGGTCGGACCGCCGTCGAAGCGGAACCCGTTCGATTCGAAAACCCGGGCGCGGCCACCGGCCTGGTCCAGCCGGTCGACGACGGTTACGCGGAATCCCCGCACCGAAAGGCGAATGGCGGCCGCGAGTCCTCCGAATCCCGCACCGACCACGACGGCGTGCGGAGCATCGGGGCCGACCGGGGCCGGACGGCCGGGGGTGAGCAGGCGGGCGTCTTTCCGGTGGACAAGCGAATCGAGCAGCGACATGGACTTGGGCGTGAAGCTTCCACGGGATAGATTCGCAAGGTCGCCATCCGTTTCTCGCCATGCGCCGATTCCTCCTCTTCTTCGCCCTGCTTTCCGTCGCGGCGCGGCCGGCTTCCGGTCCCGGGCCGATGCCCGCGGCCGTGAACGGCCCCCTCCTGGGCTTCAGCGTGTCCGGATCGGAAGCGCAACGCGGGCTGGAAGCGCGGTTCGACGCGCTGCTGGACCCCTCGCGGCTCGACGCCTGGACGAGGGAAATGACCGACGCCCCGAACTACGTCGGATCGCCCAAGTCGAAGGCGAACGCCGAAATGACGGCGCGGCTGTTCCGCGAGTGGGGGTACGAGGCGGAGGTCGTGCGTTACGACGTGCTGTTTCCGACCCCGCTGGAGCGATCCCTGGAACTGCTCGGTCCGAACGGGTATCGGGCGAAGCTCGACGAACCGGTACTGGCCGAGGACGCCTCCTCGGCGAAGCGGGACGGCATGCTGCCGCCCTACAACGCGTACTCGGCCGACGGCGACGTCGAGGGCGAACTGGTATACGTCAACTACGGCGTGCCGGCCGATTACGAGGAACTCGAGCGGCTCGGCATCGATGTGCGCGGCAAGATCGTGATCGCGCGGTACGGCGGCTCCTGGCGGGGCATCAAGCCGAAGGTCGCGGCCGAACACGGGGCGATCGGCTGCATCATCTATTCCGACCCCAGGGACGACGGGTATTTCCAGGGTGACGTGTATCCGGAAGGCGCGTACCGAAACGAGTGGGGCGCCCAGCGCGGATCGGTGGCCGACATGCCGACCTACCCCGGCGACCCGACGACACCGTTCCGAGCGTCGAAGGAGGGCGTCGAACGCTACCCGGCCCGGGAGGCGCCGACCGTGATGAAGATCCCGGTGCTACCGATATCGTACGGGGACGCGCAGCCCCTGCTCGCGGCGATCGGAGGACCCGTCGCCCCGATGGGGTGGCGGGGCGCCCTGCCCATCACGTACCACATGGGCCCCGGACCCGCGCGCGTACGGCTGCGCCTGCGGTTCGACTGGTCGACCGCGCCCGCGTACAACGTGATCGCGAGGCTCGAGGGCAGCGAGTTTCCCGACCAGTGGATCCTGCGCGGAAACCACCGCGATGCGTGGGTCTTCGGCGCGGGCGACCCGATCAGCGGACACGTGGCGATGATGGACGAAGCCCGTGCGATCGGGCTCCTGGCCCGGGAGGGACACCGGCCGCGCCGGACGATCGTCTACGCCTCGTGGGATGCCGAGGAACCGGGTCTGCTCGGCTCGACCGAGTGGGTCGAGGATCACGCGGAGGAACTCGCGCGCAAGGCGGTCGCTTACCTGAACACCGACTCGAACGGTCGGGGATTCCTCGGCATGGGCGGCTCGCACGCGCTCGAACCCTTCATCAACGAAGTCGCGCGGGACGTGCGGGACCCGCAATTCGACGTGTCGGTGCAGGACAGGGCCCGCGCCCGTGCCCGGTTCGAGGGTAACCGTTCGGTCGGCGTGTCGGGCGACCTGCCCATCAGTCCGCTGGGTTCCGGCTCGGACTACACGCCGTTCCTCCAGCACCTGGGCATCGCCTCCCTCAACCTCGGTTTCGGTGGGGAGAGCGGGGGCGGATCGTACCACTCGGCCTACGATTCGTACGAGCACTACAAGCGCTTCGGTGACGTCGATTTCGCCTACGGGGTCACGCTCGCCCGGGTGGTCGGAAGGGCCACGTTGCGGTTGGCGAACGCCGACGTGCTGCCGTTCCGCTACGAGGCGCTCGCGCGGCACGTGGGGCGGTACGTGGACGAGGTCACCGCGCTCGTGGAAACGGTACGGGAGGAGACGGAGCGGCACAATACGCTGGTCTCGTCCGGCGCGTGGGTGATCGCGCAGGATCCGCGGGATGCGCTCATCCCGCCGGATCTCGAGCCCGCCGTGCCGCACGTCAACTTCGCCCCGCTGCTGAACGCCAGGGACCGCCTGGCCGCGGCGGCGAGCGCGGTGGACGCCCGGTCGGGGGCGGGTCCCGGCGACGTGCAGGCACTGAACGAGACCCTGTACCTCGCCGAGCGGCTGTTGACGCACCAGGACGGTCTGCCGCGCCGTCCGTGGTTCCGCCACCAGGTCTATGCGCCGGGCTACTACACGGGGTACGGGGTCAAGACGCTCCCGGGTGTTCGCGAGGCCGTCGAACAGCGGGACTGGGTCGAGGCCGAGGCGCAGATCGTCCGCCTGGCGGGCGTCCTGGACGGGTTCTCGGCGTCGCTGGAGGCGGCGGCGCGCTGAGCCGGCCGCGGGAGGTATCCCCGGGGCCGGAAGCGCTTCCGCAATCCTTGACCGGCTCTTCCCGCCGTCTTCGGCGATCCTCCACTAAAGCTGCACAACGAACGTCGATACCCCACGTATCCAGACTCCATCGGGCGGAACGGTAAACTCGCCCGGCCTTCATGCAGCTTCATCTTTCTGCGGGTCGCAAGACGGACCCGGCATACATCGCCCCCTTGGGGCTCGCCGTCCTCGTTCTGATCGTCGCCTGTCTGCTCGCCTGACCGGCAGACGGGTTTCGGAGCACGAAGCGGCCGTTCGACGCGTTCGACGGGCGCATCCTATCTTGGCGGCCGGCACGAAGGTGCCGACCACGAAGAGGGTGTGCCATGTCGAGAGTGTTTCGTGCCCTGGGGGGCATTGCGTTGGTACTCGGGTGCGCGGCCTGCGGCCGTTCCGGGCCGGTCGAGGTGCGCCTCGCCGCACGGGTGCCTGACGATTCCACGTCGGTGCGCTGGTCGCCTTCCGGGGCGAAGCTTCCGCTGGTTCTCGACGAATCGGGCGCGGAAACCTCGCTTTCCCTCGGCTCCGCGGATTCACGGCCCATCCGGCTCCGGCTCGAGCGTTCCGGCGCGAGTGCGTATTTCGACCGCCTCCTGGTGGATCACGACCGGGACGGAACCTTCGGATCCGGGGATACGCTGTCGACGGAACCCACCGAGACCCGGGGTCGCATGTGGTCGTCGTTCGAAGACGTGGTCGACGTGGCGGTCCCCGGGGGCGATCCGCCGGCCGATCCCTACGCATTGTCGTACTGGTTCGTGTACGATCCCGAGGAGCCCGATGCCGAGCCCGTGCTGCGCTTCTCGCGGCGCGGATGGATGGAGGGTGACGCCGTGATCGACGGGGTTCCGGCACGGGTACTCGTGGCCGAAAGCGTCATGGACGGGATCTTCGACGACCGGGACGCCTGGTCCATCGCCGCGGCCGATTCGGCGCGCACCGTCTACGGCTGGCAGGGCTCGCGGGGTATCGACCGCCACAACTGGCTGGGAGAACGCGCCTATCGCATCGTGTCCATCGATCCGTCCGGCCGCCGGCTGACGCTCGAATCCGGGGATCCGGGACAGACGCGGGCCGAAGAGCTCGCGGCCGAGGACCGGCTCGCCGTGGACCGGAACGCCCCGCGTTCGGGCCGCGCGGTGGCCTTCGAGGCCGATTTCGAGGCTGCCGAGTCGCGGGCGGCCGCCGAGGGCAAACCGATGTTCGTGGACTTCAAGACCGTCTGGTGCGGTCCCTGCCACACCATGGACGAGTGGGTGTTCACCGCCGACGCGGTCGTGGACGCGGCGGCGGGCATCGTCGCGGCGCGGGTGGACGGGGACGAACGTCGCGACCTCGCCAAGCGGTTCGGCATTGCGGCCTACCCTACGCTCCTCCTGCTGGGCCCCGACGGGGCAGAGAGAGGCCGTTTCGTCGGATACCTCGGTGTCGATTCGACCGCGCTCTTCCTGCGCAATCCGTTCTCGGGATCGGAGTAGCCCTCGGCTCGATCGGAATAGGAAGGGCCGCCCCGGAGTACCGGAGCGGCCCTTCGTCGATTCACGCGACCCGCCGGGCTCAGCCGAACTTCAGCCCCTGCGCGAGCGGAAGCTCGGTCGACCAGTTGATCGTGTTCGTCTGTCGGCGCATGTACTGCTTCCACGAGTCGGAGCCGGACTCGCGTCCGCCGCCGGTCTCCTTTTCGCCACCGAACGCGCCGCCGATCTCGGCACCCGAGGTCCCGATGTTCACGTTGGCGATGCCGCAGTCCGAGCCGCGCTGCGACAGGAAGAACTCGGCCTCCCGCACGTGCTCGGTGAAGATGGACGACGACAGGCCCTGCGGAACGCCGTTGTGCAGGGCCATCGCCTCGGCCATCTCGGCGACGGCTTCCTTCGGGGTCGACGTGGCCTTCCCGTACGGGATGATGTAGAGGATGGGGCCGAAGGTCTCTTCCTGCACGATGTGGAAATCGTTCTTCGCCTCGGCGATGCACGGCGTCATGTAGCAGCCGCCCGGGTACTCGGGGCCTTCGAGGAGGTCGCCCCCGCAGAGGATGCGTCCGCCCTCCTCGATCACGCGCTTCTTGGCGCGCAGCACGTCCTGCACGGCGCTCTCGGTGACCAGCGGGCCCATCAGCGTCGAGCGGTCCAGAGGGTTCCCGATGCGGATGCCCTTGTAGGCGTTCACGAGCCGGTCGGTGAACTCCTTGCGCACCGACTCGTGCACGATGATGCGGCGCGTGGAGGTGCAACGCTGTCCGGCCGTTCCGACGGCGCCGAAGAGCACGGCCGGGAGCACCATGTCCAGGTTGGCGTGCGGCGTGACGATGATCGCGTTGTTGCCGCCGAGCTCGAGAATCGTCCGTCCGAGACGCCGGCCGACCGCTCCGCCCACGTGCAGGCCCATCGAGGTCGAGCCGGTGAACGAGATGAGCGGAATGCGCCGGTCGTGAAGGATGCGCTCGCCGATGGTCGAACCCTTTCCGACCGCGAGCGAGAAGATCGCCGGGTCGTAGCCGTTCTCGGCCGCGACTTCGGCCGCCATCTTCGTCACGGCAATGGCCGTCAGCGGGGTCGTCGACGAGGGCTTCCAGAGCACCGAGTCGCCGCAGACGGCGGCCAGCGACGTATTCCAGCTCCAGACGGCGGTCGGGAAGTTGAACGATGTGATGACGCCGATCACGCCCAGCGGATGCCACTGCTCCTGGATGCGGTGATCCGGGCGCTCGCTGGGCATCGTCAGGCCGTAGAGCTGGCGGGAGAGACCGACCGCGAAGTCGCAGATGTCGATCATCTCCTGGACCTCACCCTCGCCCTCGGCGATGATCTTGCCCATCTCGAGCGTAACGAGGCCGGCGAGCGCGGCCTTCTTTTCGCGCAGCTTGTGGGCGAGCTGGCGAACCAGTTCGCCACGCTTCGGTGCCGGCACGTCGCGCCACGCGAGGTGGGCGGCGTGGGCGCGGGCCACGATCGCCTCGTACTCGTCCTCGTTCACCTGCTGGACGCGCCCGATCAGCGAGCCGTCGACCGGTGTGAAGACGTCGAGCATCGGGCCGGATCCGACCCAGTCGCCGGCGTAACCGCCCTTGTTGATTTCCTGGAGCCCGAGCTCCTTGAGGATCGCGAGTGCCTTCGGATCGGTCGTCATGGTAGGCGTGGGGACAATTTCAGATTCCGCCAAAATAGAGACCGGCCGCGCAGGGGCTGCGCGGCCGGCCGTTCAAAACGTGCGAAATCGACGGGTGGCGCAGCGGATCCACCCGCCGGAAGAGCGTCAGAGCCCGGCCGAAGTCCAGAGGGCGCGCTGCCCACGCCGCGAGTAGTCGATCGACTCGCCGAGGATGCGGGCCCCCTCCTGGTCGGCGTGGAAGCCGGTCGAGTTTTCGGCCTCGACGAAGTCCACGTAGAACGACGCACGGCGCTGGAATTCGCGGGCGACGTTGAGCGTCGCTTCGTCGGCTCCGCGCTCCTGCGCGCGCTCGATGTCGTCGATGAGGTCGACGAGCGCGTTGAGTGCGCGGTCGCGAAGGCGAGAGTGGCGGTCCTGGATGCCTTCGGCCCTCGCGAGCAGTTCGGTGTCGCTGTCCCGGTGGCAGACCTGGCACGAGGCGGCCACGTCGAGCAGCGGGCTGCGCACGTGGTGGTCCGAGATCTTCTGCGCGCCGACACGACGGTACGGCATGTGGCAGTCGGCGCAGGCGACGCCGGCCTTGGCGTGCGTACCCATCGACCACATCTCGAATTCGGGGTGCTGGGCCTTGATCATGCCCGCGCCGGTCTCCGCGTGTTTCCAGTCGTCGTGGCCGACCTGGGAGTAGTAGGCGTAGATCGAGTCGACCTGCACGCCCTTCTGCCACGGGAACGTGAGCCGCTTTTCCTTGCCCTTGAAATAGTACTCGACGTGGCACTGCCCGCAGACGTACGAGCGCATCTCGAGGTGGGTCGCGTCACGGTTGACGTCAAAGTCGGCGATGCCCTGGCTGGCCTTGAGGGCCCGGATGCCTTCCATGAAGCCGGGGCGCGTGATGCGCAGCTGCATGGTCTCGGGATCGTGACAATCCAGGCAGGTGATCGGGTGCGTGACCCCCTTGACGGCTTCGGAATACGGCTTGGCGTTGAGCGAATCGAAACCGGCCATCAGGTCTCCGTTACCGGCCCGGAGCCAGGGCACGACCATCGATGCATGGCAGTTGAGGCAGGTGCCCGGCTGCGGGACGGCCTGCCGGCCCGTGAAGAGCTGGTCCTCCAGCATGTAGGCGTGCCCGCGTTCCTCCCGGAAGTCCCGGGCGAACGCATAGCCGGCCCACATGCGCTTGAGCTGCGGAAGGTGGTCGAGTTTCTGCTGCGACGTTACCCGGCGGGGGTCGTCGGCCGTCGAATCGTGCGGAATCGACTCGGAACCTCCGAACCGCGTGCGCACCATGTCGACCGTACGCAGGTAGCTGTCGTACTGCAGCGGGAAGTTCTGGCCCCATGTGGCCGGGTTCTGCGTCGTGTCGGTCAATTCGACGACGCGGAAGAACGGGTTCGAGGCCTCGCTCTTCTTTTCGATGATGTCGGTCAGCACGTAGGCGATCACGAGGGTCGCCACGACCGCGCCGCCGAGTATGAAGGCGTTCTTTCGCATGGTTCAGTCAGGGTCAGGGGACGCGGGTCGTCCGGGAGGAATGCGGAAAGGGTTACTTGCGCGTGCGGTGTCCGACGCTCGGGTGGCATCGCAGGCAGCCCGGATCGCCCTCGGCCACCGAGGTGATCGAGTGCGTGAGATCCTTGTGGCAGTAAAGGCACGAGGCCTCGGCGACGGCATGGTTCATGGGCGTCGCGCGGATCGGTTCGGGGAAGATGCCCGTCGTGAACGCCCAGGAGTGCTTCGCACCGTTGATGCCCTTCACGAGCAGCTTGTACGGCAGGTTGTCGTGCGGCGCATGACAGTCGTTGCACGTCGCGACCCGGGCATGCGAGCCCTTCTCCCACGCGTCGAACTGGGTGTTCATCACGTGGCAGTTCGCGCAGGCCTTCGGATCGTTGGAGAAATACGCGGCGCCGTCGGCGTACGCGAAGGTGAAGAGCCCGAGGCCGAGCGCAATGCCCGCCATGCCGAGGATGAGCAGTCTCATGGGTCTAGAAGCGGTAGGAAGCCCAGAGCATGGCCTTGGTCACGGTCTGCATCGCGCCCGAGCCGGCGAAATGCGCGACCTTGAGCCCGATCTCGGGACCCGCCGACAGGGGGGTGGTGAGCTGCAGGTCGACCTCGCTTCCGTAGGAGGCCGAGCCCGTCGCCGCGCCGAAGTCGTGGTAGACGGCGGTCGCCGAGACCCGTCCGAGTTTCGTCGAGACCGACGCGTACAGATCGTCGAGGCCGTCGGCCGGCGTGGCGAGGAACTGGTCGGCCCACCCGTTCCACGCGTGCAGGGTCGCCAGCGGAGTCGTCACGCGTCCCTTGCTCTCGTCGGCGCCGAGGCGCTCGAATCCGGCCGCGATACGGGTCTTGCCGCCGACCGTGATCGAGGCCTCGGCGAGAATCCACGGGGCGGAAAAGCTCGCCGGATTGTCGCCCGCGTCCTGCTGGAATGCGTAACCCGCCTTCCAGCCGGCCGAAGCCGATTCCGAGAGCTTTCGGGACCCGTCGAGACGGGCCCCGGCGGTCAGGCTGGAAAGTCCGGCATCGGCGGCGCGATCGTAGTCGAGGAGCAGTCCGAAAGCCGACACGTCGCCCATCGGCCCCGCGTGGACGCGCACGTCCGCGGCGTGCGAAGCCATCGGCTTGTCGTCGCCGAACACGCGGTGGGCGCGGGCGATGAACGCGTACGTCACGGCCACCTTCGTCGAAGGGGCGAGGCGCAGTACGCCGGCGTCGTACGACTGGTGGTTCTGTCGCCACGCGACGTTCCCGACGAACCGGGCGTCGGCCAGCACGAGTTCCTGTCGTCCCACCTGCGCGCTGGCTTTGGATCCCTTCCAGGCGACGAACGCCTGGTTGATCTCGGCGAAATTCGGGTCGGCCACTGCCGGGCGGTCCGTGACCCCGTTCGAGAGTCGGCCGGCTCCCGCGTTGTTGAAGGCGTCGCCGCCGAGGACCGAGGCGACGGCCTCGGCTTCGAGCGTGGCCGAGAAGCCCCGGTACGATCCGCTGGCGTACTTCAGGGCGGTGCGGATGGTGTTCGCCAGCGCGGTATCGTCGAACCGGGAGTCGTCGACGAACTCGGAGCGCAGGCGCAGGTCGACGCCGGTCGTGCCGGCACGAAGCGCGGCTCCCGGCGAGTCCTGGGCAGCCGAAGATCGCGGGAGTAGAAGCGTCGCGATCGCAAGCAGGGCGAGAGCGTGGCGTTTCATTGCGCTAAAGGTGCAATCGGCACCGGTAGAGTGCAAGGAGGGGCAGTCCGATGTCCTATTTCGGACAAGACGCTCCGAAAGTAGGAAATACAACAGCGCGCGCGTGTGAAGAAGCCTCAAAACACCGCGCCGTCAGAGCGCCTCGACCCGGTGCCCGATCGAGATCCCGCGTTCCGCGTAGCCGGCCATCAGCGCCTCCCAGCAGCCCTCGGTGCGCCCGACGAACTCGGGCGGGCTGACGCCCTTGCGCGCGTATAGCCCGCTCGCGACCATGCGGGTGACGATCGTGGCCGTGTACCCGGTCGTTCGGGCCATCGCGGTGACCCCAGTGGCGCGATCGAACCGGTCGAGCAGGTCGTAGGTGTGCCGCTCGCTGCGTCCGTCGAGGGAGCCTTCCACGACCACGCGCATCGCGGTGAAATCCTCCTCGCCGTCCCGCATGCGCCATTCGTCGAACAGCAGCTTCGAAACGACGTCGAGCGGGGCGACCCGCACGGGGCCGGTTCCGCCCACCAGGCCCCTCACGTCGATCGGATCCTTCGAGAACAGGCCGGTCTCGCGGAAGACCCGCATCAGTTCGACGTGGCCCGGCCAGCGCAGCGTCTTTTCCTTCATGTCGGGCGCGTCGAGGGTGCGCGCGAGCGATCGCAACCCGTCGCTGTTGAACGCCTCGAGCACGCCCACACCGGGGAAATCGAGTTCTTCGAGGTCGGTCAGCGCCGGCTTCACGATTTCGTGCCCGCCCTCGACATACCGCGCGGGACGCGTGTACTCCTCGATCACGTCGATCGGGGAAAACACGCTGCGGTACCCGTACGGCCACTTGGGCTCGGTCGGAAGGCCTCCGACGTAACAGACGTACCGTGTGATTCGGTCCAGCAGCAGCTCCTGGTAGCCGGCCATGATGTTGCAGAGGCCGGGCGCCACGCCGCAGTCGACGACCGCCGTCACTTCGCGGTCGCGAGCCAGCTCGTCCAGCAGGAACGCGTCCTCGGGAAAGAACGAGATGTCCACGACGTCCCTGCCGGCATCGATGATCGTGCGCAGCGTCTCGAACCCCATGTACCCCGGCACGCCACAGACGACCAGGTCGGCATTGCGGATCGCCTCACCCACCGCGCCGGGAATCGAAAGGTCGAGCCGGGCCGTGGTGAGCGAGCCGCTTCCGTGCGGCGCCGAGGCGTGCGTGGCGACGACCCGGTCGAGCGCCGCCTGGGACGCGTCGACGGCGTGGACACTGAAGCGCCCGTCGAGGGCGAGATCGCGGATCATGGCGCTGCCGACGAGGCCGGCGCCGAGGACGGTTACTTGCATGGGGAGCGTTCGGGATCGTCCCGGCAAGATAACCGCGCGGACGGGGGATCAGCGAAGGCCGACCATCTCGTGCACCTGGGCCAGGTGGCCGTCGGCCGGCAGGAAATACAGCCGCCCCTCGTGAAGGTCGAGTCCCTCGCGGGTCATCAGGTACCCCGATCGGGCGCGGCCTATACGGCGCTTCGACATCACGGCGAGATCACCCGGGTCGATGCGGTCGAGGCGGGCCGTCAGGCGGAAGCGTCCCCATCCGCCGCACAGGAGTGTCGCGCCGTCCCGGGCACAGTCCTGGTACCACACGCCGCTGTGGTTTCGAACCCGCTCGATCACCGTACCGTCCTGGCTGAACCGGTACCAGTGTTTCGACCGCCAGTCGGTGGCGAGCAGGCTTCCGTCGGACAGTTCTACGACGAGGCCCAAGTGGTCATCCACCTCGAATCGTGATCGGGTCTGGAGCGTCACGGGATCCACACCCAGCACCGTCGTCGGACCGTCTGCGTCATACTCGGCCAGCGGGATCCAAAGGAGTTCCTTTCCGCGGTTCATGCCGCCCGGATGCACGCGCCAGCCCTCGGTGATGTCGAGTTCGACGGGCGCGGCGCCGTTTCGCGGCACCCGGTACAGGAGCCCGCGCCGGCCCGGAACGTCCACGCTGGTCACAAAAAAGGCCTCGTCGGTGACGACGAGGCCCTGCACGTGGTGGGCGTCGAAGCCGAGCGGATACTCGACACTCCCCGACACCCTGCGGGGTGCGAGGTCGAGCAGCCGGGACGCCACGACCTCCGGCTCGGGCTGCGAGCCGTACGACAGGGCGTACGAGGACATGGGCGGCGCCGGCAGCAACGCGCCCGGACCGAGGCCCGGGACGCAGCCTGCAACCGCGAGCGACAACAGGGCGAGGACACGCATCGAGTCGAGGTCTTCCCGTGGATGGTGCCCCGAATTTCTGATCGATGTGTTTCCGCAGTGCGGGCCCGGTTTTCCCGTGCGTTGTCGAAACGCTACCAAATCGTGAGCCGAGGTGCGGGGCATTTCCCCACCCGTCACGGCGCCTATGGACGCCGCCGTCCTGCCTCCGGATTTCGTAGCGTGTACCATCTTCCATTGCTCCGCGTCGATACCATGCCGTCCATCGGAACCGCTCGGGCTCTCCCGGTGATCGTGCTGGCGGTCGTGGTCGCCGGGTCGGCCGCCGCGCAGCCCTTCACCGGCGGCTACCCCTTCCGCCTCCCGCCCGACGACTCGACCACGCAGGTCTTCCTGCCGCGATTCCCGGCGGTGCCGCTCACCGACGATGATTTCATCTCGGCCGTGGGAGACGATTTCCACCGGAGAGGGAGCCAAATCCGGTTCTGGGGCGGCAACATCGTTGCCGACGGGGCCTTTCCGACGACCACCGAATCGAACTTCATCGCGCCGCGCATCCGCAAGATGGGGTTCAACCTGATGCGCTTTCACCACCTCGACAACGCGTGGAGCGATCACGGGATTTTCGTGCGGAACGGATCCACGCGCACCATCGACGGCCTGCAGCGGGGGCGCATGGAGTACCTGATCTTCAAGCTGAAGCAGGAAGGCGTGTACATCAACATGAACCTGCACGTCTCGCGCACCTTCACCGAGGCCGACGGGGTCGAAAACGCCGATTCCAT
>JANJTM010000079.1 GCA_024711125.1 Rhodothermales bacterium
GTGGATCCGGGTGGCCGAGCAGGCGGCGAGCAGGTCCGGATCGACGCGCTCGATGTACCCGTCGGTGACGACGAGGGCCCGCGCGGGCCGCTTTTTGGCGAGATGCCTCAGGACGGAGTTCATCGCGGTTCCGCCCGTGCTTTCGGTCACGAGGCGACCGTCTTCGATGGTGGCCGGGGTGACCTCGTCGGAAAAGGCCCAGAACGGCATCGTGATCCACGGACGCAGCTTCGACAGCAGGGCAATGATCGAGCGCATCTCGCCGGCCATCGATCCGGAAACGTCGAGGTAGACGTTGGCCGAGACCCGGTCACCCGGGCTGTAGGCCGTCCACCGGTTCTCGGGCAGCACGGGGCTCCAGAGCGCACGCACGAAGCCTCGGCGGTCTCGGGGTGACAGGATCGGCAGAAGGAGGTCGGTCTCGCGCGTGCCCCGTCTCTGCCCCTTGCGGTCCGGAAGGAGGGCGCGGCGGAGGGCGTCCCACGCGGTGCGCTCCCACAGGGCGAGCCGCTCGTCGACCTGGACGCGCAGGTCTGCCGTGTATTGGCCCACGCCCCGTTCCCTCGGCCGTCGCCAGATGCCGTCGCCGTTCATCTGTTTCATGGTTTCGCCGAGGGCGTCGGCGAGTTCGCGACAGACCGGCTCGCCGCGACCGGGCGCGTGGTTTCCGATCACGGGGATCGCTCCGAGGGCGTGAGTCGTTTCGTTGCCGTTGTGTACTGCCTCCATGAGGTCGAGTATGTCGTCCGCGCAGGTTCGGCCCTCGTAGAGCCGTGTCCACAGCACGGCGAACGTGGCCTCGTCGGCGTCGAGGTGGGGCGAGGGCTGGCCCCGGGCGACATATGGCCCGAAGGAATCGCGTTCGGCGCGCGTCGGAGGCCGCAGCAGTCGTCCTACCCCCTTCTCGCGCCGGTAGTACCTCGCGAACACCTGGGATCGGAGGCTTCCGACCGAACGGTGGATGACCGCGTTGATTACGGCATCCAGCGCGACGTTGAGCGCGGGGTTCATGCGCTCGAAGCGCTCCGTGTGGCCCAGGAGGACGTGGAGGAATTCGTGCAGCAGCACGGCCTCGACCTCGGGCTCGTTCCCGCAGTGTTTCCGCACGAATTCCAGGTTGACGAGGAGTTCGACCGGCGACGTGAGGGTGACCGCGAGCGTCGGGACTTCGGCAGTGAAGCGCACCCGGGCCAGGCTCAGCACCGCGCGGCACGCGAGCTGGTTGCGATCGATGAGTTCGGCGAGGATGGTGAGAAACCAGCCCTCGTCGAGGTCGGGAAAGAGCAGGTCGCCTTGCGACGGCGGGGTGGGTGCCGGTGCAGGGAGCGCCCCGTTCCGGTCAGTCGGCATAGAAGTCTCCCGGTTCGTAGAGTTCGATGGCCCGCGTCAGCCTGCGGTTCGACCAGATGGCCGGCGGGGCGGGGTCGAAGAGTTCGTCGGTGCACTTGCCGAGGATGAGGGCCGCCCGCAGGTCCTGCAGCGAGGCCTGCGCGAGCGGATTCGGCGTGTCGCCGTCGATCGGTCCCGGCTTCTTCACCGCGCGTGCGTGCAGGGGCTTGCCCGGAATCTGCACGAGCGGGAGCAGGTCCTCGGGGTGCGAATATCCGAGCCGGACCAGGGCATCCAGGCACCACTGGCGCGGCGATACCCGGTCGGGGAAGCGCAGGAAGACGATTTCCGTGCATTCCCAGTGCCCGAATCGCTTCCGGTCTCCGAGCAGGGTCAGCGAGATCGACTCGCTGCGCGTGCGTGACCGCGGCCCCCCGGAATTGCACAGGTACGGAGCCGGGGATGTGCGCGTCCAAATGCGGGGAGGGTCTGCCGTCTGCTGCCCGAAATCGAACACGGGCGGAAAGGGCGGAAAGATGTTCATGCCGCCACCCTCCGCGATTCCGCATGCGAGCGCACGGTCTTGACCGTCTCGTTGAACTCGTTCTCGAAAGCCGCCGGGTCGGGCAGCACGTGTTCGCGAACGAGGCACCAGTGGAAGATCTGGATCGCCCGCTCCTTGCGACCTCCCCGGAGCTTGCCCGTGACCTGGGCATGGCGGACGAGTTCGGGGTGCGTCGTGTCTTTCCATTGATGGGGTTCCTGCCACGTGATCGTGCCGTTGACGTGGAGAACCTCCTTGGCGAGACGCGCGAGATCCGTCAGTCCCTCCCGCGTGATGGCGAGCCTGCCTTCCACGGCCGCGGGGTAGAGCGCAAATGCGAAGGCGGCGTTGTCGGCCCTGTTCGGCCCGGCGAGCGCCCGGGCGACCGCGATTGCGCAGGTATCCGCGTCGGGCGCGCGGAAGAGCCGGCGCGCCCGCCCCGACATCCTCGGGTCGGACAGGAAATCGTGCAACCACTTTTCGCGCCCGTCGGCGAAGGTGGCATCCCACGCGATGCGGTGCGCGCCGTGAAGGGCTTCCTCGGCAGGCTGCTGTCCCCATGCGCGGTGCGGAAGGCTCCAGCGGAGGATCAGCCTGGCGTCGTCCTCGCCCAGTTCGGCGCCACGCACGGCCGACAGGCCGAGCAACGAACGCGCGATCTGGCGGGCGCGACGCGGGGAGATCCGCAGGCCCGATTGTCCGAGCAGGCCGGCCACCCGGCGGGCGTAGCCGACCACGTACTCGGGCGGGTCGGAGAGGAGGGCCTCGTACCGTCTGCGCCAGGCGCCGAGCGCGGCCGCGAGGGCGCCGCCGTCGTCGCTGACGCGACCGTCTCCGCGCGGATCGGCCACGAGTGCCTGGTCCTCGTCGCTGAGATCGGCCCAGTCGGCCACGTCGACGATGAACGCGAACCGGTCGGCGAGCGCCATGTCGAGCGGCTCGGCGCCCGAATACGAATCCCCGGGCCGCTGGTCGAGCGACGCCGGATTCATGGCCGCCCAGCGGAAGCGCAGTCGCTCGAGTTTCAGCCCCTGGATGCGCCGTTCGTGGACGAGCGAAAACAGCCGGTTCTGGTGCTCCGGCCGGCAGCGGTTGATCTCGTCGACCAGGACCGATTCCGCGCCCCAGACCGTGGCGGGCGTCTCGAGGTAGTGTACGCTCGACCGCTCGTCATCGGGGAAGGGAAACCCGACGAGGTCGTCGAACGCGATCAGGCTCGCGTTGTAGTGCCGGTGCTCGAGGCCAAGGGCCTCGGACAGGCTGTTGAGGAGGTAGGTCTTGCCCGTTCCGCACGGTCCCACGAGGAGGAGCGGATCCTCGGTGACGAGGGCGGCAAGGATGACGGGTTCAACGGGTTCGAACCCGTAGACGCCGAGGGGCGCCAGGTAGGAGTGCGGCATGGCTCGTGCTGGAGGTCCCTATGATGGCCGACGGTCGGCCATGCCCCGGGACGCGTTCGGGCACGAGCCGACGCTTTAGCAGGATTTGTAGACCGCCCTGCAAGTTGTCGCTTAAATCGGCGGTGGAGCCGGTGGCACGGAGCCGCGCGGCTTGGTCGGAATATACGAACCGGGGGTATGCGGAATGGCTTCACACCTGTTCGGCGGCGCATTCCGCAATCACCCGCGTCGTGCCGTCAGTACGGCCGCGCCCGCTCCCGGTAGGCGTAGAAGATCGTCCGCAGATCGTGTACGAGGCTCGTGTCGCTGAGGAAGGTGGCCACCTCGGACGCGCGGTCGGCCGATGCCTGCGTGAAGTTCGCGGAGCCGTTCATGGCGGTGGTGTCGGTGATGAGGAACTTGGCGTGCAGGTCGGCGAGGACGCGGAATTCGACCCCGGCCTTGCGCAGTTGCTCCACGAGGTCCCCGGTGAGATTGTCGGCGCGGAACACCAGGCGCACCTTGACTCCACGGCGTGCGGCGGAGAGCAGGCGGTCGAATACCGGGGGCGGCGAGGGCGAAACGAAGGCCACGGCGGCGAGCGCCTCGTGCCGCGCCGAGTCCAGCATGCGCCCCATGAGAAGGTGGATGTCCCGATCGACGACGTGGCGCATTCCGGACCCGCCGGGCGAACTCGCGCGGAACTCGCGGACCCTGGCGTGTACGTTGGAGAGGCTGCATCCGACGGCCGCCGCGAATTGCTTCCTGTCGGCCGCGCGAATGGCGGCCCACAGCAGGTCGGTCGTCCAGGCGATGCGGATCCTGTCGGGGGACGGGTTGCGGGTGTACGACCGGCGCGGCGGTGGGTCGCCGACAGCTTCCGCCCTGGGTACGGCCATGGCCTCGGGTCCGTCCTTCGCCCGGGGTCCGGCCGTGGTCCCGTTCGCGGTCGGGTCCGAAGCGGGGTTGGCGGTGTGCGAGTGGCGCTTCACGGGGTGCGACATGGGATTTTCCTCTATAAGCGATGTATTTGGGGGCTTTTCGGCCCACTTATGTCGAAAAAGGGGACTTTGTCGATGTATTGGGGGCAAAAAGGGGGCAAATACATCGACTCAGGGGGTGTTTTTCCAATCGGGGGCATTGCGGAGGGGACGATAGCGGCCGGACCGAGTCCTCAGCGCCGAAATCGCCGGTGCCCGAGGGCGCGCGGCGATTCGGATGACCCATAGAGTCGGATGCGGGGCGCTTCGCAACGCCCCCGCCCCGCCCGCGCCGTCCGGCGCTTCGCAGCGCCCCGCCCCGCCCCCTTCCGCGCGTAAATCTTTCTTTAATGTTCCGAAACATGTAGACTTCGGCGCACCCCCGACCCGGCAGCTACCGCGCCGGCCCTCAAGCAATCACCCAGGCCCTCCCATGTCCAGACGGATCCTCCGGCTGCTCCTGACAGCCGTTGTCGCACTGTACAGTGCTCCCGCTTCCGCCCAATTCGCGCGAATCGCTGAAATTCCCGGTCAGGCGGACCGGAACGAGGCCTGGGCCCCCGGTATCACGGTCCAGGCGGCCAACGGGGACGTGCTCGCGTTCCTGCTCGAATACGGGGAGTGGACGAATTTCAATACGTTTCCGCCGCAGGGCACGCCTGCGCACCTGAAGCTGGTGCGCACCACGGACGGCGGAACGACCTGGAGCGCTCCTGTCGAGCTGAGGGAGGGGCACAGCGCGAACGGACCGCAGGGCATCGGCGTGCCGCAGGTCGTGGTACAGCCCTCCGGTCGCATCGTGCTCACGTTCTGGTACATGTTCTCGCCGGCCCCGGCGTATTCGGCCGGTGTCGAGATCTGGGCGTCGGACGATCACGGGGCCACGTGGACGAAGGCGGGCAACAAGCCGAAGGACACCGTGTCGCTCGCGCTGTCGAGCGAAGGGCACCTGGTTTCGGTCGATTGGCGCGACGATCCGGTGACGTTCGAGAGCGAACTGTGGACGACCACGAGCGCTGACGGGGGGGCCACGTGGGGGAGCGATGCGAAGATCCCCGGGGTCAATCCGCTGTGCGGAGGGGCGCATCTCTCGGTGGACGGCGACGCCGGCGACTGGGTCGTGGCGTTCCAGCAGTGCGGAAGTCCGTCGTCGATCGGGGTGATGCGCAGCGCCGACAAGGGTGTCACGTGGTCGGCCGTGATGACGGTCGGGACCACCACGGCGCGGTTCGGCGCCAGCCCGACGATCGTGCAGCTTGCGGACGGCACCATGTGGCTCACGTACCTCGACGGTCCCGTGATCGTGACCCGCACGAGCGCCGATGGCGGGGCGACCTGGTCCGGGACCACGGCATGGACGGGCGGAACCGACGCCACGCGCGACCTCAACCCCCGCTGCGCACCCTCGACGCTCGGGCCGATCTGCTCGTTCGGGTCGCGGCGGGCGGGGACGAACTTCAAGCCCTTCGTCGGGATCGCCGGGACGTCGCTCGATCCGCTGATCGCGGGTACTTCGACCGAGTCGGCCGACGTGCCGGCGGGGTTCTCGCTCGAGCAGAACTATCCGAATCCGTTCAACCCGAGCACGCGGATCCGCTTCGATCTGCGGGAGACGGGACTGGTCTCGCTCACGCTGCACGACGCGCTGGGCCGTACGGTGCGGGTGCTGGACGCCGGGATGCGCACCGCGGGCACGCACGAGGTGCAGGTGCAGGCCGACGGGCTTCCCAGCGGAGTCTACGTGTACCGACTGCAGTCCGGGGCCGAGGCGGTTTCGCGCACGATGACGCTGTTGCGGTAGGGCGGGCGCGGCGGTCGTCAGGCCGCCCCACCCCGCTCCCGCGCCACGTCCGCCACGAGTCGCTCGGGCTCGATGGCTTCGGCGTCGCGTCCGAAGCCGAGTACCCAGCGCCGCACCTCCTCGAGGCCCGTCACGTCCATGTCGAGCTGCAGCGATCCGTCCGGCAGGTCGGTGAGGATTTGCGACGGGTGCCAGACCTCCTCCTTGATCCAACGGGCGACCCAGGGCGAGAAGCGGATCTTCACCCGGTGCACCTCGCGGTCGTTGAAGACGCCGAACATGGGGCCGAGGAAGGCCTCCAGGCTCCAGTCGTCCGGAAGGAGGAAGACCTCGTCCTGCACCGCAAGCCTGCGGATGCGGTCCATGCGGAAGATGAGCACGTCCTCGCGCGTACGGCAGCGCGCGATGAGGTAGCCGCGGCCGCCCCGCACGAGCACATGGTAGGGCTCGACGGTTCGGTCGGTCTCGATGCTCCGGTACTGGGTGAAATAGGTCATGCGCACGGCCAGTTGGTCGCGCACGGCACGCTCGACGTCGGCGAGCCACGGGATGGGGCGGGTCTCCCCGTGCTCGGGCAGGAACGAGAGGGATGCCTGGAAGAGGGAAGGCTGCGATCCGTCGAGGAGCGGAAGGTGCTCCTGGATGCGCGCGATGACCTTCTGCACGGCCTTGGCGTGCGGCTCGGCGCCGATGGCCTCGAGCACGCGCTCGGCGAGGACCATGGCCGTCCACTCGGACGCGTTGATCTGCGGGGCGGGAAGCTCGGCGAACGCCTCCGTGAGCACGTAGGACCGCTTGTCGGGGTCGTATTCGAGCGGAACGCCCAGGAAGCGCAGGTGCTCGATGTCGCTCATGACCGTGCGTCTCGAGACCTGGAATTCCCCGGCCGCGGCCGTGGCCGTGAAGCGGCGTCCGGTGCGCAGCCAGGCGACGATCTTCTGCATGCGCCAGAGCTGCGGGGCGGTGGGGCGGCGGGGTTCGGTCATCGGGGGCGTCGTCCTCGGCGGATGGTGCGAGCGTGGGCGTGAAATACGACTTTACACGCTCAGCCGCAACGCTTGGGCACGTCTCGACCTCGCCCGGATCCGGCCCCTTGAGGCAGCCTGACAGAGAAAAATGCGCGCGCGAGCGGTCGAGGCATCCGGGTGTGAATGCGTCCTGCACAGCAACCCTCCCAACATGCCGCTGAAACACGAACAGACCGTTCCAGCGCCATGTCCGACAGCCCGCAGTCCATTTCCGACCTCCTCGGCTATCTCATCCCCGATGCCCCGCAGGAGGCGCCGGGCATCACGATCGTTCCGCTCCTGCGCACCGGCGCCCCGGCGTTCGAGTACGTATCCATGGGCCGGGCCTTCGGGGCCGGATCCCTGGCGGTGCGCGAAGTGAGTCAGGGAGGGTCCGTGCCCGAACTGCTCGTCGAAAACGCGGGCGACCAGGCGGTCTTGCTGCTCGACGGCGAGGAAGTCGCCGGCGCGAAGCAGAACCGCATGCTCAACACGTCGATCATGGTGGACGCGCACGGGCGCCTCGTCGTGCCCGTGAGCTGCACCGAGGCGGGCCGTTGGGGCTACGCGTCGCCCGAATTCAAGGACTCGGGGTACGTGGCGCCGCGGTCCGTCCGCATGCCGAAGAGCCTGTCGGTGCATGAAAGCCTGCGTCGCGAACGTCGCCACCGTTCGGACCAGGGCCAGGTCTGGGAAAACGTCGAGAAGGTGCACTACTCGATGGGCACGGAGTCCCGGACGCATGCCCTGCGCGACGCGATGGAGCAGACGCGCGGCCGGTTCGACGAGATCGTGGCGGCGTTCGCGCCGATCGAGGGGCAGGTGGGGCTCATCGCGGTATGTGCCGACGGCTTCGTGGGCCTGGACGTGCTGTCGCGGGCCGAGGTGTTTGCCGACGTGCACGCGAAGCTGGTGCGGTCGTACGTCGTGGACGTGATGGCGTCCGGCAGGGCCGAGCCGGTGAAGCTCGACGGACAGGTCGACCGCTTCCTGGCGTCGGTTCGCACCGCCAAGGTCGAGGCCTTCGACTCGCCCGGCCGCGGCACGGACCACCGGCTGGCCGAAAACGCCGTGCGCGGAGCCTCGCTCGTCGTGGACGGCGAAGTGGTGCACCTCGGGGCGTTCACCGTACGATGACCATCGGTCCGCCCCGCGCGACCTGACCGGTGGCCAGGCGGAAGACGTACGCCCCCGGGGCCAGCGCCGAGAGGTCGACGGGGACGCGGTGGGCCCCGGGGACGAAGTGCGCGTCGACGGGGACGGCGACACGCCGACCCAGCAGGTCAAAGATCTCCATCACCACGCGGCCCGGGCGCTCGACGTCGAACGCTACCGTGGCACGGTCGCTCGCCGGGCTGGGGAAAACCTCCACGCTGCCGGCGCCGGGGACTTCCCGCTCGACCGCCGTGCCCGAGAGCAAGCTGAAATCGATCCAGTTGACATTGAATCCGCCGCGTACCGCGCGCAGGTGGACGGTCTGGACTCCGGACTGCAGCGTCACGGTGGTGTTCACGGAGGTCCACGTCTGCCATCCGCCGGTGATGGGGAGGTCGGTTGCGGCCAGGGCCTGGCCCCCGACGCGGAAGTCGAGGCGACCCGACGAGGATTGCGCCGCCACGCGGTACGTGACCTGGTACAGCCCCGGAACGGCCACGTCGACGAGGTACTCCATCCAGTCCCCGGCGTCGATCCATCCGACGTTGATGCCGCCCCCGGCATCGGTCGTCGATTCGGTCTGCACGCCCGACATCGCGACGAAGTCCTCGGCCTGGATGCGGCCGGGAAGGCTCGGCACGCCCTGCGCCCGGTTGTAGGCGTCCAATCCGTCGAACGGAGCCAGGAGACCCCCGTCCCAGGCGGTGACGGTTCCCGACGCGAAGGCGACCTGGACCTCGGCCAGTCCCCCCACGGGTTGCGCGAGGCGCAGCACGACGCCGGTCGGGTCGGTGGACAGCACGGCGGCCGAATTGACGGTCACCGGCCCGCCGGCATCGACCGCGAATCCCCGGCCGTCGGCGGGGACGCCCGCGATGCGTTTCGTGAAGAACACTTCCACCGCGAGGCCGTCGGTGGTGGTGCGGGCCGCGTACGGC
>JANJTM010000019.1 GCA_024711125.1 Rhodothermales bacterium
GGAACGCGCGGCGTTGCTGGGACCGACGTCGGTTCCTGACGCCGAAGCGGCGCTCGAGCGGGTGGACCGTCTTCAGGATCTGCTCCGGTTCTCGGACCCGATTCCGGAAGCCTCGTTTCCCCGGGTCACCGAGGCGCTTCGACGGGCGGCCCCGGAGGGAGCCTGGCTCGAACCCGAGGATCTGCACGACATCCGGCAGGTGGCCGCGTGCGCGCGGCGCATGCACGCGTACCTGTCTGCGCGGGCCGAACCGGGTTCGGCGCTGGCCGGTACGGCCGCGTCGCTCGTTCCGCTTCCCGACCTGGAACGCACGCTCGACGGGCTGCTCGACGCCGAAGGCCGGATCCGGGAGGACGCGTCGCCGGAGTTGCGGCGCATCCGCCTGGAGGCCACGCGGTCGCGCGAGCGGCTGCGGTCGGAACTGGCGGCGACGCTGCGCCGTGCCGCGTCGGAGGGGTGGGCCACCGAGGAGCAGCCCACCGTCCGCGGGGGCCGGATGGTCATTCCCGTGCGCGCCGAGGCCAAGCGCAAGCTCGACGGCATCGTGCAGGACGTATCGGCCACCGGACAGACGGCCTACGTGGAGCCCGCGGCCTGCGTGGAACTGAACAACGACCTGCGCACGCTCGAGGCCGCCGAGCGTCGCGAGATCGTGCGGCTGCTCACGGTCGCGACCGCCGTCGTGCGCGCGTCCCGGTCGCAACTCGCGGACGACGCCGCCACGCTCGCGGTCGTGGACGTCCTGGTGGCTACCGCCCGGGTGGCGAACCGTCTCGACGCACGGGTTCCCGAACGTGCTTTCGACGGGGTCGTCGACCTGCGGGGCGCACGCAACCCGGAGCTTCTGCTGCGGCTCGGGAAAGGCGTCGATTCGGTCGTACCCATCGACGTGCGCCTGGACGCCGCGACACGCATGATCGTGATCTCCGGCCCCAACGCCGGAGGCAAGTCGGTCGCGCTGAAGACCGTGGGCCTCTTCGCGTCGTTGCTGGCTTCGGGCATTCCCGTACCCTGCGATCCGGGCAGCCGGTTCGACCGGTTCGAGCGGCTGTTCGTCGAAATCGGGGACGACCAGAGCGTGGAGGACGACCTGAGCACGTTCTCGTCCCACCTGGCGCACCTGCGCGCGATGCTCGAGCGGGCCGATGAACGCACGCTCGTGATGATCGACGAGGCGGGATCGGGCACCGACCCGGACGAGGGCTCGGCGTTGGCGCAGGCCGCGCTCGAGATGCTGCTGGAACGAGGCGCACGCTGCCTCGTGACGACCCATCACGGACCCCTGAAGCGATTCGCGCACGAAGCGGCGGGTGCGGCCAACGGCATGATGGCGTTCGATCGCGAGACGCTGAGACCCACGTTCCGGTTCGTGACGGGAGTACCCGGTGCCTCGTACGCGTTCGAGATCGCCGACCGGCTGGGCCTGCACCCCGAGGTGGTACGAAGGGCCACCGAACTGGTCGGAAGCGATCGGGCCGCGATGGAGCGACTGCTGTCGGACCTGGATGCCCGCAACCGGGACCTGGAGCGGCAGCTGGCACGCGCGGGTGAAGCGGCCCGAGCGGCGGAGCAACGCGGCCGGATCCTCGAGGAACGCCTCGGGGCACTGCAGGCGGCCCGGCAGGAGATCCGCGCGAAGGCGCTGTCCGAGGCCGAAGCCGTGCTGCGCGAGGCCAACGCGGCCGTCGAGCGCGCCGTTCGCGAAATCCGGGAGTCCGAGGCCGAGCGCGACGTCGTGGCCGAAGCGAGGAGGCGGATCGAGGCGACGAGGGAAGCGGTGGAAAAACAGCGGAGCCGGGGCGAAAAGCGTTCGGGAGCGCGTCGCGCCCCGAGGAATCCGGCTCCACGGAGCGTTTCGGCGCCGGTCGCCCTCGCGGTCGGCGACCAGGTGCGCCTGGACGGGGACGGACCGACCGGCGAGGTCCTCGAACTCAGGGAACACGAAGCGGTGATCGCGATGGGATCGGCCCGATTGCGGGTCGCCAGGGTTCGGCTCGTGCGGGTGGGCGGGCGCCGCCGGCAGGAGGTGACCGTCCGGCAGGTCTCGGACCGCCCCTCGGGATGGGTGGCCGCGTCGGCCCGAGTGCGCGTCGATCTCCGGGGAATGCGGGTGGACGAGGCCATCGCCGAGGTCGTCCGCTTCGTGGACGAGGCCGTAGCCGCCGGCCTCCAGCGGGTCGAAATTCTGCACGGAAAGGGCACTGGAGCCCTCCGGCTTTCCATACACGAGTATCTTTCGACGCGTGCCGACATCTCGTCGATCGACGAGGCTCCCGTGGACCAGGGGGGTGCCGGCGTGACCGTCGTATCGCTCCAGGAGTCCTGAAATGGCCCGAATCGTCATCACCCGCCCGCTTCCGCCCGAGGAAATCGACGTGCTGCGCACGGCGCACGAGGTCGTGGTGCACGACATCGGACCCGACAACGGGGGGGACGAGGATCGCATCATCGAGGCGCTCCGGGGTGCCGATGCCGCGATCACGCTCCTGGACAACCCGGTTTCGGCCCGGGTCCTGTCGGCCTGTCCCGGCCTGAAGATCGTGGCGCAGTGCGCCGTCGGATACGACAACGTGGACGTGCTCGCCGCCAAGGAGCTCCAGATCCCGGTCAGCAATACGCCGGGCGTACTGACCGATGCCACCGCCGATTTCACGATGGCCCTGCTGCTCGCCGCGGCGCGGCGGCTGCGCGAGGCCGATCGGTACCTGCGCGACGGACGGTTCCGGCGTTGGGAGATGCTCGAGCTGCTCGGAACGGGGCTGTCGGGAAAGACGCTCGGTATCGTGGGGCTGGGACGGATCGGAAGCGCGGTGGCGCGGCGGGCGCTCGGTTTCGGCATGCGCATCACGTATCACGACCGCGGGCACTCGAACCCCACGAAGGAACGCCGGGTCGTGGCGCATCGCGTGGATTTCGCCACGCTTCTGGCCGAAAGCGACGTCATCACGCTGCACTGCCCGCTCAACGCCGAGAGCCGGCACCTGATCGACGCGAGCGCCCTCGCGCGCATGAAGCGGGGCGCGATTCTCGTGAACACCTCGCGCGGTCCCGTGGTGGACGAAGCCGCCCTCGTGGACGCGCTGCGCTCCGGCCACCTGGCCGCGGCCGGCCTCGACGTATTCGAGCGGGAGCCGGACCTCCATCCGGGGCTCTTCGAACTCGACAACGTGGTGCTCGCACCGCACCTCGGCAGCGCCACGCGCGAGACGCGTCGAGCGATGGCGCGCATGTGCGTCGAGGCGGTGACGGCCGCGCTGGCGGGCCTGGACATTCCGTACCGGGTAGCCTGACGGTCTGCGGACCGGTTTTTGCCTACTTTCCGGGCGACCTGAGCCCACGGACCGGGACCATGCGGAGAACCCCGAGACTGCGCCTGTTGGCGCTGGCGTTGTTGTTGGCCGGGGCGCGGCTGTCCACGGCACAGGACGTCGAACCCGCGGCGGCGAGCGTCCTCCGGGCCCTGGAGACGGGCGACGCCGAGCGCCTGCTCTCGAGTACGCCGGCGCGCCTCGAGATTGCCCTTTTCGGCGCCACCCGGCGCTACAGCCGCCCGCAGGCCCTGTTCGTGCTGCGGGACTTCTTCCGCGAGTACCCTCCCGTTCGGGTCGAACCCCAGGCGGCGACCGCCACGGGAGCGGGTTGGATGGGCAGCTTCGGGTACACGGTGGAACGCGGGGCAAGACCGCTCGTCGTCGGCGTCCAGATGCGATTCCTGTTCGACCAATGGCAGGTGACGCGGGTGATCATCCGGGAGGTGCGCTGAGTGCGGCCCGACCGATCCCCGTCCTTGGCGAACGCGGCGTGGGGCGCGGCCCTTGTCATCGCATTCGTCGGCCTGCTTGCCGCAGCGCTCGTTCGTGAGCGGGCCCGTTCCACCGACGAAACGGGTCGGATCGAAGCGAGGGAGCGGCTCGTAACCTCCGGCCTCGACCGTGCCGAGCAGGATTTCCAGGCGCTCCTTCGGGGTGTGCAGGATGCCGGGCGGGCGGTTGCGTCCGATCCGCGGGTGATCGAGGCCTTCCGCTCGCTGGCCGACGGCGACGCCAGGGCCGGCGACCGGCTGGTGGCCGTGGCGACCGACCTGGATCTTCGCCCGCTCCAGGCCGTCGAGCTGTACGATGCCACGCCTCGAATCCGTGCGTGGAACGGGTTCGCCATGCCCGTCGACCGGGGACCCGGAGATCCGAGATTCCTCGCCGAGCCGTTTCTCGAGATCGCGTTCGACGGTGATCGGCGGGCAGCCCTCGTGGCCTGGGTTCCGATCGTCGACCGGGGACGTGCGTTGGGCGCGGTCCGTGCGATGCGCCTGGTACTGGCCCGGTACCCGGTGCGCAACGAGTACCTGAGGGACGAATCGCTGGCCGACGACTGGAGACGGGCGACCGGTCTCGAGGTTACCGTCCGGCTGGGGTCGGAGGCGTCCGATGCGGACGAGGCTGTCGCTTCCAGGACGCTGCGCGCTCCGGACGGGCGCGTTTTTGCCACCGTGGGCATCGTCGAGCCGACGCTCGAAGCCGCCGCGACGCGCGTGGCCGGGCGGTACGAAGCGGTGGTCGGCTTCTGGGTCACCCTTCTCGTGATCGCGTGGCTCGGCGCCACGGCGCGGTGGGTGCTCCGCGGCGGCGGCCGGGCTTGGGCGGCCGCGGCGGCGGCGCTCGTCTCGGCGGTCGGCGGGCGCGCCGCCCTCCTGCTGTTCGACGTTCCGGCCGCCTGGCAGGGGGGCAAGGCCCCTCTCGCGCCGCTCTTCGATCCCGAGCACCTGGCTTCTCCGTGGGCGTTCGGCCTGTTCGCCTCGATCGGCGAACTCGTCGTCACCACCCTGTTCGCGCTCTGGCTTGCCGTGCTCTTCGGAGCCCGCGTCCTGAGGGGGAATCCCTCAGCCGAGCATCCGGCGCGGTCGCTCGCGCCCCGGGCGCTCGTTGCGGCGGCCATCTCGGCGGCCCTGTTCATCTTCGTGGAAGCCACCGCACAGCGTCTGCTGGACGACTCGACGCTGGGCTACTTCGTGCGATCGGGCCTGCTGCCGCAACGCCTCGTGGTCGTCGTGTTCGCTTCGCTGCTCGTCCTGCTCTTCGTCGCGCTCGCGGTGGGCTCTGCCGCGTGGAAGGGACTCGTCGGATCCCCGGATCTGCGCAGCCGGAAGCTCGCGGCGGTCGCGTTGGCGATGGCCAGCGCACCGGTATGGGTCGTGGCGTATCTCTTGGTGCCGATGCGGGATCCGGGCCTCATCATCGGGCTGGTGCTCTTCACCGGTGTCTGCGCGGCGGCGGGCCTGGCCCGGCGCGAGCCGGGTCGAAGACTCGCCGAGCGTCTCACGGCGCGGGCGGTCCTGTCGACCGTTCTTCTCGTGGCGCTTCTCCTGTATCCGGCGCTGGATCGAGGGCTGGAAAAGGAGCGCCGCGATCGCATGGCCGACGGAGCGACGGCGTTCTTCGAGGAGACCGATCCCCTGGTGGTCTATTCGGTCGAACGGGCGCTGGAAGACCTCTCTGAAGACCTCGGACCCGGGGCGGGTGCCGCCGATTCCGTGTTGACGGCCGGCCTTCGCGCCTCTTTCCTGGCCTCGCTCGGAACGTTCGAGGTCTCGGCGGCCTGGATAGGGCCCGACGGCGCGACCATCGGCCGTTCCGGTCCGGCGCGCACCCGCGGCGCCCAGGCGGCGCTCGACGCGCGGGATCGGGACGACGTCGACCTGCTCCGCGCGATGGCGGGCCCGAATGGGGCCGGAACGCCGAGGGTAGAGAAGCTCACGAGTCCCCGCGAGCGCGACCGGTTCGATTACGTCGGTCTCGCCGGCCTCGGTGACCGGGGTTGGCTGCTGGTCCGGGCGGCCCAACATGAACATCTGCCTGCCGGAAGCACCCCGTTCCCGAGGGTCCTCGTCCCGGCGGGGACCTACGGGACGGCCTACCAGGACCTCTCGATCGCCGAATTTCGCGACGACGTGCTGGTCCGGAGCTTCGGGCAGGAGTTCGGTCGGTCCTATCTCGATGCCGCCGTGATGGCCGACCTTTCGAGGCTCGGTGCGGCCTGGCGTACCGAGGAGGTGGGAGGGAGGGAGTACCTCACGTACTACGTGCAGCGAGGCAGGAACGGCGAAGGTCCGGGCCCGGAACGCACCGTAGCGGTGCGGCAGCCCTCGGTAAGCCTCTTCGACCGGCTGTACTACCTCCTTCGACTGACGGTCTCAGGGCTCATCGTCGCGGTTCCGGTCTACCTGGCGGGCCTGGTCGCGCGCCGCCGGGCGGGCCTGCTGCCGGTCGCGCGCGCACGCTTCCGGGACCGGGTCCTCGACGCCTTCTTCGCGGTGGGGCTTGCCGCGGTGCTGGCGATGGGTGCGCTCGGCCTTCGCGTCGTCACGGGAGAGAACGAGCGGGCGATCGAGAGCTGGCTGCGGCAGCACCTCGAGCGGGTGGAAGAGACGCTGGTGCAGGATTCGGGAGTGGACGAACTGCCGTACCGCGCGCTGGAGCGCGTCGAGATCGATTCGCTGGCGGCGCGGGTGGGTCTCGACCTCACCGTCTACCGGGGCTTCGAATTGGAGTCCTCGAGCCGTCCGCAGCTGGCGAGGGATCGCCTGATCCCGACCCGCCTTCCGATCGAGGCCTACCGGGCACTGTTCGTCGACGGATTCCGGTTCGTCGACGTGGAGGAGCGACTGGGCAATTTCCGGTACACGGCGGGATACCGTGCGCTGACCGACGAGCAGGGCGTTCCGAGATACGTCGTCTCCGTGCCGACGCTTCCCGAGCAGGAACGTATCGAGGAGGAGAGGGCCCGTACGGTCGCCTATCTCTTCGGCGCGCTGCTGCTGCTGGTGTTGGCGGTCATGGCCACGGCCGCGGTCATCGCGAACGCCCTGACGCGTCCGCTCGTGCGGCTGCGCACCGGCCTGGAGCGGGTCGCGGAGGGCCGGTACGAGCGCATCCGGCCGCTGGACACCCGCGACGAACTGGGTGATCTCGTCTCCACGTTCAACCTCATGCAGGACCAGCTCGCCGAAAGCCGGCGCCTGCTCGCGGCCCAGGAACGCCAGCTGGCGTGGAGGGAGATGGCGCGCCAGGTGGCCCACGAGATCAAGAATTCGCTCACGCCGATGAAGCTGACGATCCAGCATCTGCGGCGAGCGTGGGAGAGGGATCCCGGCGGGGCCTCGTTCCCCGATCTGTTCGAACGCAAGACTTCGACGCTGCTCGACCAGAGCGAGGCGTTGGTCCGCATCGCGAACGAGTTCTCGACGTTCGCCCGGATGCCGCTGCCGACCCTGGAAGTACTCGACCTGAACCGTGTGGCTTCGTCGGCCGTGCTGCTGATGCAGGAGCAGTCGGGTATCCCGATCGAGCTGGACCTTGCGGAGGAACCGCTCGACGTGGAGGGCGATCGCGAGGCGCTGCAGCGGGTGTTCATCAATTTCATCAAGAACGCGGTGGAGGCCCTCGAATCCCGGGCAGACGGGACGATCCGCGTCGTGACGCGCGCCGACCTCGATCCGGAAACGGGGCTGGCGACCGCGCTGGCCCGCGTCGTCGACGACGGCCCTGGCGTTGCTCCGGAGGTGCGAGACCGCATCTTCGTGCCCGCCTTTTCCACGAAGACGAGCGGAACGGGGCTCGGGTTGGCGATCGCCCGATCCACGGTCGAGGAACTGCGCGGCAGCATCGGGTTCGAGACCGAGACCGGGCAGGGTTCCACCTTCTGGTTCCGACTGCCGCTGATCCCGGCGGACCGTGATTCCTGAGTCGCCCGGGGGTATCTTGCCCACCGCGCGGCGATCCCGCCGACCTGTTAACGAGACCCGCTGACGCGGGCACGACGAGCGCATGCGCGCGATCATCATCGGGGCCGGAGAAGTCGGATTCGACGTCGCGAGACTGCTCTCGATGGAGCAGCACGACGTGGTCGTCGTGGACGTGGACGAAGGAGCGCTCGAAACGGTCCGGGAGCGGCTCGACGTCATGACGGTGCGCGGCAACGCCACGTCGGCCGAAGTGCTGCGCGAGGCGGGAGCCGAACGGGCCGACATCTGTGTCGCCGTGACGACCGTCGACGAGGTGAACATCGTCGCGTGCATGTTGGCCGACCGGCTGGGGATCGAGACGACGATCGCGCGGGTGCGCTCGGACGAGCTGTCGAACGCCGATTCGGTGCTACGGGCCGAGGATTTCGGCATCGACGCGATGATCCACCCCGAGGAGAGTGCGGCGAGCGAAGTCGAGCGGCTCATCCAGCGGGCGGGGGCGAGCGATATCCTTCCGCTCGCCGACGGGCGTGTGCAACTCGTCGGTCTCCGCATCGACAAGGATTCCCCGGTGGTCGGCCGGCGGCTGCGCGAACTGTCCCTGCCCAACGTACCTTTTCGCGTGGCCGGGATCTCGCGGGGCATCCGCACGCTGCTGCCGGGAGGAGACGAGACCCTGCGTGCGAACGACGTGGTCTTCGTGCTGTCGCTGCCGAAACACGTGCCGCCCGTGCTCGAGATGCTGGGCAAGAGCGACCGCCGCATCGAGCGGGTCATGATTCTCGGCGGCACCGACGTCGGCATCCGCGTCGCGCGCAGCCTGGGCGAAGCGAAGTACCGCCGGGTGAAGCTCGTCGAACCCGACCGCGAACGGGCCGAGCGCATCGCCGAGCACCTCGGCAACGTCATGGTGCTTCACGGAGCCCTGACCGACATCGACCTGCTGGTCACCGAGGGGCTGCCCGACATGGATGCGTTCGTCGCCGTGACGGGCGACGAGGAGTCGAATCTCGTTACCTGCCTGCTGGCGAAGCACCTCGGCGTGCGCAAGACCGTCGCCCTGCTGTCGAAGCCGGCGTACATCCCGATCAGCCAGTCGATCGGCCTCGACTCCGCGGTGAACATGAAGCTCGCGATCTCGCGGGAGGTAGTTCGCCACCTGCGCGGCAAACACGTCATGAGCGTCGCCACGGTGCACGGCCTCGACGCCGAGATCCTCGAATTCGTGGCGTCGCCGCGTTCTCCGATCACGAGGGACGAGGTGGCCAAGGTGCAGATTCCGCGCGGAATCCTGATCGGCGCCGTGCTGCACGAGAAGAACGCCGAGATCGTCACCGGAGTGACCCGCATCGAGGCGGGCGACCGGGTGTACGCCTTCGTTTCGTCGGGCCTGGCGCCGCAGGCCGCCCGGCTCTTCTCGCGCGGCTGAACCCGTTCCGGACCCGGTCATGGCCCTCAACTGGAAGCCCGTCGCCGGTACGCTGGCCGCCCTGATCGGCTTCCAGGGCATTGCGCTCTGGATTCCGGCCCTCGTCGGCGCGTGGTTCGGAGAAGGGTCATGGTGGACCTTCGCGGCGGTGGGCGCGGTCTCCATGCTCCTCGGTTGGGCGGGCTGGAAGGCGTGGCACGGCGGAAACCCGGACGAACTGCGCGTACGCGAGGGATTCACCATCGTGGCCACGGCGTGGTTCGTCCTGGCGGCGGTCGGCTGCATGCCCTTCGTGCTGGCCGGCGTCCTGCCTTCGTATACCGACGCCTATTTCGAGGTCGCGTCGGGGTTCACGACGACCGGCGCTTCCGTGCTGGGGGGCGCGCACACCCCGGCCATCGAGGCCATTCCCAAGGCATTCCTGCTCTGGCGCAGCCTGACGCACTGGATCGGGGGGATGGGCATCATCGTGCTGACGCTCGCCGTGATGCCGATCCTGGGCGTGGGCGGGATGCAGCTCTACAAGGCCGAAGTGCCTGGGCCGAGCGCCGACAAGCTCACGCCGCGCGTTCGCGAGACGGCCAAGCGGCTCTGGCTGATCTACGTGGGCATCACCGTGATCCAGGTCCTGCTGCTCTGGCCGGCGATGGGGCTGTTCGATGCCGTCAACCACGCCTTCGCGACCATGGCAACGGGAGGGTTCTCGACGAAGAACGCCTCGGTCGGACATTACGGATCGGCGTACGTGGATTGGGTGATCACCGTCTTCATGTTCCTTGCGGGCATGAACTTCGCCCTGCACTACCGCCTCCTGCGCGGGCAGCCCGTCACGGTCTTCCGCGACACCGAATTCCGCGTGTACGCGGCGATCGTGCTCGTGTCGGGCGTCGTGCTGGCGATCGCCACGTGGCAGCCGGTCGTCAGCCGGCTTCCGCTCGACGAGTCCACGGCCGACTTCTTCCCCGGGTACGCTTCCGTCGCCGACGCCCTGCGGTACGGATTCTTCCAGGGGATCTCGATCGTCACCACGACCGGATTCGCGACGGCCGACTACGAGTTCTGGCCGCCGCTGGCGCTCGGGCTGTTGTTCTCGCTCTTCTTCATCGGCGGCATGGCGGGCTCGACCGGGGGCGGCGTCAAGGTGATCCGCCACGTGCTGATGTACAAGAACTCGTACAAGGAAATCCGGCAGCTCGTGCATCCGCAGGCCATCCTCACGGTCCGGCTGAACGGCCGCGTGGTCCCGCAGGACGTCATGCGGAACGTGCTGTCGTTCATCGTGCTGTACCTCGGACTGATCGGCATCGGCACCCTGGCCGTCACGGCCTCGGGCGTGGACCTGCACTCGGCGTTCACCGGGGTGATCTCGTCGGTCGGAAACATCGGTCCGGCGTTCGGCACCCTCGGCCCGGCCGAGAACTACGCGCACATCCCCGCGCTGGGCAAGTGGATGCTGTCCTTCCTGATGATCGCCGGCCGGCTCGAGATCTTCACCGTACTCGTGCTTTTCGCGCCGTCGTTCTGGCGATCCTGAGCCCGTTCAGGCGAAGTCCCGCCAGCCGAAGTAGTGCAGCACGTAGCGCATCTTGGCGGCCTTTTCCGCACCGAAGCCGGGGAGCGATTCCACTCGCCGCGCGATCGTCTCGAAGTCGGCCCCGTCGTCCCACAACCTCTCGGCGGTGCCGTCCCAGCGCTCGACGAGCTGCGCACAGACGCCGAGCGTGTAGTCGGCCATGCGGTTCGTGAAGCGGTGCACGGCGGGGCGCTCGGCAAACACGTCGCGAAGCGTCTGCCCGTCCATCCGGGCGATCCGGCGCACGTCCAGGTGCCCGAGGCGCGCCTTGAGGCGGGAGGGACCGGTGAACGCGTACTCGGCCAGCACGCGCTGGTCGTAGAGCAGGCCCAGCAGGGCGGCGTTGGGGTCGGTGCGCAGGAAGGCGTCCTCGTCGGGGTCGCCCGTCAGGGTGCCCTGCTCGCGGAACCGGTTCATCATGCGGACCAGCCCGCCCTCCAGGTGCGAGTAGTCCAGCAGGGCGGTCGGAAAGGGGTTCGGGCGTCGTGCCATGCGTCCGGGGACCGCGGTCAGAGCGTCGAGGCGCGTTTCCACTTCGGACCGTCGGGCGTATCCATCACCTCGACGCCGAGTTCGGCGAGCTCGGCGCGCAGCGCGTCGGCCCGCGCGAAGTCGCGGGCGGCACGGGCGGCGTAACGCTCGGCCACCAGGGCGTCGATCCGGACGGCGTCGGGGTCGGCGTCCTTCGCGTCGGCGGCCCGCTCGGCGAGCGGCTTCTCGTGCTCCACGATGCCCAGCAGCGCGTTCACGCGGGCGATCCAGGCGCGCGCGCCGGCGGCCGATGCCGCGTTGAGTTGCGCGCGCATTCCGCCCAGCAGCTTGAAGCCCTCGATGACGGCCGCGATGGCTTCGGGCGTGTTCAGGTCGTCGGCCATGGCCGCCAGGGCGCGATCGTACAGCGCGTCGAGGCGCTCGCCGACGCGGTCGGCCCCGCCGGCACCGGCCGCGGCCGCCGCGTCGACCGCCGACAGGATCTCGCGGAAGCGTTCGACGTGCTTCGCGCTGGCCTTGAGCGTTTCCTTCGTGAAATTGAACGGCTTGCGGTACTGCCCCGAGATCAGCGCGAGGCGCAGGGCGAGCGGGTCGACGCCGCGTCCGCCGGACGCCGCCGTTCCCACGAGGTCGCGCACGGTGAAGAAGTTGCCGGTCCGCTTGGCCATCTTCTCGCCTTCGACCTGGAGGAAGCGGGTGTGTACCCAGTGCTTCGAGAAGGTCTTGCCGGTCAGGCTCTCGGACTGCGCGATTTCGCACTCGTGGTGCGGAAAGATCAGGTCTTCTCCGCCCGCGTGGAGGTCGATCTCGTCGCCCAGGTAGGCGCGCGCCATGACCGAGCACTCGATGTGCCACCCGGGGAAGCCCCAGCCCCACGGGCTGTACCACTGCATGAGGTGCTTGGGGTCCTTCTTCCACAGCGCGAAGTCGCGCGGATCGCGTTTGCCGGGGTCCGAAACCGTGTCGCGGACCAGCTGCTCGAGCTGCTCGGCCGCCTCGTTGCCCGACAGCCGGCCGTAGCCCTCGAAGCTCGCCACCGAGAAGTAGATACCCTGTTCCGTTTCGTACGCGTGTCCTTTCTCGATGAGCTGCTCGACGGCCGCAATCTGCTCGCGGATATGTTCGGTCGCCCGGGGCCGAACCGCGGGGTCGCGCAGGTTCAGCGTGTTCCAGTCGGCCAGGAGTTCGTTCGTGTAGTACCGGGCCAGGTCCCACACGTTGGCGAAGCGCTCGCCCTCCTTCGACCGCAGGGCCTTGGCCATGCGGTCCTCGCCCGACGCGTCGGCCGCATCGTCCTCGGTGAGGTGCCCGACGTCGGTCACGTTGGTCACGTAGGTCGTGCGCCAGCCCAGCGCCTCGGCCGTGCGCAGGATCAGGTCGGCCGTGAGGAACGAGCGGAAATTCCCGATGTGCGCATACGAATAGACGGTCGGGCCGCACGAATAGAAACGGAGGTGCCCGGCCTCGCGGGGCACGACCGGTTCGACGGCGTTCGACAGCGTATTGTACAGGCGGAATTCGGGTGCGGGGTCCATGGGCTCGGCTCGGGAACGTAGCCTCATCGAACGCAGCCGCCCCGCACCGGTTCGGCCCGGTCACGGAAGTGTCACGTTTGTATGCCGTTTGGCGGGAGCGGCCTCCGGGCCGAAACGACGCTTCCGACCGGCGCGTACTCCCCTCGAAACCGCGGAACAGGAACCCGGGAACCTCGCCGATTCCGAACGCCCCTAGCTCCCGCCCTCGGCGGGCCATGCCATGAAGAAGGCCATCGCCATCGTCCTCGTACTCGTCGCCACGGCCGCCGTGGTGTGGCAGTTCACGAAGGGCGACGGCAAACCCACCACCACGTACCGGTTCGTCGAAGTCCAGCGCGGCGATCTCGAGGCCGTCGTATCGGCCACCGGCACGCTGAATGCCGTCACCACGGTGCAGGTCGGAACGCAGGTTTCGGGCATCGTGCAGTCGATCTACGTCGATTTCAACGACCGGGTGCGGCGTGGTCAGCTGCTGGCGCGCATCGACACGACGCTGCTGATCAGCGCCATCCAGGACGCGCGCAATACGCTCGACCGGAACATCGCGCAGCGCGATTACGCCCAGGTGGAACTCGACCGCATCCAGGCGCTCTTCGAGAAGGCGTACGCCACCGAGGTGGAGCTCAACAAGGCCAAGTACGATCTGCAGGTCGGCGAGGCAAGCGTGAAATCGGCCGAGGTGAACCTCGAGCGCGCCCAGCGCAACCTCTCGTACGCCACCATCTACTCGCCGATCGACGGAGTCGTCGTGGAGCGCAACGTAGAACCCGGACAGACGGTCGCGGCTTCGTTCTCGGCGCCGCAGCTCTTCCTCATCGCGAATGACCTGTCCCGCATGCAGATCCTCGCGTCGGTGGACGAGAGCGACATCGGCCGCATCCGGGAAGGACAGCAGGTGCGATTCACCGTGCAGGCGTTCGACGAACGCCAGTTCGAGGGCACCGTTCGGCAGGTGCGCCTCCAGTCGCGGGTCCAGGACAACGTCGTGACGTACACGGTGGTCGTGGACGTCGACAATGCCACCGGCGAACTGCTGCCCGGCATGACGGCGACGGTCGAGTTCATGGTCGAGCGGGTGGCCGACGTGTTCAAGGTTGCGAACGCCGCGTTGCGCTTCCGCGCGACCGAGGAAATGATGGCCGAATTCCGGGCGCGCATGCAGGCCCAGCGGGAGGCGTCCGGCGACACGACCCGGTCACGACAGGGCGGAACGCCGGCCGCGGGCCAGGGGGCTCCGGCGGCGGGCGGACAGGCCACGTTCGGCGGCGGGCAGGACGGTGGCACCCGCAACGGCGGCGGCAACCGGACGATGCTCTGGTATCTCGACGCCGACGGCGTGCTGCAGGCGACCTTCGTGCAGACGGGCCTGAGCGACGGCACGATGACCGAGATCTCGGGCCGCAACCTGGAGGCCGGAATGCAGGTGATCTCGGGCATCTCGCAGGCCGACGACGGCGGCGCGACCGCGAACCCGTTCCAGCAGCAGCGCACGCAGCAGGGCGGGCCGCCGCGGCCGGGCTTCTGACGTTCCTCCACGGCTGACCCGGTACCCCCGATGCAACGCGACACGGTTATCGAAGTCCGCGGCCTCAAGAAGGTCTACTCCATGGGCCACAACGAGGTACACGCGCTGCGCGGCGTGGACCTCGACGTGCGCGCCGGCGAGATGATCGCCATCATGGGGGCCTCGGGGTCGGGCAAATCGACGATGATGAACATCCTCGGCTGCCTGGATTACCCGACAGGAGGCAGCTACATGCTGGACGGCGTGCGGGTGGAGTCGCTGACCAAGAACCAGCTCGCCGACGTGCGCAACCAGAAGATCGGGTTCGTATTCCAGGGCTTCAACCTGCTCGCCCGCACGTCGGCACTCGAAAACGTCGAGCTTCCGCTCCTGTACGACCGCACGCACCGCCGGATCGACACGCGCAAGGCGGCGGCGGCCGCGCTCGATCGCGTGGGGCTGGCGCAGCGCATGGATCACGTTCCGAGCGAACTCTCGGGCGGCCAGCAGCAGCGCGTCGCGATCGCGCGGGCGCTCGTCACGAGCCCGGCCATCCTGCTTGCCGACGAACCGACCGGAAACCTCGACTCGCGCACGAGCGTCGAGGTGATGGCCCTCTTCCAGGAGCTCAACAACCAGGGGCTCACGGTCCTTCTCGTCACGCACGAGCACGACGTGGCTTCGTACGCGCGGCGTATCGTGGAGCTGCGCGACGGGCGCATCATCCGCGACGTCACGCAGGCGCCCGAGGACGCGGCCCGCATCCTGGCCGGCCTGAACCCCGACACCGTCATCGTCTGACTTCCGACCATGCGCGCATCCAATCTCATCAAGGTCGCCGGGCGGAGCATCGTCAAGAACAAGATGCGCACGCTGCTGACGATGCTGGGCATCATCATCGGCGTGGGGGCGGTCATCGTGATGGTGGCCGTCGGCGACGGCGCCCGCTCGCAGATCGAGAAGCAGGTGCAGAGCCTGGGCACCAACATGCTCGTCGTGACGCCGGGGGCGAGCTCGACCGGGGGCGTCAACCGCGGCGCGGGCTCGTTCAACCGCCTCAGCATGACCGACGTCGAGAAGATCCGCAACGAGAGCCAGTACGCGTCGCTCGTCTCTCCCGTTCTGTCCACGTTCGGGCAGGTCGTGGGCGGAAGCGGCAACTGGCGTGCGCAGGTGGCCGGCGTCGACGTCGACTACATCGAGATCCGGGACTGGGCCGTCGCATCGGGCTCGTTCTTCAGCGCCGCCGACGTGCGGCAGGGAAAGAAGGTCGTGGTGATCGGGCAGACGGTCGCGAAGAACCTCTTCGGCGAGAGCGACCCGGTCGGGCAGACCGTGCGCATCCGCAACGTGCCCGTCCAGGTGATCGGCGTCATGGCGGCCAAGGGCCAGACGGCCGAGGGCCGCGACCAGGACGATATCATCATCGCGCCGCACACGACGGTGGCCACCCGGCTCTCCCGGTGGAATTTCCTGTCGCAGATCCTCGCGTCCACGTCGTCGCCCGGCGACATCCCGGCGGCGCAGACCGAGCTCAAGGCCATCCTGCGCGAATCGCACGGGTTGTCGACCTGGGAAGAGGACGACTTCGAGATCAAGAACCAGGCCGAGCTGACCGAGGCGGCCGCCGGTACGACCGAGACGATGACGCTCCTGCTCGCCGCGATCGCCTCGATCTCGCTGCTCGTGGGCGGAATCGGCATCATGAACATCATGCTCGTGTCCGTCACCGAGCGCACGCGCGAGATCGGCATCCGCATGGCCATCGGGGCGCGCGGACGCGACGTGCTCACCCAGTTCCTGATCGAGTCGATCGTGATGTCGATCCTGGGCGGCGCGGCGGGCGTCGGGCTCGGTTTCCTCGGCGCCAAACTGCTGGGCGACTACATGGGCTGGTCCACGCTCGTCGGCGGGCAGACCGTCATGGTCGCCATCGTCTTCTCGGCGGCCGTGGGGATCTTCTTCGGGTTCTACCCGGCGCGCAAGGCGGCCCGGCTCAACCCGATCGAAGCGCTGCGGTACGAGTAGGGCTCAGCGCCGGAGTTCGCGTACGACGTGGCGCAGCTCGGGAAGGATGAGCTTCTCCATGGCCAGGCCCACGGCGGCCACGGAACCCGGAAGGACGAAGACGGCGGTTCTTCCGCGCGAACCCGCCACCGCCCGCGTGAGCATCGCGGCCGCGCCGATTTCCTCGAACGACAACATCCGGAACAGTTCGCCGAAGCCCGGCAGTACCCGGTCGAGGAGCGGGGTGACGGCCTCGATGGTCCCGTCACGCGAGGAGAGACCGGTGCCCCCGGTCAGGATCAGCACGTCGGCCAGCCCGAACCCGCTGCGCACGACCTCGGCTACCGCGCCGGGATTCTCGCGCACCAGGTGTCGTGCAACCACGGTATGACCCTCGTGCTCGAGCGAGGTCGCGATGAGGTCTCCGCTCGTATCGTTCTCCGGCGTGCGGGTGTCGCTGCACGTGACGATGATGCAGCGCACGGAGATGCCGCCGGCATCGGACCGGTGCTCTTCCTGGCTCATGGGTTCGGCGACCCCGGGCCGGGGTCGTGCTCGTGGAGTTCGTCGTCGGGTGGACGGGCGGGGGGCTCGCCGTACCACCGCGGGGGATCCCACCCGTGTCCTCCCCACGGGTTGCACCGCAGGATACGATGCACTGCGAGGATCGTGCCTTTCCATGCGCCGTATTTCTCCAGCGCCTGGATCGCGTACTGCGAACAGGTGGGCGTGAAGTTGCAGGCGCTGCCGAGGTGGGGCGACAGCACGAGCTGGTAGACGCGGACCAGTCCGATCAACAACCGGCGAGGGAGCGAAAGGGCGAGCCGGACGATGCTCATGGCCGTGCGGGCTCCTCGCTGCGCGCCATCCACCGGTCGAAAGCGTTCCGGACCGCGTCGGGGGCGAGGTCGGGGTCGTCGAAGAGGCTCATCGCACGGGCCCCCGCCGACTTGGAGAGCTTCCCGCCCGCGTCGTCCGTGAGCAGGGGATGGTGCTCGAAACGCACGTCCAGGTACGCGTCCAGTCCGAGAACCGGCGCTATCGCGCGTTGCAGGCGGGTGGACGGCTCGAGGTCCATCCCCCGGAACACGTGGCTCACGCCGTAGTCGAGGTCGTCCACGATCGTGGCGACGTGGTACGCGCAGGTGCCGTCGCGACGGCGCACGACCGGGTCCCTCAGCGCCGGCTCGGACGGGCCTTCCACCTCGCGCCCGTCGAGCCGGAGGCGCCACGCGGCGCCCGGTGTTTCGAGGTCCAGGCCCCGGTTCCGGCACGTGCCCGGGTAGCCGCCGTCGCGGGTCGCCGCGTCGACGTCGTGACGGGAGCAGGTGCACGCGAAGACGCGGCCGCCTTCCGCAAGCCGTTGCAGCGCTTCGGCATACCGTCCCGCGCGCCGGGCCTGGGTCCAGTTCGCCCCGAAATCGTGCGGATCGGTCGGCCCTTCGTCGAACGCGACGCCGAGCCAGGAGGCTACGCGGAAGATGTCCTCGACATACTCGGGCCGGGTTCGGCCGCGGTCCAGGTCGTCGATGCGCAGGAGAAGGCGCCCGCCCGTGCGGTCCCGCCACCGCTCGGCGAGGAGCAGGTTGAACACGTTGCCGAGGTGCAGGTAGCCGCTCGGCGTGGGGGCGAAGCGGGTTTTCACGGGGATGGGCGCCGGGGCGCCGGGGGCGGATCGGCTCGCATGACGCTCACCCCTCCACCCGGATGTGCTCCCGTCCGACCAGCCGTGCCAGGCCCTGCATGAACTCGGCGTTGGGTTCGATCACGACCGACCGGGCCAGGATGCGCTGCGGAAGGTCGTGGCCCGGGATCGCCAGGTCGAAATAGAGCTTGGCCGCCCCGCGATTCCGGTCGCAGAGTTCGTGGAGCGCCGTGACCTGGGCTTCCGCGAGGTCCTCCGGATCGAGTTCGAGGACCACGGCCCGGATCATCTGCTCGCGGACCTTCCAGACCGGCACGACGTCGTCGGCGATGATCTTGACGCCTCCCCGCATCTCGAGGCCTCCGCGGACGAGGACGACCTCGTCCGGCTCCAGGTAGCGCTGCACGCGGTCGTAGACCTGCGAGAAGCAGAGCACCTCGGCCTGCCCGGTGAAATCCTCGATCGTGGCGAATCCCATGGGCTTTCCGGCCTTGGACCGCCGGTGCTGCACGTCGGTGACGATGCCGAAGAGCGTGTGCACGGGCCGGTTCGCGCCGTACCCCATCGCGTCCTCGGCGGGCGTGAACTCCTCGACGAGGCCCTCGGCCTCGGCGATCGAGCACGTGGCGAAGGCGCGCATCTCGGGGAGGTACGCTTCGAGCGGATGGCCGGATACGTAGAACCCGACGACGTCGCGTTCTTCCTTCAGCACGCGGCCCCGGGGCCACGGCGCGACGGTGGGCATCTGGGGCACCACGGCGCTCGCGCCGTCGCCCGACGGGCCTCCGAAGAGCGAGTTCTGGCCGGCCGTGCGGTCGGCGATCACGCGGTTGGCGTACTGGATCGCGGCGTCGAGCGCCTCGAGCATCTGCGCCCGGTGCCCTTCGATCTCGTCGAGCGCCCCGGCGCGGACCAGCGATTCGAGCGCCTTGCGGTTGACCTGGCGCGGATCGATCGCCACCGAGAGATCGAACAGCGACGTGAACGCCCCCTTGGTCGCCCGAGCCGCGACGATGCACTCGATGGCCCCGAGCCCGAGCCCCTTGATTGCGCCGAGCCCGAACCGGATGCGCCCGTTCTCGACCGTGAAGTGGGCCTCGCTGCGGTTGATCGAGGGCGGAAGCACCTCGACGCCGAGGTGCCGCGCCTCCTCGAGCACGACCGCGAGCTTCTTCGTGTCGCCCATTTCGTTCGTCATCGCGGCCGCGAGGAATTCCGGCCGGTAGTGCGCCTTCAGGTAGGCGGTCTGGTAGGCGACGACGGAGTAGGCCGCACTGTGGCTGTTGTGCACCACGAGGCCGTCGGCCACGAAGTTGTGCAGGCCGTCGACCGTGAGGTCGTACGTGTCCTCCTCGCCCATGGGCGTGATCGCCACGATCCGGTCCCAGAACACGTCGTTCTGCGGTTCTGCGGACGGCTCGAGCGTTCGCGCGTATGCGTCGAGGCGCTCGAGATCCCGGCTCCGGCCCACGATATGGGGCCCGACCACCTTCAGGAAACGGTCCAGCGTACCGTCGCCGATCAGGTGTACGGTCCAACCCGGTCTGACCGTGCCGCGGTATCGGAACCGCTTTTCCCCGATACGCGACGGGATGCCGAGCCGCAGCAGCAGGTGCTGGACGTCGCGAGCCAATCCCTCGGAGGACGTGGCGTAGTACGGACGGAATCGATCCCCGCTGCACAGGTGCCCGTCGCCCGACCAGAGCCGGCCGACGAACAGGGCGATGTCCTCGGACCGCAGGGTGAACACCACGTCGGGGACCCTTTTCGCGTCGGCCTTGACACCCAGGATTCCGAGCCGCTCCGCCCATCGGAATACGCCAGAACGGACCTCCAGTCGCGTTGCGACCGCCGTGCCCCCCTTGTTCCACGGCGCCTGGCCCGGCCGGAAGCGGGAATCGCGGCCGGTGTTCAGCACGACTTCCATCCGGCCGTTGGGCCTGGTGTAGATCCGGGCGACGGTTCCGGGGAAGACCCTCGACGCGTTGACGAAATCGTCAACGAGTTCCCTGTCGTTGTTGTAGAAGTAGAGCGTGGATGGGTGGCAGGTGTTGCCCTCCGAAAGCAGGCCGGCGAGCACGACCAGTTCGCTTCGGGGCATCGTGGCCGTCGTTGCTGCGCTGAGCCGGCGTGGCGCCGCCAGGCGGTCGCCCACCGCCAGGTCTGCGAGGTTCGTCCACCCGTCGAACGTTCGGAGCGGGTGGTTGCCGGTCGCCGTGATGCGGTGGCCGAGCGCGGTCCGTACCTCGAATACGGGCTTGCGGCCGTTCCATACCACGTCACTCACCGGGCGGGGTCGAAGGGTCAGTTGCTCGTCCAGCGCATGGACCGTGAAGGCTTCCCGTGTACGAAACAGCTCCTCGACCGTACGCCGCGCGCCCGTTTCGGCATCCGTGACCACGGTCGTGCCCACGACGCACCGGTTGAACCCGTACCCCGCGAACTTCGCCATCATGTCGAACGTCGCGACGGCGGTCTTCTCGTCGACACCCCGGGCAAGTGCCCCTTCGACGAAGATGGCCTGCTGCTTGTCCATCTCCTCCTTCTTCTTCTTGCCCATCGCGCGGCGAAGGAGGTCGGCGCTTCCGAGCGAGTACCCCCCCATCACCTGTGCCATCTGCATGACCTGCTCCTGGTAGACGGGCAGGCCGTAGGTGGCCTCGAGCACGGGCTCGAGCATGGGGTGCGGGTACTCGACCTTTTCGGTCCCGTGCTTGCGCGCGATGTAGTTCGGGATGAGGTCCATCGGCCCGGGCCGATAGAGCGCGTTCATCGCAATGAGGTCCTCGAGGCTGGTCGGCTTGAGCTTGCGCAGCCACTCGCGCATGCCCGAGGATTCGAACTGGAAGATCGCGACCGTTTCCGCACGCCGGAAGAGTTCGAGCGTCGCCGGGTCATCGAGCGGAATCGTATCGAGGTCGACCTCCACGCCGCGGTTTTCCCGGATGAGCCGCAGCGCGTCATCCAGCACCGTGAGCGTCTTCAGCCCGAGGAAGTCCATCTTCAGCAGCCCGAAGTCCTCGACCCACTTGCCGTCGTACTGCGTCGTGACGACGTCCTCGTCGGCCGTCTTTCCCTTGGCGACCGCGACCGGTATGAAGTCGCTGACCCTTCCCGGCGCGATGATGACGCCGGCCGCGTGCACGCCCGTGTGGCGCGCGCTGCCCTCAAGCACCCGCGCGTAGTGCAGCAGGTTGCGGATCTGCTCGTTGGGGTCCTTGAGCAGTTTCTTGAACTCGGGTACGTCCTCGATCGCCGTATCGAGGCTCACTTTCGGGCCTTCCGGGATCAGCTTCGCGATGCGGTCGGCTTCGGCGAGCGGAACGCCGAGCACGCGCGCGACGTCCCGGATGACCGACCGCGCGCCCATCGTTCCGAAGGTGATGATCTGGCAGACGTTCTCGCGCCCGTACTTCTGCACGACGTAGTCGATGACCTTTCCCCGCCCCCGGTCGTCGAAGTCGATGTCGATGTCGGGCATCGAGATACGCTCGGGGTTCAGGAAGCGCTCGAAGAGCAGGTTGTACCGGATCGGATCGATGTCGGTGATGCCGAGGCAGTAGGCGACGAGGCTGCCGGCCGCGGATCCGCGGCCCGGACCGACCCGCACGCCGAGGTCTCGAGCGGCCGTCGTGAAGTCCTGGACCACGAGGAAATAGCCGGCGAAGCCCATCGCGCGGATGACGCCGAGCTCGTAGTTCAGCCGCTCGACGACCTCCTGCGGCATGTCGGGGTACCGGTGTCGCGCGCGCTCGAAGACGAGACCCTGCAGGTATCCGTCCGCGTCGTCCCGGAAGCTCTCCGGGAGCGGAAAGTGCGGCATGAGCAGCCCGCCCGTCTTCAGGTCGAACGAGCACCGGTCGGCGACGACGATCGTATTCGCGAGCGCCTCGCGACGCTGCTCCGGATCGAGGCGGGCGAGCGAATCCTCCATCTCGAAAGACGACTTCAGGTAGAACTGGTCGTTCTCGAAACGCATCCGGGACGGGTCGTAGAGGTCCTTGCCCGTCTGCAGGCACAGCAGCACGTCCTGGGCCGCGTGGTCCTCGCGCGCGACGTAGTGCACGTCGTTCGTGGCGAGGATCGGAACGCCGAACTGCCGGGACCAGCGCAGGAGGACCTCGTTGACCCGGAGCTGGTCCTCGATGCCGTGGTCCTGGATCTCGATGAAGTAGTCGTCGCCGAAAATGTCGAGCCACTCGCGGAACCGCGCGAGCCCCGCTTCCTCGCCGTGGCGCAGGATCGTCTGCGGAACCTCGCCCTGGAGGCAGCACGTCGTGGCGACCAGCCCCGCCGAATACGCGCGAAGCGTCTCCTTGTCGATGCGGGGCTTGTAGTAATACCCGTCGGTGTACGACAGGGAGGACAGCCGCATCAGGTTGCGGTATCCTTCCTCGGACCGGGCGAGCAGCACCTGGTGAAAACGGGTGCGCTCGGTGCGGTCCTGCATGCCGGCGGGCGCGATGTAGAACTCGCAGCCGATGATGGGGCGAACGCCCGCCTTCTTCGCCTTCGCGTGGAATTCCGGGACGCCGAACAGGTTACCGTGGTCCGTGATCGCGATGGCCGGCTGCCCGAACTCCGCGGCCCGCTCGACGAGGGTCTGGATCTGTGCGGCCCCGTCGAGCAGCGAGTACTGGGTGTGGCAATGCAGGTGGCAGAAATCGGCCATGAAATCCGGTCGACGGGTGGCGGGGAATCAAGCATGGAGGATATGTAGTAGACGGCATCCGCGTTCCCCGATTCCGCCCGCCCGCCCGATGAATTCCATCCTGCTCGTCATCGACCGCGAGGCCCAGGACGACCTGCTCCTCTGGTCGTCCGTCGCCCGGGCCGTGGCGGTCGCGCGGCCGACCCGTCTCGCGATCCTGCATGCTCCGGGTGAGACCGCCGGACGGGCGCTGGAGGGGCAGGGGTTCGACGCGGATCTTCCGCTCGGCGACGAGCCCGATGAAGCCCGATCCCTCGTTCGACGGGCGCTGCTGGAGGAGAATCGACGCGCCGCGCAGGCGCTGACCGACGAAGGCGTCGCCGCGGTCGCCATGCCGGGATCGGCGCGGAACCTGCTGGGCGACGGTCCGGCCCCATGGTTCGCCCAAGCCGTGCGGACCGGGACGGTACCGGTCGTTTCGGCCATTCGGGCGCTGGGCGATCGCCTCGTGGAGGTCGGTCCCGAACGGGCCGCCGAGCGCCTCGAAAGCCTTCTCGACGCGCCGGTGCTGAAGGTCCGGTTGGCATCGGTTCCGGGGCCCCCGGATGCCCGGGATGACGTAAACCTCGTCGTTACAACCGTTTCCGGTCTCGCTGCGGCGTTGACCCGCACCCGCGGCTAGCGGCGACGACCGGCATGAATCCGCGTTTCTGGCCCAATTAGGGCCCTGCTTCATTTGACAGGGGGGAGGGGGGCGCGTACCTTCGTCGCCACCCCGAATCACCCCGGCGCTTCCGTACCGGTCTCGCCGAAAGCACAACCCTATTCCAGGAGGAATCTTGGCATGAGCAAGTACACGGAACTCAAGTCCTTCGTCGACGGCCTCGAAGACGACTTCGGCAAGTTTTTCGACAAGGGCAACAAGGCTGCCGGTACCCGCGTCCGCAAGGCGATGCAGGACCTGAAGAAGATGGCGCAGGACATCCGCGCCGAGGTCCAGGCCAAGAAGACGGCCTGATTACCCCTCTTGACGCTACCTCCGGAAGGCCGGGCCCGTCGCGGGTCCGGCCTTCCGTATTCTGGGGGTATCCGCTCCGTTACAGCCCCGGGTACGCCCGGACCGCGCAGCTCCTCCGGGCGCGCGAAGAAGTGCGGAAGTGGGATTTCGGCCCATGGTCGATGTATTGGGCCCCGAATGCGGTCGAATAGGTCGACTTTCCGCTGAAATACGACGTTTTGCCCCTGGAAAACGGGCCAATACATCGAATTTCGGCCTCTTTTCGACGTTCTGGTCCCCGATATCAGGTGGGGACACGCGCCCCGCGGCCGTCAGCGGGCCGACCGCGCCGAAGTGGATACCCCGCTCGTATTTTCCTCCGCGGACGCCGTCGGCGACACCCGCGCCGCCGGGCCGCCGCGCCGATCCGCCCCGTGTGCCCCTTCACGATCCCACGACCCGCCATGCGTCGTCTGCTGCTTTCGACCTTCCTTCTCCTTGCCGGAATCGGCGTTTCCAGGGCGCAGGACGCGCCGCCCGCGTGGACCCGGTCGCTGGCGGGCAAGGTTTCGGCGACCCAGGCGGGCTTCAACAACTGGACGGCCGGCGGCATCAATACGCTGGCCCTCACCTCGGGCATCGACGGCAAGGCCGAGAAGACGACCGGCGCGTGGACGCAGTCCTACGACTTCCGGGCCGGTTTCGGGTTCATCAAGCAGGATACCCTCGACGTGCGCAAGGCCGAGGACCTCATCCTGTTCAACGGTTCGCTCAAGTACCAGGGACAGGATTTCTTCCGCCTGTTCAACCCGACGTTCGCCCTGTCGGCGCGTTCGCAGTTCTGGGAGGGCCTGAACTTCGACAAGAACCCGTTCAACGACGGCAGGCGGCCACCCGTCAAGGTGTCGGACGCGCTCTCGCCGGCGACGTTCACCCAGTCGCTGGGTCTGACGGTCGCGCCGGCCCCGTGGTTCACGCAGCGATTCGGCTTTTCGGCCAAGCAGACGGTGGTGACGATCGAACGCCTCCGTGCGCTCTACAGCCTGAGGCCCGACCAGTCGGTCAAGGCGGAGCTCGGTCTCGAATCGGTCAGCCAGGTGGATCGCGAGGTGTTCGAGAACGTGCGCTACAAGAGCAGTCTCGGCCTGTTCACGGCATTCAACAACGCGGCGAAACCCGACCTGCTCTGGGAGAATTTCGTCACGATGCGGGTCAACAGCTGGCTTACGATGAACTTCGAGTGGGCGCTCCTGCTGGACGAGGACCGTTCGAAGAGCCTGCAGGTCAAGGAAGTGTTCTCGGTCGGGTTCGTCTACCAGTTCATCTGAGCGAGGGCCCATGGCAGCCGACGACGGGCGCGGCGCCGGGCCTGCTGCAGCGGAATCCGCCGATGCGGAGCGCCCGTGGGCGAGGGTGCGTCGCGTGATGGGACCGGACGGGGTCGCCTGGCTGCTGATCGTTCCGCTCCTGTGGCCCGTTCCGCTGCTCAACCGGCTTCACGTCGAGTCCGGGGCGGTGCTCGCGCTTGCGGCATGGTTCGTGGCCGGTTACGCGGCGCTTCGCGCGTTCGCCGCCGGGCACGGTTTCGGTCCCGTGCTTCGCGGTCGCGTGACCCGCATCGCGCTGCCGGCCGTCCTGATGACGGTCCCGCTCGCATGGGCTCCGAACTGCGGGTACGTCGAGGGATTCGGGTACTTCCTCCTGTTCGTCGTGCCGACGGCGGTCCTGGCGACGTCGGCAGCGTGGGCACAGGGATCGCTGCGGGCGGGACGGGCGCCGTCGGTCGGTCGCCTGTTCGCGCGCCACGCGGCGCTCGGGATCGTCCTCGTCGTGATCGGTCCCGCATACGACCTGCTTCTGCACCCGCAATTCTACACGTACAACCACGTTTTCGGGGCGATCGTCGGTCCCGTGTACGACGAGGAACTCGTCTGGCGCCCCGGACTGGTGGCGTTCCGGGCACTGACGCTGGTCTGGGCCGTCGTCCTCTTCGCGGTCGGAAGCGCGGCAAGGGCCCGCGTCACCCGCGATCTTCGACGGGTGGAGGGCTGGCTCGCGCTGGCCGGCCTCGCCGGCCTGGTCCTCGCCGCCGGGTATTCCCGGGCCGGACGACTCGGGATCGTGACGACCGTCGAGGCCCTTCGGCAGACCATGCCGGCCACGGTCGACGTCGGGACGCTGCGACTGCACGCCGATTCGCTGGATGCGCGAACGGTCGGTTTCGCGGCACACGCGGCGCATCGCCTGGATTCGCTCCTCGGCGTGCGGCCGTCCCGGCCCGTCGAGGTCTGGATCTACCCGGACGCGTCCACCCGCGCCCGACTCACCGGCGCCCGCGTCACCAGCGTCGCACCGGTCTGGCTCCGGGAACCCCAGGTCCACGTGTTGGCCGAACAGTTCGAGGACCTGTTTCCGCACGAACTCGTGCACGCCTACGCGCGCGAGTTCGGCATGCCGGTGCTCAGGGCCTCGCCGGCCGTGGGTCTCGTCGAAGGGCTGGCCGTGGCGCTGGAGCCGCCCGACGGGGGGCCGTCGCCCGCGGAACTGGTCGCCGCGGATCGGCGCTTCGCCTGGGCCGACAACCTGGAGGGCGCGCTCTCGCCGTGGGGTTTCTGGACCGGTCGGGGAGGGGTCTCGTATGCGGTCACCGGGGCGTTCGTCGGATGGCTCCTCGATCGGTACGGGGCGGAACCCCTCCGGACGGCGTACCGGACGGGATCCCCGGAAGCGGCGTACGGGCGTCCCGTTCGCGAGCTGGCCGCCGCATGGCAGGCCGACCAGGAGCGCTTCGCCGCGCTTCCGGTGGACGCCCGCGCGCGGGCGGGCGCCCGGTTCGACGCTCCCTCGCTGTTCGAGCGTCGGTGTCCGCACTGGGTGCCGCGCTGGGAACGCGCGCGGCGCCGGTCGGCCGAGGCGCTGGAGCAGGGCGACATCCCGGGCGCCGTCCGGGAAGCCGAGGACGCCCTGGACCGAGCACCGGAGGACCCGGCGGTGCGGGCCGCATGGGCGCGCGCGCTGCTGGCCGCCGCACGGTACGAAGAGGTGCGGGCGCGCCTTGCGACGTGGCCCGATTCGACGCGTTCCGGAGCGCTCCGGGTCGTGGCGGCCGACCTGGCGGCCCTGTCGGGCGATTCGGTCGCGGCGCGTGCCGAATACGACCGGGTCCGCCGGGCGCAGCCCGCTTCGGCCCGGGAAACGAGGGCGCTTCTCGTCGCCCGCCATGCGCTGGCGGGGCGTCCCGACGTCCTCCGTCGCCTCCGGGGCGCCGACGCAACGTCGGTCGTCGCGATGGTCGATTCGTTCGGGACCTCCCCGGGCCCCGGCGGGGGGCGCGGGGAGTGGGAGCGGCAGGTGCTGGCCTGGCAATCGGATGCGGCGTGGACGGCCGGGGACCTCGACGCGGCCCGGGCGTTCGCGGTTCGGGCGCGTGACGCGTACGCCGCGGTAGGCGACGACCCGGGCGCCCGGTTCCAGCAGGAGGCCGTCCAACGGTTCCGCTGGCTGGTCTCACGATCGTCCCTGCCCGGGCAGGTACCCTGAACTCCATCCGCTCCATGCGCTTCCGATCCCTGGGCCCGACCCCGGGCGCCGTTCCGGCCATCGCCGTCCTCGCCGTCCTCGTCGCCTGCTCGGGGCCGCGGGAGGTCCCCGGCGGGGATCGCCCGATTCCGGCAGCGCCGCAAGAGCGGTTCGCTCCGCCCGTAGCCTCGGTCGGAACGGTGCAGGTCTACCGGACGGGCGGCGAGGATACGCTCCCGGTGTTGAACGCGTCTTCGGGCGAGACGCTCACGCTGGCATTCGACCTCGTCGACGAATCCCCGCGGCCGCTGTCGGTCTGGTTCTACCATGCGGACCGTTCGTGGCGACGCGACCTCCAGCCGGGCGAAGCGCTCGAGTCGTTCCACCGGGACGACCTGTTCGACTACCGCGCGTCCAGGGCTACGCAGTTGCCGTACGTGCACTACCGGTACGCCTTCCCGAACGCGTCGATCCGTTTTCGCGTGAGCGGAAACTGGGTGCTCCGCGTGACCGAGCAGGGAGACGAGGAGGCGGTACTCTTCGAGCGCCCCTTCCTGGTCAGCGAACAGGCCGTGCCGATCCGGTTCGGTGTCGAACCGGTGATGGTCGCCGGCGCGTCGTACCCGTCCCTGCAGCCCACCGTGGAATTCGCGCCCCCGGAACGCCTCTCCGGCAACGCCTACGATTACGACGCCTGTTTCGTGCGCGGCGGCATCCTCTCCGCTGCCCGGTGCGACGCGCGCATGGACCTGGCTCCCATGCCGTCGGTCCGCTTCACGCTCGACGCCGAAACGGCGCTGCGGCCGCGACCTGACGACGGGTACCTCGATCTGTCCGACCTCCGGATCGGACCCCGCGTCGTGTCGACGGACCTGTCGGCGGTTCCCTTCCGCGCCGCGCTCGAGCCCGACTACATGCGGTTTCCCGGCTCACTCGACAACCCGATGCTGGGCGCGAACCCGGTGATCGACGGGACGGTGCCGCTTCCCGAGCCTTCGCTCGGCGCCGAGTACGTGCGGGTCCGGTTCTCCTTCGTTCCCGACCCCGAGCGGGAGCTGCCCGGCTCGGTGCACGTCATCGGCACGTTCGACGGGTGGAACCCCATGTCCTCCAACCGGATGGAGTGGAACCCGACGACGGCCCGGTACGAGGCCGAGGTCCTGCTCAAGCAGGGCCGCCACGCCTACCGGTACGCGTTTTCCGACGAGCGCGTCGCGACCGAGGTCAACGAGTCGAGCCCCCCGAAATCCGACGACATGATTTCGGCTTTCGTGTATTTTCGGGATGTCCGGCTCGCGACCGATCGTCTCGTGGCCTCCGTTTCCGTACGCCAACGCTGATCCGCATTGTCCTTCGTCCTCGTCGGGGTACTCGTCTACGTCGCCGTCCAGCTGGGCATCGGCTTCGTGATCTCGCGGCGCATCCGGACCGAGGACGATTACCTGATCGCGGGACGCAGCCTCGGCTACCCGCTCGCGATCTTCACCATCTTCGCGACCTGGTTCGGAGCCGAGACGGTCGTCGGCGCCGCCGGACGCATCTATTCGGAAGGACTCGGCGCTGGTTCGGGCGATCCCTTCGGGTACGGCCTGTGCATCCTCTTCATGGGGCTGTTCTTTGCCGTTCCGCTCTGGAAACGCAAGATGACGACGCCGGCCGACTTCTTCCGCGACCGGTTCTCGGGCGCGACCGAGCGCATCGTCGTGCTGCTGATGGCGCCCACGTCGCTCTTCTGGGCCGCGGCCCAGGTGCGGGCGTTCGGGCAGGTGCTTTCGGTCGCGTCGGGCCTCGACCTCACCCTCACCCTCGCCGGGGCGGCGTCGGTGGTCATCCTGTACACCATGTTCGGCGGGCTGCTCGCCGACGCCTGGACCGACCTCGTACAGGGTATCGCGCTGAGCGTCGGCCTCGTCGTGCTGTTCGTGGCGGTCATGGCGAACGGAGGGGCCGAGGCGCTCGCGGCGCTCGACCCCGAGCGCCTGCGCATGGCGGGACCCGGGCAGTCGTGGCCGGACCTGCTCGAGAGTTGGCTGATCCCGGTGTGCGGAAGCCTCTTCGCGGCCGAGCTGGTCACGCGCATCATCGCCGCGCGATCCGGGGTCGTGGCCCGGCGCTCAGCCCTGTCGGCCGCGGCGATCTACATGACGCTCGGCCTGATCCCCGTGACCCTCGGCCTCATCGGCCCGACACTCCTCCCCGGGCTCGAGCACCCCGAGCAGCTCCTTCCGACGCTCGCGTCCACGTACCTGGGGCCCGTCCTGTACACGCTGTTCGCCGGGGCCCTCGTTTCGGCCATCCTCTCGACCGTGGACAGCGCGCTCCTGGTCTCCTCCTCGCTCGTTTCCCACAACCTGGTGGTACCTCTTCTTCCCGGCGTGACGGAAGCGGGCAAGGTGCGGCTGGCTCGGGGCGGCGTGGCGCTGTTCGGTGTCCTGGCGTGGATTCTCGCGGCCGGCGCAGACAGCGTGTACGGACTGGTCGAGGAGGCCTCGGCCTTCGGAAGCGCGGGCATCTTCGTCGTCATGCTGGCCGGCCTCTTCACGCCGTACGGGTCCGGTCCGAGCGCCGTGGCCTCGCTCCTCGCCGGAGTAGGAGTATGGATCCTCGGTGCGTACGTCGCCGGGATCGGGCACCCGTTCCTGGCCTCGCTGGCCGCCGCGGCGACCGCGTTCGTGCTGGTCGCGGTGCTCGAATCCGCGCGATCGCGCCGCCCCGCGGCCTTGCGCGTGCGTTCGTCGGATTGACGCGTCGTGACTCCCTTTTGTGGCAATTCCGTTCGGAATGAATTCGGGCATTGTGCCGGTTCGGGGCAGGGGGTATTCTCTGCCGTTCCGTAACGAAAATCACGGGTTCTGCCGACCGGACCAGCGCCGACGGCCGCCCGTCCGAACCATGCGCAGAGCCGTACTTCCCCTCTTCTTCGCCGTCCTCCTGCTGGGCGGCTGTTCCACGTTCCGCCGGACCGAAAAGCCGACGGCGCAGTCGCCGCGAAACGCCGCGCGCGCCGACACCACGCGAGCCGACCGGCCCGCCGCCGCCCGGACCGGCATCAAGCCGTACAAGGACGTCATCAAGGATACCTTCGCGAAGGACGAGGGCGTCTTCACGCTGCACCGGGACGGCCAGAAGCTCTGGTTCGAGATCGCGGACAGCCTGCTGGGCCGCGAATTCCTCCAGGTGACGCGCATCTCGAAGACCGCGGACGGTCTCGGCTACGGAGGCGAGCAGACGAACAAGCTCGTGCTCCGCTGGGAGCGCCAGGCCGACAACATCCTGCTGCGGGTCGTGAGCTACACGAACACCGCCGACGAGGAGAAGCCCATCGCGCAGGCGGTTCGCAACTCGAATTTCGAACCGATCCTCAAGTCGTTCGCCATCGCGGCCTACAACGCCGACACCTCGGCGGTCGTGATCGACGTGTCGGACCTGTACCTCGACGACGTCCCGGCGCTCGGCCTTCCGACGTTCCGCCGGACCGGGTTCCAGGTGCGCCGTCTCGATCGCAGCCGGTCCTATCTCGAGCGCGTCGCCTCGTATCCGCTCAACGTGGAGGTCCGGCACGTGCTGACGTACGAGGCCGGGCAGCCGCCGTCGAACGCGTCCACGGGGGCGATCACGCTCGAAATGGCGCAGTCGATGATCCTTCTGCCCGAGGAGCCCATGCAGCCGCGCCTCTGCGACGAGCGCGTCGGGTTCTTCTCGACGGGCACGGTGGACTACGGTCGTGACGCGCAGAAGGCCGAAACGCGCTGCTTCATCACGCGATTCCGCCTCGAGCCGAAGGATCCGGAGGCCTACGCCCGCGGAGAACTCGTAGAGCCCGTGAAGCCCATCGTCTACTACGTCGACCCGGCGACACCCGAGAAGTGGCGTCCCTACCTGAAACAGGGGGTCGACGACTGGCAGGCGGCATTCGAGAAGGCCGGCTTCAAGAACGCCATCATGGGCAAGTATCCGCCGACGCCCGAAGAGGACCCGGAGTTCAACCCGGAGGACGTACGCTACTCCGTGATGCGGTATTTCGCCTCGGACATCGAGAACGCCTACGGTCCCAACGTGAACGACCCGCGCTCGGGCGAAATCCTCGAATCGGACATCGGCTGGTACCACAACGTGATGAACCTGCTGCGCAACTGGTACCTGGTCCAGACCGCGGCGGCCAATCCCGACGCGCGCACGGTCAAGTTCTCGGACGAACTGATGGGTGAACTCATCCGGTTCGTGGCGGCGCACGAAGTGGGGCACACGATCGGCCTGCAACACAACATGATCTCGTCGGCCACGGTGCCCGTCGACAGCCTGCGTTCGCCGACCTACACCGCCCTGCACGGCACCGCTCCGTCGATCATGGACTATGCGCGTTTCAACTACGTCGCGCAGCCGGGGGACGGTGTCACGCGGTTCTTCCCGATGATCGGCCCCTACGACGAATGGGCAATCCAATGGGGCTACACGCGCCGTTTCGATCACCTCGGTCCGGACGGTGAGAAGGTCGAGCTCAACAAGTGGACGGTCGAAAAGACGGCCAACCCGCAGTACCGGTTCGGCAGCGGGTTTCTCTCCGATCCCAACTACAATACCGAGGCCCTGGGCGACGACGCCATGAAGGCCAACGACCTCGGCATCGAGAACCTGAAGCGCATCCTTCCGAACCTTCCCGAGTGGACCGCCGAAGAGGCGAAGAACTACGAGGACCTCAAGGAACTGGTGGGCGAGGTCACCGGGCAGTACAACCGGTACATCGGTCACGTCGTCCGGTACGTGGGCGGCGCCTACCAGACGCTCAAGACGACCGACCAGCCGGGCCCGGTGTACGAGTCGGTGGAAAAGGCGCGGCAGCAGCAGGCGATCGACTGGCTCGACCGCCAGGTCTTCACGACGCCGACCTGGATGATCCATGCCGACATCCTGCGCCGTTTCGAGGACTACGGCATCACCGACGTCGTGCGGCGTTCGCAGGAGAGCGCCATCCGTCAGCTGTTCGATGGCCGACGGTTGGGTCGCATGTTCGAGTACGAGGCCCTGGTCGGGGACGCGACGTACACGGTCGAGGAGCTGCTCGTGGATCTGCGTACACGCATCTGGCGGGAACTGTCGGCTGCGGCGCCCGCGGTGGATCCCTATCGCAGGAACCTCCAACGGGCCCACCTGGAGCAGCTCGCGGCGCTGATGCAGGCTCCCGCCATCGCGTCGAACGCGTTCCTCGGTTCCGGCGTGAACCTGCCGCAGACCGACGTGCAGGCGCTGGTGCGCGGCGAACTGGCGGCGCTGAAGGCGTCGGCGACGCGGGCCGGCTCCCGGTCGCGCGACCGGTTGACCCAGCTGCACCTGGCCGACGTCGTGGCGCGGATCGACGCGGCGCTCGATCCCGAGAACTGATCCGCTGCACCGGCTCATCGTGCGGCGGAGGCCCCCCGGAGCGCAGGACCGCGCCCCGGGGGGCTTTCTTTTCGTCCCGGCGTGTCGGGGAGCGCATCGCACGCGTCGTAGGGAGGACCCGGGTAGATCGGCATGCCTACGGCGAATACCATCGTACAAGGAGCCGATGGCCCCTCGAACAAGCCGGGTAACGCCATGAAAAGCCTCGCCGCGTGCCTCGTCGTACTGGCCGTATTGTCCTTGACTGCCTGCTCGAAGACGTCCGGCCCGGAG
>JANJTM010000045.1 GCA_024711125.1 Rhodothermales bacterium
CGAGGTTGCGAATTCCGCCCATGGCATCGCTTACATCCCCCTCCCGCCGCGGAATGACATGAAAATGTCCATGGAACACCGTCTGTCCCGCCGCGAGCCCATCGTTGAACCCCACGTTGAACCCTGACGCCGTCGCGTCCAGCGCCAAAATCCGTGCCCGGGCCGTGTGCACGAGCTCCAGGCAGGCATTGTGCTCACTCCGCCCGAGATCGAAGAGCGACGCGACGTGACGCCGCGGAATGACCAGTGCATGGTGCCGCGTCACCGGATACCGGTCCCAGAGCAGCCGCGCGAGCCGGTTCTCCTCGACGACCTCCCGCTCGCCGAGCGCGCAGAAGGGGCACGCCGCGTCGTATTCCGCATACGACTCCCGTACGGCGCGGAAGTCCGTGTCGTCCCGGTCGCGCTTGGTGGCGTTGCACGAGTAGCAGAGCGCTTGCAGGTTGGCGCGGTCGTCCGTTCCGCCCTTGATGCGCGGAACGATGTGGTCGACCTCGAGGGCCTTTTCGTCGGCGGGGATTCCGCATAGCTCGCATCGGAAACGCGCGGCTTTCAGCACGTCGTAGCGGAGCGTGCCGGGGATGTAGCCGTCGGATTGGCGCCGGTGGTGCCAGGGCTTGTCGCCACGCTCGGCGAGGAAGGTCTCGACCTTCTGTCGGCAGAGTTCGATCAGGGCCTCGCGTTCGTGGTCCGAGAGGTCACTCGCGCCGATGAGCTCGTACGACCTGGCCGCGGGGTCGCGCGTGACGATCCCATTGTTGCGCAGGACGCGTCCGACCATGTTGCGCGTGCGCAGTTCGTAGTACTCGAGCTGGCTGACGTCGAACGACATGAGCGCGCGGGCGATGTCGCGCTCGGTCCGCTCGCCCCCGCCCTCCAGGAGCGCCTGGATCATGACCGGCTGGTACACATGCGACATGCGCATGCGGTGGAGCAGGTAGTCGTGGAGGGTGCGGAACGCGGACATGGGTCGGGGTCAGGTACCTGCCATTCCTCGCATTGGGGGGTGGGTGCAGAATAGTGCCCGGGAAGTTCCTGTGCTTGGTGTGCAGATGGGGTTCACAGCGGGGCGGGTCGCCGATCGCACGCGGTCGAGGTAGTCCGCGTTGCGATCGGTCACCATGGCATTGCGAATCAGGGCCGGTCTGCCTCCATGGAAGAAACAGACCGCCATCGAGGACCGACCCATGCCGACCTCCTCCATGTTCGACGGGATCATTGTCTACATAGACTTCGTGGACTTCAAAATCGAACCGCTCAGGTGAGTACCATGAATCCCCGCGTCAAAAAGGTCACCCCAGGCCCGGGCTTCACCCTGCTGCTCGAGTTCACGAACGGTGAGTTGGGCACTTACGACTGCTCGCCGCTCCTCGATTTCGGCGTGTTCACCGAGATGAGGGACGTCACGTATTTCAATCGGGCCTTCGTACTGGACGGCACGGTCGCCTGGCCACACGACCAGGATATCGATCCGGATACGCTCTATCTCGACTCGGTCAGGGGAGTAGTGGCCGGGGAAGACTCAAGACAAACGTGAGGAGGGTCTTCGCGGCCTTCTGACCTTGTACGACGAATGGGCCGCAAGATCGGTTGCCGGAGGTCCAGATCGCATACCTCGCCGAGCGCGCAGAAGGGGCACGCTGCGTCGTATTCCGCACACCGACATGAGGGCGCGCGCTATGTCTCGCTCGGTGCGCACGCCGCCGCCCTCCAGGAGCGCCTGGATCATGACTGGCCCCCCAAAAAAGACAAAACAGCGACATGCGAAATGCGCATGCGGTGGGCCAGGTAGTCGTGGAGTTGGGCATGGGTTGACATGTCGATCCGGACGTCGATCCGGACGTCGATCTGCTACACCAGGCGGTCCTCGATGCCCAAATGGAAGGCGCGTAGGCAGCGTAGGCGATGGGTGAAATCGAGAAGACACTCCGATCCCATCGCGTCAACCAGCCGGCTTTCAAAGTCGCTCTCGGTATTCGCAGCAAGGACGCCAAGGACGGTTGCCCGCACCTTGATCGTACGCAGCAGGGGAGCCACTTCACGACCGTAGATCCTTGAGGATGCCTCTCGCAGGTCGAAGTCCTCCAACTCCAGGAGGTCGCAATGTTCGGTATAAAGGAGGTCGCCTACGACCTCATCGTAGTTGGTCATGATGGCGCAGAGGTCGATCGGATCTTGCCGGCGACGCATAGGAGCCTCATTCCAGGCCACGATCTTTAATACACCGACTCCGGGCAGAGAGGCCACGCGCACCGCGGGTCCGTCATCGAAGATTATGCTCACGGCCGCCTCGTACACTTCCGGAAATCCGAGTACGGACATTGCCCGCGTGTCACCTGGCCAGTTAACGAACCCGCTTTCGGAGGCGATCTCCCCGAAGGGAATCACGTCAAGCACGATCCCGCCCCTGGTAAACCGGTGAGGCTTGTTTGTGCGAAAGAAGCCGTGGCGTTCGATGAATTGGTTGACGACGGCAGAGTATTGATCCCAGTCCCGGACGGCAACAGCCGCGTCCACGTCAGTAGTCGCCCGAAAGGCACGGACGCCGTGAACATGCTCGAGAAGCAGGTCACGCGCCGCTGCCCCGATCACGAAATACTCGATCCCCAAGTCTTCGCACGCGGCCCGGACAAGCGTGATGGCAGGCCGGAGGTGGCCGATCGCATCGGGGTCGATTCGAATGGGTTCAAGCACGATGAACTCGTTCGCTGAACTGCTCCTGCAGCATGGCGGCTACTTCTGCATTTCGTGGATCGCCGGAGGCAACGAGATCTGCGTAGGTGAGGATGTCGGGGACGGTCGCGTCCGGAAAAGCGAGAGGGAGTTCCTGCTCCAACCGTTGAGGCCAGAAGGTGCGCAACACCTCGATCGGGCCGTCTACCTCGGGAACGATGCGTAGCCGCCGCATGAGGTCAGCCCGCGTACTTCGGGTGTACAGCGTAAGCTTCCCGGGTCTGAGATAGTTCGTTGCCGTGGCTGCGGCCGGTTCTCCGCCCCAGCGCTCCGTTTCGGGGTCCAGGTCAGCCTGTTTCCAGTGCGTTGTGCGTTCTGGCGAGGAGAATCGAAAGGTGCCGAGGCTCAGTTTCGGCCGTAGCGTTTCGGCAAATCCCGCAGACCAACGGTTCAGGAGCGCATCGAGATCACGAAGCCGGCGGGCCGTCCGATGCACGCTCACCAGCAGGCCGAGCCGTTCTAGGTCCTTGACCGTGTACTGAACGACGCCGTGTGATACCTCCGACAACTCCGCCAGGTCACGATATGGTCTTGAGGCGAGGCCGGAGTCGAGGAGAAGCGCGAAGATCACCTTGAGGCCCTCTCCACCGAAGGCTCGCACCGGTTGGACGCGGTCGGTTCGCAGGCGCTTTCGACCCTCCACATGCATGAAGAGTGGCGGATGGTCGACGTGGCAGTTGCCCACGGAATCCGCATAGTTGATGCCTCGATGCTGTAGGACTTGGGCCACTGCCGGCTGGGCATACTCGGTTATGAGGAGGATAGCCCCCTCCGCATCTGGGGTTGCCCTTCCGGCGAGGAGGGCCGCGACGGCGACATTGGCGTTTCGCTTGACCTGCGCCGCGAAAGCGTATCGCTCATTGCCGACGCTCATATGCACCCTTGCGTCGTGGTTCCGGCTTTTCCCCTTGGCCTCCACGTCAACGCTAACGTGGTTCCAGAGGGAATCGAGTGCGTGTGCGGCTGCATGGATCAGGTCCAGATCGTCCATCAGAGGCCTCGTACAACAACAAGTGCCGTACAATATAGTTGTACAGGTACAAAAAGTGTACAACGTCGATCGGAAAATGGCTCGAGGCTGATCCCCACGGGTGCTTGCCATTCCTCGCATCGGGGTGCGGATGCAGAATACTGACCGGGATGTTCGGGTGCGCGGTGTGCAGGTGGGGTTCACAGCGGGGCTGGTCGGCTGTTGCGCAGGGGTGGGTAATCTTAATTGTCGTTGGGGTCGCGCGGCGCGTTGCATCTCGGGGTGGTTCGGCCTCTATTTCGTATCGGCTGGTTCCGCCTGCCGGGGCATCAAAGACTTGTCGTCGATCTCGTAGTGTCGTAAACTGACACCATGCTGACATACAAGGGATACACGGGTAGAGCGGAGTACGACGACGAGTCCGGACTCCTGCACGGGGAGGTGATCGACCTTCGTGACGTCGTGACGTTTCAGGCGACGAGCGTCGCAGAGCTCGAAGCCGCGTTCCGCGACTCGATCGACGACTATCTCGAGTTCTGCAAGGAACGCGGCGAAGAGCCGGAGAAGCCCTTCTCGGGCCGCTTCATGCTTCGACTGCCCCCGGACCTTCATCGCAGGGTCCATGTTCGGGCCGTACGCGAAGGCAAGAGCCTGAACCAGTGGATTGCGGATAGCCTCGAGAAGTCGGCCTGATTGATCACGGGACCACGGCAAGGACATGCAGCACGAATTCGTGGCCGTAATCGAGCGCGACGGCGAGTGGTTCGTCGCTTACGCGCCGGAGGTACCCGGGGCAAACGGCCAGGGGATGACTCGCGAGGAAGCTCTCGCGAGCCTCGCCGAGGCGATCACGTTGATCCTGGAGGATCGGCGCGAGGAGGGACTTCGCGGCGTGCCCGAGTCGGCCGAGCGAACCACCGTGCTCGTAGCGGCATGAAGCGCAGCGCCTTGTTGGCGCACCTTTGTCCTCACTCCGGCGGCTCGAACCCCGTCGGCCGCGGACCTTTGCCCTCCAGGTACCGCCGCACCCGGCGTTCCCAGCGCTCGAGGCGCCACGAGTAGTACCGCCCGAGGTCCGGGTAGAATTCCGAGCTGACGTCCACGAATCCGAGCCACTCCTCGAGGTCCGTCTGGCACCCGACCACGACGAAGTCCAGGAAGCCGGTTACGAGCCCCGTGTAGTCCCGCGGGTAGACGGTATGGTCGATCAGGTGGATCAGGCGTCGAAGGGTGAGCGGACGAGACGTCCAGGTGAACGGGGTCCGGTACTCGATTTCGGTCATGACCTGGTGCTCGTCGTTGACCCGGTAGTAGATGCGCCTGCCGACGGGAAGGGCGCGGATGCTGGTGACGTCCCGGGTCGCGCTCGCGAACTCGATGCGCGCGATTTCCACCTCGCCCGGAAGCAGGTCGGGCAGGTATTCGCCACCCATCAGGGCGGGGTGTACCCGGGCGACCGCCCTCCGGATTTCCTCCGGAAGGCTCTCGTCCAGTTCGTCCGGGTGCAGGCTGGCTTCGAGCCCCTGTTCCAACACCCGGCGGATGTGGCGGCGCCGCAACGAGCCCTTGATGTTCGCCCACGGGGCGGTGAGCAGCCCATCCGTATCCCAGTATTCGGGGCGGAACGAGAAATCGACGTTGGCCGAGCGGCCGGCCCGCAAGAAGAAGTCTGTCATGCTCGTGCCTCCTGGGCAGCGGTCCCTTTGATGGCCGACGGTCGGCCATGCCCCGGGACGCGTTCGGGCACGAGCCGACGCTTTAGCAGGATTTGTATCCGGCGGATCCGCCGGGCCTCCCTGGAGGCATGCCGCCCTGCAAGTTGTCGCTTAAACCGGCGGCCGTTGTTAGCATACCGTGGGTCAGAAGAACCTGGGGTGGCCGCCCCCTACCGCCCCTTGTGCCGCTTCCGCTCCTCCGACATCATCTTGTGCATCGACCCGTATGAGGCCCTGATCCCTGCCCCGTCGGCCACGAAGCCGTGCGTGAGGGCCCGGTCGATGTTCAGGGCGTCGGCGCGCTCGAAGGCGTCGGGTCCCGCGGCCAGGAAAACGAACGACCAGTCGAAGGTCGCCTTGAGGTCCGCGATCATGGCCGATACGGTCTCCAGGCGGAACTCGGCGCTTGCGTTCTCCTGCCCGTCCGTCAGGATGGCGACGGTGACGCCGGCCGGGCGCTTGGCCTCCGGCGTGCCCAGGTAGGTCGCGCGGGCCTGGGTGAGGGTGCGTCCGATCGCGTCGAAGAGCGCGGTCGAACCGCGGGGCACGAAGGTCGTCCGGTCGAGTTTGGGCACGTCCGTGAGCGGCACGGAGACGTGCACCGGCAGGTACTCGTTGTCGAAGAGGACGAGGCTCAGCCGTCCGTCCGGATCCTCGGCGCGCTGCTGCTCGAGGAAGGTGTTGAAGCCGCCGATCGCGTCGTCGGTGATGCTGGCCATGGATCCGGAGCGGTCCACGATGCAGATGATTTCGTCGGGGTTGGAGGTGTGATGGGTCATGGCGAGTGTTCGCGGAAGGGGATGGGTCTGCCGGAAAGGAAACACATGTGGTGTGCAGCGCGACTTCACGCCAGGCGGAAATATTGCGCCCCCCGACCCCGCACCGCCGAATGCGCGAACCATCCCGGCGCCTCCGGCCGCACGCCCGCGCTCGCCAGGTACCGCACGTCGAGCGGATCGTCGAGGTTCGGGGCGTACATGACGGTCACGAGGCACTCCGACGGCTCACCGGCCGAGGCGGCCTCCACGGCCCGCACCGCCGCCTCGCGCGCCGCGGCCGCCCCGGCGCGGTCGATGTGGGTGGGGTCCTTGCCCCAGATCGCGCCTCCTCCGATCGGAACGCGCGGGCCGTAGTAGTCCATGACGAGTTTGCGGCCGGTCTGGCCGTTGTCGCCGTCCGAGCCTCCATTCAATAACGGCCCGTTGGGGTTGACGAGGAGCCGCACGTCGCGCCAGTCCCGCTCCCAGCGCCGGTCCAGGGCGGCCAGCGCGCAGTACGCCCGGGAGAGCACGGCGTCGACGCCCGCGGCGAGGTCGGCGAGCGCGACGTCCCCGAGGTGCTGCAGCGTCACCAGCACGTGCTCGAGGATCCAGCGGTCGCCCAGGAGCCCGGTCGGACCCGTCGGCGCGGTCCGCGGGCCGAGCGACGACTCCTCCCGCACGCGGACGAGGAGTTTTCCGTCCGGCCCCTGCCGATCCAGTTCGCCTCCGCGGAACGCCTCCACCAGGGCCTCGCGAAAGGCCATCGCGAGGAAATGTTCGGGCGGAAGAAAGTCTACCCGGGCGTCGTACCCCGCCCATCCGTGCACGATGGACTGGTCGTTGACGTGGTGCGTCCACTGGCTCGGATCGCCCCGGAGGAAACACGGGTCGCCGACGACGCGGTACCGGGAGGCGTCGATGGCGTTGCCGGGCACGTAGCCGACGCGCGTTCCGACCCGCCGCACGATCTCGACGAGGTCGGGGGTGAACCCGTCACGGGTGACCGTGGCGCCCGAGAACCAGACGAGGTCGCTCCAGGCGGCGACTTCGATCTGGCCGTAGGCCTCGGGGTCGACGGCAAGGGCGTCGAGGATGACTTCTTCCGCGACCAGGTCGCAGAACCGGTCGGGGTGGCCGTCGAGGACGGCTTCGCTCATTCTGATCATGGGAGTCGGGCCGGAATGTGGATTAATGGCGGGCGGCTGGAAACGCATCGAGCTGCGTGACCGGAATCCCGGCAACGTCGAGCGGCCCGGTGATTCCTTGCCGCGTCACGAGCGCGTGGATCCGGGTGGCCGAGCAGGCGGCGAGCAGGTCCGGATCGACGCGCTCGATGTACCCGTCGGTGACGACGAGGGCCCGCGCGGGCCGCTTTTTGGCGAGATGCCTCAGGACGGAGTTCATCGCGGTTCCGCCCGTGCT
>JANJTM010000071.1 GCA_024711125.1 Rhodothermales bacterium
GGAGACCGGGTGGCCGTGGACCCCTCGCGGGCCTGCCGGCGGTGCGCGCTGTGCCGCCAGGGCCGGTACAACCTGTGCCCGAACATGGTCTACTACGGCACGGCGAGTGTTTCGCCGCCCGCCGACGGCTGTTTCGCGGAACTCGTGACGGCGCCGGCGACGAACTGCTTCCGCCTGCCCGACGGGTTCGAGGCGGCGTGGGGTGCCCTCCTGGAGCCGCTCTCCGTAGCCCTCCACGCGGTTCTTCGCACGACGGTGCCCGGCCGCAGCGTGCTCGTGACGGGGGGCGGAACGATCGGGCAGCTCGTGGCGGCGGCCGCGCGGGTCTTCGGCGGCAGTCCGGTCGTCGTGTCCGATCCGCGTCCCTTCGCGCGCGGATTCGCGCTGCGCCAGGGTGCCGACGCCGCCCTCGATCCCGCGGAGCCCGACGCCGGGGCGATGCCGGAGAACGGCTTCGAGGTCGTCTTCGAGGCCTCGGGAGCGGCCCCCGCGCTGGAATTCGGCATCCGCGCGGCCGCGCGGGGCGCGACGGTCGTCCAGGTCGGAACGCTCGACGACGGCATCCCCGTGCCCGTCAATACGATCCTGACGCGCGAGCTCACCTACACCGGGTCCTGGCGGTTCGCCAACGTCTTCGAGCGCGGGCTGTCGCTCCTCGCGACCGGCCGGATCGATCCGCGGCCCTTCATCACGCACACCCTCCCCTTCGACGAGCTGGACCGCGCCCTGGACGTGGCCCGGTCGGGCGACGGCGTGGTGAAGGTGCAGGTCCGCTGGACGGACTGAGGCGCCCGATGGAAACCACCGTCCTCGGCTCCACCGGCCTGCGCGTCTCGCGCCTCAGTTTCGGGGCGTCGGCGCTCGGCGGCGTCTTCCGCCCGATAGACGAATCCGAGGGCATCCGCGCGGTGCACGCCGCGCTCGACGCGGGCATCACCTATTTCGACGTCGCGCCAGCCTACGGCGGCACGCTCGCCGAGACCGTGCTCGGCAAGGCTCTCAAGGGTGTGCCGCGGGACCGGTACGTGCTGTCCACCAAGGCCGGCAAGTACACCCGGCCGGGCGCCTACGGGGACGACGAGCTGGACTACACGGCGACCCGCATCCGGTCGGAACTGCGGCGGAGCATGGAACGCCTCGGCACGGACCATCTCGACCTCGTCCACCTGCACGATTTCGAGTACCAGGGCCGGTCGAAGCTGCGCGAGGCCTTCGAGGAGGGATTTCCGACCCTCGTGGCCCTGAAGGAGGAAGGCGCCATCGGCGCGGTGAGCGCCGGCATCTATCCGCTCGACCTCTGGCGCCGCGTGATCGACGAGGCGCCGGTGCAGGCGATCCTCACGCACAATCACTACTCGCTGCTCGACACGACCGGGCTCGATCTGCTCCCGGCGTGCCGGTCGAAGGGCATCGGCGCCATCAACGCCTCGCCCTTTGCCAGCGGGCTGCTGACCGGCGGCCCGCCCCCCGCGTGGCATCCGGCGTCGGAAGCCGACCGTCGCCTCCTGTCGGACGCGGCCCGGCTGTGCGAAGCCCGCGGCTCGTCGATCGCGAAGCTCGCGCTCCAGTTCGCCGTGCATGCATCGCCCTTCGACACCACGATGTTCAGCACCGCGCGGGCCGCATCCGTGGCCCGGAACCTCGCCTGGGCCGCCGAACCGCCCGATCCCACGCTCGTGGAGGCGGTGCGTGCGCTGCTCGCCCCCCTGGTGGATCGACAATGGGATTACGATGCCGGTGTAGACCGGCTTCGCTCGTGAGCCCGCCCCGACCCCGCACGCCATGATGATCGACTCGCACCAGCACTTCTGGGTCATCAACGACACCGACTACGTGTGGATGACCGATGCGCACGACACCATACGGCGCGATTTCCTGCCGGATGACCTGGAACCGCTGCTCGACGCGGCCGGCATCGACGGCACCGTCGCCGTGCAGGCGCGGCAGATGGTCGAGGAGACCGCGTGGCTGCTCGAGCTCGCGCGCCTGCACCCGCGCATCCGGGGCGTGGTCGGCTGGGTTCCGCTCTGCGACCGGGCCGGGGAACCGTGGCTCGAACGGTTCGCGGCCGACCCGCGGCTGGTGGGCGTGCGCCACGTGGTGCACGACGAGCCCGACGACTTCTTCATCCTGCGGGCCGACTTCGACGAGGGGGTGCGGCGGCTCGCCCATCACGGCCTGGTCTACGACATCCTGATCTTCGCCCGGCATCTTCCGCAGACGATCACGTTCGTCGACCGGCACCCGGACCAGCCGTTCGTCGTGGATCACGTCGCGAAGCCCACGATCGTGCGCGGGGCGTTCGACCGGATGTGGGCCCTCGGAGTTCGGGATCTGGCGCGGCGGGAGAACGTGGCCTGCAAGGTCTCGGGAATGGTCACCGAGGTTCGAGACGCCGCCTGGGACGTCGAGCTGCTGCGCCCGTATTTCGACACGGTGCTCGAGGCGTTCGGTCCGTCGCGGCTGATGGTCGGCTCCGACTGGCCGGTGTGCCTGCTGCGCGCGCCGTACGGCGAGTGGGCCGCGGCGTTCGACCGGTTGGTCGGCGAGTTGTCCGCCGTCGAACAGGCCGCGATACGGGGCGGAACGGCATGCCGGGTATACGGCCTCGGCGTACCGCGCTGAATTACGCTGGGGGCGTGGCCGACAGCCCTCATGCCGACCACGCTACCCCAAGAGGGCCCCAGCGATCCGGGCAAGGAGCCAACCCCGGAGGGCGACCTGCCCGATATGGTACACGGTGAAGCAGTCTCCCCCACCCGCAGCGATTCCCGGAGCGCCGCGCGGATGGGTCTCGTGCGTCGCGATGCAATGGTACACGCGTCCGGTCGGGGGCATCCATAGGCAGAAATACCTAACTTGACGGGCGACCCGGATTCCCGGACACCGGGCCCGATCCGCCAGACGTCCCATGCCCATGCACCGCCCCCTCCTCGCCCTCGTCGTCGCCGTCGCCCTCGCTTCGCCGCAGCCTGCTTCCGCCCAATCGAGCCCGGTTCCGGCGCGTCTCGTCCTGCTGCCCGACACGACGGGCCCGGTGATTTCGCGCCATATCTACGGCCACTTCGCCGAGCACCTCGGGCGCGACATCTACGACGGGTTCTGGGTGGGCGAGGGCTCGTCGATCCCGAACGTGCGTGGTATCCGCACCGACATCGTGGAGGCCCTCAAGGCGGTCGGCGTGCCGAACCTGCGCTGGCCGGGCGGATGCTTCGCCGACGACTACCACTGGAAGAACGGGATCGGGCCCCGCGCCGAACGCCCGGCGGTGCCGAACCGCTTCTGGGGGGATGTCCTCGAAGACAATTCCTTCGGGACGCACGAATTCATGGACCTCGTGGACCAGCTCGGCACCGAGGCCTACATAGCCGGCAATCTCGGCAGCGGCACGGTGCGGGAGATGGCCGAATGGGCCGAATATCTCACGGGTACGCAAGGGCCGATGGCCGAACTGCGCCGAAAGAACGGCCGTGAAGAGCCGTGGCCGGTGCGATTCTTCGGGGTCGGAAACGAGAACTGGGGCTGCGGCGGCAACATGCGCGCCGCGTACTACGCCGACGAGTTCAAGCGATACACGACCTACCTGTACGAAGCCGGCAGGGGTATGTACGCGGTGGCCTCGGGGCCGAGTTCGGGGTACGGCGGCCACGGAACCGACCTCGAATGGACCGAGACCCTGATGCGTGAAGCCGGCTGGCTCATGCGAGGATACTCGCTGCACTACTACACGGTGACGCACAACTGGACGAACAAGGGCTCGGCCACCGAATTCGACGAGAGCGACTGGTTTCTTACGCTCAAGAAGTCGACCTGGATCGATTCGGTGATCGTCGCGCACTCGCGGGTCATGGACCGGTTTGACCCGCAGAAGCGCGTGGCCATCGTGTTCGACGAGTGGGGCACGTGGCATGATGCCGAGCCGGATACCCCGGGATATGCCCTCTACCAGCAGAACTCGCTGCGGGACGCGCTCGTCGCCGGCATCAGCCTGAACGCGTTCAACAACCACGCCGACCGGGTGCGTGTCGCCAACCTCGCGCAGACGATCAACGTGCTGCAGGCGATGATCCTCACCGAGGGCGACCGCATGCTGAAGACCCCGACGTACCACGCGTTCCACCTGTTCCGGAGGCACTGGGACGCGACCCTGGTGCCGTCGCGCATCGAATCGCCCGAGTACGTCTTCGGCGACCAGTCCATGCCGGCGCTCACCGCCTCGGCCTCGCGTGACTCGCTCGGAGCGCTCCACGTCACGGTTACGAACGCCGATCCCCACCGGAGCGTCGCGTTGCAGATCCCGGTGGACCGGGACACGGTCATGATGCAGGCCTTCGTAGTGACGGCCGACCGCATGCAGGAGCACAACACGTTCGACGAGCCCGACCGGGTGACGCGGCGGTCGCTGATGGCGATCCGACGTGAGGCCGATCACGCGGTGCTGACCGTTCCGGCGAAGTCGGTCGTTTCGTTCACCGCGATCCTGCCCGGTCGCTCGCGGTAGACCCTCGCGCGGTCAGGGCAGCACGACGCCCTTCTTCAGCACGATGTTCGCGTACTTGCGGCGATCGCCCGTGACCAGCACGGCGTAGGCGCCGCGCGCCCGATCGTAGAAGGCGAACCGCTCGATCCTTTCGGGTGGCGGCGCCCACGGCTCGTGGCGGCGAACGATCGCCAGGTATTCCGGCTCGACGGCAGGGTCCCAGGAGTCGCCCTCCACCGGCGCCATCATGGCGAGCGGCGTGGCGTAGGTGTCGAGCGGGAAGATCGCGAGGATGCCGTCCAGCAACGTCGGCACGTCCACCCCGTCGGCCCGCAGCACCCGCTGCCCCGTCGAATGGCCCGGAAAGTGGGCGTCGGTGATCACGATCTCGTCCCCGTGGCCCATTTCGGCCAGGACGAGCAGGAGTTCGGGGCTGAGCGCGGGGTGGATTCCCTTGAGCATGGCGGTCTGTGACTTTCGCGCCCAAGGTCGCCGCGGCGCGGGTGGGTCGCAAGGGGACGTTCCCACTCCGACGCGACCGAGTACATCCGCGGAACCGGGGTATCCACACGAGATCTGCACGGCATTGCGACCGGGTCTCCGGCCTCGATCCAGGCTCCGGAAACGCCGGTCACGAGCCACGATCTGCAACCCGGTGCGGAACGTGGTTCGGTCTCCGTGATCGAGCGTCGATTTCACGCCCTGCGGTCGCCCGTCGTCCGGCGAGTGCGCGGTCAACTTCCGAACACGATGCTCTGACCCTGCTCACGGGGGTGTACGTGGAAATCGCCCCTCATTGTCCACTTCCGGGGCGGTTTTGGGGGTGGCGAAGTGGAATGACGCGCCATATTCCACTTCCGGGGTCCGCAACCCCCGAACCCGGGATCCGCTCGACCGGAAGTCGTGCGCGGCACCCGCTCGTTTCGTTTCCCCTGGTCAGCACGCTCCGAATGGAGAAGGGACCTGCCGACCGCAGCCCGTGTCGCTCCAGCGGCGAGGGAAAACGTGGCGGGCCCGGCCTGGGTCGGCCTCCGTCGACACGGTGCTGACGTCGATACCCCGTTTTTCGGAATTCGTCTCCGCGATCTGTAAGGGACCGTCCGACGCATCACCGTAGGGGTTCCCCGTTGGCAGGCACGGCACAAAACGGCGTCATTGCAGGGTAGACAGGCGTGCTGCGGGGCACCCGAACACCTCGCCGCACGCCGGGTCCGGCGCCGCCGGATCGACCCGGCACCGCCTCACGATGCGAACCAGCGAGGTGTCCCGATGAAACCGTGGTTCCTGCTCGCTCTCGCGCTGCTCGTGCCCGCCGCAGCGGCCCAGGACGAGACCGACCTCGCGCTGCTGCGCCAGCGTGGCGTCAGCGCCGAACTCCAGTCGAAAACCGTCGTGCGCAACCCGGAGACCGGGCGCTCCACGCTCGCCATGATCGAGGCGTACACGAAGGGCGTCGTGGCCGACGCCCGCGGCGACCTGGTGCTGTTCGTTCCCGAGGCCGGCGATCCCGCATGGATGCGGGTGAACTCGATCCGGCTCCTGGAAGCCGCCGACTCGCTGATCGCGCGTCTCGAAACCGAAGGCCGCGAATTCACCGCGCTGCGGGCATTGAACGAGAAGTGGTTTCCGGCCGCTCCGGCCGGTGACGACCCGGCCTCGCTGGTGGCCCGCGAGCGCGCGATGCGCCAGATGGGCATGCCCGTCTCGATCGGAATGGCCCGGTTCGCAGTCAACGACGACGGCGAGGTGCGCCCGTCGTTCGGCGTCAAGAACCTGGCCGACGAGGTGATCGAGAGCCTGCGCCTCGAACTGCTGGCCTTCAGCGCCCGCGGAGACGTCGTCCGTGACCGGGACACCGGACTCGCGACCCAGGTGGCGACACTCGAAGCGGTGATCCGCCCCGGGGACACGGCGATGTTCACCTATACCGACGTCCCGCTGTGGGTCAACCGGATGACCGACTGCGTGGAGATCCGCAAGATTGAAGTGCGTTTCCGGGGTGGAACCACGAAGACCGTGGACTACCAGCTCCAGGACGCGCGCGCCGAACCCGACGCGTTCCACGTCATGGGCGAATGCAGTCGGCCTCGGTCCTGAACGCCGCGTCGGTGAGGCCGCGGTGCGTCGGCGACGACCGGACGGTCGCGCCTACCTCGGTAACCGCTCATCCCAGTTCGCCACGGTGTAGGTCATGACCGCGATGGCCGCGACGTTGAGCGCGATCTCTCGGGGCGTGATCTTGTCGACGGTGTCGGCGTCCGTGTGGTGCACGTCGAAGTAGCGGGTCCCGTCGACGTTCGGGCTCATGCCGGGCACGCCGAGCGCGGTGATCGGGCTGATGTCGGCCCCGCCCCCGCCCTCGGTGATCGTGCCGGCCCCGATGGGCTCGAGGAGGGTCCCGATCCGGCGGATGATGGCCATGGCTTCGGGCGAGCCCGAGAACCCGAATCCCGAGGGGGTGAACACGCCGCCGTCCGACTCGAGCGCGAGCAGGTGGTCGTCGAGTTCGGCCAGGTGGGCATCGCGGTAGCCGGTACCTCCACGAAGGCCGTTCTCCTCGTTGGTCCACCAGACGAGACGCATCGTGCGCTTGGGCCGCAATCCGAGCTGCTTCACGAGACGCAGGGCTTCCCAGGTCGCGATGCAACCGCCGCCGTCATCGGTTGCACCCTGGCCGACGTCCCACGAGTCGCTGTGGCATCCGAAGACCACGACTTCGTTCGGAAATTCCGTGCCCACGACCTCTGCCACGACGTTTTTCGACGGGGCGTCGGGCAGGGTCTGCGCTTCCATCTCCAATCGCACGATCGGTCGCTCCCCACGCTCCTGCATCCGGTGCAGCATACGGGCATCCTCGATGGTGAGAGCGGCGTGCGGAATGCGCGGAATGCCGTCGGCGTAGGCCATCGAGCCCGTGTGGGGCGTATAGAGGGAGGACGAGCCGACGCTGGCGATCAGGCTCGCCACCGCGCCGACCCGGGCGGCTTCGATGGCGCCGCGGGACCGGTACTGGACCGTGGGGCCGTATCCCTGCCATTCGACGTCGAAGAGCACGATCCGTCCCCGGGCGTCCTCGGCACGCTCGGCGAGTTCGTCGAACGACGACACGACCAGCACTTCGGCCGTGATCCCTCCCGCGGGTGTACCGATGCTTCCGCCCAGGCCCAGCATGTTGAGGTCCTTGGGTCTAGGCGAGACGAGCGTCGCCGATTCGCGGCCCCGCACCCAGCGGGGCACCATGACCGGTTCGCCCCGGACGTTATCGAGGCCGTCGGCCTGCATTTCCCGGAGCGCCCAATCCAGGGCGTCCTCGAGCGCCTGGCTGCCGCTCAGCCTGTGTCCGAAGGTGTCGACGAAGTCGGCGAGGCGATTCCAGGCCGCGCTGTCGGCGAGAGCGGCCGCGATCAGCCGTTCGGCATCGGCGCGGTGCCGCTCCACGGGTTGGGCCGCGACGGCGGTAACGGAGAGCGCGAGGACGACAAGGGCCGGGAGCGGGCGTGAGCGCATGGCGACGAAGTTTCGATCGAAAGGGACCCGAATCTACGGGCGTCCGAGGTCCGAATCGAAAACGGGCGCAGGAAATCGGATATTGGGGCCATGCTCCGAATCGCCGTCATCCTCCTCGCCCTGGCCGCCGTTTCCCAGGGTTGTGCACCGGGTCCGGTACGGACGGGTGCCGGTTCGGTGCCCCTGGACTGGGACGGCGATTCACGGTGGGAAGCGTTCGACCGCACCTTCCACCGCGCGCGCGAACTCGGATGCGCCGGTGTGGATGAATCCCTGGAATCGCTCCTGGTGCGCATCGAGGAGTTGTCCGCCTCGATCACGACGGGCATCGAGCCCGACGATCCGCTGATGTACGACCTCGAGGAGGCGTTCATCGACGCATCGGCCCTGGCGGCCGCCTGCCCGCGTCGCCTGCCGTCGCTGCTGTCGGCCCACGTGGTGGCCGCCCGCGCCGCATCCAGCTCGGCGCGGAAGTGGGACCGGACGGATCGGACCGCCCGGGACCGCATCTACCGCCACATGTACACCCTGCGGGCGACGCGCGACCAGGCCGTGCTCATGGCCGAGGGCGTCGATCCCGATTCGCTCGCCCTTCCCCGCGTCCGGACCGCATCCGGCGTTCCGACCGGAACGTGGCTCGGGATCCCCGTCCGATCCGGAGACCTCCTCGTCACCCGGGGAGTGGTCGCGTCTTCGGCCCTGACGTCCCGGGGCAGCGACCGGCCGGGGGTCTTCTCGCACGTGGCGATGCTTCACATCGACCCGGAGACGGGCGCCCTCTCGTTCGTGGAGTCGTTCCCCGAGACCGGCGGCGAGGCGCACTCCCCCGAGTTCTTCCTCGCCGACACCAAGCGTCGCATCCTCGTGCTGCGCCTCCGCGAGGAGCACCCCGCGCTTCGGCGGGAGCCGACGCTTCCGCACCGCGCGGCGGAAGCCGCGTTACGGTCGGTGACCGAGCGCCGGGTGCGATTCGATTTCTCGCTGGACGCGGGGGATCGGCGCCGCCAGTTCTGTTCCGAAATCCCCCTGTTCGCGTACGGCGACCTCGGCGTGCGGCTCTGGGAGGCACCGTCGACCATTTCGGCTCCGGGTACCGTGCACTGGCTTTTCGGAATGGGGGCGCGCTCGTTCACGACCCAGGTACCGTCGGATCTGGAGTTCGATCCGAACCTCGAGTTCGCCGGGGAGTGGTTCCGCCCGGACGGCCTCTGGCCCGACCTGCTGGACAACGTGGCGAGCGATGCCCTGTTCGAAGCCGCCGATCACGGGTTGGAGTTGCGCTCCAAGCCGTGGCTCGTGCCGGCGGTGTGGGGGCTGAAAGCCTGGAGCTGGACCCTGAACCGACTCGGGCGGAAGGGTCCCTTGCCCGAGGGCGCCGGCGCGCTCCAGGCGTTGCGATTCCGCGAGTTTTCCGTGCGCCATGCGGCCCTCGTCGTCGCCGTGCGACGAGCCGCCGATCGGTACGTGGAGGAGCATGGGCATCGTCCCTACTACCCGGAACTGCTGGCCATGGCACGACGGGCGCTTGCGCGAACGTCTTGAGGTATCGGCGCGGGCCGGGGCGGGGTCCCGGCGCGCCCCCGGCACGGACCGGCGACTTTCCCCGGCATCCGGATCCGAGGCCCGCGGCTATGTTCGGTCGAGACTGTCGCATCCGACCCGTCCGGTGCCATGTTCCGACTTGCCGCAATCGCCCTGCCCACGCCCGTCGTGGCCCTGTTCGCCCTGCTCGCGGGTTCGCTTCCCACGGCGGCTCCGCCGGGGGTACCTCCGGCAGACCTGCCGCCGCTGGAGGCTCCGGACCAGGACTGCTACGAGTGTCACGCCACGGTGACGCCGGGCGTGGTTACCGATTGGACCCAGAGTCGCCATGCAAAGGAATCCGTGGCGTGCTCAGACTGCCACGGGGAGGAGCATACGTCGGCCGACGACGTGCTCGAGGTGGAACTGCCGACTCCCGAGACGTGCGAAACCTGCCATGACGAGCGGGTCTCGCAGTACAAGGCGGGCAAACACGCGAAAGCCTGGGAGGCCATGAAAGCCATGCCCACCTTCCACTGGCAACCCATGACGTTGACCGAGGGGCTCAAGGGATGCGGAGGCTGCCACAAGATCGGCCTGAAGTCGGACGAGGAATACGTCGAACTCAAGCTCGAGGGGCACGGGTACGGAGTGGCGTCGTGCGATGCCTGCCACACCCGGCACCTGTTCTCGATCGAGGAGGCGCGGCAACCCGAAGCGTGCCAGACCTGCCACATGGGATTCGATCATCCGCAGTGGGAGATGTATTCGACCTCGAAGCACGGCGTTCGCAATACGCTGCAGCGCCAGGGTGTGCTCTCGAAGGAAGCCCTGTCTCCCACGTGCCAGACGTGCCACATGCCGGGCGGCGACCACGAGGTGGGCACGGCGTGGGGGTTCCTTGCCGTCCGCCTTCCGATGCCCGACGACCCGCAGTGGGCCGCCGACCGGACCACGATTCTGAAGGCGCTGGGGGTACTGACGCCGGAGGGAGAACCCACCGACCGGCTGGACCGCTTCGCTTCCCTGGATATCGTGCGCACCGATCACGCCGAGTGGCAGGACCGCAGGGACCGGATGATCGAAATCTGCTCGGGGTGCCATGCCGAGCACTACGTGCGGAACGAACTGGAGAAGGGCGACGACCAGATCCGCACCGTGGACCGCCTCATGGCCGAGGCGATCGGGACCGTCGCGGGCCTGTATGCCGACGGCACGCTGCCCAAACCCGCGTCGTACGCCTACGCCTATCCGGACCTCCTGACGTTCCACGACGCGGCAACCCCCGTGGAGCACAAGCTGTTCGTCATGTTCATGGAACACCGCATGCGGGCCTTCCAGGGCATGTACCACATGAACCCCGACTACGCGTTGTGGTACGGCTGGTCGGAAATGCAGCGCGACCTGGCGGAAATCCGCCATGAGGCGGAGGTGCTGCGCAAGCTGCGACACTGAGCCGGCAGCGGCTTTCGCGGTGAGCGCAGGCGGCGCTGCGCCGCGGACGGAGGCTCAGAGCAGGGGCGTGTCCTCCCGGCGCTTCCGGTACGGAGACCCGGGGCTCTTTTCCTGGACCCACTCGTAGTACTCGAGCATCTGGAGGTCCTTGGTGGCCTCCCGATCCAGCACGCAGACCGTTTCGGGGTGCATCTGGAGCGCGCTTGCCGTGCACATCGAGGTCACGGGACCCTCGATCATCGCCGCCACCGCCGGGGCCTTGTACCGGCCGTTGGCCAGGATGAGGATCTTGCGCGCTTCCAGGATCGTGCCGACGCCCATCGTGATCGCGTAGATCGGCACGTCTTCGGGCCGCTCGAAATATCGGGCGTTGTCGAGAATCGTCTGTTTGGCCAGCGTCTTGATGCGGGTGCGCGATCCGAGCGAACTCGTGGGCTCGTTGAACGCGATGTGGCCGTCGGTGCCGATACCGAGCAGCTGGAGGTCGATGCCGCCGCTCTCCCGGATGCGCGCCTCGTACCACGTGCAGAACGCCTCGTAGTTGTCGGTCGTGCCTGACGGGATGTAGATGTTCTGCTCGGGGATGTTGAGGTACTGGAACAGGTTCTCCCGCATGAACCAGTGGTAACTGGCCGGCGAGTCCTTGGGCAGGCCGACGTATTCGTCCAGGTTGAACGTAGTGACCCGGGAAAAATCGAGCCCCTCCTCCCGGTGCATCCGTACCAGCTCCCGGTACAGTCCGATCGGAGTACCGCCGGTCGCGAGTCCGAGGACCGCGTTCGGCTTCTCGTTGATGGTGCGGGCGACGATCCGAGCCCCGATACGGCTCATTTCGTCGTAGTTCTCGGTGATGACGATGCGCATGGCGGGACTCGGAAAGACTCAGCGCAAGGTACGCACCGTCACCGCACGATGGCGGCAGAACCGGCGGCGACGGCCCTTCCGTCCACGAAAACTCGCAGGAGAATGAGGCCTGACGCGGCGTCCGGCAGGTTGATGACGAGCGACGAGCGGCCGGCCGGCAGGACTCCGGGCCGCACGTGGCCGAGTTCCCGCCCCAGGAGGTCGTACGCGGTGACGACAACGTCCCCCGATCGCGGAACCGAGACGTCCAGCGAGGTCGAGTCCCGGAACGGATTGGGATAGGCGTGGACCGAGGCCGACCCACCGGGCAACTCGGCGGTCTGCGTGCCGACGGGGACGGCGTTCCGTGCGCCGGGCGTGCCGCCGTACGTTTCGGACGCCCGCCAAAGACCGGCGAGTCGGTTGTCGCCGGTCGGCTCCACGAGCTCCAGCGAGGCCCCCTGCCCGTCCGCTTCGACGGGCCACGGCGCCTCGTCGGTGAAGGCGACCGAGTCGGCCAGGACCCCTCCCGCGTCGCGCAGGTAGATCGTTTCGCCCCCCTTCGAGAACCCGTATCCCCAGTTTCCGAGCGGAGTGGGCCCGTTCGGGTGCACGGCCGCGAAATCGGCGGCGTTCTGCGCGAGCACCACGAACCCGCCGGCGGGGATGACGGTGCCGGCCGGCACCGTGAACACGTGGGTCGGATCGCCGTCGCCGAGCGTCCATCCCGCGAGATCCACCGCGGAAGACGAGACGTTCGTCAGTTCGACCCAGTCACCCGGATCGGCGGCATCGGGCGGGTGGTACATGATTTCGTTGATCACGATCGCCGATTCGGCGCCCGGATCGACCTCGAACCGCGCGGTCAGGTCGGGTTTGTCCCCGGCGTCGACCTCGATGCGGTTCGTGGTGGCGTTCGAGCTTCCGCTCCACCCCGCGAAACGGTATCCGGGAGCGGGCTCGGCCGTGACGGGCACGGGCACGTTCACGAAGTACCGGCCCTCCCACGTCGCCGACGGGACGGCCTCGCGGTTGACGAGCACGCGCCCGCGCCAGGGCTCCGGGTTGCGCACCGTGACGGTATTCATGCTGCCCAGGGCGAAGTAGCTTCGGACGTACTGCGTGAGCGCGTCGGGCCGGTTGCGCGCGAACTGGCGCATCACCTCGATGTCCTGCTGCCACGTCGACAGGCTGCCGCCCCAGCGCCGCGTATGCGCGGGAATCTCGGCCCGGATCCCGTCGGCCAGCGAATCGAGCACGGCTTCCATGCGATCGATGCGGAACCGCGTATTGAGGAAATCTGCGTACCGGTTGACGAAAAGCCTCCGGAACGTGCCGTTGGTCAACAGACGACGCAGCAGGTAAGTCGACCACTCCGGGTTGGGCCAGTTGACGCCCCCCGGGGCGACTGCGAACGTCAGCGTGTTGTTGGCCCAGTTTCCGGGGCCGTACAGTCCGAATCCGAAATCGGTATCGTACAGGATCCAGCGGAACCGTCCCTCGGGCGTCCGCTCGCGCCACGTCTTCGTGTTGTTGCCCGGCCAGTCGGTATTGTCGAAGAAGATCTGCGCGATGTGATAGTCGATGTAATTGTCGAGGTCGATGTGCTCGCCCACCGTCGTCAGCCAGTCGGGTGAGCCGACGTCGCTGTTCCGGACGAAGTCCATCATGGCGTTCCACGCGGTCGCGTCGCCGCGGATCGCAACCATCTGGTATTCGCCCTGCCAGTCCATCATGTCGATGGCATCCGGATCCACCCCGCCGTTCTGCGCCACGTAGTGCTCGTTGATCTTCTCGCGAACGTTCTGGATGCCCCAGTACTCGCCGTTCAGGTAGACCACCGCGGGCCGGTAGGCCATCCAGTCGATTTCGGTGTCCGTGACGAGCGACTGCATGTACCCGTCGCGCAGTTGGGTGCGATTCCAGTCGTTGCCCGAGTTGCGCAGGACGAAGGTCTCGTACCGATCGAAGGGCTTGTTGGAGAAAAGCCTGTGGTCGAAACGGTTGGCCCCGTATTCACTGCGTGCGAACATCGCCAGCGACTTCTGCGGATGGGCGCGGGACCAGCCACCGTAGATCTTGACCCCGGCGCCGTGCGAAAACGCGAGCGATCCGCCGGACTCGAAAAACTCGACGTGAACGGGCTTCTCCCAGTCCTGCCAGAAATTCGCGCCCCAGTTCGGTGCTCCGCCCTGCGCGTTCGGGCCCAGCACGTAGATGCCGGAATTCCAGTCCCACAGGTTGGGTGGATCGGTGGTCAGAGAGACCACCGCCATGGAGCGCGGGCTTTCGACGATATACGTTCGCGTCACCACGTCGCCCGGGATGGCCCCCGGGGCCACCACCCGCGCCCTTACGACCGTCGTGGCGGTGAGCGTGCGCGTATAGGTGGGCACGCCGCCGCTCTCGCCGGGCGTCGAACCGTCGGTGGTGACCACGACGAGCCCTCCGGGCGTGTCGGGGCCGATCGTCAACACGCGTCCGGGCGAGACGTGTCCCGCGTCAAGGCTGAAACTCGGCGGCGGTGCCTGCCCGGTGAACGTGGTCGCGACGTTCGCCGCACCCGGCGTGGGGCTCGTGAAGATCACCGTCTCCCCCGTCGCGTTGCGCCCCGTCGAGAAATCGGTCGGCGCCTCGGGGACGTCGAAGCAGTCGGACTGCGACCCGTCCGGCCGCCCGAGACATAACCGTTCGCCCACGGCGATGCGGAAATCGGTGTGCAGGGGGCGCACGAACAGCGGCGCCAGCTGCGCCGAGACTCCGCCGACGTCCGGCGTTCCTGCGGTCGCGATCGACAGGAACGGGATCAGCGACAGGTCGCTCGAGCCGGAGGCGACGTTGTGCACCTCGACGGCCAGGGTGTTCGCGCCCGGCACGAGGTACTGCAGCGCATCGGCGAGGTTGAACTCCTCGGGTCGTCCGCCGAGGTACATCGCGGCTTCCCGGTCACGTGTCGCCGTCATGGCCCACGAAACCGGGGTTCCCGGAGTGCCCAAGTTCGCCCGGGCCACTTCCCGGCCGTTCAGGTAGGCGACGAATCCGTCGTCGTAGTCCACGTGCAGGAGCAGGCCGACGACCGACGCGGGGTCGGCGACCTCGAACGTGGTCCGTGCGGCCACCGAGATCACCGGCTGCACGACGGTCGCGTCGTCCCCGTCGCCGTACCCGAATCCGCTCGCTCCGTTCGCCCACCCCGACACGTCGACCGAAGGCTGCATCCAGTCCGAGGGTGTCGACGTCCCCCCCACCCGGTACTTCCACACGTGGCCGCGATCCACGGGAGTCGTCCATCGCCCGGGTAGCCCCACCCGGTCCTTGTCCGAAGCGAAAACCACCAGGTGCCCGCCCGGCTCCAGCGTACGGGCCGGAAGCACCCAGCCGAGCGCAGGGTCGCCCTTGTCTGTCAGCACCCAGCCGGCCAGGTCCACCGGCGCGGGGCCGTCGTTGCGCAGTTCGATCCAGTCGGGGTAGTCCCCGTCCTCATCGGCGAGGGTCGTCGTATTGGACGACATCACCTCCGATATCACCACCTGGCGCGCCGAGGCCGGGTCGGCGATGACGGGCGGGAGCAGGAGCATGGCCGCGGCTGCGGCGGCGCGAACGCGGAGGAGTGTCACGGGCTGTCCGGGTTGAAACGTTAAAATGCCCGGGGAATCCGAGCATTTCAACCCCCATTCCCGATTACGCGAGGTTTTCGCGTTGGGTCCTTCCGCGGGTTGCCGACTCCGGCGCCGGGTGCCCCGCCCGCCCCGACACGCGACACGGAGCCCGGCCCGGCCCGAAACGCGCCGGGCCGGGCCGTTCCGAAGTCAGGCGGTCGCCTTGCGACGCGCGAAGTGCCGCGCCGCGAAGGCGACGATCAGCACCGCGGGCAAGACCGCCATGTACCGGAGCGTGTCGGCCCCGGTCGACGCGTGGTCGAGGAAGTCGCCCATGACCGGCAGCACGATCGAGACGGAGAACATTCCGAGTCCGCCCATGATCGACAGGCCGAGCGCCCCGGACTCGGGGATGTTCTCGCTCACGAAACCGAGCATCGTGGGCCAGAAATAGCAGATGCCTACGGCGAACACCGCGGCGGCGGCGAAGGTCATCCACCCGCTGGCGTACGACAGGGCCACGAGTCCGAGCGTCGAGAACACGGCCGAGAAGAGCAGCATTCCGCTGGTCGACAGCCGGTGCACGACCGGGCCCGCGAACGCTCGACCGAGCGCCATGATACCGTTGATGAACGCGAGCACGAGGATGGCCGACACGCCCGTATCGGCGAGCAGCGACGAGATGCGCTGGCCCGTGCCGAGTTCGGTCGAGGCCGTGAGCAGCATGCAGAACCCCATGAACAGGAAAAGGGGCGACGCGACCGCCTTCCACATGCCGGCCGTCGATACGCCCATCGTGACGCGCTCGGTCTGGGGCAGCTCCTGCCCGAGGAAGAGGTACCCGTACACGACGAGCGGAAGCGCGAGCGTAGCCACCAGCACCTCCCACTGCAGACCCATGATGTCCATCACGAGGTAGGCCACCAGGCTTCCGATCACGATTCCGCCCGGAAACCAGACGTGGAAGCGGTTGAGCATCGTCGTCTTGTTGTCGGGGTAGAGCGTCGCGACGAGCGGATTGCAGGCCGCCTCGACCATGCCGTTGCCGAGCCCGGTGAGCAGCACGGCCGCGAAAAGCGACCAGAAACCCGTCGCGGCGATCATCAGGACGATGCCGAGCGCGTGGGTCGCGAAGGCGATCCATACGATGCGCTTCATGCCGAGGATGTCGACGAGCGGACCGCCGATGATCATGGCCACGGTGAAGCCCCAGAACGCGGGGCCGAAAACGATGCCGATCTGCTCGAGCGACAGTCCGAATTCGCCGGCGAACTCGAGTTCGAGCTTCGCGCGGATGGCAAAGGTCATGGCCGTCACGATGAGCGCGATGCAGCTCGCCAGGAACAGCCGTGAGGCGTTGGAATGGTCGTGCATGGTGGGGTCGGAATGGATGGGACTCCGTGCCGGGGATCCCGCGCGGTCGCGGCGGCCTCCCGTCGGCGGGCGCGTCGCAGAGTACAAACCGCGAGAGATCCGCGCGATACCCCAGACAAAAACGCGGCGCCCGGGAATGCGGGGGGCACTTCCGGTGTCCAATTGCCGTACATCCGTCATCCGGGTCGTCGCCGTCCCCGCCGGGCGCGACCACCCCTGCCTGAATTCGCCATGCGCACCCGATACGCCCTCGCGGCCATCCTCCTCGCGTTCTCGCTTCCGGCCTATGCCCAGGTGGACTCCGGATCGGGCGGAACGCCCCCCGACCCCGGCGATCCCGGCCACGGCACGCCAGGGGGAACGGCCGTCATAGCGGGCAACGTGAAGACCCCCGACGTCTCGATGCGCGGGGGCGTCATGGTCTACGCCGTGTCCCGCGACTCCGTGTCGATGGGCATGGGCATGGCTTTCCCCGATTCCGCCGGCGCCTACCGCATCGAGGGCCTCGCGGCGGGGACGTACGTCGTGGGCACCCGCTCGCCGGATCTCGCGCCGCAGTGGTGGGCCTTCGCGGCGAACGAGAGCGACGCCACCCCGGTGGACGTGGCCGACGGGCAGATCGTGGAAGGCATCGATTTCGCCTTGGAGCCCCTGTTCCACGGCACGGCGAGCATCAGCGGTCGCGTCGTCGACGAAAACGGTCACCCGGTATACGGTGCGTTCGTGCAGGCGTACGACCCGGCGGGCGGCGCGACATGGCCGGGCTGGGCGACCACCGATTTCGATGGGACGTATTCGATCCGGGGCCTGCAGGCCGCCGCCTACGTCGTGCGCGCCGAAGCCTGGGCCCGGTGGTCGAGCGTCGTCCGCTGGTTCGACGGCGCGGCCGAGGAATCCCTGGCGACACCCGTCGCGCTGGCCGACGGCGAAGCCCGCGCCGCGGTCGATTTCCTGCTGCCGCTGGTCGGGGGCAGCGCGTCGGTGGCCGGCACGGTGACCGACGCGGCCGGCGAGCCGTTGGGGGGCGCCCAGGTGCTCGTACAGTCGGCCCTCGGGGGCCGTGAACCCGCCGGATGGGGCTATGTAAACGCCTGGACGACGGCCGATTCGTCCGGGGCGTGGCTCGTCGACGGCCTGCCGACCGGGACGTACACCGTGTACGCGGCCTGGTGGGATGGCGACCGATTCGGCCAACGCTGGTACGACGGCGCCGACGACCCCGCGGCGGCAACCCCGATCACGCTCCTGGACGGAGAGACGCGCACCGGACTGAACGTCGTGCTCGATGTGCGGTACCTGTACGGCTCCATCACGGGCGTCGTCACGGACGCGATGACCGGCGCACCCGTGGAACGGGCCCTCGTGCAGGCCCGCCCCCGATCGGCCGACCTGTCGATGGCCCCGATCCGCATGCCGGACTCGCACGCGATCACGGGACCGGACGGACGGTTCGAGATCGGCGGGCTTCCGCTGGGCGAGTACCTCGTCTCGGCCCACGTGGACGGCGGGTTCGCCTATGTCGGCGGGGCCTGGGTGCCTTCGCTGGCGACGTGGGTGACGGTGGAAGGCGGGGCGTCGACGGACGCCTCCATCGCCGTCGAGCGGCGTCGCGAGGGAAGCGGCCGCTTGGAGGGCCGCGTGGAGATCGATTTCTCGGTCTCGTGGGCCGATTCGCTGTACGGCGATGCCGGCGTTCCGCCCAAGATCGCGGTAGTCGAGGCGCGGCCGACGGTGGTCGCGCAGGTCTGGCCCCAGTCCGAGCGGTTCTACTCGACGGTAGTACGCGAAGACGGCTCCTACGCGCTGGACGGCCTCCCCGACGGGGAGTACACGGTGTCGGCCTTCGCGCCGTGGTTCCTGCCCGAGTACTGGAAGGATACGTTCGATCCTTCGGCGGCCACTCCGGTCACCGTGGATGCGTCGAGCGCGGCAACCGGGATCGATTTCGCCCTGGTCCCGTGGATGTTCGTCGATCCGGCCGGAACGGTGCGCGAGGGCGGGGCGGCCGTGCACGGCACGGTCGCGGACGAGTCAGGCCGCCCGGTGGAGGGCGCGACCGTGTACCTGCTGGACGAAAACGGCGACGCCGTCGCCTCCACCACTACCGCGGCCGACGGCACCTGGGCCCTCCCGGGAGTGAGCCGAGGGCGCTACCGCGTCATGGTGGCGAAGGACGGATATGCGACCTCCTTCAATGACGACGCGACCCGGGCTGCCGACGCCCCTCCGGTCGAGAATGCCGGCGCCGGGGCCGAGATCAACGTCACGCTGCGCGGGTCCTCGAGCACCGATACCGAACCCCGGCCCGAAGTGCCGGCGGGCTTCACGCTGCTCGGAAACTACCCGAACCCGTTCAACCCCGTCACCACGATAGCCTTCGAACTCACCCGGGCCGCGGCCGTGTCGGTCGAGGTGTTCGACCTGCTCGGGCGTCGTGTGCTGTCGCTTCCCGACGCCGGGTTCCCGGCCGGCGCGTCGACGCTGGCGCTCGACGCTTCGGATCTGCCGACGGGAGTGTACGTCTACCGCGTCACGGCCCGATCGGCCGGGCTCGAGCAACGGGCGACCGGGCGCATGCTCCTGGTCAAGTGAACGTGCGGGGGCTTCCCCGGGGGGCATGCCGGACCCCGTGAGGAAGCCCCGCCCTTCACTCGACGCCGATGCCGGAGACGAGGTCGGGCGACGGCCCTCCCAGTTCGACCGTGAGCGTGAGCGGCGGACGGCCGTCGTCGGCGGTCAGTACCACCGCGAAGGAGAACCCGTCGCCCCGAAGCCGGGTGCGGGCACGCCCCCGCATTTCTTCCTGGACGATACCCAGGATGCGGAGGTGCTCTTCCATGGGCACCACGTCGCGGAATTCGGGAGCGAACCGGGTCTCGACGAACGGCTGCAGACCCTCGGGTGCGCCCCTCACCAGCAGATCGACCAGGTCCCGGACCACGCGGCCCTGCGGGGTGTCAGGGAAGTCCGGCAGGTCGGGCGCGACCCACTCGGGCGCCGGGGGCTCGAACGCCGGGTCGAACAGCAGGTCGGCGAGCGTCCACCCCAGGCGCGACGCCGCGCGGGTCGACCGGTTGGTCACCAGGAAGATCGCTACGTCCTCGTCCACGAATCGAAGGAAATCGGCGTAGAACACGCCGTTCCCGCCGTTGTGCTTGACGAGACGCGTCCCGCGCGGCGTGGGCCAGATCGTCCACCCGTACCCGTACCACACGTCCTCGGCCGGCGAATCCAGTCCGTACCGTCCGACCATCGATTCCACCAGCGAGGACGGGAGTACCTTCCCGTCCCGCAGCGCCACATCCCAGCGCATCATGTCGTCGGGCGTCGAGTGGATGCCCCCGTTTCCGACCATGTGCCAGGAAACGGGGCCGGTGCCGCGGTCGATGAACCGCCCCCAGCGCTTCCCGTCCCGGTAGCCGACCGCGAGGCGGGTCTCTTCGAAACCGTCGGTCCAGTACCCCGTGTCCTCCATGCCGGCGGGTCGCAGCAGCCGCTCCCGGAGAAAGCTCCCGTATTCCATGCCCGACGCGATCTCGACGATCGCGGCCAGCAGCGAGTAGCCGGTATTCGAGTACGCGTATCCCTCTCCCGGCGGAAAATCGAGCGGCGCGGCGAGGGCGGCGGCCACGTATTCGTCCCTGCCCACGCTCACGAAGTCGTCCCCCAGTGCGCCCGGAAAGCCCGCCGTGTGCGACAGCAGGGCATGCACGGTCACCCCGGCCTTGTCGGGCGGAACCCCCTCGATGAAGCGCGTGATCGGATCTTCGACCGACAGGCGACCCTCGGCCTGGAGCAGCATCACGGCGGCCGCGGTGAACTGCTTGGTGAGCGAGCCCACGGTCGCGATCGTCCCGGTCGAGTACCGGGTACCTGCCGAGTCGTCCGCGAGTCCGTAGCCCTTCGACAGGATGGTACCTTCGGGCGTACGTACGACCACCGATCCCGAAAAACCGACGGCCTCCAGTCTCGACAGGTAGGCGTCGATCCTCTCCGCGGCCGGGCCGGAGACGGCCGATGCCGGGGCGTCCGGACCCTCGCCGCAGGCCGCGAGCACCAGGAGGAGAATCGGCAGTGCGCGGGTCATGAAAGCACCTGGTGTTTGGGAATGCCCCTCAGAACGACCCTCCGGACGGTTCGATCCCCGCGCGAAACCGCCCCGAATGTCCCGTTCCGCGGGTATCCAGGTCCCGATCGGCAGGCCCCGTCCACCGCAGACTGGGTCAAACCAACCGCACACCACCATGAGACTCCTGCCGGCCCTCCTGCTCCCGGTCGTCCTCGGCCTGGTCCACCCCGTATTTGCCCGCCAGGCGTCTCCGTCCGACACCACCCTCGAAGCGGCTCACCGATCCCGCTTGGCGCTGCTTCCGATCGTCTTCTCCTCACCCGACACCCGGCTGGCGCTCGGCGTCCTGCCCCAGTACATCTTCTACACCGCACCCGGGACACGCCCCTCCAACCTGCGGGCCGACATCTATTACACGCGGAACAAGCAGTTCAACGTACTGCTTTCCCCGAGCGTATGGCTTCCCGGGGACCGCTGGCAGCTCGCCGGCAAGTTCCGGCTGCGCAAGTGGCCGACGAACTACGTCGGAATTGCCCCGGAGGCCGGAAGCGCCCCGGAGGAGGAGTTCACGGAGCGGATGTTCAGCGGTGCGGCCGAGGTACTGCGCCAGCTCGGTCCCCGGGCGTGGGTGGGAGCGAGCTGGTTCGTCCGCTGGGGCGACATCACCGACCTGGATCCGGCGAACGGAGCGTTGTCTGACGGTTCGGTGCCCGGAAGCGGACGCAGCCGGGCGGCCGGGATCGGCGTGGTCGCGACCCTGGACGACAGGGAGCACGTCGTGATGCCCCGCAGCGGCGCCATCTACCGCGTGCACGCGCAGATCCACGGCCCCGCCCTCGGCAGCGAGGCCACCTTCACCAGCCTGACGCTCGACCTCCGCAGGTACGTCACCATTGCGGGACCGGTCCACGCCGCCGTGCAGGCGCTCTTCACCGCGTCCACCGGCGACGTTCCGTTCCGCGTCCTGCCGGGCGTAGGCGAGGCCGTCCGCGGGTACCCGGGCACGCAGTACATCGGTCGGCAGCGCTGGGCGCTGCAGGCCGAGATCCGGGCCATCCCGGTATGGTGGCGTCTCGGATTCGCGGTGTTCGCCGGCATGGGAGACGTGGCCGACCGGGTGGGCGACTTCCGGTTCGACGACGTGCATTTCGCCGTGGGAGCCGGCATCCGCGTGCTCATGTTTCCCGCGGAACGCATCACGATCCGACAGGATTTCGCCTTCGCGCCCGGCGCCGGTGGCGATTACCTCGACCTGAACGAGGCGTTCTGAGTCCGGTGGTCACGGGCCGCCGGCGACGCCGCGGCCGGGCGTGGGAGTTGCCCGGCCGCGGCGCGTGGCTCAACGCGTACCCGGCACCCACCTCGGATTCGAGTCGGAGTGCGCGGGGTCGTTCGTCAGGTTTCGCAGCCCCGTACCGTCGGCCCGCACGACCCAGACGTCCATGTCGCGACGACCGCCTTCGACGGCCCGCCGGTTCACGAACGTCAGCCATTCCCCATCCGGCGAGAAGGCCGCGGCGAGGTCCTCGCCCGGATTCTCGACCAGCTTGCGCAGGTTCGACCCATCGGCGTCCACCAGGAAGAGATCGGCCTCGTTCTCCCCGGTCCACGACGAGAACACGATGGACCGACCGTCGGGCGACCAGGCCGGAAACTCGTCCATGACGTCGTTGTCGGTGAGCTTCGCCAGGCCTTCCCCGCCGAATCCGGTCACCCAGATCTCCATGTCCCCGTCCATGTTGGAGTGGAAGACGAACCGGTCCTCGACGGGTGACCACCACGGGTGCGACTCGGTCGAGTCGTGGTCCATGATCTTCATCACGTTCGACCCGTCTGCGTCCATCACGAACATGTCGACGTCGCCGTCGCGGTCCGAATCGAACGACAGCCGCGTGCCGTCCCCGTTCCACGTCGGATCGATGTCGTGCGCGGGTCCGGTCGTGAGCTGGAGCGGGTTCGAGCCGTCGGCGCCCATCGTCCAGATATTCTCGTCCCCGTCCCGGTGCGAGATGAAGGCGATGCGGGACCCGTCGGGGGAGCCCATCGGGTGGTAATCCAGCGAATCGTGCCGCGTGAGGTTCACGGGGTCGGTGCCCGCGAGATCCAGGATCCAGACCTCGGTGTTGCCCGAGCGGTTGGACTGGAATGCGATGCGGTGGGGATACGGAGCCTCGGGCGCGGGTGCGCCGCCTCCGCAGCCCGCGACCAGGGCCGCCGCGAGCACGGCCCCTCCCAGGCGTGACGTGCGCATGACTATCGCTTCCTCCAGCCGTAGACCGGCCCGTTGTGGAAGAAGTCGAGCGGAGCGACCACGCCGTCCTTCTTGAACACCTTGCCGTCCTTCATCACGAACGTCACGTCGCGCAGGGCCATGATGTCGTCCAGCGGGTTGGACGAGGCCGCGATGATGTCGGCCGCCAATCCTTCCTTGATGAGGCCCCGCGTCTCGGTGGTCTCGGAGATCCGGTATCCGTTGACGGTAAGCGCGCGCAGGATGTCGGCGTTCGGGATGCCGGCCGCCTTCCACGTGTTCAGGAACTCGATGGACAGCTCGCCCCGGTTGAAGCCCGGGATGTAGTAGTCGGCGTCGGTCGAGAACACGAGCGGAACCCCCTGCTCGTACGCATCCTTGAGCCCGGCGAGACGGCGCTCCCACTCGCGGTCCCCGACGCGCGACCAGTCGGCCTTCGGCGTCTCCGTTCCGGCGCGGAAGATGCCCTTCTCCGCCATGAGCTTGTGCACTTCGGGCGTCAGCGCGTTGTCGTGATCGAGCGACCAGAGCCCCGCGCGGGCGGCGCGCAGCGCGCCCTCGACGGTCTGCACGTGCCCCGAGACCTTGCGGCCGGCATTGGCCGACTCGCTGACGAAGAGCTCGAGCTGCTCCTGGGTGTACGGGTAGGCCTGGCAGTCCACGCAGACCTTGATGACCTTGGCGCCGTAGTGGATGTTGCGGCGGATGGCCTTGACGATCTCGTCGTTCGTATCGGCGTTCAGGTACTCGGGGTATACGGTCGCCTCCATCTCGGGCGTCTCGTAGAGCTGTCCGCCGAATCCTCCGATGATGATGCCCGAGTTGATCATCGTCGGGCCCGGCACCCAGCCCATCTCGACCGCCTGGCGGTGTGCCGTGTCGGCGTAGAGGCCGTTGTTGCCGAGATCCCGCACGATCGTGAAGCCGGACGCCAGCTTCTGGAAGCCGGTCGACATGGCCTGGATCGCCCGCAGCGGGGTCGAGTCGCTGATGATCGTGTAGTAGTAGTACCAGGACTCCGGTTCTTCCTTGTAGGTGATGGCCAGGTGGTCGTGGGCATCCACGAGCCCGGGCAGGACCCACTGGTCGGAAAGGTCGATGACCTCGGCGCCCTGCGGGATTGCCACGTTCGGACCTACCGACACGATCCTGGAGCGGTTGGTCTGCGGGTCCCTCTCGATGACGATGGTCTGGTTGGCGAGCGCGCGGCCCGATTCGGGATCCACGAGATGGCCGGCCCTGATGGCCCGGACCTCCATCTGGGCACGGGCCGGCAGCAGGGCACCGCCGGCCAGCAGGAGCAGGGCGGCAAGGAAGACGATCCGACGCATGGCATTACCTCCGTTGTGGGGTGGGAGCTGCAATGTATTCGCCGTGCGCGTACCGCGAAACACTCTCTCGGCACCGGATTGACATCCGATTCATCGTCTTCCCCGCATACGGAACCGGGTCCGTCGAAGTAAGTTAGGCGGCCGATTCTGATCTCCAGTACCGCCTTACCCCTGCGCCGCCCGGCGCCCGACCATGGAAAGCTCGTCCGGATCTTCCGGCTCCCCCGAATTCCGCATCAGCCCGACCGTCTCGAAGGAGAAGTGGGCCATCCACGCGCGCGGAAAGCTCCTCAAGGGCTACATCCTGATCGTCGCCAGGGACCGCAAGACGGCCAGCTTCTTCAAGGAGGGCCGCGGCTTCGAGCCGTGCCCCTACAAGGTGGCCAAGGCGCTGATCGAGCTGGGCATGATCGAGGAAGCGGGCACCCACTTCCTCGGGGTCAAGTACGTGCTCTCGACGGGCGCTCCCACGCCCGTGATCGTGGTCGATGACGAGGACGAGGCCGACATCGCGCCGCCGCGTGAGAAGGAGGCGGGGTCGATGGAAGGCATGCTCGACGACCTGGAGGAAGAATCGTCGGACGACGACGGCGACGCCGAAGAGGGCGAGACCTCCGGCGAAGGCAAGGAAGGGGACGAAGAGGACGAGGACGAGGACGAAGACGACGAATTCTGATCGCTTCGAACGCCTCCCGGTCAGCCCGATGCTTTCAGGCTGTCGTCGAGGATCTTGCCCGCGATCCGCGCGAAGTCGGCCTCGGTGATGATGCCGACCAGCACCCGGTCGCGCACGACGGGGAGCGCCCCGATGCCGTGCTTGCGCATCAGGGCGATCGCGTCCACGGTCGAAGTTTCGGGCGTCACCGCGACCGGGTCCGCGATCATGATGTCCCGCACGGTCACGTCGTCCTTTCCGGCGTGCACGGTGTTCTTGTCGGCGAGGTAACGCAGCAGGCGGCGGTACGGCACGAGGCCGACGAGCTGGTGCCGGTTGTCCTCCACCATCACGTGCCGGATGCGCCGCCAGTCCATGAGCACCGCGACGAACTCGACCGCCTCGTCCTCGTGTACCGTGAACAGGTCGGTCGACATGTAGTGCTCGACGCGCGACGACGGAAGGTGCCGCGTCACCGGCCCTTCGCTCAGCTCGGCGGGCTTCCACCGGTGGCCCGGCTGCCCTTCCTCCTGCCGCTTGACGGTCGCAGCCACGAGCGCTTCCAGCCGCTCGGCCCGGGTCGAGGGTTGGCGTTTCATCGCCGCCAGCGACGACAGTTGCCACTGGGATCCGGTCTGGCGCGTTCCGACCCGTTCCTCGATGATGCCGAGATACCGGTCGACGTCCGAGCCGTCGATGCCCGCGTCCTTCAGGCCCTCGCGGGCGACGGGCACCAGCTCGCGCAGGATCAGCTCCGGCGCCGGCCAGCGGTTCCCGTCGATCCACTGCAGCTGCGAGGCGAGGCCGAGCCGGGCCGCGGCCACGAAATTGGCCTTGGCGTCGTCGAAATCCATCAGCGGACGCACGTCGGCGATACGCTTCGTGAGGCCCGACTGCAGCCCGAACCAGAACGCCGCGTTGGCGACCTCGTCCACGACCGACGGCCCGGCCGGAAGGATGCGGTTCTCGATGCGCAGGTGCGGCTTGCCGTCGGTGATGCCGTAGCAGGCCCGGTTCCAGCGGTACACCGTGCCGTTGTGCAGCTGGAGCGCCCGCAGGCGCGGAATCCGGCCCGCGCGCAGTTCCTCGAACGGATCGTCGAAATCCGTCGTCATGATCACGCGGAAGCGCGCGATGTCCTCCTTGTAGATCTCCGCGACCGACTCGTTGACCCAGCCCGTGCCGAAATGCACGCGCGGGCTCATCTCGCGCAGGTACAGGTTGCTCGACCGCGTGTCGACCGCCTGCTGGAAGAGGGCGATGCGCGTCTCCTTCCAGAGCCTCTTTCCGAACAGCGTGGGGGAATTCGTCGCGGCCGCCAGGACCGGAGCGGTGACGAGCTGCGCCACGTTGTAGGCGTGCGCGAACTCGTGCGGCTCCACCTGCAGGTGCAGCTGGAAGCTCGTGTTGCAGCCCTCGACGAGGATGTTGTCGTGCTGGAAGAAGAGCTCGTCGATGCCCCGGATCTGGTACTGCGCCATCGCGCCCCGCAGTCGCACGATCGCGTCGTTCAGCGCGAAATACCTCGGGATCGGCGCGAGATTCTCGAGCCGCAGGTCCGAAAGATGGATGGTCGGAAGGATGCCGATCATCAGCACCTGCGAATCCACCTTTTTCGCGAGCGCGCGCACCTTCGCGAGCACCTCGTTGATCTGCCCTTCCAGCCGGGACAGGCAGTCCCCCTCGTATACGTACGGTTCGAGGTTGAACTCCACGTTGAAGCGGCAGAGTTCGGTGACGATGCGCGGATCCTTGTTGTGCTTCAGCATCTCCTCGATGACCGGCGCGGGCTGACCGCGCTCGTCGATCAGGAAGAGTTCCTGCTCGGCACCGATCCGGCGCACGCCGGTCTCGAACATGCCCTCCTGGATCATGTGCTCCAGGGCGCGAACGTCCTGGATGATCTGTCGCGTGAACCGGCGGAAGGCGGCCGGATCAATGTCCTGCTGAACGTCGTGGAGGCCCATGGATCGGAATCGGGATGCGGTACCGTTCTTACCCGTGTCCGGGCGGAATATTCCCGGGCGCGGGCATCGATCGGCAGGGTACTGCCGGGCTCCCGGGAAAACAACGACGAAACCCGGCGCGGGGGGCCTCGTTGGTCCGCTGAACCGACTTCCCGAGAATGTCCCGGTCGCTCGTCCTCACCGTACTCCTGGCCTTGGCCACCGCGTTTCCGTCGGTTGCCCGGCAGGAGGTCACGACCGCGGACGATCGCCGCATCCAGGCCGCGGGACTGCTCGTCCGCGGACTCACGCGGTCGTTCCTGGGCGACGAGGCCGGAGCGCTGGTCCTGCTCGAACGCGCGGCCTCGCTGGCCCCGGACGACGCGGCGCTGCACTCTGCGCTCGCGACGTCGGCCGACCGCCTCGGCCAGGCGCCCCGGGCCGTGGCACACGCCCGCCGCGCCGTGGAACTGGCCCCGGATCGCGCCGAATTCTCCGTGGCGCTGGCGCGACTGCTCGGGGCGTCGGGCGACGCGGCCGGCGCCGTCGCCCTGATGGACCGGGTGGTCGTCGACCACCCCGGCATGCCCGGCCTGGCACTCGAGCGCGTGCGGCTGCTCGCGGCGCTCGAACAGCGCACCGCGGCCTGGGAGGGCTACCGCGACCTGGTGCGCGATGGGCCCGTGCCCGACGTCGTGCTCGAGGAATCGTTCGACGTCGCCATGGATCTCGGCCTGCTCGACGATGCGCTGGCCCTGGTCGAACAACTGGCGGAGCGCCACCCGGGGGACGCCGGCTTCGTGCGCCGGCGGGGAGAACTTCTCGTCCGCCTGGGGCGGGAGGACGAGGCCCGCGCCGCGTTCGGGAACGCCGCCGCGCTCGACCCCGAGGACCGCGAGGCCCGCGAGGCCCTCGACGCCCTCCTCCGGGGCGGCGGCGCCGAAGCTTCTGACGTGGCGTCGGCCGGCGCGCTCGTCGCCGACGGTCGCGCCCGGGAAGCCGCTCGCGCGCTCTCGGCGATCGTCGACGACGATCCCGCGCGCCTCGACGCGTGGCAGGCGCTGCTCGTCGCCCTTCGCGCGGCGGGAGATCCCGCCGCCGCGGCGGACCGCGCGGGCGACGCCCGGCTGTTCTTCCCCGGCGATCCCGAACTGGCGCTGCAGGCCGGATTTTCGGCCCTGGAAGCGTTGCGACCGGCCGACGCATGGTCTGCCTTCGAGCGCGTGCTCTTTCTCGAGGCGGAGGCGGGAACCCCGGGATCGGCGAGAGCGACGACCGCGGCGGCCGCCGGAGCCCTCGCACTGGCGCTCACGAACGCCCCGTCCAGCGGGCTGCCGGAACTCTTCGAGGCGTTTTCGGCCGCGCTGGCGGATGCGGGACGCGCGGATGCCCCTCCCGGCCGCGGGACCCCCTTCGAGCGGATGGCGGCCGCGGGCCCGGATGCCGACGCGCTCGATGCCGTCGCGAACGCGTTCTCCGCGACCCCCCTCGCCCTGGTCGCCGCCGGCGATGCGCTGGCCCGCGCGGGCCGGGCTACCGAAGCCCGGGCCCGCTGGCTCGCTGCCGAGGCCGCGGCCGCGGGCAATCCCGTCACGCGCATCCGGCTCGCCCGATGAATCGCACGGCCGTCCTGCTCCTCCTCGCCGCCGGTCTGGCGGGATGCGCCGCCCCGGCCCGCATCGCGGCCCCCGCAGTACCCGCGACTCCGGACGGCGATGCCGCGACCGTGCTCGGGCGGCTTCCGACCGCCGACTCGCTGTGGCCCGCGTTCCGCATCGAGGCGCGCCTTTCCTGGTCCACGCCCGACTTCGGCGAGACGGTGACCTCGGAAATCCGGGTGCGCGGCAGGGATACCCTCTGGGTGCGCCTGCGCGGTCCGCTGGGCATCGAGGCCGCGCGCGCCCTCGTGACGCGGGACAGCATTTACCTGCACGACCGGCTGGCCGATAAACTGTACGTGGGCGACCGATCCTCGGGACTGCTTCCGGCGGGGCTCGACGAGGGCTTTCTGGCCGCCTCGTTCTTCGGATTCGACCCCCCGCGAGCTGCCGGGTTTTCCGTCGTGCCCGACTCGGCGTACGTCCGCCTCGAACGCGCCGACGGCACCGAGACCGTGCTCGTGGACCGTTCGGTCCACCGGATGGTGCTCCACGAACGGCGCGCGCCCTCGGGTGGCGTGCTCGAGTCGCGGCGATTCGGCAGTTTCGACCGTTTTTCGGGCCTCGTTCTTCCGCGCCGCATCGTGGCCGTGCGCCCGCCGGACTCGGTACGGGCCACGTTCGTGGTGCGGTCGGTGGAGCCGGAACCCGCCGGGTCCCCCGACCCGTTCGATTTTCCCCCCGACCTCGTGCGCCGCCGCGTGAACTGACGTTTCCGTGTACCGACCGACCATCACCCTGCTCCTTGCCCTGGTGCTCGGGTCCGTGCCCGCCGCGACGGCGCAGGTCGTGGAGGAGGTCCGTACGACCGAGCGGCAGCTGGAGGCGATCAAGAACCAGATCGCCGAGGACGAACAGCGGCTCGAGCGCACGCGCAGCGAGGAGCAGGCCAGCCGGCGCCGCCTCGACCAGACGACCCGCGACATACGGCTGCGCGAGCAACTCGTGGACACCTACGGCCGGCGCGTGTCGGAACTTGAAACCGAGATCGACTCGGTGTGGGCAGACCTCGAGGACATGCAGCGACGGGTCGACGCGCTGACAGCCGAATACGGCGAGCGCGTGCGCGCGGCCTACCGTCGCGGCCGCACCAACGACGCGGCACTCATCCTGGCCGCCGGTTCCGTCAACCAGATGCTGGTGCGCGTGAGCTACCTGCGCCGCTTCCAGGACGACCGGGTGCGTCGCCGCGGCACGCTGCGCGAAGCGATCACCGACCTGCAGGAGCGCCGGGCAAAGCTCGAGGAAATGATCCGGCAGACCGAGGACATGCGGGGACAGGCCGTTTCCGAAAAGCGTCGCCTCGACCATCTCCGGTCGGAACGCGAAGGAGTGGTCGCCGAGCTGCGCACCCGGCGGGACGCGATCGAGCGGGGTCTGCGCGAGAAGAAGGAGGCCGAGCAGGCGCTTCGTACCCGCCTCCGGAACCTGGTTTCCGCCGCATCCGCCCGCCGTGAGACGGCCGCCAATGCCGTGGACGACGCCGCCTTCGCCGCGCTGACCGGCTCGTTCGAAGAGAACAGGGGCCGGCTGCCGTGGCCCGCGGCAGGCACGGTCATCGAGCCCTACGGATGGACGGCCGACCCGGTCTACGGTACCCGCACGCTCAACCCCGGCGTCTTCGTCGCCGCGCCCGGGGACGCCGCCGTGCGCGCGGTCTTCGAGGGGACGGTGGAGGACGTGGGCATCCTGGCCGAGTACGGACGGTACGTCATGGTCTCCCACGGCGAGTACGTCACCGTCTACGGAAACCTCTCCGGCGCCACCGTCACCCGCGGCTCCCGCATTGCGGCCGGCACCACGGTCGGAAGGGCCGGTACGGCCGCCGAGTCCCGCGGATCCGGGTACTTCTTCGGCCTCTTCAAGGGGGACGATTTCGTCGACCCCGCGCCCTGGTTGCAGCGACGCTGAGCACGCGTGGCGAAGACCGCTCGCCGGGCGTAGCTTCCCGCATGGCACGGCGCACCCTCATCCACGAATCGGCCGTTCTCGACGCTGCACGGCGCGGCGAGCGCACGTTTCCCGTTCCGCCCGGAGCACTGGTCACCCCGCTCGCCCGCGACGCGGCACGCGAGCGGGGCATCGCGTTCGTCACCCCCGGCGCGGCCGAACCGTCTTCCCCGGCCGCGTCGTCGGCGCCGCGCGTGGTCGCGATCGGAAGTGACCACGGCGGCTTCGCCATGAAGCAGGAGATCGCGGCGTTCGTGCGGGGGCTCGGCTGGGCCGTCGAGGACGTGGGCACCGACGGCGATGCGCCGTGCGATTACCCGGATTTCGCGTACGCCGTCGCGCGCAGCGTCGCGCTCGGGCGCGCGGCCTTCGGCATCATGATCGACGGAGCGGGCATCGGCTCGGCCATGGTCTGCAACAAGGTCGAGGGCATCCGCGCCGCCTGCGCCTACAACGAGTTCACCGCCTGGAACGCGCGCGCCCACAACGACGCGCACGTGCTGGCCCTCGGGAGCCGCACCCTCGGCATCGAGGTCTGCAAGGCCATCGTGCGCACGTTCCTCGCCACGACCTTCGAAGGCGGGCGCCATGCCGCGCGCGTCGCGAAGATCATGGACGTCGAGGGCCGCGGGTAGGGCGGGTTCACGCCTTACTCGCGACTCCTTTCGGTGGCGGCGTGGCCGTTCGACACGCGGACTGCCGGATCGGTGCGGTGCGGGAGCCAGGCCGGGCGCTTTCCGGGTCATTCTTTCCCTTCCGCACCGGCGCGACGGGTGGTCTTGTGCACTTTCGGGGTCAGAGTGCACAAATACGCGCGATTGGACGGCCGCTTTGTGCACTATAGGGGTCAGAGTGCACAATGGCACCCGATTGGAGGGCCATTTTGTGCACTATCGGGGCCAGAGTGCACAACCGCCGCCGCCGGCGACCGTCGTGGCAGATGACCGGGCCGGTTTGCCCTGCATGCTTCCGACCGGACCTCAGGGTTCCGATCCGGGTCGAGCGGGAACACGCCCTGGTCGGATTGTCTGCCATTTCACCCTCCGCCCTGTCGAGGGGCGGCGCGGGTGGGCTATTTTTGATGGCTACCCATCCACAGCCAGCATCCGCACCTGCCATGGCAACCCCCGCGTACGACGTTCTCGTGATCGGAACCGGCCCCGGTGGCTACGAAACGGCCATCCGCGCCTCTCAGCTCGGCTTGAAGACCGCCGTCGTCGAGAAGAACAAGCTCGGCGGGGTCTGCCTGAACATCGGGTGCATTCCGACCAAGGCCCTGCTCAAGAGCGCCGAGCTGATGGAGTACTCGAAGCACCTCGCCGAGTACGGTCTCGAAGGCTCGGTCACGGCCGATTTCGCCAAGGTCGTCGCCCGCTCGCGCGGCGTCGCCGACAAGATGAACAAGGGCGTCGCGTTCCTCATGAAGAAGAACAGGATCGACGTCCTCCAGGGTCATGCCCGCCTCGCCGGCGGCGGCACGGTGACCGTCGAGCCGTCGGTCGACATGGACGGCAACACGGTCGGAACGAAGCAGACGGTCAGCGCAAAGCACATCATCGTCGCGACCGGTGCCCGCGCGCGCGCCCTGCCCTCGCTTCCGGTCGACGGGAAGAAGATCGTCTCGTACAAGGAGGCGATGCTGCAGACCGAGCGTCCCGAGCGGCTCGTGGTCGTCGGCGCCGGCGCCATCGGCGTCGAGTTCGCCTACTTCTACCACCACATGGGCACGAAGGTGACCGTCGTCGAGCTCATGGACCGGCTCGTTCCGATCGAGGACGAGGACGTGTCGAAGGAACTCGGCCGCGCCTTCAAGAAGGCCGGCATCGGGGTCATGACCGGCGCGTCGGTCGAGAAGGTCGAGACCGTCGGAAAGGCCCTCAAGGTGCACGTCAAGACGGCCAAGGGCATGGAGACGATCGACGCCGACCAGGTCCTCTCGGCCGTGGGCGTCGTCGGAAACATCGAGGACCTGGGCCTCGAGAAGGTCGGCGTCAAGACCGACCGTGGCGCGATCGTCATCGACGCGTACGGGCGCACGAACGTCGAGGGCATCTACGCCATCGGCGACGTGGCCGGCCCGCCGTGGCTCGCCCACAAGGCCTCGCACGAGGGCATCCTCTGCGTCGAGAAGATCGCGGGCCTTCCGGTCCACGCGATGGACAAGCGGAACATCCCGGGCTGCACCTACTGCCAGCCCCAGATCGCCAGCGTCGGGTACACCGAGAAGGCGGCGAAGGAGGCCGGGTACGAGCTCAAGGTGGGCAAATTCCCCTTCTCAGCCTCGGGCAAGGCCAGCGCGATGGGTCACAACGAGGGCTTCGTCAAGGTCCTCTACGACGCGAAGTACGGCGAGCTGCTCGGCTGCCACATCATCGGCTACGACGCGACCGAACTGATCGCCGAAGCCGTTGCCGCGCGCGCCCTCGAGACGACCGCCGCCGAGATCATGGAAGCCGTGCACCCGCACCCGACGCTCAGCGAGGCCGTCATGGAGGCGACCAAGGCGGCGTACGACCGGGCGATCAACGTGTGATGGCGGGCGGAAGGGCGCATGCCCGCGGCAACGGCCGTGAAGCGGCGTCGGGGATCCCCCGGCGCCGCTTTCTCTTTTGGCTCGTGCGCTTTTCGGGCAGGCCCGACGCGCGAATCCCAGCAAAGCCCTCAGCCCCGGAATCGCGAAAGCCTTAATGACAGGCGTGATGCCGCCGCCTCGTGCATTCCGGCGGCTTCGTCCCTTTGACCGTTCGGGAGGACCGCCCATGTCACGCCGCATCCGCTGCATCCTGCTGTCGCTTCTCGTTGCCGCTTCGGTCTCGGCGCAGGTGGCGCCGAAGCCCTCTGCGCGCCTGGTGCCCGAATCGCCCGCCGCCGCCAGCGTCGCCGCGGCCAAACCAGCCGACCAGTACACGCTGGCCTACTTCAATCCCGCCACCGACCAGGCCAAGCTCTTCGGCACCTCGGGCGGGGGCTTCCTGTTCGGAACCAACGAGTATGGAGACATCGCCAAGATGGTCTCCTTCACCCTTCCCGGCGGACTGCAGAGCGCGCGGGTGACCTCGATCGACATCTGGTTCGGGTACCGGAAGGCGGGCCTCTCCAACTTCCGGTACGGCGTCGCCCTGTCGCGGGTGGCGCCCGACGGCAGCCCGGACATCAATGACCAGGCCACCGACCTGCTGTACGAGGAGTACTACGACATCAGCCACGTCGTCGGGGACGCCGACCCGGCGACGCCGGTCCAGGTGACCAGGCACCCGGTGGCGCAGGCGACCACCGTACCGAACCAGTTCTTCGTGATCTGGGGGGTGGATCCCGGATACACGGATGTCAACGCGCTCGGCATCCTGTCGTCGGATTACCAGGGGCACCGCGTCCCCGAGGTCTGGGAAGTCGGGGGCAACCAGGACGCCGTGAACCTCTCCGACGCCTGGACGGGCGGGACCGACGGCTGGTATCCGTGGATCAGCGTTACCGTCGAGACCAGCGCCGGGCTGCAGATGGTCGTGAACCAGGTCGACGCGTCCAATTTTCCGACGATCGACACCTACGTCTCGGTCACCGACGACCAGGGCAACCCGATCTCGGGGCTGACGGCGGCCAATTTTTCGACGCTCGAGGGCACGGCCGCGATGCAGGGATGCTCGGTCACGAGCGTGGGACAGACCACGTCGGGCGTCAGCGTGACGCTCGTCATCGACCGGTCCGGCTCCATGTCGGGCACGCCGATCGACGCCGCCAAACAGGCTGCGATCGACTTCGTCAACCAGATGGGCACCAACGACTTCGCGGGCATCGTGTCGTTCGCCTCGAGCGTGACGGTGGACCACGCGATGTCGAACGACAAGGCCTCGCTCATCGCGGCGATCAACGCGATTTCGGCCACGGGCGGCACCGCGATGTATGACGGGGTGATCGCGGGCGTGGACCAGGTCCGCGTGAGAACCGGCCGAAAAGCCGTGATCCTGCTGGCCGACGGCGACAACAACGAGGGCGCCGAGCGCTCGCTCGACAACCTCGTCGCCACCATCAAACCGCACGGCGTACCGGTCTACACGATCGGCCTCGGCTCGATTACCGCGGCCCCCCTCGAACGCATCGCGAGCGAGACCGGCGGCGTGTACTACGCGGCGCCGACGCCGCAGCAGCTCGCCACGATCTACGCGCAGATCGGCGTGCAACTCGCGAACCAGTACCGAATCCGCTGTACCACGCCCAACCCCGCCTACGACGGCACGGTGCGCACGGTCAACGTCACCGTCAGCAACGGAACCGGCAGCGCGACCGGCAGCGGGACCTATACCGCGCCGGGCGGAAGCGGCCTCGTCGTCACCGTCAACCAGGTCGACGCGTCGAATTTCCCGACGATCGACACCTACGTCTCGGTGACTGACGACCAGGGCAACCCGATCACCGGCCTGACGGGCTCGAATTTCACGGTCAACGAGGACGGCGTGCCCATGCAGCAGTGCACGGTGACGACCGTGGGACAGACGTCTTCGGCCATCACCGTCAGCCTCGTGATCGACCGCAGCGGCTCGATGAGCGGATCGGCGATCGCCGCCGCCAAGCAGGCCGCCATCGATTTCGTCAACCAGATGGGCGTCAACGATCGTGCGGGCGTGGTATCCTTCGCGAGCGACGTGCGCACCGACCACGCGCTTTCGGGAGACAAGGCCTCGCTGGTCGCCGCCATCCAGGCCATATCGGCGTCGGGAAACACGGCGATGCACGACGGGGTCATCGCCGGGGTCAACCAGGTCCGCAACGTGGCCGGCCGCAAGGCCGTGATCCTGCTCGCCGACGGCGACAGCAACACGGGCACGGTGACGTCGCTCGATACGGCCATCAACGAGATCAAGCCCGCCGGCGTGCCGGTCTATACGATCGGCCTGGGGAGCGTCACGGCGGCACCGTTGGAACGCATCGCGAACGAGACCGGGGGCGTGTTCTTCCAGGCGCCGACCCCCCAGGACCTGGCGAGCATCTACGCCCGCATCGGCTTGCAGCTGGCCAACCAGTACCTGATCCGGTGCACGACGCCGAACACGGCCCGTGACGGCACGCTGCGCACGGTGAACGTGTCGGTCGACATCGGCACGGCACAGGGCGCGAATTCGGGCACGTACACCGCGCCCGGCCTGTCCGGGCTCAACGTGACCGTCACCCAGGTCGACGCATCGAACTTCCCCACGATCGACACCTACGTCTCGGTGACCGACGCGGCGGGGAACCCGGTCACGGGGCTGACGGGCTCGAATTTCGTGGCGACCGAGGACGGGGCGAACATGCTCCAGTGTACGGTGACGTCCATCGGCCAAACCGCCTCGGCCGTGAGCGTGACCCTCGTCATCGACCGGAGCGGATCGATGAGCGGAAGCCCGATCGCCGCCGCCAAACAGGCCGCCGTCGATTTCATCAACCAGATGGGGACCGGCGACATGGCCGGCGTGGTCTCGTTCGCCGACGACGTGCGGTTCGACCACGCGCTTTCGAGCGACAAGGCCTCGTTGATCGCGGCGATCAACGCCATCGCGGCCGGCGGTTGGACCGCCATGCACGACGGCGTCATCGCGGGAGTGAACCAGGTACGCCTCCGACCCGGACGGAAGGCGGTCATCCTGCTCGCCGACGGCGACAACAACACCGGATCGGTGATGTCGCTCGACGAGACCATCAACCAGATCGTTCCGGCCGGCGTCCCCGTTTACACGATCGGGCTCGGAAGCGTCACGGCGGCTCCGCTCGAACGCATCGCCAACGAAACGGGCGGACGGTTCTTCCAGGCGCCGACCCCCCAGGACCTGGCGTCGATCTACTCGCTCATCGGCGTACAGCTCGCCAACCAGTACCTCGTGCGCTGCACCACGCCGAAGCCGGCGACCGACGGCACCGTGCGCACGGTGACGATCACTGTCACGTCCGGCACCGACCAGGGTGCCGACTCCGGCACCTACACGGCGCCCGGCTCTGTGACCGCGCCGATCCCCATCTGGCCGTACGCCGATACGCCCCGCGCGCCCGGTGTCACGTTCCCGTTGACGGTGTCGGTCGGAAAGACGCAGAGTCCGGTCACGAACCTCTTCGGCGTGAGCTACGTGCTGAACTACAACGCGCAGTACCTCACGGTCGGCAACGTATCCCTGCAGGGCGGCCTCGGGAGCGACCTGGTGAGCTATTTCGATACCGCGACGCCCGGTCGCGTGGCGATCGGCGTCTCGCGGAAGGCGGGCCAGGGAGGCGTGTCGGGCACCATTCCGACCGCGGTGGTGACCTTCACGATCAGCGGAACGGCCCCGAGCGGCACGCAGCTGCTCTTCACGGTCGACCAGGTCCTGGCCCTCGATCCGACCGGCGCCACGATCACGCTGACCCCGCTGGACTGGACCGTGGTGGTCTCGAGCACGAAACAGGTCTGGCCGGGTGATACGAACGACGATACGGTCGTCAACCAGGCCGACGTGCTTCCGCTCGGACTCCACTGGGGCCGGACCGGACCGGCGCGTCCCGGCGCCTCGCTGCAGTGGCTCGGCCAGGCCCTCACGGCGTGGTCACCGGTCAACGCGGCGTTCGCCGACGCCACGGGCGACGGCGCCGTCAACCAGGCCGACGTGCTGCCGATCGGGCTCAACTGGGGCATGACGCACGCGCCGAAGGACCACGTCGCCACGTACACCGCCCCCTCCTCGGCATCGCCCGAAGCCAACGAACTCGTCGTGCGCAGGCGGGAGAGCCGCGTCAATACGGGCGACGAGTTCTGGGTGGACGTCGTAGCGACCGACGTTTCGAACCTGTTCGGCATCGCGTTCGAACTGGTGGCGTCTCCCGCCGCCAACGTGACGCTGGTGTCGGCCGAAGCGGGGGCGTGGATGGGTTCCGACCTCATCTTCTTCCCGAACCTGTCGTCCGCGACGGGCGTCGCGAGCATCGGGGTCTCGCGCAAGGCCGGGCAGGGCACCGTGAGCGGAACGGGCGTCGTGGCGAGCGTCAAGGCCCGCATGAACGCGGCCGCCGGCACGACGACGACCTTCTCCCTCCGTTCGGTAACGGCCAACGACGACCAGGGATCGGCCATCCTGCTCGCACCGAGAGCTTTCGCCATCACGACCGCGGTCGAGGGGGACGTGCCGCTCGAGTTCGCGCTGGACGCGGCCTATCCGAACCCGTTCAATCCGACCACGGTCCTCGCCTTCACCCTGGACGTGCCGGGAGACGTGCGCCTGCAGGTCTTCGACGCGGCCGGCAGGCTGGTGGCCGAGCCGCTGTCGGCGCACCGGGCCGCCGGTCGGCACGAGATCGTGTTCGACGCGACGACCCTGTCGAGCGGGCTCTACATCGTGCGCCTGGCCGCGGGGGATCGCACGGCCACCCGGACGATCGTCCTGGCGAAGTGATGTGAGCGTCGGGGCGGGGCGCCGTATCGCGACGCCTCGCCCCGCGCGGTTCACTTCCGATCGGACAATTCGTCCATCAGCGACCGGAGCGATCGTACCGCGGCGGTCAGTTGCGGAGCGATGCGGTCCATCGCGGCGCGCGGGTCCAGCACCCCGTTTTCCACGAGGTCGGCGACGAGGCGCATCCCCGTCAGCCGCTGCGAGAAGTCGTCGTGCAGCAGGCGCAGGATCCGTGCGCGCTCGGCTCGCACCGCCGGGTCAAGGGTCCTGGACGGTCCGTCGCGATCGACGACATCCGACGGATCTTCGATCAGCACCTGCCCGATCGCTGCGTCCAGCTCCGCAAGCCCGAACGGCTTGATCAGCATGGCGGAGTTGGACCCGCCCGGCGGCGGTTCGCCGGTCATGAACAGGATCGGGACTCCGGGCGCGTGGATTTCCAGGGCCTCGGCGGTCTCCGCGCCCGACATTCCGACCAGGTTTCGGTCGAGAAGCGCCAGGTCCGGAACGTTTCCCGGAGCCTGCAGCCACGAAATCGCGGAAACCCCGTCGGCGAACGGGATCGCGACGTGCCCGAGAGCCTCCAGCGCATCCTGGACCAGGCCCCGCACACCCGCGTTGTCATCGATCACCAGGATTGTCGCCATGCCTGTTCACCGGTTGGCCCCCATGATACGATCCGGGGCCGGGGGCGGGCTCAGTTCGTCGCGATCGAGTCCAGCACGAGTTCCCGTTCGACGATGCGCATGAGGCCCGTGGTGTCGTCGTGCAGCGTCAGGGTTACCGGAACCGTGACGGACGACGAAGCCAAGCGACCGGTCATCCCCACGACCAGGTGGTCGTGCCGGGCCGCCTTGCCCGCGAGCACGAATTCCACGGTACCGGGGCGATCGACCGTCGCCGCCGCCGAACCGTCACTGGTGGAAACCCGCAGGGCCACACCGTCCGGCAGCGTGCCGTTCAGGGAGAAGGACAGGTGGGGAGACGGAAGGTTGGTGGTGTAGGCGAAGCCCAACGGCGCGTCCGCCCCGTCGACCAGCGCCACCGATTCCGTTGCGACCGAGAACGCCAGGATCGGCGAGATGCCCAGGGTCACGGCGTGCCGTGTGGTCTGCGCAGACGCCGGAAGGGCGAGAGCGAGAAACAGGGCCGAGGCGGAGAGGGTGCGAAGCATGGCCGTAGGACTGGTTCCTGGGCTTAGTTTCCGGCCGCCGCGCGACCGGGACCATACGCAGAACTACGCAAAGTCCGGGTCGTGGCTGGCGACAGGATGGGTATCGCCGCGCCCGTCGCCCTCGCTGATAGGTAGACTTACCCAATACCGATCCGTACATCCACCTAATTGCAGACTGGACGTGCGGCGCCCGCCCGCGGGCACTACCTTCGAACCATGCTCGACCTCGTGCTCGCTGATGACCACCCCATCGTGTGCGACGGCGTTCGGCTGCTGCTTGAATCCGTCCCGGGGTGGCATGTCGTCGCCATGGCACACACCAGCGACGACGCGATCCACCTCTTGACGGCCGCGCCGGCCGACGTGGCCCTCGTGGACATGGGGCTGCCTCCCGCCGGAGGTCTCGAAGTCATCCGTGCCGTTACCGAGAGCTCGGCCCGCGTCCGCTGCGTCGTGCTGTCCATGCACGCCGAACCGGGCATCGTGCGGAAGGCGTTCCAGCTTGGCGCCCGAGCCTACGTGCTCAAGTCCGACCCGGCGTCGGTGATCATCGAGGCCGTGCGCCAGGCCATGTCGGGCAGAACGTACCTCTCCCCTGCGCTGGACCCCGCTATACTGGTAACCCCCGCCTCACCGGCCGAGCCGACGATCGACCCGCTCGCGGTCCTGTCGGCTCGCGAGCGGGAGATCCTGGCGTTGGTCGGGGGCGGCATGTCCAGCCCGGAAATCGGCGAAAAGCTCTTCATCAGTACGCGGACCGTCGACGCGCACCGCCGCAACATCCTGAAGAAACTCGGCGTGCGCCGCGCGGCCGACCTGGTCCATATCGCGATCTCGAACCACCTCGTGGTTCCGGGAATCTCGGCCCATCGGCAGTCCTGATCCCGGGTCACGGTGACGGTGCAGGCGTGCCCGCCCCTGCCCGCAGCAGCGCGTTGAAGAACAGCTTGAACGAGCCGTGCGGTTGCGCGCGTTGCAGGATCTCCGGTCCGAACAGCACGACCCGTCCCTTCCCGTACGGCGCGTCGGCTATCGTCGTGCCGCCGTTGAGGTAGTGCTGCCCCCAGGCCCATCCGCTGCGCAGGGGATCGCGCCGGTCGAACCACGCCACGCGCTCGACGCCGGGCTTCGCCGCCGAGGGAACGAAGACGGGACTGTTGTCGAAATCGACGTCGACGACCTCGGGAAGACCCCAGGCCAGCGGATGCGCCGAATCGACGGAAACCTGCACGATCGAGCCGGGCACGTAATACTCCTCCCGGGTCAGCGCGAGGCCGTCGTGGTTGACGAGCCAGGGCTCGAGCCCCAGGTCGAGGTGCTTCGCCAGGTTCTCGGCCGAGCTGCCGATCGATACGATCGTTCCGCCCGCTTCGAGGAATTCCCGTAGGCGGGGCATGGTGCGGGCCAGGGTGACCGATCCCAACATGGGCCTGTACGCCTCGGGGATGTCCTCGGCGCGCGGCATGCGACCGCCGGACGACGAATCGGCCGGAATCGCTCCGTCCACGAAAACCAGCACGTCGAAGTCCTGCGCGAGGTCGCCCGCGTCGAGCCGCGCCGGGTAGACGACTTCGAACGGATATCGGAAGCGCTCCAGCAGCCAGCGCGTCCATCCCGACGGCATCGAGCCGCCGTAGCGGTCCCACAGCCCGATCCGGGGTGCGCGCACCGGCACGGTCGCCGCCCCGGGACGCGACCCCGTTCCGGCGGCTTCGATGCCCAGTCGCCCGCTCATCTCGCGCAGCGCGGCGGCAACGCCACGCCCCGAACCCACGAAGAAGGAGCCGGCCGGCCAATCCCGGCCGCCGATCCGGGTGGGTTGGGCCAGTCGGGTCACCTCGGCGCCGAGCGCCAGCAGTCCGTTCACGGCCACGAACGTGTCGTTGACGCGCCCATCCAGCAGCCAACCCGCCCGCCCTTCCGAGAACCGACCCGCGGGCGGCTCGGCGAATCCGGCCAGGACCTCGAACGGCCCGTCGAACCCGTCGAGTACGCGGTCGAACGCGATGCCCATCTGGTAGGCCAGCGTCCAGCCGGTCAGGTCGTACGGCGCGTTCGGGGGCCCTCCGGGGTACTGGAAATCGTCCGGATGCCGCTGCGGCTCGAACATGTCGAGCACGAACGGACGGGCGGCCTGCGCCGTGAAGACCACGAACGAGCCGGCCCCGTACGCGCGATCACCGACCGTGAAGTCCCCGGTGGCCCGGTGCACCTCGATCCCGTTCCTGCGCAACGTGTTGACGAACTTCACGGCCGTCGGGAAATCGGCCTGGTCGCGCGGAATCACGTAGCCCCGCGGATCCCGGCGCGCCGGGTCCCGGAAGACCTGCGCGTGCACCGTGTCGGGCACGCCGCGCTGGCCCGGACGGGCGATTTCCCGCGCGAGGTGCCTGGCATCGGCCACGACGGACGGGTCGCTGCGCCACGTATCGGTGCGCCCCTTGGCGACGTTGTCGCGCCCCATCACGTAGATGTTCCAGAGCAGGTCCTCCCGGTTGCGGGACGCGTAATTCAGCACCGCCCGGTTCGCCGTCACCGAGTAGTCGATCGACTGGCGGAAATGCCACGCCTGCGGCGCGATCGGCAGCGGGATGTCGTTCTTCGGAAGCTGCCGGTCGAGGATCAGCGGAATGCGCATGGGCGTCGGGTGCCCGATCGTTTCGGTCAACAGCCCGATCATGTTGTGGAAGTACGGCGTCGTGCGCAGCCCGCCGTTCCACCACGTCGAGTAGCCCGCGCCGGACCGCATGGTCGTTCCGCCCTTGCCCTCGGCCACGAACCGGGCGTGCATGGCCGTTCCGACCGCCTCGATCGCGAGCGGAAGCAGCGGGTGGTAGTTGAAGTTGAACGGGTCGCGGAACGGCGGCGCGAACATCACCGTGCCCGCCGGGCCGGTCTGGTGGTGGTTGTACACGATCTGCGGAAACCACTCGGTGTACATCACCCGGTTCATGTTCACCGTCTCGCGCTGCGTGGACATGAAGAAGTCGCGGTTGTTGTCGTGGCCGACGTACTTCTGGTACAACACGGGGATGTCGTTCGTGGAGCGCTTCTTCTCGTCCTCGGTGCGCATGTACCAGGAAGAGACCAGCTCCATGCCGTCCGGATTCGCGTGGACGGCCAGCACGATCGCATCGTCCAGGAATCGCAGGGTCTCCTCGTCGGTACCGCTGACGAGCTGCCAGACGGTTTCGATCAGTTGGTGGGGGCCCAGCACCTCGGTCGCATGCAGTCCGCCGTCTATCCAGACGACCGCCTTGCCCTCCTTCGCGAGCGCGCGGGCTTCCTCATCGGTCAGCCCTTCGGCGAGGGCGAGCTTCCGCGCGATCTCCCGGTATCGGTCCAGGTTTTCGTGGTTCCCGGGTGAGGTCACGATCGCCATCCACTGCGTGCGCCCCTCTTCGGTCTGGCCGATGTCCACGAGCCGCATCCGATCGGACGCGCCGTCGAGCGCCTTCCAGTACGCTTCGAACTGGGTGTATGTCGCGAGGCCGTAGTCGTCGCCGACGTCGAATCCGAAGGCATCCCTGGGTGACGGGAGCGACTGGGCCGCCGCTGTCGGCGCGATGGCGAACAGAAGGACGATCAGCAGGGCGGAACGGCGGCCGGGAAACGGTTTCATGGCGCGGAGTGGGCGGAATGGAGCGAACCGAGGCTTGCACGCGGACCCGCGGCGGCCCGCACGGCACAATAAACGGCACCCGGCCGAGAGAATCTGTCCCGTTTCGATGACGGCGGCGGGGTCATGATTTGCCGGCGGGCGAGTCCGTTCAGGAGAACTGCCGCGGCCACGCGGTCCCAGGCCGCCATGACCCGCGTACTGGGGCTCGATGGGTGAGCCGGGGTGCTCAGGCGTCCCGCGCGGTCCGTTCACGACCCGACAGACGATCGGTCCGCTGCGTGGATGCGGTGCACGAATACGCTACGCGGCTGTCGCGGCTCCGGAAGCGGGGCGGCAGGAGAATCGGGGCCCGCGGTGTATCGCATGGCCCCGCGGGCCCTTGATTGGACGTGGGCCGTGGGTCGCTTCCGCAAACGGGTGCGGGAGGGGAATCAGGAGCGCTCTCTCCGCTCCCGGGCCCGCACGACCGATTTGGGGGTCAAGACGTGGAAGTAGGTCCCGGAATTCCTTCGCCGCGGGTGCCGGTGGGGGCGATGGTGCACTCTGGCCCCGATAGTGCACAAGTCCACCCTTCGGTCCGCTGCGGAAGCGGGAGAACGGCTCGGGAAGCGCCCGGCCACCACCCGCACCGAGCAGATTCGGCGGCCCGCGTGTCGAATGGCCCCTTCCCTGCCGAAAGCACTCGCGGGTATGGTCTGGACCGTCCCTAATGGACCTTGAACCCGTCGGTGCCTTCGAACAGGACGACCCGGCGGGTACGGGAGTCGAAAAGCAGCGTGTCGGCAAGCACGTGCGCCGGCGCTTCGTACGGCGGTCCGTCGGCCACCGTGATGCGAACGACACGCGCGCCCGGCTCCACCGGCAGGGTTTCGACCGCGATCGACGAACCGTCGCCGAACAGACCGCCCGGTTCGTAGGTCCTCTCGAGTACGTTAAGGCCGTCGACGGTTACCGAAAGCCGTACGGAATGGCGCCCCCTGTCGACCGATCGCGGGCGGCGCATGTGCGGAAGCACGTCCGAATCGTCGACCTCCTCCCCCGACTCAATGATGCGCCCGGCGTGCTTGAACGACACCACCAGCGCCGGGCCGTCGGAACCGCGAGCCGGGAGCGGAAGATCAGACCCGGCCCAGGTAACGACGGCCAGGAGGACGGCCACCGTGACCGCGGCAGCGATCCGGGCCCCCGCGCCGAGTGGCCGATCCACGGCACCTGAGACCGCCCGGTCGTGAAGGCCCGCCCGGAACGAAGCCGCCTCCCGCGCCATCCGCCGGATGGAGCCCGAATCCGGCCGCAGGTAGCGGACGCGCGCCGGATCGACCTGGTCGATGCGCAGCTTCGGACTGCGGCGCCCTGACAGGCGTTCGGCGGTCGTGTCGGCACCCTCCCGGCACGGTGCGTCCTGTCCGCACCCGACGATCAGAACCCCCGGCGCCCCATGCCGCAGGGCGCGCTCCACGGTCAGCATGTGTACCCAACCCGCGCACGGCACGGGAAGCACACGGAAACCAGGCAATTCGGCGCACGAGCCGTCGGCCTCCACACGGAGACGACCGGCAGCGGATGCTCCGCAGACGAACGCCACGCACGGGTTCTCCACGCCCTCCCCTGCCCCTGGCCCACGCGTCTGCACCGTCGTCCCCCCGGGGTCGGCGGCATGGTTCACCCACTTCCGCACGTCCAGCACGGGCAGGCGCGCGTTGTCGATCGCGGTGGAATCGCAGGAACCGACGCAGATTCCGCACCCCGTGCAACGGTCCGGGTCGATGAACGCCACGAACCCGCTCTCGCGCCCTTCCGACGGAGCCGGGAGCAGCGAAATCGCACCGAAGGGGCAATCCTTCCAGCATTGGGTGCAGCCGTTGCACCGCGCGCCGTCCACGACCGACGACACGACCCGGCGACGCGGCAGGAGCCACGGGACCCCATAGAAGACGATGGTCGCGAGCCCGAGGGCGATCCAGAGGGCTCCGCCCGACAGGCGCTCGATTACGAAGAGCGGTCCCAGGTACCAGTGATCGCCCGTGATGTCCCGCGCTGCGGCCTGCATGGCCGCCGGCTCGGCCGAGAGGGCCGGCTCTATGACCGAGAGCAGAACGAGCGTGCCGAGAAGCCAGGCGGTCAACGTCTTTCCGGCCAGGAACTTCGAGCGATCCACGCGCAGGATGTGCACCCACAGGAAGATGCCCATCGCCATGGGAATCAGCATGTGGATGAAGAACACCAGGAAGAACAGCAGCGAATTGACCGCCTCGTCGACGAGGAACGATCGCGCGATGGGGTCCGGGAAGATCGGAAGCACGTCGAGGAAGCGGGCCGTGGCCAGCGCGACGCGTTGCGCACGTTCGTCCCAGACCAGCCAGTACCCGGTCCACCCGTCCAGCCAGAGCAGCCCGACGAGCAGCACCCCGGAGGTCCAGGCCAGCCACCGGGCGCCGGCGAATCTCCTCGTGGCGAGCGTCTGCAGGCCGTGCAGCAACACGAACGCCATGCACAGATCCGAACTGTACCGGTGCAGCGAGCGAAGGAGCTGCGGAAGGAACGAAAGCCCCTCGAGCGAGGCGTGGGCGTTCCCGACGCTCGCCCGATACCAGAACAGCAGCAGGATGCCGGTCACGAGCGCCACGAGGAACGACGTGTTGGCGACCGCCCCGGCCCGTGCAAACGGGTTCTCGCCCTCGCGCAGGAAGCGGGAGGCCCCGTTGGTCAGGCCGGCCAGCAGGCGTTCCAACGCACGCAGCACGGCCCCGCCGTGCGCTTCGGGGTCCGGGCGCGCCCTGTCGACCGCTCCCGGGACGAGGGAGGGCCGGCGACCGGGAGTGACGAACACCTCCTTCCGATCGCCGGCCATCAGGCGTTGCCCTCTGCGTCAGGCGTCGGCAGGACCCGTCCGGACCGCGTCGCCCTCCCGCCCTCGCTCCCTCCGCCCGACCGATCGGACCGGGGCGTGACCCCCATCCCGCTTGCCGGCCCGTCAGCATCGGTCGTGGACTCGTTGATCACCAGCCGCAGTGCCTCGGTCAGCCACGCCTGCTGCAGCGGGCCCAGCGAAAACCGGAACGCGATGCGCCCGTCCCGGTCGATCACGTGCACGAGATTGGCGTGCTCGATCGCGCCGGTTTCCTCGTTGCGCACACGCGCGAAGCCGTACCGGTCGAGAATAGCCTCGACGACGGCGGGTTCGCCCGTCACGGAATTCCACGACGGCGCCTCGACCCCGTGCAGGTCGGCCATCATCGCGAGCATTTCGGGGGTATCCTTTCGCGGATCCAGCGTGATAGCGACCACCGTCACCTGCGCTCTTTCCTCCGGAGACAATTCGGAAAGCGACGTCTTGATCTGCGTGACGATCTGCGGACAGGTGTCGTGACACGATGCGTAGACCGCCGTCACCACCACGATCCGCCCCCGCAGATCTGCGAGCCGCAGCGGCTGCGATGCCTGGTTCACCAGTTCGAACGGCTCGGCTTCGAGCGCGGTGCGGATGGAATCCCCGGGGAATGCGCTGGTATCGGCCGGGGTCGAGGGCGGAAACATTGCCGGAAGCGTGAACCCGAGCGAGGCCGTGGCAAGAAGCACCAGCGCCGCGAAACGCACCACCCGGCCCCGGATGAAGTGCCAGGCCCAGGCCACCGGCGCCCGCCAGACGACCAGGATGAGACCCGCCACCAGCAGGGGCTGGACGAGGTACATCCACAGGTAGGCCCACTCGAACGATCCGGTGGCCGCGTCGTACCCGAAACACCAGCGCTTGAAGTCCTCGGCGAACGCGTACGCCGCGCCGGCCGACGGCGGTACCAACAGGGTCGAACCCATGAGCACGACCGCCCCCAGCAGCAGCGTCACCGCAGCCACCGGAAATCTCCAGCCTTCGAAAAAGGAGCGCATCATGGCGTCGGATGGGCGCCCGACCGTCGACGGCCCGTCCCGATCCGCGTGGGCGCGGGACCGCCGACGGCGGGATTCACGGGATCAGCGCACCGGCCACACGTCGGTGAGCGCCATCCAGTTGGCGAAGTAGTACACGACGAACGCGAGCAGCAGCACGAACACCAGCGTCAACGTACCGGGCGTGCGGTGCGACTGCTTCACGTACGCCTCGTCACGCAGGTTGTATATGGCCACGTTCTGCGCCATCGCCTCGGGCGACTGCCAGAAATGCATCGGGGACCCTGCGTTCGACCTGCCGAAAAACACGGCGGCGACGACGAGCAGGATGAAGAGCAGCGCGCCCAGGAACGCGATCGTTCCGCCCACACCCACCACGCCGAGCATGAAGTGGGCACCCGCGTCAAAACCGGCCGGGATGTTGGCGCCCGTGAAATCCACGTCCCAATGCCGGCGGGGCACTCCGTAGGAGCCGGCGAAGGACATTCCGATCGACATGATCACGATCCCCGCGGCGAACACGTACGGCTGGATACGGCAGAGCCGCCGCAGGGTGAACTCCTTCTGGAAGAGCAGCGGAACCACGTAGTAGGTCAGCCCCATGAACGCCAGCGTCGTGCCGCCAACGACGGTCGCGTGGAAGTGGCCCGGGATACGCAACGTGTTGTGCGCGATGATGTTGATCTGCTCGGTGCCGAGCGTCACGCCGGTGATCCCGCCGATGAACCCGAAGATGATCATCGAGAGCGCGGTCGAAGAGAAACCCGGATCGTGCCAGGGAGCCTTGGCAAGCCACGTGAAGAGTCCTTTCGTATGCCCCTTGAGGCGCAGGGCCACCTCCATCGACGAGGGGATCGTAAACGCGTGCACGAGCGACGCCAGGACGGCGAGGTACATCACGTAGGAGGTGTTCCAGATCTTCCACGAGGCCGTCAGCCCGGGGTCCACGAGGAGGTGGTGCGCGCTGGCCACGTTGATGAACAGGATGTAGAGCACGAACGCCCCGCGCGACACGGTCTCGTTGATGGGCTTGGCGCCGGTCGTAAGGGTCGCGAGGAAGTACCAGATGGCGACCATCGCACACAGGTTCACCTGCTGCGCGGGGTGGCCGAGGCCCCACCACATGAGCCTGTACCATCCCGGGTCGGGCTCGGGCGTCCATCCGAGCGACCACGTGAGGGTCGGAATGAGCGCGATCGCCCCGTGCGCGAGCGTGAATACTCCGATGATCGCCGCCGCCAGCGCGCCGAACGTCACGAGGGGCATCGAGCCCTCGTACGTCTTCTGCCGCATCGCCTGGTAGAGTGTCACGAAGAACAGGATGATGCCGGTGAGCGCCCCGACCGCGACCAGGATCATGCCGAGGTAGAACAGCGGATGCGCCATCAGCGGCGGGTACGACGTCATCAGCACGTCGCCCTTCCCGACCAGGATGATCCAGTCCGTGATCAGCGCGCCGGCCAGCATGAGCCCGAGGGACAGCCAAGCGACGGGTTTCGAGGCCAGCCGGGCGTTGAGCAGCGTGGTGCAGCAGAAATACAGGACCGCCACTTCGAAGAAGAGGATCCAGAAAATCAGCATGTTGATGCCGTGCAACGTCAGGATGCGGTAGTACCAGACGTCATTCAGCAGGTGCACGGCCGACCAGCGGGTAAGCGCGAGCAGCAGGGCCGCGATCGCGCCGACGAGCAGGAAGACGACCGCCGCGACCGCGTTGGCGCGGATGAAGAACTGCGCCCTGAGGCAGACCGTCAGCCCCGTCGAGGGGCAGGTCCGCGATTCGCCGGTGAGGAAATTGCCCATGGCGCGTTACTCCACGATGATGCGGCCGGTCATCATGTGATGGCCGATTCCGCAGAATTCGTTGCACACGATGCTGAATTCGCCGGTCGTCGTCGGGGTGAGCGTCAGCACGTGGTCGTACCCCGGAAGGACCTGGAAATTCATGTTCATCGGAAGGAGCGAGAGTCCGTGCTGGATGTCGTACGACGACACGTGAAGCCGGTACGTCTGGTCCTTCTTCAGCTTCAGCACGGGAAACCAGCGCCACATCTGGCCCATCAGGTAGATGTCGCTGCCCGGTGCGGGCTCTGCGATGGGCACTCCGTTCACTTCCCCCGCCTTGTTGGCGTTCGTGAACGCCATCACGCGGTCCAGGAAGGCCTCCTGTTCGACGCGGTACGATTCGCCGGTCGAATTCTGCTTGCCCTTGAAATGCGCGTACGGCATCGCGGCGAACAGCACCAGACACCAGACGAAGCCGGCGCCGATCCAGAGGCGTTCGCTCCCCCCGGGAGCCTGGAACCACCCGTCGGGCGGCGGATGAATGCTCATGATCTCACCTCAGGGAAGCTGTGCCGGGGGCATCGAGAGGATCTCGATCCATCCCCAGACCGTGTAGGACAGGAAGGGGATCAGGAAACCCAGGGCGAGCAGAAGCCATGGGTTGTCCATCAGGCGTTGTAGCGGGTGTTTCCTGGGTGCGTCCATGTCGATCGGGTCGTTGGGTCCGGGTAGACTCGGCATCGCCGACGGATCGGGATACAGAATTACGATAGACGACTCTATTGTAGTATTCATACTCCAAAAGCGCAAGCACCCTACACGCGTCCCCGTCAATTCCGGAAGCCCATGGACCTTCGCCTCGAACCCGCTATCTTCAGCCGCCCAATCCGCATGGGACAACGGCCGCAGCGACGTGCCGCGCGTCCGCGTGCCCGTGGCGTCGGCACAATCACCCGGAACCCTACCTGCCCCCATGAAAAAGCTGCTGCTCCTCTCCGCCATCGCGCTCCTGGCCGGTGTCCTGGCGCCGACTCCCGTCGCCGCCCAGGACGACGAATACATCGACCAGGTCATCGCGCAACTCGAGGCCGCGACCGAGACCCTGCGCAAGGCCGGCTACGAGGCCCTCGTGTGGGAGGGAAGTGCCCTCGAACCCTCCACCGCCGAAGAATTCACGGTAACCCTGGCGGCCGGGTCCACCTACGTGATCGTCGGCGTATGCGATTCGGATTGCAGCGACCTCGACATTTCCCTCCTCGACGGCGACGGTGACCTCGTCGTGCAGGACACCGAGACCGACGACGCGCCCGTCATCGAGTTCACCGTCACGCGGGGCGGTGAGTTCACGCTCAACGTCAACATGTTCGAGTGCTCGGCCGGCATCTGTTACTACGGACTCGCGCTGCTGGCCGAGACGAAATAATCCGCCTCCCCGCACGAACCGCGAAGCAGCCCGCCGCACCGACCGCAATCGCGTCGGCGTGGCGGGCTGCCGCGTTTCCCGGACCCGGCCGCCGCCGCTTCAGACTTCCCAGCCCGCCCGGTATTCCCTTCCCACGAACCGGTTGGCCTCTTCGAGATTCGTGACGCGCATGGCCTCACCGTCCCAGAGCAGCTTTTTGCGGCCGTAGAACTCCCAACCACCGCTCGCCGTCTGCCGACGCAGCATGGTACTGCGGATCGCGAGATTGCCCATCAGGACGGTTTCGGTCATGGGACCGGCATAGTCGAAGGATGACGTCAGGGCGCGGTGCTCCGGGCTGTCGAACCCCGCCTTGCAGGCGTCGACCCACAGGCGCTGATGCCCGCTCTCGGGCTCGATGTCGGGCGGATTGTCGGGGCCTGCTTCCATCGTGCCGTCGGCCAGGAAGAGCCGGGGCCGCAAGTCGGTGCCGTCGTTGACGTTGGTCGTGATGATGCCCTTTTCCCCGATCATCATCACTCCGTTCGCGCCGCCTCCGATCTCCATGTCGGGCGGAATCATCTCGGGGTGCGAGGGGCGGATTCCGCCGTCGGACCACGTCATTTCGATCGGTACGCGGCTCTTGGCCGAGGCCGCGAAGTGCAGGGTCGTGAACGAAGAGGCCGGGGCGCCGTCGGGGTGGTAGTCGGGCGTCCACATCTGCGAATAGACGGTTCCGACCGAACTCTCGGCGTCGAGGGGGTAGTGAAGACCGAGCGTGCGGAACGGGATGTCGATCAGGTGGCAGCCCATGTCGCCGAGCGCACCGGTTCCGAAATCCCACCAGCCGCGCCAGCTGAAGGGGTGCAGTCCGGGCGTGAACTCGCGCCAGGGCGCGGGTCCGAGCCAGAGGTTCCAGTCGAGCGTCTTGGGCTGGGCCGCGACGTTCGGGGACGGCATTTCGCCGCCCTGCGGCCAGACCGGCCGGTTCGTCCACACCTTGACGGTGGCGATCGGCCCGATGATACCTGAGTCCACCCAGCGCTGCACCGTGCGCAGCTGCGGGTTCGATCCGCCCTGGTTCCCCATCTGCGTGACCACGCGCTGCTCGCGCGCCAACCGCGTCAACAGGCGCGCCTCGGCGATGTTGTGCGTCAGCGGTTTCTGCACGTAGACGTGGATTCCGCGGCGCATCGCGAACGCGGCGGCCGGCCCGTGCACGTGGTCGGGCGTGGATATGGTCACCGCGTCGATATCCTTTCGCTCGTCGAGCATCCGGCGGTAGTCGGCGTAGCGCACCGCGTCGGGGAACGCCTTGGCCGTCTCGCCGGCCGAGCCGCCGAAATCCACGTCGCACAGCGCGACGACGCGCTCGCGGCCGCCCACGCTGGCGTTCCGGATGTCGGAACCGCCCTTTCCGCCCGCCCCGATTGCGGCCAGGCCGAGCCGGTCGCTCGGCGCCGTGAACCCGGGGCCTCCGAGGACGTGGCGGGGCACGATGAAGAATGCCGAGCCGACGGCGGCCCGTTTGACGAATTCGCGGCGGGAAGTGCGGCGCATGGCGGCGAAAAGCGGGCTGGTTCTCCCGCAGTGTAGCCCGTCCGCCGGAATCCGGCAACGGCCGTCTACCCGCCCCGCGGCGTCCGGCGCCCCCTTACGCGGGCTCGGCCCGGATCATCGTCTCGATCGCCTCGACCAGCTCGCCCATGTCGAGCACACCCGGCATGTACTGCCAGATCTGCCCCTTCCGATTGATCAGGTAGGTGGTCGGAACGCCCGTGTTGCCCTCGTAGGAATCGGCCGCCACCCCGTCGTCGAGCACGATCGGATAGGTGATGTTGAACCGGTCCACGAACGGCTGCACCGCATCGAATCCGCCCTCGTCGATCGACAGCCCGACGAACTGTACCCCGCTGTCACGGAAGCGCTCCTGGGCCCTGACGAGTGCCGGCATTTCCTCGATGCATGGCGCGCACCAGGTCGCCCAGATGTTCAGGACGACGATCTGCCCCCGGTAGTCGGCAAGCGAGATCTCCCCGCCCCCGAGCGACGGAAGCGTCCACTCGGGTGCCGGCTTGTTGTAGCCGTCGTGCCAGAGGCCGACGAAGACCTTCTTCTCTTCGGGGCTGAAATCGGCGAAAGCGAAAAACAGCGCCGCGGCCCCGAGGACAAACGCGGCTACCTTGAGGCGCTCTTTCGTGAACATCGGTTGCCGGATCAGGTGTGCACCCTACGATACGGAAAGAGACCGGGTGGACGCTTGAAGCCGGGCTGAAATCGGCGGAGGCGGGTGGCCCACGTGGCCTACCTGCCCGTGTCCTACCTTGTGAGGACCACCATCCGATCCCTGCGATGCTCTCCCGACTGGATTATTCCGCGCTCAGCAAGGGCCTGGTCCTGTTCTGGGCCGTATGGCTGACCCTGGTCGCCGGCACCAATATCGCCGATGCCCTGGTACAACTGGACGTGCTTCCTTCCGGCTTCACCTGGGCGTCCTACAACTTCGGCCTCGTCGAGCAGACGCTCGCGAAACACGGGATCGGCCCGGGATTCGCCGGTTTCCTGTTCGCCGGCGTCATCGCCTGGCAGATTGCGGCGCTTCTCCTTCTCTGGCGCGCGTGGGCTGCGCTCGTTCGCGGCGCAACCGGAACGGCGCCCGAGGTGCTGCAGGCGTTCGTCGTTAGCCTTGCACTCTTCGCGGCGTTCCTGGTGGCAACGGAGGTCTTTGTCACCTACGATACCGCGACGTCGCACAAGCTGACGTTCGTCGCGCTGATCGCGAGCCTGATCGCGATCCGGGGCGGGGAATCGGGCCCCGCGCGTGCCTGACGCCGCTGCGGACCCGACTCCCCGACCGGAGCGATATCACCGTACTCCGCTCTTTGCCAATCCGGCCTCCAGCACCATCGTGATGCGGGCCTGCGACTCCAGGTAGTGGGCCCGTGTCGTGCGATCGAGGCCGCCGGAGGCGAGCGCCTGGCCCAGTTCGGCCGACAGTTCGGTCAGCTCGAGGCGGGCGAGCGAGCGGGCGTCCTCGGGCCATGACGGCATCATGGGAGAGGAACGCTCGTTCATCACGATCGCCGCGAACCGGTCGAGGTGCGCGCGCTGCAGGTTGCGCCGGATCGACGAGACGTTGCGGCGGGCAGCGGCTTCGCTCCAGATTCCGCCCGTCAGATCCTCGAACAGCTCGGCCACGGTGTACGCATCGGTTCCGCCCGGTATGCGCACCTCGTTGTCGATCATGCGCGTGAGCTTGATCGGGTCGGTGAGCGCCCCGACGAACCCGCCCTGCATGGCGGCGATCGTCGAGTGGATCTGCACGTCGATCGGTCCGCTGTGGAAACTGTTCCAGTCCAGGTGCAAGCCGGGGGCCATCCGGTTGAGCCGGTCGGCCGATGGCGTGATCGCCCCGTCGGCAAGGAACGAATCCACGATGAAACGCACGGCCTCCTTCTGCTCGGCCGCCGGAACCGGGGTCATCGGAACGCGGGCGTTCGGCGTACCCTTGTGATCCCGGGAGAAGTAGACGCCGCCGACGAGCTTCGTCACCGGCTGGAGAACCTGGAAGCGCTCCATCAGGAGCCCGTTGTAGGCACCCCGGAGCCGCTCGTACGAGTCGCCGTCCTTCACGAGGCGCGCCTCCATGCGGGGCTCGAGGTTCGAGACGAGCTGGAAACGCGACCGTGCGAAGGCGAGGTGGTCGTCCGAAAGGTCCCAGACATTGATGTAGGGGTCGATTCCGCCCCCCGACATGTCCTCGTGCGAACCGTACGTGAGAAGCGGTTCGGCGGATCGGCCCGCGATGGCCGCAAGGCCCGCCTTCTCCTGTTCCGGCGCGAAGGGCGTGTAGCCGTACTGGATGACCCAGACGTCATAGGCGCCGACCTCCGGATTGCCGTAGAAACCCTGCTTCGAACGGTCCGGGTTGATGTTCGTCCGATCGTAGTCCATCACCGAAGAGGTCACGCCGTTCAGGCGCGTGAACTCGCGATCGTGGAGTTTCTCGAACGGAATGGCCTGCGACGACTCGAAGTTGTGCATCAGGCCGAGCGTATGGCCGACTTCGTGCAGCGTCAGGCTGCGCAGAAAGGCTCCGATCAGCTCGGTCGGAATGTCGCCCGTGACCCCGTCGGCGAGCAGCGTCGCCCGCGTCAATCCGATGTCGTGCTTCAGCCCGAAGTGGTAGAAGCACGAGCGCGCGGCAGCCTCGGCGGGCGATTCGGCCAGGAGGCGCTGCAGCCTCTCGAGCCGGGTCAGCATGCCGTCCGGTCCCGTGATGTCGTCGTACTCGTTGCTCCACCCTCCCACGAACTCCGAAGACAGCAGGATGTCGGCGTTCAGGATTTCCCCCGTGCGCGGATCGGTCTGCGACGGACCGATCGCGTACCCCATCTGGTACGCCGCCGTCCAGCGGATCGTGGAGTACCGGATGTCCTCGGCACTCCACGTCGTGTCGTTCTCGGGCGGATCGAGCGCCACGATCGCGTTCCTGAAGCCCGCCGCGGCGAAGGCCTTGTTCCAGCCCTCCACACCCTCCTTCACGTACGGGCGGTACTCGGCGGGAATGGACCGGTCGATGTAGTACGTAATGGGCTTTACCGGGTCGGAGACCGCTGCCGCCGGATCCTTCTTCTCGAGACGCCAGCGGTTGATGCGCCGTTCCATCGGGTCCCAGGCCCGGTCTTCCGAAAAATTCTTGGCCGCATCCACGAAATACCCGAGGCGGTTGTCGGCAGCGCGGGGCGCCATGGGCACCTCGGGGAAGGCGAACAGCGAGTAGCGTACGCCGGCCGTGAACGAGCGGTTGTCGGGGATTCCGTCGGCCCCGAAGGCCGGGCTCACTCCCGGGCGGAAGCTCAGCTTGGCGTCGATCTCGACGTTCCGCGGAAAGCCCTGGACGCGGTCCACCCAGCTCGAGGCCTTGTTGAACAGGGGCTCGCGCTGCTGCGGGAAGTATCCCTTGGTCCGCTCGGCGATGGCGGCGTAGTCCGACACGAGGAACGGCGTGAGGTCGATGACCACGGCCTTCGTCGCCGTGTCCTGTGCCGCGATGTCGAACGTCTGCACGATCGAATGCGCCGTGTTGTTCGACAGGGCCTTCTCCATCGCGCTGCCGGGCTCGGCAATGAACTTCGTATTGCGGTGCACGAGGTGGACCTTGTCGGCAGCCCGCTCGAAGCGCATCACGCGCGTATCGCTCAGGTAGAGGCCCTCCTGGATGTCCAGCACGCCGCCGCCGCTCGAATAGTGCAGCACGAGCCCGAAATCGGTGGCCAGCTGGTCCGGGCGGATGGTCGCGTAGACCGTCTGGTCCCGCTTCACGTGCAGCCGGAAGAAGCCGTCCACCGTGCGGGTGTTCTTCAGTACCTCGGAAGGCAGCTTGAACGGCAGTTCGGGCTTGGCGGAAGCGGGAGCGGAAGCGGCCGCCGGAGCCGCGACCGGGGACGGAGCCCCCGCAGGGCCGGGTCGGACGGGTTGATCACCCAGGTTCACGGTCGCACAGGACGACAGCACGACGGCGAGGACGACAGCGAGGGCAGGACGGAACGGCATGGTCAGGGCGCGGGCAGCGCTCGGATTGGAGTCGCCGAAGATAGGATCGGCAGGGATGGGCGCCCATACGGAGGCACCGGAAAGAGGGTTCACGCCATGCCCCCGGTCCCTCAAACCAGCAGCGCGTCTCCGGAATCCAGGAACAGGAGCATCCCCCGCACCCGTTCCGCAGGAAGGCCGAACAGCGAGGCCACCGCGCGCGCATACAGGCTCACCTGCTCGCGGTAGTGACGCTCACGATCCCGGTCGCGGAGCGGGTCTTCGCCCAACCGGTCGTTTTTGTAGTCGATCACCGTGGCCTCGGCGATCGTCCCGCCGGGTCCGGGCACGAGGACCAGGCGATCAATGACGCCTTCGACGAGCGCGTCGCCCTCTCGCCAGAGGAACGGGCGCTCCCGCTCCACCCGGGTTCCCTGCGGCCACGCCTCGCGTGAGAGCGCCTCGGCGATCCGCGGCGCGGCGAGACGGGCACGTAACCACCCGAGGGTCGACTCGACCTGCTCCCCGGACCAGTCCGGCGCGACGAGCCCGGCTACGGAGCGGAGCCGCTCCTCGGACGCAAGGCCCGATTCCGTCCACTCGAGGGTCTCGAGCCACGCATGAACTACCGATCCGCGTTTCAAGGCGCCTTCTGACCGCCCGATACCCAGCAATGCCGGGACGTCCACCGTATCGTCATTCCCCATGCCCGAGGGCGTACGCCGGTCGAGGCCCCTCGTGCGCGACCCATGGGCGCGCAGGCTGATCGGGCCGCGTCGGCGCTCCGAGAGCGATGGCTTCCTGCGGGGCGCAGGCGCCACGAGATGTGCCCACCCGGGATCTCCCGCTTCGTACAGGACCTGGCCCTCGGTGACGGGATCCGTCGCCGGAACGTCGGGCAGGGTCTCGCGCAGGACGCGCGCCGGGGTCACGGCCTCACCGACCCTGCCGCCCGCGTCGGCAGGGATCAGAAGGTGCAGCGCGTGGCGGGCCCTCGTCATCCCGACGTACAGCACGCCGAGCGCGTCGCGAAGCGTCTCGGCCCGCCGCTGCCGCATGGCCTCCGTGAGCTCCGGGAAATCCCGGAACAGCTCGAGCACGTCTTTCGGAACGTACGGAAAGGCGTGGGTGACCGGCTTCATCGGGCCCGGACGGTAGCCCACCGGGGCCGACTCGCGTCCCCCTCCGAATACGGACCCGTGCACCTGCGGGAGTACCACCGCATCGAATTCCAGGCCCTTCGAGCCGTGGAACGTCATGACGCGCACGGGATTTTCGCCCGGAGACTCGGCACGGGCGGTCTCGGCGAGCCTCACGAACCCATCGACCCGAAGGCCCGCGCCCGACATCGCCGCGTCCCATGCGAAACCGAGTTCGACGAGGCGCCCGAACCGCAGTCCTTCCCGACCGGACAGGCTGTCGTCGATTTCGTGCGCGAGCGCTGCGAGCGTCTTGCCGTACCCGTCTTCCACGAGGCGCCGGCGCCACGTCCGGGTGACGGCATGGACCTTTGCCGGGCCGTCTTCCGGCCCCAGCCCGACCGCGGCTCCGACGGCGGTCGCCGCCACATGGTACCGCGAGAGGCCGTCCCCCGGGTGATCCACCAGGCGGAGCAGCGCGAGTACGCTCACGACGGCGGCCGAGTCGAGCAGGCTGGTACCCCCTTCCTCGCTGGCCGGCACCCCCAGCGTTCCCAGTTCGACGATGAGACGCGCCACCTCTGCGTTGCCGCGCACGAGCACGCCGATCGAGCGGCCCGGCGACGCAGCGTGCAGGTCGGCGATCTGCCGCGCAGCGAACCGCGAGAACGCGGGCTGCGCCCGCCCTCGTCCTTCCAGCGACGGCCCGACCAGGAGACGCACGTGGCCGGGAAGCCGCTCGCGCGCCGCCTCGTGGCGCGTGAACGCGCTGCACCACTCGTCCACGGTGGACCGGTCGTCACCTAGTACCGATACGCCCTGAATGGTGGAAAAAACACGGTTCACCGCGTCCAGCACCACCGGGCTCGACCGCCAGCTCTTCGCCAGCGTATCCTCGGCGAGGTCCAGGCGTCGCGCGAACTCGCGCACGACCGAGGGCTCGGCTCCGCGCCAGCCGTAGATGGACTGCTTGGGGTCGGCGACGACGACGGTGTCCCCTCCGCCGTGCTCGGCCAAGGCATCGGCAAACGGCACGAGCGCCTGCCACTGCAGAGACGACGTATCCTGGAACTCGTCGAGGAGCAGGTGACGCATCGCCGTATCGAGCCGGTAGCCCAGCCGTGACGGATCGCCCAGCACCCCGCCGCCGACCAACGCGCGGGTAACGTCGTCGAATCCCATGCGCCCGGCCGCCTTGAGACCGGCCTCGAAGCTGCCCTCGTACGTCTGCGCGACCTCGCCCATCGCGGCGGCCCGGGCGGCGAGCGACCGGGCGATTCCGGCACGCGCGATCTCCACGGCCTCTCCCACCGCGTCGCGCAGGGCATCGGTGAACGGAATGCGGCTGTACGTCGCCTCCGCCGGATCCGGACTGGTCAGGAACGCTTTCCCCGGCCCGTCCTTCACGACCGCGACGAAATCGCCGGAACGAACGGCCGTGGCGAGCTTCGGAAGGGCCTTCTCCCAGGCAGCGCTGGGCTTTCCGGCTGCCGTGAGCGGAACGGGGCAAGCCTCGATCCGGTCGGAAAGCGCCGCAAGCCTTTCGGCCAGACCGTCTTCGGGCGGTCCCGCCACGCGCGCCAGCGCGCTCCAACCCGGCGATCCCGGCTCGATGGCCCGGTGTACCGCGAGGATGCCCTCGATATCCGAGGCGAGCCGGTCGTGTACCGAGCGGTTCACGGCATCGGCATGGAGCGAGCGCAGGATGCCCAGGAACCGGTCGGTATCCATGCGATCGAGAACCCGGTCGAGCGCCTCGGCCCTGACCCGCTCGCGCGTCGGCTCGTCGGCGATTTCCCAGCGCGGCGGGAGGCCGAGATCATACCCGAACGCCTGCGCCGCCCGAACGAAGAAGGCGTCGAGGGTACCGACGTTCAGCCGGTGCAACTCGGCCACCGTGGCACGGAGCAATCCGGCCCAACCCTCCGTGTCGAGATCCTTGCCGCCCGAAAGCGTAGCCGCCGAGAGCGCGGCGGCCTCCGATTCGTCCATCGCGGCGCGTGCGAGCCGGACCAGCACCCGCTGCAGGATCTCCCCGGCCGCCTTCCGGGTGAATGTCGACGCCAGCAGGCTGCGCGGCTCCTCGCCCGCGGCCAGCAACCCGATGAGGCGCGACGAGATCCGGTACGTCTTGCCGGATCCGGCCGAAGCCAGTACCAGTTCGCGCACGGTGGCGCGGTCCGGACGTCCCTCGGTGTTCATTCTTCTTCCGCCTCCTCCGGAACCGATCCGAGCAGGCCGAGCCCGAGGAGGGCCCCGAGCCGCGGATCGACGTGATTCGGCACCCTTTCCGGGTCGAAGCCCGCGATCCCCTTCCGCACCCAGCGGACCGCCTCTTTCGCGATTTCCATCGCCTCCTCGAGGATAGCCTCGTCCCACTCCACGAACACCTCGCGCACCTCGGCCGGCCGGGCCGGAATCGGCACGTATCCCAGGCGGACCCGCCCGGCCTCCGATCCGGCGGCCAGGCGACGGCCGTCGCGGTGCTCCAGGCTGGGGAGCAGCCACCGGTACAGCGGAAGCTGCAGGTCGATCCAGTCTCCGTCTGCGGTCCGGTGTTCCTTGTCGGGATCCTTCGCCTTGTCGCCGGTCTTGTAATCGAACAGGGCCCATTCGCCGGTCCCGGCATGGAATTCCACCCGGTCGACCCGTCCCTTGATCGGGAAGCGGGTGCCGTCCACCTCGAGCGGCACCCCTTCGTCCGGGGTGCGCGCCTCGGTCGCGACCACGCGCCACCCGGCGCGGATGCGGCCCGCATGCCACTCGGCCACCCGGTGCAAGCGGGCCCGCGCCTGCTCGACCTGGAGACGCACCGCCACGCGGGCATCGCGCGCGCCCGTCCCGAATCGAACGGCCACCTCGTCGTCCAGCTTCCGGTCGAGATGGCGCTTCAGCGCCTCGACGTCCGTCGACGACGACGCCGGCTCTGCGCCCAGCGACTCGAGCACGGCGTGCATCAGGGTTCCGAACAGGCCGCCGTCCATCTCGCGGGCATGGTCGTCGATCGGCTCGCAGCCTCGACCGGTCGACAACGCCCATCCATACGGATCCTGCAGGATGGAGCGGAACTGGGTCACCGACAGCACCTCGGGCGGCCGAAAACGCAGCATGGGCTCGGGCGGAAGAGCAATGGCCCTCCCGCCCGGCGGATCGGTCGCCGGACCCGGCGGCAAGGACTCCGGAACGCCGTCCCCGTCCGGGGCCACGAACTCCGCATCGTAGAAGCGGCGAACCCGGCGCGCCACCGTGGCCCCATCGGCCGCAAACAACAGCCGCGAGGGACGAAGCGGATTGCCGTCGGCGTCCCAGCGGCCCGAGACGACGAGAAACGCTTCCGTCGACATCGCGACGGCCGAGAGCCGATAGGCGTCCCGGGCGTATCGCGACCGGTTGTCCGACAGGCCGAGACGGGCACGAAGCCCGTTCGGCAGGAATGCGTCGTGGGCCACCGATTCCGGCAGCCAGGGTTCATTGGCGCCGACGAGCACCGCGATCGGCGCATCGTCCATGTGCAATTCGAGCCAACCGAGGAGCTCGACGGCGTTCCGGTCCTGCGGGTTCGGAATTGCTCGTCTCGCCGCCCGCTCGACGATCAGTCGGATGGCAACGGCCGCCGCGCAGGGCGGGTCGAGCGTGCGGGGGACGCGCGAGAATGCCCGGATTCCTTCGCCGAGCTGCTCCAGCGCCTGGATGGCCACGCGGTGGGACGGGAGACCGGCCCGCCACGTGCGGCCGGAGTAGACCTCGGCCAGCAGCACGAGAAGCGGCTCCACCCACTCCCGCAGCGTGCGCGAGCCCGCGGACCGCAGCGGCTCGAGCAGTCCCGATCGCAGGGCCGATACCAGCGTGTTCGCCGCTTCGCCGTCCCCGGTCGATCTACCGACTCCCCGCAGGTTGTCGGGCAGCCGGTCCGGCAGATGCTGAACGTACCAGCGATCGGCCCGCGCAAGGACGTCGTCGGCATCGTGGCCGTTCCCGGCCAGCCATTCGCCCACGTCGGGATGGCGTGCGAGCGCCGCCATCGGCTCCCACCGATCGGCGTCGAGCGCGTCGGCCACCGCGAGCAGCAGGCGGAAGGGGGCGGTCCGTACCGGGTCCACCCCGGAGGCATCACGGACCGAAACCCCGACGGCCGAAAGACGCTCGGCGATCCACGGGACCACGTCGGGTGACGACACGGCGACCGCCACATCGTCCGGTGCCCGATCCGAAGCGGCGTCACCGAGAAAGCCGGCCACGGCGTCGGCCTGGTCTCCCGGCTTGTCCACGACCCGGAGCGCGGTTTCGGGCAGCGGCAGGTCGGCGGAGGACCACGATTCGGGCAGGACGCATCCGAACGCGTCGAACCGGTCGGCAATCGCCTCCGGCGCGTGCACGAGCACGTGCACCCGATCCCGGACCGCCTCGAGAAGGCGCCGGGTCACCATCGGCATCTCGGCCACACCCACGAGCCACACGTCGGACGGGGTTCCGGTGCGCCCGTCGCCGAGCGCGCGGATGCGCTCGAGATCGCGATCCGCCAGCCCGCACCCGGCCAGCAGCGCTTCGTAGCGCTCCTGGACATCGGCGAGCACCCGCCAGCGATCGGCGTCGCTCCCGTCGGGGACAGCCGCGGCGGCCAGGACATCCGTCACGCCTGCGAACCGGAACCCACCCTGCGCCACATCCCTGTGCAACCGTTCGAGTTCGGCGGCTAGCGACGACCACTCGGCGAGCGCCCCGTCCTCCGGTCGGCGCACGAACACCCGGTCGAGGCCCGGCGTGTCGCGCAGCGCGGCGATCCAGGCCAGGCGCGCCGCCTCGCCCGTCGCGACCATGGCACCGGGCGCGACCAGGATCTCCGGCAGCGCACCGACCGTGATGATCCGCGGCGGCACGAGAGCGATCGCACCCGTGCGAGCCCGTTCCTCGAGCAGTTCCTTCAGGCGCCGACCCGCCCGCGCGCCGGGCACGACGACGAGCGCCGCGTCCATGCGGCACGACAAGCCGTCGACATGGTGCCCGAGCAGCACGTCGGCGGCCGCCGGCAGGGCGGGACGGGACCAGTCGAGGAAAATGCGGAGCATCGGAAAGGGCGAACCGGGTGAGCCGGGTCGTGTCATGAGACGTTCCACCGGAGGCGGCATGCGTGCCGCATCGTGCAAACCTACGATACCAGGACCCAGTGACATCCATATGTCATCAGGGCATGTTCACGCTTGCCCCGGATCGGCATCCTGCGGTCCGGTCGGAACCATGCAGGGGGAACTGCCCCAATCATCGGCCGCGCCGGTCGCCGGCGGGGGCGGTTGTGCACTTTGGCCCCGAACCTGCACAACACCACCCTTCGGACCGTTGCGGAAGGGCGCGAGTGACCCGGGAAGCGCCCGGGCGCCTCCCGCACCGCGCCGATCCAGCAGTCCGCGAGTCGAAGGGCCGCGGCGCTGCCGAAGGGAGTCGCGAGCGTAGCGTGAACGCGTCCTGGAGCAGACGGCGGCGCCTGGTCCACGAACGGAAGGGGGGCAGGCCACCTGCGCGACCTGCCCCCCCGATTGACCCGCACGGAGCCGCACGAACCTGTGCGGCCCTCCCGCCCCCGGGAGGCACTACTTGACGAGCGTGAGCAGACGGGTCTGGCTGACGCCGCCGGCCGTGAGACGGTACAGGTACGTGCCGCTCGGCAGACCGGCCGCCGCCGACCACGTGACCGAGTGCGAGCCCGCCTCCATCGGCCGATCGACGAGCACCGCGACTTCACGTCCTGTCACGTCGAACACCGCGAGACGCACCTGGCCGGCCTCGGGCACCGCGAAGTGGATCGAGGTGGACGGATTGAACGGGTTCGGGTAGTTCTGCTCGAGCGCGAAGCCCGCGGGCAGGACGTCCTCGTCGGCGACGGCGTGGAACACGACGCCGTCGAAGCCCTTCGGCGCGACGCCCGGGTCGTTCCAGGTCGAGAAGAGCACGTATCGGCCGTCACTCGAGTAGGCCGGGTCGTATTCGCCGCCCGCGGGGTTTCCGAAGAGCACGGAAGGCGTTCCGCCCGTCGCCGCCACCGTCCAGAGGTCGAAGTTCCAGTCGCCATGGCCCGGGTTGCCCTGATACACGACCCGACGGCTGTTGTTGGACCACGTAGCGTTGCCGGGGTAGGCGTCCGGCGTCCACGGGGTAAGCTGGACCGGCTGGCCCTTGGGCGTTCCGTCCTTGTTCACGTCGACGGCGAAGATGGCCGTTCCCGGCACGCTGCCGTCGTAGCGTCCGAAGGCGATGGACTGCCCGTTCGGCGACCAGACCGGACCTTCGCCGGCCGCGGCCACGATCGTCTCGGCCCCGGTGGCTACGTCCATCGTGCGGATGGAGCCGTCGCTGATGTCCTGGAAAACGACCCGCTTCGAGTCGTTCGACCAGTCCGCGTTGAGGGCGCCCGCCCGCAGCACGGTGGCCGATCCCGCATTGCTGCCCTTGACCACGGCGAGGTACAGCGTGGCGTCACCGACCGCGCCGCGATCGAAGACCAGGAAGCGGCCGTTGGGGGAGAACCGGGCGTCGTTGCCGCCTTCGCCGTACTCGAGGGGGGTGCTCGTTCCGGTCGCGACATCGGTCAGGGCCAGACGATGCGTGTAATACGGCTGGAAGGTGACGACGTCGTGGACGATGGTCTTGCCGTCGTTGGACATCGCGGCGCCGTACTCCTCGCTGTCGTAGAGCGACGTCACGCGTCGCACTTCGCCGGACTTCGTGTCCACCATGAAGAGGTCGGTGCTGGGCTTGGGAGTGGTCGGACGGCTGAAATGGATGTTGTCCACGTACACCGTCATTCCGAACCCTTCGATCAGGACCTGGGAGATCGACGAGAGCGTCATCGGAAGCCCGGAGCCCGCGAAGACGAAGTCGCTGAGGGGGATGTCGATCGAGGTCCACGCGCCGGGCGTGAGGTAATCGATCGGAACCACGGCCTCCTGGTCGTCGAACGGCCAGTTGGCCGGGTAGGCCCCGCCGTCGCCGTACGCGGCGTTCGGACCGAAGTCCACGAGCTTGATCGCGAAGCCGTTCGTCGGCGCCGCCGCGGTCCACACGTCCATGTGGAAATGGGTCATGGCGCTCGCGTCGAAACCGGGATAGGCCATCTGCAGGGCCGCGAAGCCGCCGCCCTGGTAGATCGAGTAGACGAGCGACTGGTCGCCGCCGGGCCAGAAGTCGCTGACGTCGGCGTCGTCCCACCCGGTCGAGAACTCGGCGACCGGCACGTTGCCGTAGGCGCCGGAGAAGATCGAGATGACGTCGGCCGGATGCGCCGTCGGCAGCGGCGCGGCCTCGGTCGGAGACTGGGCCACCGCGCCGGTCGGCACGACGGCGAGCAGCAGCACCACCGTCAGCGCGTGCGGTGCAAGGGTGTGTAGTCGTTGTTTCATGATTGCCTCACAGGATGGTAGGATGGGTCGCCGAGCAGTCGGAGCACGGCGTTCTTGAGCGTGGTGGCATTGAACGGCTTCCGGAGCGCGGGACCGTCCCGCGTGCGGATCGCGTCGCCCGTAACGAGCAGCACGGGCACCCTGGCCCGCTGTGCGTTGCTTCGCAGGGCGTCCCGCAGTGCGTGTCCGTCCATGTTGGGCATGTGGACATCGGCGACGACGACGACGTGACCGTCGCGAACATCGCTGCGCAACACCTCGAGCGCCTCCAGGCCGTCCGGTGCCTCGATCACGCGCACCGACAGGCTTCCCAGGCAGTCGCGCATGTAGGCGCGCATGCTTTCGTCGTCGTCCACGAGGAGGACGAACGGGAGTTGCGTGTCCGTGGCAGCCTTGCCGACCATGTCGCCCCGAGAAGTGCGGTTCGAGGCGAAGGACGGTAATCCGGGCGGAATCGGAATTGCCCCGGCATACCGGATCGTTGCGGCAGCGTCCGGCGGACGGCCGGACAACGATCAGGGACGCAGGCGCAACGGCTCAGGAGGCGTCCCGCCCGCCGCGCGCATACATCGCCGGTGTACACCCGTACGCGTCCTTGAACCGGTTGCAGAAATGGGCGACGCTCTTGAAGCCCACCCCGTACGCGACCTCGCTGACGGTCCCCTGCCCGGCGGCGAGAAGGTCGGCTGCCCGGACCAGCCGGCGCGACCACACCACGTCCATCGGTGACGTGCCCAGGTGGTCGGCAAAGCGGCGGTACAGCGAGGTTCGTCCGACCCCGACGCTCGAGGCAAGTTCGTCCACGTCGAAATCGTCCTCGGCGAGCCGGGCGTCGATGACCGAGAGCGCACGCAGGATGACCTCGTCCGTACCGTGCGGTCCGACCCCGGGAACGCCCGACCCGTCCGCGCCGGGCGGAACGGCGGGCGCCGCGAACCGGGCCTTCAGCCGCCCGCGCGACGCGATGAGGTTCTCCACCCGTACCTCCAGTTCGCGAACGTCGAACGGCTTCGTGAGGTAGTCGTCGGCCCCCGTGAGCAGCCCTTCGATCCGGCTGTCCCCCGACGCCCGGGCCGTGAGCAGGATCACCGGCACGAAATCGGTTTCCGGATCCTCCCTGATCGCGCGGCAGAGCCCGAATCCGTCCAACTCGGGCATCATGACATCGCTGACCACCAGGTCCGGCAATTCGGATCGGATCCGCTCGAGTGCCTCGCGACCGTCGGCCGCTTCCACCACGCGGAAACGGGAGCCCAGGTGGGCCCGAACGTAGGACCGGATATCGGCGTTGTCATCGGCCACCAGGACGGTTGCGCGCGCGGCGGCTTCCTCCTCCCGCGCCGGGGCAGGGGTCTCGCGCGACTCGAACCGGATCTCGTCGGCGAGTGCCGTCGCCGGCTCCTCCCAAGGCGATTCGAAGGACCCGTCGACCGTCTCCTCCTCCCGCAGGTGCGCTTTGCCGAGGGGTATCCGTACCGAGAACACGGTCCGGCGGCCGGGTTCGCTCTCGACGGCGATCGTTCCGTGGTGCAACCCGACGAGGTGCTTGACCAGCGCAAGTCCGATACCGGTGCCCGGCTGGCGGCGCACGGAGGAGGCGTCGGCCTGGTAGAAGCGCTCGAAAACGAACGGAAGATGCTCGGCCGCGATCCCGGGTCCGTCGTCCTCCACGGTCAGTATCGCCATCTCCTCCCCGTCGCGCGCCAACCGAACGACGATCGACCCCTCTTCGGGCGTGAACTTGAACGCGTTGCCGAGGAGGTTGGTGAGGACCTTCTCGAACTGCTCGGGGTCGATCCAGGCACGGATCGGGCGTTCGGGCGCCTCGTAACGGAACTGCAGCCGCTTGCTGTCGGCGTACGGCACGAAGGCCTGGGCGAAACGCTCGACGAAGAAGCCCAGGTCCACCTCCCGTGCCTCCAGCTCGATGCGGCCCGATTCCAGGCGCGACACGTCCAGGAGCTGGTTCACGAGCCGCAGCAGGCGACGCCCGTTCACGATGGCCGAACGCACCTGTCGCGCAATGGCGTCCGTGACCGGCCCGTGCTGCCCGTCCTGCACGTCCTCCAGGGGGCCCAGGATGAGCGTGAGCGGGGTGCGGAACTCGTGCGAGATGTTGGCGAACACCCTCGACTTCGCCTCGTCGAGGGCCGCGAGCGCCTCGGCCTGCGCGGCCACGATCTCCTTTTCGCGGCGCAGTTCCTCGGTGCGTTTTCCGACCAGCACGTTCAGCTCGGCCTCGTGGGCCACCAGGCGACGAACCCGCCATCGGTACCCCGAATACAGCGCGCCGGCCGCCAACAGGAGGCAGCACAGCAGGAACCAGGGCGTCTCGTGGAATCGCGGTTCCACCGTAAGGGTCAATACGGCGTCCCGCTCGCTTCGCACCCCTCCGAAGCCCAGGGCCTGCACGCGGAACGTGTACGTCCCCGGCTTGACGTTCGTGTACGCAGCCCGATGCTCGACACCCCCGTCGATCCAGTCAGGGTCCACGCCCTCCAGGCGGTAGCGGAACGTGATGGCCCCCGGATGACGCATTCCGATCCCGGTATACGTCACGGTGAACCGCCGATCGGCGGGCGGAAGCACGACGTGTCCGCCCGCGACGTCGAACGTCGAGTCGGCCGACTCGACCCACACGATGTGCACGAGGGGTGGAGTGCGCTCCAGGCGCAGCGCAACGGGCGGGTTCACCAACCCCACCCCCAAAAACCTCGGAAAACACATCCCGCCCACCACGGTCTTGACGGCCGGAA
>JANJTM010000001.1 GCA_024711125.1 Rhodothermales bacterium
ACGGCGCAGCGTCGCCGCCAGTTCCGACCGCAGCCGCTCGCGCGACCGCGTGGCCTCCAGGCGGATGCGCCGCAACTCCGGCGACGCGTCCTCCCGGATCCGGCCTTCGGCGTCGAGCAACCCGTCGAGCGCGCGTTCCAGTTCGGGAAGCGGAACGAGCGACGCGGCCGTTCGGGCCAGCGCCGAACCCGGTTCGGCCCGCGCCGCCAGGTACGTGTGCATGCGCCGCGCCAGGGCGGCCACCTGGCGGATGTCGTGCAACTCCTCGGGCTCGAGCCAGGCCCCCTCCGGGGCCGCCCGTCGAAGTGCCTCTCCGACGGAGGGAAACGTGACTTCCGGAATCGGGTCCGAGAACCGGAGCAGATCCTGAAGACGGTCCACCCGCTCGAGCGCCGCTTCGGCGTCAGGAACCGACGTCGGTCCCAGCAACGCCGCGCGTTCCGCTCCGTCGGCGCTGCGACAGGCCTCCACGATGCGGACCCGGACCGATTCGAATCCGAGCTTCTCCTCGGCCCGGGGCGGAAACACCTCCATGCCGTGTTCTCTCAGCGGGACGGCAGTCCCACCGCGCTGTGGTCACCGACGTTGAGCGAGCCGGCGAAGCCGTCGACCCGCGCATGGCGCCCTATGAGCGAATCGTCGAGCACCGAGCGGGAGACGAACGCCCGCTGGAAGACGATCGACTCCCGGACGACCGAATCCTCGACCCGGGCGCCGGCCTCGATCGTGGCATAGGGTCCGACGACCGATCCCGACACCACCGCGCCCTTCCCGATGAACACCGGCTCGTGCACGATGCTGTCGGTCACCTGTCCCGGCTCCCCCACCGTGCGCTCCCTCTCGGTCACGATGCGCGTCGTGTCGCGCAGCGCCTCGATCGTTCCGCAGTCGAGCCAGTCGGTCACCCCGGTCGTCGTGAAGACGACGCCGCGCTTGAGCAGGACGTCGAAGGCGTCGGTCAGGAAATACTCCCCGCCCGGTCCCTTGCGATCGGTCTCGAACAGGTGATCGATGGCGCCGGCGAGCGCCGCCAGGTCCCGCACGTAGTAGATGCCGATCAGCGTTTCGTGGGAGACGAGGGTCTGCGGTTTCTCGACCAGTTCCACCACGCGGTCACCCTCGCGCACCGCCACGCCGAAACGGCTCGGATCCTCGATCCACTTCGTCCACGCCACGACGTCCGAACCCTCGAGCCGGACACCCGGCTCCATGTAGAACAGCGTGTCTGCGAAGACCACGATGCCCTCCCCCTCGAGCCGGTCGCCCGCGCAGGCGACGGCGTGCGCCGTGCCGAGCGGCGGATCCTGGACCGCGAAGCGCGCTTCCATGCCGTGCCGATCGCAGATGGCCGTCAACTCGGCCCGGATGTCGTCCCCGAAGTCGGGCGCCAGGATGAACACGCCCTCGTCGAGCGGTCGCGGCAGCACGGCGTTGAACGTATCCACGATGCGTTCCACCATGGACTTTCCGCATACCGTGATCAGCGGCTTGGGCGTGACGTGCGAATGAGGACGGACGCGCGTGCCGCGCCCCGCCATGGGGATGATGAGTTTCATGGGGTAAGGGGATGGAAGCCTGACAAGATAGCCCAGCGCGACGCCGCCCGGACAGGCGCGTGCGGCGCGCGTGCCCGGTTCGTATCCTTGTCCGCAGCCATCCTCCATCCCCGCACACGGCCCATGGACCCCCGACCGAACGACGACATCCTCCGCACGATGAGCCCCGCCGAGATCGACGCGTGGCACGAGACCCGGATCCGCGACCTCTGGCGCGTATTCCGCATCATGGGAGAATTCGTCGACGGATTCGAGACCCTGTCGAAGGTCGGCCCCTGCGTTTCGGTCTTCGGTTCGGCCCGGACGAAGCCCGGTACGCCGGACTTCGAACTCGGGCGACGCGTGGCTCACCGGCTCGTGCAGCGGGGCTTCGGCGTGATCACGGGCGGGGGACCCGGCATCATGGAGGCCGCGAACCTGGGAGCGCGCGAGGCCGGGGGCGTCTCGGTCGGGTTGAACATCAACATTCCCATGGAGCAGCACGCCAACCCGTACATCGACGGCGACAAGCTCATCAATTTCGACTTCTTCTTCGTGCGGAAGGTGATGTTCGTGAAGTACGCGCAGGGCTTCGTGGTCCTTCCCGGCGGGTTCGGTACGCTGGACGAGCTGTTCGAAGCCATCACGCTGATCCAGACCCGGAAATCCTCGCGTTTCCCGGTGATTCTCGTCGGAAAGGCCTACTGGGGCGGCCTCGTCGACTGGGTTCGCGACACGATGCTGGCCGAGGGGAAGGTCTCCGAGGAGGACATGCTGCTCTTCAGCCTCACCGACGATCCCGACGAAGCGGTGGGCGTCATCGAGCGCTTCTACCGCGACAATCTCCTCGTACCGAATTTCTGAGTCCCGGTGCGGGCTGCGGTTTGTGCCCCGATTTCGGCACTCGGATCGGAAACCTGGACGCGGGGAAGCCGGTATCAGGGTTTCGCCGCTTCTTCACACGTGCGCCGCAACCCGTGAAAACCGGCACCACGCTTCCGGAATCGTCCTTCCCAGTCCCCGTCAGCCTGCCATGAACTCGACCCGCATGATCCGGCTCTTCCGCACGACCGTCACCCTGCTGATCGCCTTCACGCTGGCCCTTCCGGCCGCGGCCCAGGAGTACAAGGAGGCGTACAACGCCGCCCTTACGGCCGCAAAGGCCAACAACCTGACCGAGGCGCTCCAGAAGTTCACCCTGGCCGCCAACGGAGCCAAGGCGGCCGGCGATACCGACGTCGAGCGTCGCTCGAACAAGGTCATCGCGCAGATCGAATACAAGCTGGGCCTTTCCTCCACGCAGGCCGACGACTTCGCGGGCGCCCTGCGGCACTTCGACAACGGTATCGCCCGTTTTCCGTCGTACTCCAAGAACTACCTCGGCCGCGGCCTCGCGCTGAAGAAGCTCGACCGCCTGGACGACGCCATCGCCGCGTTCCAGCAGGCCATCCAGGCCGGTGACGCCGAGGCGGACCGCCAGACGTCGCGCGCCGCGACCGAGGCCATCCGCGACCACTTCGTGTTCGTCGCGTCGAGCGCGCTGAGCAAGAACGGCGGACGTCCCTCGTCGGCCGATGTCGAGGAGGCCATGGCGTCGCTCGCGAAGGCCACCGAACTGCTCGAGGCCGATTCAGACATCCTGTACTACACGGCGCTGGCCTACAAGGCCAAGGGCGACCTGGCCAACACCGTCGCCTCGGCCGACAAGGCCCTCGAACTGCACCGGGGATCGCGCACCGACAAGGCCAAGATCTGGTTCGTCAAGGGAGAAGCGCTCGTCGCGCTCGGCGACGCGGCGGGTGCCCGCGCTGCGTTCACCGAGGCGGCCGTCGGCCAGTACAAGGCTTCGGCCGAGCACTACCTCGAGACGCTCGGCTCCTGATCCAGGCTTTCCGATCGGAAAAGCCCGCGGCCGGTGCAGACCCGACCGCGGGCTTTTTCGTATCGTGTCGGCCCATTCCCCGGCGCCCGCCCGACGCCCGGCGCCGCATCATGCCAGCACCCATGGTACAGATCGACGAAACTGCGCGTCTCGGCACCGGCACCACCGTCGGCGCCTTCAGCGTGATCGGACGCAACGTGACGATCGGAACGGGCTGCGTACTCGGCAGCGGCGTCGTCCTGCACGACGGGGTGACGATCGGCGATCACGTGCGCATCGACGACCACGCGGTGATCGGAAAACAGCCGATGCGCGCCCCCAACTCGGCCGTCACCGGCGACCGCGCGCATGACCCCACCGTCGTCGGCCCGCGCTGCCTCGTCGGGACCCACGCCGTCCTCTACGCCGGATGCAGGTTGGGCGAGAAGGTGCTCGTCGCCGACCTGGCTACCATCCGGGAGGACGTCACGGTGGGCGATTTCACGATCGTCGGACGGGGCGTCGCGATCGAGAACCGGTGCGTGATCGGACGGTACTGCAAGCTGGAGACCAACGCCTACATCACGGCCTACTCGACCCTCGAGGACCGCGTCTTCGTCGCGCCGGGAGTGCTGACATCGAACGACAACTACATCGGGCGCACGGAGAAGCGGTTCGCTGCCTTTCGCGGCGTGATCGTACGGAAGGGCGGCCGACTGGGCGTCGGAAGCGTGGTCCTGCCCGGGCGCGAGATCGGCCACGATGCGGTGGTGGCCGCCGGAGCGGTGCTCACGCGCGACGCCGACGCCGGCGTGATCCATGCCGGAGTCCCTGCGCGCCCGTTCCGGGACGTACCCGACGACGAGCGGCTCGAAGCGCAGGGGTGGATCGATTGAGACCGGACGGGCGTTCCTGCCCGCCGACCATTGGGCTACCGGGATGAACGAACGCACGCCGATCCACATGGTGGATCTCAAGGGCCAGTACGACCGCATCGCCACGGACATCGACGCCGGCATCCGCCGCGTGATCGAGTCGTCGGCCTACATTCGCGGACCCCAGGTCGGAGAGTTCGAGTGCGCCCTGGCGGGTTATCTCGACGTGCCCTACGCGCTGGGTGTCGCCAACGGAACGGACGCCCTGCAGATCGCCCTTATGGCGCTCGGAATCGGCCCCGGCGACGAGGTCGTGACGTCGGCCTTCACGTTCATAGCGACTGCCGAGGCGGCGGCCCTGCTCGGCGCGGTCCCCGTGTTCGCCGACATCCATCCGGACACGTTCAATCTCGACCCCGCCGGATTGGAGGCCTGCATCACGCCGCGGACACGGGCGATCGTGCCGGTGCACCTTTTCGGCCAGCCGGCCCGGATGGACGAGATCGCGGCCATCGCCGAACGACACGGCATTCCCGTCATCGAGGACAACGCCCAGGCGATCGGCGCGAGCTACCTCGGACGCCGGACCGGCGGAATCGGAACGATCGGAACCCTGTCGTTCTTCCCGTCCAAGAACCTGGGCTGTTACGGGGACGGGGGCGCGGTCGTCACGCGGGACGAGGACCTGTATCGCCGGATGCGCCTGGTGGCCAACCACGGATCGGCCCGCAAGTATCACAACGAGGTCGTCGGCGTCAACTCGCGACTCGACACCCTCCAGGCAGCGATCCTGCAGGCCAAGCTTCCGCACCTGGACGCCTACAACGCGGCCCGTCGGGCGGCGGCCGACCGCTACGACGCCCTGCTTTCCGGCATCCGCGGCATCCGGATCCCGGGGCGGGATCCCGATGGCGTGCACGTATTCCACCAGTACACGATCCGCGTGACCGTCGGAGACGGTATTGACGGAGGTGCGGCACGGGACGACCTGGCAGCGCACCTCGCCGCCGCCGGGATACCGAGCGCGGTGTACTATCCCGTGCCGCTGCATCGCTTGGCCGTTTTCGCGCCCGGCGGGCCGGCGACGGCCCGGTTCGGCGCGCTTCCGCACACCGAGCGGGCGGCGACCGAGGTGCTCTCGTTGCCGATGCACACGGAACTGACGGAGGAACAGCTCGTGCGGATCGCCGAAACCGTGGCCGGGTGGGCCGCCGACCGGGCCTGAGCCCCGATTTCCGGGATTTATTCCGACGCCGTCGTGCGCAACATCTCCTCGACCGAGGTTTCGCCGCGGAGCACGAGGATGCGCGCCGAATCCTGCAGGGTGAGCATGCCCTCGGCGATCGCGAGCTGCCGGATTTCGTCCTCGTCTACCTCGTTGCCCGATTCGGCGATGGCGTGGCGGATCTTCGGAGAGAACGACAGGGTCTCGCTGATGGCGCGGCGGCCCTTGTAGCCCTTTCCACCGCAGACGGGGCACTTGGCGTCCTGGCCGGCCTTGTAGATCGTCGCGCTCTCGATGTCCTCGTTCGAGAACCCGAGGTTTTTCATCAGGACGTGGTCGCGCTCGTGATCCTCGACCTTGCACTTCGAACACAGCGTCCGGATCAGGCGCTGCGCCACGATCAGGTTGATGGCGTACGCGATCAGGAAGGGCTCGATGCCCATCTTGTAGAGTCGCGAAACGGCCGCCGGAGCGTCGTTCGTGTGAAGGGTCGAGAAGGTCAGGTGCCCCGTGTTCGCCAGCTTGATGGCCAGTTCGGCGGTCGCCTTGTCACGCATCTCACCCACCATCACGACGTCGGGGTCGTGACGCAGCACGGCGCGCAGCGCGCCTTCGAGGTCGAGCTTGTTGCCGAGCTTGATCTGGCGCACGCCGCTGATGATGTACTCGACCGGGTCTTCGATCGTGAGCACGTTCACCTCGGGCGTGACGACCTGGTACAGCGCGGCGACCAGCGTCGTCGACTTTCCCGAACCCGTGGGACCCGTCAGGATCACCATGCCGTGCGGCTGGCGGATCGCGTGATCCATGCGCGCCATGGCGGCCTCGAGCATGCCGAGCTGGCGCAGGTCGGTGAGCACCTTGCGGTCGTCCAGGATTCGGATGACGATGGATTCGGCCCGGATCTCCTGGTTCGCCGACGCGATCGGCAGCACGCTGACGCGGAACCGGATCAGCGCGTCGTCGATGCGGCGCTGGATGTACCCGTCCTGCGCCATGTCCCGCTCGAAGCGGTCGACGTTCATCGAGTTGTCCTTGACGACCGCCAGGAACGACTCGGGGTGGATCTTGTCCTCGCACAGCCAGCGGCGCAGGCGACCGTCCACGCGGAAGTGGATCTCGGTCTGCCGCTTGCCGTTCGGGAAGATGTGGATGTCCGACGCGCCCTGGCGCACGCCCTCGAGCAGGGCGGCTTCGAACAGGTTGATCAGCGTCGAGCGCGAGATCTCGGCCTCGAGCGCATCCTCGTCGATCAGGCCGTTGCGGGCCTGGTCGAAATCGGTGCCGAGGTCGTAGGCCATCGGATCGTCCGACAGCTTGTCGAGGAACTCGTTGCGCCGCGGGTAGATGGCCTCGACCGCCGACGCGATGCCCCGTTCCGAGGCGTATCGGAGTTCGAACCGCCCCAGCTTGAGCTGGGCGATGGTCCGGTGCACATCCGCGCGGGCGGGGTCGTGGGTTACGAAGATCAGGCGCGCGCCGCCCGTTTCCGGATCGACGGCATACTCGTACGGAAGCAGGTTGAGCCGCAGCAGTTCGTCGCGGTGGTCCTCCGCGATGGTCTGCATGATGAGCTGCACGAACTCGTGGTCCGGCTGGCCCGGCCCGATGGGCACCTCGGGGAAAGCGTAGACCTTCGCCGACTCCGAGAAGACGACCTCGCGGTCGACGCCATCCGTGCTGGCCAGGGAGCGCCAGAGGGCTTCTTTTCCGCCCTCGCCCGCGTTGCGCTCGAGCGCCTTCGCCACCAGAGCCGGGGTGACGAGGCCCTTCTTGACGAGGTTGGCGACCACGCGGTCCTTGCGGATGCGACGGTCGAGCTGGCTGGCATCCGGGGGAGCGGACTTCGCGGCCTCTGCCGGTTCGGCGTTCGGCTCGTCCGTGGGGGCCTGGCCCTCCCTCTTCGGCCACGGTCGGGCCGACGCCCGGTCCGAAGCCGACGCCACGGGACCGCGATCCACGCGCGCAGGGCGCTGCGTTCGGGCAGCGTTGGCATGATCGAGTCCCGGAACCGGGACGGGCTTGGGCAGGACATCCGGCCACTCCTCGCGGCTTAGGCCCGTAGTCGGCAGCAGGGCCGCCAACACGGGAGCGATCGCGGACGGACGCGCGAACCTGAGCTCCGATTCCATCGGAAGGCGACCGCACAGTTCGGCCAGGACGGCATCGCCGGGGTCGGCGGCGGCCAGCACGATGCGGTAGCGGTTGGTTTCCTCGGCGATCCCGACGTCCACCGGCACCGCGCCCCGGGCGACGAGCGCGTCCACGCGATCCCCGGGCATCGATTCGCGCATCGACGCGAAGAGCGCCGCGGTCGGCGTCTCGGTGGTGAACACGTATTCCGGGAATCCGCGTTGGCGGGCCGCCTCGAGCAGGACGCGGTCCCGGTCCATGCCGTCGATGTCGACCAGGGCTCGCCAGAGCGGCACGTCGACCTGCTTCGCCCGGATCGCGGCATAGACGTCGGCAAGGCGTATCGCGTTGTCGTTGAGCAGCGCGAGCACGACCTCGTCCTTGACCACGCCCGACGTGTCGGCAGTGTCCTCGCCGGGTTCCGTTCCGGTTTCCTCCGGCTGCGCGGTGGCGTCGGCGAATACCGCATCCTCCGCATCGATCGACCCGTCGCCCGTCGCCGATGTCGCAGACGCGGGCAGTTGGATGTCCGAAACGGTGATCAGGTCGTCGAGGCCGGACGCGATGAACTTCTCGACCTCCCGGTACACCTCGTCGAGTCGTTCGAGGCTCGACCAACGCATCAACTCCGGGTCACTCCCCACCTGCTCCAGCGCGGCCGCGTTCGCGGCCGGCATGAGGGTCTCGGCATCGAGATCGATATCGAGATCGGCCAGCTCGCGCGCCACCTCCTGCCACAGTTCGTCGAGCGGATCCGGCGCCGTGCGATCCGCATCCTCACCCGGCGCGCCGGCACCGGACGGCACGCCGGCGGGCTCGAGCGGATATCGGGAATCCTGGTGCTGCATAGGGGACGGCCTGCGGGCGACTAGTTCTTCTTCCGCAAGTCCTCGGCGCTGGGCTGGATGAGCGCCAGTTCCGAAGAGATGATCGTGAGACCCATGATGCCGATCGTGATGATGAGCGCGACGACGGTCTGGATCATTTCCACGGTGGAACGAAGCTTCAGCGTCGTCTCGTTCTCGTAGTAATCGGCCATTTGTCGCGCGGCATTACGTACGTTTCCCGTTTCGGAACCGGACCGGAAGCGCGCGAGCGCCATCGACGTGAACACGCCGCTCGCTTCCATGGCGCGCACGAGATCCGCGCCCTGCGCGACCATCATGGGCACCGTGATCGTCTTGATCCGGTGCTCCATGTAGCTGTTGCCGCACGCTTCGGCGGCGATCTTGATGACCGTGATGTTGTCTCCGGAGCCGGAGTACAGCACGGCGAACACGCGGCAGAAGATCTCGATGTTCAGTTTGTGGAGCAGCCCTCCGATGACCGGGATGCGGATCAGGTTGCGATGCAGCCAGAACTGCCCTTTCTGCGTGCGGAAGAACGCAACGAGCCCGCCGATGACCAGGACGAAGAGGCCGAGGATCCAGAGGTAATTCTGGTCCATCCAGGCCGAGAAGGCGAGCGTCTTCTGCGTGAGCGGCGGCAGTTCGATGTCGAAGTCGGCGAACAGGCCGGCGGTCTTGGGGAAAATCGACCAGACGTACCAGACCAGCGCGGCGATGAGCACGGCCAGCGTGATCGCCGGCGTGACCATCGCGCTCTTGACGCTCTTCTTGAATTCGTTCTGGCGTTCGAGGAACCGCGCCGTCGCGTCGTAGATCTCGCTCATGTTGCCCGAGCGCGACGCGATACCCAGCATGTAGGCCGTGAACTTGCCCAGCATGTGCTGGTGCTTCATGAAGGCCTGCTGGGCCTCCATGCCGCCCTTGAGGTCGGCGTTCAGGTCGCGGATGACCTGCTTCAGGCTCTTCGACGACACGTCGTTGACCAGCAGGTTCAGGACCTCGTCGAACGGAAGCTTCTCCTTGAGCAGGTTCGCCGAAAGCCGCACGAACATGATCATGTCCTGCTGCGGCGGCTTCGACTGGTACTCGAACAGCGGTCGCTGGATCTTGATGACCGTGAGGCCCATCTTGCGCAGCGCGCCGGCGAGCTCGTCCTGCGAGAAGGCCTTCTGCTCCCCCTCGACGATCGTTCCGTTGGGATGCTTGACCTTGTAGCGGTACATCTGCCGCTGAAGGATCTCGCGTGTGCGGAATCCGTGGCGTTCGGCCAACGCGTTGACCTTTCGGGTCGCCGCGTTGCGGTTCGCCGCGAATACCGTACCCTGGACCGGCTGCCCGACCCGGCTGGTTCCGCTGAACTTGAATTCCTTGACGGCCATGGCGGTGGCGTCCCTGTCAGTCGTCGATGGTGATGCTGCCGTCGAATTTCACGTCGGTCCGGAGGACCTCGTATTCTTCGACGTACGTGCGGATACCCAGCTCGGGGTAACGCAGGCTCACGCCGGTCACTTCGAGCGTACCGTCGGTGGCGGCCGTGATGACGACGACCCCGGCCTCGGTGGTGTCCGACAGCCCGATCTTGGCATTGCCGTTGGTCGCCAGGCCGGCGTACGAGGCGTTGCCGCCCACGAACGGATCCTTGCGGATCTTCCAGGCGACGGCCGCCGAGGCGACCGTGAGTCCCCGATCGACCAGGCGGTCGGCCGCGCTCTGGCGGATACCCTGCTGCACGGCCTCGATGCCGGCGAGCACGGCGATGGCCGCCACGATGAGCGAGATCGCGAGGAGGAGAAGTTGCTGCTGTCCCATGTCGTGTCAGAATTGGCAGTGGCGCAGGGCAGATCGAGGGCACCCGTGGGGTATCGTCGCCGTTCGCGTTTCCTTAACCCGAAGGGCGCGCTGATTTCGACCGTGGTCCAGGCCGGAGGGCGGCCGGACGCCGGGGCACAATAACGAAGCGGGCGGCACCCCGAAGAGTGCCGCCCGCCGCGGAAGGTTCGAGGACAACCGTCCGATGACCTAGAGCATCGTGATGGTCGTCGCGATGTCGTCGGGCGTCGTGCCGTCGACCGTCACCTCGACTTCAGCGAAGTCGCTCGTGCCGGTGATGACGAACTCGGTTCCGTCGGCCGTATCGACCGTCCACGTGCCGTTCAGGTTCTCGTAGTCGCCGTCGCCGTTGACCTGGTAACCCAGCGACTGGAAGTCGAGGCCGGTGAAACCGGTGATCGAGGCGCCGCCGCCGAAGGCAGCCGGCTTGAGCTTCCAGGCCTGCACGTCGCTGGCGATGCGGACGCCGTCATTGACGAGCGCGTCGGCGTTGGCCTTGGCCTGGTTTTCGGAGAAGGCCTGGATACCGACGACGACCGCGAGGCCGACGATGACGATACCGAGCACGAGGAGAAGGAGTTGCTGCTGACCCATGGTTCAACCTCCGGGGTTGTTTCGTTCAGTTGGGGCTTGATCGGATTGGCTCCGGGGGAGGTATCGACGGACTCTCGCCCGGCTTAAATCCGATCGGCTGACAAGTTGGTGTGAAGGGGTCGGCACCCTTGGCGACCCCTTCGGGCAGCCCGGTGAGCCGGTCACGGGACATATATCGTCCCGGCCGTGACGGCCTTTAGTCGCCATCCCGTATTTTTTCCGTACCACCGATCGGGAGCCGTTCCGGGGCAACACCGAGGCCCCGTCGGCGTAGGAAACCGGCCATCATCCGGAGCCCGAACCATGGACTCGTCCCGTATCTCGTTCGAAGAAATCAAGGTCAAGGGCAGCCAGCTCGTCGAAAAGGTCAAGGAACTCATCCACGAGGGCAGCGCCCGCCGCGTGACGATCCGCAAGGACGGTCGTGTCCTCCTGGAATTTCCGCTCACCGTAGGGGTCGGAGGTGCCACGGCGGCCATCATGTTCACTCCGGTCCTCGCGGCGGTCGGCGCGTTGGCCGCACTCGTCAGCGACGTGGACGTGGAGATCGAGCGGCAGGTCGACGACGAGACGGCCGAAGACGACCCCGCTTCGGAGGGCCCCGACGCGTGACCGTTCCCCCGTCGGCTCCGGGTCCGTTGCCCGTTTCGTTCGACGACGTCCTGGAGGCCGCCGACCGCCTGGACGGCGTCGCCCACCGTACCCCCGTCGTCACGTCGCGGCAGCTCGACGCCGTGTGCGGCGCGCGGGTCTTCCTGAAGTGCGAGAATTTCCAGCGGGCGGGGGCCTTCAAGTTCCGCGGCGCCTACAATGCCCTTTCGCGGCTCAAGGAGCGGGACGGCGCCGACGCCGTGCTCACGTTCTCGTCGGGCAACCACGCCCAGGCGGTCGCCCTCGCGGCCTCCCTGCTCGGGCTCCATGCCGTCGTCGTGATGCCCGAAGACGCCCCGGCCATCAAGCGGGCGGCCACGGCCGGGTACGGTGCCGAGATCGTGACCTACGATCGGACCACGACGTCCCGCGAAGAACTGGCCGCCCGCCTCTCTTCCGAACGCGGACTCCCCGTGGTGCCCCCGTATGACCACGTGGACGTCGTCGCGGGACAGGGCACGGCCGCGCTCGAGCTGATCCGCGAGACAGGTTCGCTCGACGTGCTGGTCGTGTGCTGCGGGGGAGGCGGACTGCTGTCGGGGAGCGCGACGTCGGCGAAGGCTCTCCTCCCGGGATGCCGGGTGGTCGGTGTCGAGCCCGAAGCGGGCGACGACGCGACCCGATCGTTCCGTTCGGGCGTGCTGCACTCGGTGGTCAACCCCGATACGATCGCCGACGGCGCGCGCACGCCCAGTCTCGGACGCATCACGTTTCCGATCGTCATGGCCCGCGTCGATGACATGGTGACCGTTACCGACGCCGCACTGGTCCGTGCCATGCGCTTCGGGTGGGAACGGCTCAAGCTGGTCATGGAGCCCACGGGCGTGCTCGGCCTCGCCGCCGTGATGGAGGGCGCGGTGCGCGCCCCGGGTGCCCGTATCGGAGTCGTGATCAGCGGCGGCAACGTCGACCCCGCGTCGGCGCTCCGATGGATCGCGTGAAGATGGCCGGGGACCCCGCGGCCCTGAAGACCTACCTGGATGGCCTCGTGGAGCGTTTCGAACGTCCCGAGTTCATCGACGCCGACCCGGTTTCGGTCGTGCACGCCTTCGACGACCCCGGAGACCGGGAGGTGATCGGCCTCTACTGCGCGCTGTTGGCCTGGGGACGACGGGACACCCTGTTGCGGAACCTCCACGATCTCTGCGAGAGGATGCGCATGCGTCCCCGGGCGTTCGCACTCGGGTACGTTGACGCACGCGACGGGCCACGACTCGCAGGGTTCGTTCATCGCACCTTCCGACCGGACGACGCGCGGTCGCTCACGGCTGCCGTGGGCCGGGTACTCCGGGACCACGGATCGCTCGGCGAGGCGTTCCGGGCCGTGGACGACCCGTCGTCGCCCGATGTCGGTTGCGGAATCGAGGCCTTCAGCCGTCTTCTCGCGGAGTCGGCGCCGGGACGCCCCGCGCGGCTCCGAAAGCACCTGGCCCGACCGTCGACGGGTAGCGCCTGCAAGCGGTTCTGCATGTACCTGCGCTGGATGGTGCGTCCGGGACCGGTGGATACCGCTTCGTGGGAGGGGGTCTCCCCTGCCCGTCTCGTACTGCCCCTTGACGTGCACTCGGGGCGGCAGGCCCGCGCCCTCGGCCTGCTCGAACGCAGGCAGGACGACTGGAAAGCGGCGCTGGAACTCACCGGGGCCTGTCGACGCCTCTCGGCGGACGATCCCTCCCGGTACGATTTCGCACTGTTCGGCGCCGGAGCCTTCGGCGTTCCGCTCGACCCGCGTTTCGTGCGGGCTGCAACGGCCTGAGGCGGCTCAGTCGTCGGCGCGCCGGGCGAGTTCGCCCCCCACCGTACGGTACGAGCGAAGGAAGTACAGCACCGGCTCACCCGCGTCGACCGCCGAAACCTCCACGACCCGGCCGACGAAAAGCGAGTGATCCCCGGCATCGTACTCGGCCCACGGCTCGCAGACGAACGTGGCAAGTACCCCGTCCAGGAGCGGAAGCCCGTCCGGCTCGACGCGGTGCGGAACGCCCGCGAACTGGGCATCGCGATCGAGGCCGGGATCGGCGAACCGGTCGGACAGGCCCGCCTGGTCGGACGCGAGCACGTGCACGGCGAAACGCCGCGCGCCGGAAAGCAGGCCGTGGAATCGAGCCGATCGTTGCACGTTGAACGACACCAGGGGCGGATCCAGCGATACGCTGGTGAACGAGGCGATGGTCACGCCGCGGGGCTCGCGTCCGCCGACGGTCACCACGGTCACCGTCGCCGGTACGAAGCGCATCGCGGTCCGGAGTCCATCCCCGTCCACGCTCAGTGGTTGCTGCATCCTTGGGTCCGTTCGATCAGGAGAAGACGTCCCGCACCCGGCTGAAGAACGACCGCTTGTCGTCCCGTGCCCCGGGATCCGGTTTGAACGAGACCGACCCCCTCAGGCGCTCGAGCAGGGCCGTTTCTTCGTCGGTCAGCGTGCGCGGGGTCCATACCTGGATCCGGACCATCTGGTCGCCCCGGCGCGTGCTCTCGAGATCGGGCAATCCCCTCTCCCTCATGCGCAGCACCTTGCCCGACTGGACACCCGGATCGATCTGGACCTTCGCACGTCCCTTGAGTGTCGGAACCTCGACTTCCGTTCCAAGCGCGGCGTCGGGAAACGAAAGGTGCAGGTCGTAATAGACGTCGAGACCGTCGCGGCGGAAGTGCTCGTGCGCGAGTTCCTCGATCTCGACGCGCAGATCGCCCGCCTCCCCGCCCCGAATCCCGGCGTTCCCGGCCCCGCGCAGGGTCAGGTAGTGGCCCTCCAGTACGCCGGCCGGCACGTTGATGGCGATCGTCTCCTCCCCCTTCACGCGCCCCTCGCCGGCACAGGCGGCGCACCGGCTCTTGAGGATCCGTCCTTCGCCCCGGCACGTGGGGCACGGCTGCACGTTGACGAACTGGCCGAACACCGACCGCGTGACCTGGCGGACCTCACCCGAGCCCTGGCACATCGTGCACGGGGCGAATCCCTCCTTCTCGTTCTCCACGCCCTTGCCAGCGCACTCGCCGCACGGCGTGTACTTGCGGACCTTGATCTTCTTCTCGACCCCCTCGGCGATTTCCTCCAAGGTGAGCGGAAGCTTGATCCGCAGATCGCTGCCGGGCCTGCCGCCGCGCGGACCGCGCCGGGCGCGCTGCTGCGAGCCGAACACCTCGTCGAAGATCGAGCCCGAACTGCCGAAGATGTCGGAAAACGCGCTGAAGATGTCGTTGATGTCCTGGAACCCGGGCTGACCGCCCTGGCCCCCGTTTCCGCGTACGCCGGCGTGCCCGAACCGGTCGTACCGCTGCCGCTTCTCGGGGTTGGACAGCACCTCGTAGGCTTCGGCGGCCTCCTTGAAACGGGTCTCGGCCTCGGCATTGCCCGGATTGCGGTCCGGGTGATACTGCATCGCCAGCTTCCGGTACGCCTTCTTGATATCCTCGGCGCCGGCCGAGCGATCGACGCCCAGGATCTCGTAGTAGTCTCTCATGCTCGGGGCCCCGTCAGGCCGAAACGATCACTTTGGCGTGCCGGAGCACCCGGTCGCCCATGCGGTATCCCTTCTGCAGCTCGGCGACCACGACACCCGGCTCCTGGCCCTCGGCCGCGGGCTGCTGCATCAGCGCCTCGTGCTCGGCCTCGTCGAACCGACGGCCCACGACCTCGAGTTGCTCGACGCCCAGGCGTTCGAGCTCGCCGCGAAGCTTCTCGTAGACCAGCACGACGCCCTGGCGCAGCGATACGAACGCGTCCGGAACGACCGCCGGGTCCGGAACTTCCCCGACCCGCTGCGCGGCCTCGATGGAACGACCGAAATCGTCGAACACGTCGAGAAGTTGCTGGACCACGACGGACTTGCCCAGGGCGACGGCCCCGGTCTTCTCGGCTTCGGTCCGACGCCGGTAATTCTGGAACTCGGCCGCCTGGCGCAGCAGCCGCTCGCGCGCCGCGTCCAGTTCGGCACGGAGCCGTGCCAATTCCTCCACGGCGGCCAGGTCGTCGAGCCGGTCGCGGTCCTCTGCGGATTCTGCGGTCGAATCGAGCGACGGCTGCGCCCCCCGCTCCACCGGCTCGGTCGAGTCGTCGGGTGCCAGTTCGTGCAGCGTCGCGGGCTCGGGATAGCCCGTATTGTCCTTCTCTGGTTCGTTCATTGGCTCCGGAATTCGTGCGGGCCGTGCGCTGCGGCAGAGCGCGCCCGAGGTCAATCCTCGTCTTCGGGCGACCAGCTGAGCATTGCGGCCATGCCCTCGACGAGCGCAACGACCCGCGCATAATCCATGCGCATGGGCCCGATGATGCCGATCGTGCCGCGCATGGTCGCGCGCTGATACGGCGCGGTGACGACGGAGTACCGCTTGGCGCGTCCGGCCTCGTCGGCGTTCTCCGACCCGATGCGAACGGTAGCGCGCGCGACCTCCCCTTTCGGATCGGCCGACTCGAGCAACCGCACCACGGCGGCCTCATCGTCGAGGAGCGCGATCAGGTCCCGCACCTCGTCGGGCTCCCTGAACTCCGGTTGGGCGAGGATGTTCGGCGTGCCCGCCAGTTCCACCTGCCGGGTCTCCGGCGGCTCGCTGAACAGCACCGGCGAAGCGTCCATCAGCAGGCGCACGATGCCCGTGCGGTCGCCGTCGAGATCCTGGACGCGCGGTCGGCACGTCTTCCGGATCTCCTCGAGCGTGAGTCCGGTCAGGCGCTCGTTGAGCAGCGTGACGATCCGCTCGAGGGCCGACCGGGACAACTCGGTCTCGGCATGCATGATGATGGTGCGGATCAGCCCGCCGCGGATCGACACGACGAACATCACGCGGGTCGACGACAGGGTCACGACCTCGAGCCGCTCGAGTCGGCCCGTGGAGATGCGCGGACTGATCGCCACACCCAGTAGATTGGCCAGTTGCCCCAGCAGCCGGGAGCTTTCGCGGATCAGCACGTCGGTCTGGTCGGCCGCATCCCGAAGGTGCGCCTCGAGGCGGGCACGCTCGGGTATCGTCAGCCGGGACTCGTCCATCAGCGCATCGACGTACGCCCGGTACCCCCGCTCGGTGGGAACGCGACCGGCCGACGTGTAGGGATGGTCGAGAAAACCCCTCGCTTCGAGATCGCTGAGCGTATTCCGGATCGTCGCGGGGCTCAGGCCGAGGGGGTAATTCGTGGACAGGAACCTCGATCCCACCGGATCGGCGGTATCCACGAAGCGCTGCACCACGAGGCGGAGGATATTCCGCTCGCGCTCCGAAAGAGGGAAGAAGGACGGGTCGGTCTGCGGGTGCCTGGCCATGACCGAATGCAACGTACTGGGCGGGCTTGTCCAACCGGATCCGGGGCCCCGGGGTTTCCGACCGGCCGCCTTGGCTCCCCACCGGAATGCGGACGCGCCGCCCCCCGGGACACCGGGAGGCGGCGCGCCGCCGCACGTCACGCCGCAGGGTCCGTCAGCGGACGCGCTGGATCGAACTCCGGCGATCGAACCGCAGCTCGGCTCCGCCGCGCGTATCGAACGACCAGGTGTCCTCCTGGGTCAGCGGTTCCCCGTTCCAGGCGCGGTCCGAACGCCCGCCGTAGTAGGCGTCGTAGTCGTCGGTGCGGGCACTCAACGCCTCGACCCCGTAGTCCCACAACCATCCGTCGCGGTCCGGCAGCAGGGAGACGGGGACCATCGCGCCGTACCCTTCCGGGTCGAAGAAACGACTCCGGCGGATCGGTTCGACGCGGTTCCGCCCGAGATCCACGGCCCCGGCACGGTAGCCGTCCTCGACCCGGTAGTCGTCCATCACCCATCCGTCATAGGGACGGGTGGCGATGATTTCGAAGCCGACGAACGGATCCCCCATGAGGAAGATGTCCTGGTCGAATTCCACCGCGCCGTCGCGATACACCGTCGCGTCGATGCGGGAAAGGTTGTCCGGCAGGCGATCGACATAGCCCAGGTAGCGGCCGTCGTCGTAGATCTCGACCCGCTCGATGCGGATCGCGATCGACGCCCGGTCATCGGTGGCGTAGCGCACGCGATGGCTGTAGACGGTCTCCACCTCGATGTTCGACCAGTCCCGGCGGCTGCCCCAACCCACCTCGATGCGGTAGGTCTGGCGGTAGCGGTACACCGGCGCCCACGCCCGCTCGTAGCGGATCAGCCACGGCCACTCGATGTGCACGTGGATGCGCGGCCAGTGCACGCGCAGGTACGTCGGCGTGTAGACGCGCACGGGCGGCCGCCACCAGTAGCGCGGGTACCATACCGTGCGGTCCCATCGGGCGGCATGGTACGTCGGGCGCCAGTCCGGGCGCGTCAGGACCGAGCGCCCGCCGACCACCCGGCGGTTGTCGTACGGGTTGACGGAACGCTCGCGTCCGATCACCTGGCGACCTCCGTCGATGACCGGGCGATCGCGGCCCACCGTCGAGCGCGAGTCGCGCACGGTGCGGTCGGAACCGATGACCGGTCGCTCCGAGCCCACGGCGACGCGGCCCCCTCCGGCCTCACGGCCCTGGCCGCTCGGTATGCGCCCGTCGCGAACCGACCGATCGGTCGGCACCGTGACGTCACGCCCCCCGCTGCTTCCGCGGGACGGCGTATCGACCGACGGACGGGTCTGCCGACGCGTCGGGTCGGAGATGGCCGGGACGGATCCTCTGGACGGAGCATCGACACGCGCCGACTCCCGCGTGCGGGTCGGCGTGTCGACCCGCGGCGCGGTCGAGCGCGACGGCGCCGGCCGGGTGGCGGGCGCCGAAACCCGCGGCGCGGTCGAGCGCGACGGCGCCTGCCGGGTGGATGGGGCCGAAACCCGCGGAGCGGTCGAGCGCGACGGCGCCTGCCGGGTGGATGGGGCCGAAACCCGCGGAGCGGGCTGGGAACGGCCAGGGGACACGGTTCCGCGGGATGCCGACGAACCGCCGGTCGAGCGGCGCTCCACGCGCTGGGTCGTACTGCCCCGGGTCCGTTCGCTCTGCCTGGCGCCGGCAGGCGCAGCCGTGGCTACGCACAATGCCAGGCCGATCAGCAGGACGACGAGGGGGGATTGCATTCGATTTCGTCGGGTTGTCATGATCCACCTCGACCGGTTGATGTGGAAGGCTTCGGTTCGGACCCTGCCCGAAACCCGATACAAAGCCGTGCCACGACGGTCGGGGCGCGAAATCAGGCTCCTGTGATGGATTACGTCACCCGACCCTGCGCTCTCACCCGTACGGACCGTATACAATCGAGGACATCCGTCCAACGGGCACCCAATTCCGTCGACCTGCGTATACGGCGACCCATTCCGCCCTGCTTCATGCGATTCCTATCGACCCTCGCCGCCGCCGTGCTCGGCACCCTCATCGCACTCGGCCTGGTCTTCTTCATCGGCCTGGTGTTCCTGTTCGGGCTCGCCGCGGCCGGCGACGCCACCCCGGCCGTCCGGACCGGATCGATCCTGGTGGCCGATCTGTCGGGCGCCTGGCCGGAAGCCGTTTCGGGCGACCCCCTCGCGGCCGCCTTCGGCGGCGAGGCCAGGCTGGACCTTCACGACGTGACCGGGGCGTTCAGGAAGGCGGCATCCGACCCGCGCATCGAAGGGGTCTGGCTCCGGATCGGTTCACCGGCGTCGGGCTGGGCCTCGCTGGACGCCGTGCGCCGCGCCATCGATTCGCTTCGGGTGACCGGCAAACCGGTGTACGCGACGTCGGCCGACTACTTCATGGCCGAGAACGGCTACTTTCTCGCGTCGGCCGCCGATTCGGTGTTTCTCGAGGAGGAGGCGCTCTTTGAATTCAACGGGTTCAGCCTGGAAGTCCTCTTCTACCACCGCATGCTGGAGAAGCTGGGAGTGAAGCCCCAGGCCATCCGAGCAGGATCGTACAAGGGAGCCGTCGAACCGTTTACGAGGGACGATCTTTCGCTGGAGAACGAACTCCAGCTCGGCGCCATCGCGCGGGATACCGAGGAGCGGTTCGTGCGAGAGGTCGCGTCACGACGGGGCATCGAGCCGGCGGCACTGCGGTCCCTCATGCAGAACGGTGGCACGTTCACGGCACGCGAGGCCCTCGAACACGGTCTCGTGGACGGCATGGCGTACAAGGACGAGGTCGAGGACCTGTTCCGCAGGCGTCTCGGACAGGACGACGGGGAGCGCCTGCGCACCGTATCGCTCGCCACGTATGCACGGGTCCCCGCCGAGCAGGCCGGTATCCGCACCTCCGGCCGCGACGAGATCGCGGTCGTCATGGCCGAGGGCGACATCGTCGCGGGCAAGGGCGGAATCTCGCCGCTCGGGGGCTCCGGGGCGCTGGGGTCGGAAACCCTGATCGCCGCCCTTCGGGACGCCCGCGAGGCCGAGTCGGTGAAGGCCGTGGTGCTCCGCATCAATTCGCCGGGCGGGTTCGCGCCCGCGGCGGATGCCATGCTGCGGGAGATTGAACTCCTCCGTGCCGAGAAGCCGGTCTTCGTGTCCATGGGCGACCTCGCCGCATCGGGCGGGTACTGGATCGCCACCGCGGCCGACACCGTCGTCGCCGAAGCGCTCACCCTCACCGGATCCATCGGCGTCTTTTCGCTGATGTTCGACGGATCCGGACTGCTCGAGGATCGCCTCGGCATCACGTCGGACGTCGTCACGACGGCCCCCTCGGCCGACATGATGTCGATGCTGCGCCCGTTGACCTCCGCCGAAACCGGGCGCCTCGAGGCGTCGATCGATCGGACGTACGCGAACTTCCTCGACAAGGTAGCCTCGGCACGCGGTATGACCCCGGAGGCCGTCGATGCGGTGGCCCAGGGACGGGTCTGGACGGGCACTTCGGCCGTCGGCGCGGGGCTGGTGGACGTTCTCGGCGGACTGGACACGGCGGTCGCCCTTGCCGCCGAGCGCGTCGGTCTCGCCGAAGGCGCGTATCGCACCCGGGAGTTTCCGCGCAAGAAGACCTTCGTCGAGCAGCTGACCGAATCCCTCGAAGGCCGCGCCCTGGCGTTCGCGGCGTCGCGGGGACCTCTTGCCGGCCTGGCCCCCGCCGACCCGGTGTTGCGCGCGCTGGCCGACCTGCGACGCCTGTCGGCCGGCGGAGGATCGGTCCAGGCTCGCCTTCCGTTCTCGTTATCGGTGCGTTAGACCAGCACGTCGCCCGTCATGTCGGCGGGCGGCTCCAGGCCCATCAGCGCGAGAATCGTCGGCGCGACGTCGCCCAGTTTTCCCGGGCGGATCGGTCCGTGGAACCCGTCCTTGAGGACGAGGTGCGGAACGAGGGCGGTCGTGTGCGCCGTGTTGGGTGAGCCGTCGGGATTGCGCATGCGGTCGGCGTTGCCGTGATCGGCGATGATCGTCACGCCGTAACCCGCCGAACGGGCGGCCTCCACGATCGTCCGTGTCCCCGCGTCCACGGTCTCCACCGCCCGCACCGCGGCTTCGAACACCCCGGTGTGACCCACCATGTCGGGGTTGGCGAAGTTGACGACCGCGAAGTGCACCGGCTCCTCGACGAGCGAGCGGGCGACCCGATCGGCCAGCTCCGGCGCGCTCATCTCGGGCTGCAGGTCGTAGGTGGCCACCTTCGGGGACGGGACGAGGATGCGGTGCTCTCCCGCGAACGGTTCCTCCCGTCCGCCCGAGAAGAAGAACGTCACGTGCGGATACTTTTCGGTCTCGGCCGCACGCAGCTGCCGGCCGCCGAGGGAGGAGATCACTTCCCCGATCGTGCGCTCGAGGTTCACCTTGCGAAAGGCCACCTCGCAGGGAAACGTCTCGTCGTATGGGGTGAAGGTCGCGTAGTACAGGTCGCGCGGCACCTTCCGCTCGAAACCCGGAAATCCGTCCTCCAGGAACGCGCGTGTCAGCTGCCGCCCACGGTCTGCGCGGAAATTGAAGAAGACGATGGAATCGCCGTCGCCGATGCGCCCCTCGACGCCGTCGACGACACACGGCCTCACGAACTCGTCGGTGACCCCGTCGGCGTAGGACGCTTCGAGCGCGGCCCGGGGCGACGCGAACAGGGCGCCCGTTCCCTCGACCAAAAGGTCCCACGCAAGGCGGACGCGCTCCCAGCGCTTGTCCCGGTCCATCGCGTAGTAACGACCGATGACGGTCGCGATGCGGCCGCGCGCTCCGACGGTGCGTTCGAATCGGTCGACGTAGGCCACGCCGGCACGGGGATCGGTATCGCGTCCGTCGGTGAAGGCGTGTACCAGTACCCGGTCGCGATCGAGTCCGGATTTCGCCGCGAGCTGTACCAGCGCTTCCAGGTGGTCGAGCGAGGAGTGCACGCCTCCGTCCGAGAAGAGACCCAGGAGGTGGAGGCGGGTACCGCGTTCCCGGGCGTGCCGACAGGCCGCCAGCAGCACTTCATTCCGATCGAACCCGCCGAGCGCGATTTCCCGGTCGATGCGTGTGATGTCCTGGTAGACCACGCGTCCGGCGCCGAGATTCATGTGCCCGACCTCGGAGTTGCCCATCTGCCCCTCCGGAAGGCCTACCGCCAGGCCCGACGCTTCCAGCGTGGAGTGCGGAACCGTCGCGAAGAGGTGATCCAGGTACGGTTTCCGGGCTGCGTGGATCGCGCTCACCGAGGGGTCGGTGGCGATTCCGTATCCGTCGAGTATGAGCAGGAGGTGTCGCTGGTCGTCTCGCATCGCTTCGGGCGCGTTGTCGCGGGTGTGCGCAGACCGATGCCGAGCGCGACCCTTCGCGCCCACCGGTCCGGGCCGTCCGAAAGTACGGGCCCGAGGGGGCGTCGTTCACGCACCCGGAGCCCCATCCCGTCGATCTTCTCGCAGAATCGGAACGGGACCACGCCGTAGATTGCGCGCCGACCGAGCCGGGATCCCCGTACCGACGCATGCTTCGTTTCCTCCTGCCGATCGTCGGCCTGCTGGCCGTCGGAGCCGCCCCCGCGGCATCCCAACTGCCATCCCGCGTGTCCGGCTCGGCCGAGGTTTCGTTGATCACGGTCACCCCGGGTGACGCGCTCTATTCCCTGTTCGGGCATTCGGCCATCCGGGTCCACGACCGCGTATCGGGCCTCGACGTGGTATTCAACTACGGCACCTTCGACTTCACGACGCCGTGGTTCGTACCGAAATTCGTGCACGGCGCGCTGGACTACCAGTTGTCGGCCTCCTCGATGGCCGCCCTGCTGTACGGTGCCGGGGCGGAACGGCGGGGGGTCGTGGAGCACCTCCTTCGGCTGGACTCCCTGGAGGTGGAACGGCTCTGGAACGCACTCACCGTGAACTACGCCCCGGAGAACCGCACCTATCGCTACGATTTCTTCTTCGACAACTGCTCCACGCGTATCCGCGACATCGTCGACCGCTCCGTTTCGCCTGACTGGGCGGAAGGCGAACCGAACGGGCCGACCCTTCGCCACCTGCTCCGCCCCTACACTGCCCATCGACCCTGGACGGGTGTCGGCATCGACCTGCTGCTGGGATCCGTGACCGACCGTGCCGCGACGTCGCAGGAGCGCATGTTCCTTCCGGACGGGCTCGACGCTGCCTTCCTGTCTGCGAGCGGTAGCCACGGCGGGTCACTCGTCTTGCGCACGGATACGCTGCTCGCGTTTCCGGAGCGGAACGCCGTGCGACGGGGAGGCCCGTGGCCGGCGCTCGTCGCCGGTCTGTTGCTCCTTGCCGCGATCGGGGTGCCGTCGATCCGGCCTCGAACCCGCGGGAGGGTGACGGGCGCCGACCGGGCAGCTCTCGCGGTGCTCGGTTGCGTGGGCATCGTACTCTGGTTCCTGACGTTCTTTTCGCTGCATGCGGCGATGGCGAAGAACCTCAACGTGCTCTGGGCGCTGCCCCTCCACCTGCCGGTCGCATTCCTTGGACGTCGGCTCCTGGTCCGCATCGGCGCCTGGTGGTTCCCGGTCACGGCGTTCCTGGCCGCCGCGTGGTTGGCGGCGGTTTTCGCCGGCATCCAGTCGGCGCCGGTGCCCATCGCGCTCCTGGTCGCAGCGATTTTCGCGCGGTCGGCCGTGTTGGCCGTCGGAACGCGGGCTACGGCCGGGACCGCCTGACCGGCGAGCCGGACGAGGGCTCCCCGGTCAGGCGAGGGCCTCTTCCCACGCGGCCCGGATTCCGGCCAGCATCCGTTCCTTCCGGAACCCGTCGTCGAACCGCCGACGTCCGGCCGCACCCAACGCATCAGCCCGGCCCGGATCGGCCAGGAGGCTCGTTATCGCCGCGCCCAATGCCTCCGGGTCGTCGGGCGGCACGACCGTGCCCGTTTCCCCGTGCCGGTTGACCCACGGCACTCCCGATCCCTCGATGCGCGTCGAAACAACGGGTTTGGACCACGCCATGGCCTCGAGCTGAACGAGTCCGAACGCCTCGACGCGCGACACCGAGGGCAGCACGAACAGGGCACACGCCTCGAAGAGCGCACGAACCCGCCCGTCCTCGAGCCCACCGGGCAGCAGAACCCGGTCCGCCAGACCCTGCTCGCGGACGAGCCGCTCGAGCGACCCGGAGAGCGGACCCGTGCCGGCGACGACCACCGCGACATCCTCCGGCAGCCGGTGCGCCGCCTGGACCAGCCGATCGAATCCCTTGTACCATACGAGCCGACCGAGCGCCAGCACGAAGCGCCGGCCCGAGACGAGGCCACGTACCCATGCGCGGTCCGGTTCGGTCGGGGGAAGGGTCGTCGGATCCTCGATTCCCAGCGGGATCACGCGGACCCTGTCCTTGCGCCGGCGAAGTCCGGGCGAAGCGGCCGCATACGCCTCGCTCGTCGCGAGCACGAGCCTGCACCGCCGCAAAGCCCATCGGTGGAGGGGGGCCAGGATGTGCCTGAGCAGCCGCTGCCGCTCGACGTCCATGTGCCAGTGCAGCACCACGCGGGGACCGGAGCCGAGCAACGCGAGAACGATCAGGCCCCACGGATTCGGCATGTGCACGTGCACGAGGTCGAACGAGCGACGGTGGCGGATCGCCCAGGGCAGCATGGACAGGGCAATCGGAGCCGAACGAACCGTCAGTTCCGTCCGGAAACGGAGTACCCCCCGCCCGTCGTCGGACGCGCCGGAAGGATCGCCGCCGTCGAAGCAGGCCACCACGCTGGCCCCGGCGTCGGCCAGCGCAAGACGATGGAGGTCCTCCGTTATGCGCTCGGTTCCGCCCTGGACCGGCGGATAGTACTTGCCGAGGTGCAGGATGCGTGACGACGGCAGGCGGGACTGGGACATGCCGGTTCCTCGTGGGCGGCTCATGCCCGTGACGGTTGCTCCGGGGCCGGAAGGCCAGGTATGCAGAACGCCCCGGAGGCCGGGCCCCCGGGGCGTTCCTGTACCGCGTACGGGATTCGAACCCGTGTTACCGCCGTGAAAGGGCGACGTCCTGGACCCCTAGACGAACGCGGCATTCCGACGCCGGAGGCCCCGGCGCGGGAGGGTGACCGATGGGATTTGAACCCACGACCTCCAGGGCCACAACCTGGCGCTCTAACCTGCTGAGCTACGGTCACCGTATGTATCGGCAGACAAGAAAAATACGCTTCCTGTCGCACGGCTTCAACAGGGCACCGGAAAGCGCCGATGAAGAATCCCCGGACCGACGTGCTACCGGACGACCGCCAGCCGTCCGTAGGCCGTGCCTTCGCCGTCGTTTCCGACCGCGGCCACGAGGTACATGCCGCTCGGAACGAGCCTGCCTCCGCGGTCCCTCCCGTCCCAGGTGACCATGCCACCACGGGCCTGGAGCGTGGCGACCGCCACGCCGGCGGCCGAGAGAATGCGAACTTCCGTAGCCTCCACGAGCCCGGAGATCACCACCGCCTGGGCGTCGACACCGGGGCGGAACGGGTTCGGAGCCAGCGCCAACTCGCGGACGACCGGGGAAGGCGCGATCGCGTCGCCCTGCCAGGCGACCAATCCCCGATCCGTGGCGAAATGGACCAGGCCCGACCCCGGCTCCACGACTACCGAGAGGACGATGTCCGACAGGATCGGGGAATTCTCCGTGGTGAAATGGTGCACCAGTTCGTATCCCGCCTCACCCGAAGCGATCAGCCACGCGCCTTCATCGGTCGCGACCCAGAGCCGGTTGGCCGGATCGACCGCGAGGTCGTTCACCTTGAGCCCGAAGAGAACGAAGGTGCCTTCCGACCGGTCGGCCCACGGCGGCCAGATCGGCCGGGCTGCCGCGTCGGCCGCGACGATGCCCGTGTTCACGAAATACGCGATTCCGCCGTCGGTGCCGATCCACACGAGACCGTCGCGGTCCTCCACGACCGATGTGACGGTCGTGCCCGGCAATCCCTGTCCGGCCGAGCCCTTCTCCTCGAAGAGCCGGAACCGGTCGTCCGACGTGGAGGTCGGGGAGGCCCCCGTATCCAGCACGAGCAGGCCGCGTACCCGGTTGAAGTTGTTCTCGTCCCGCAGGATGATCCACTTCTGGTCGTACGAATCCACCATGATGGACCCGTAGGCCGTCGATCGCTCGGTCAGTCCGCCGCCGACGTACCCGGACAATCCCGTCCAGGCACCGTCCGGAGTGCGAACGTGCAGCGGTGTGGACGCTCCACGGGTCGTGATCCAGATCGCGCCGTCCCCGTCTGCCGCGACACCGCCGGCAATGACGAAGTCGGTCGTGCCGGCCGCCGGCAGGAGCGTGCTGTTCGAGCGGTCGTACACCGTCAGGGCACCGTCCGGCGGGATATGGAGCGCACCTCCGCCTTCGCTGGCAGCCCATGCCGAACCGTCAGGCATCGCGAACACCCGGGAATAGCGGCTTCTGCCGACCAGCAGCGGGTTGGTGTCCCCGTTGAACGCGGTCCAGGTGCCGTCGGGTGACAGGCGATGCACACCGGATCGCGCTTCGGACGTTCCGCCGGCGAACAGGGTGCCGTCGCCGGCGACCGACAGGTCAGAGAACGTGTTCACGAGCGGACCCTGCGGAACGATGTCCAGCTCGGGCGCCCACGCGGGGCCCGTCGACGACCTGCGAACCCGGAGCAACCCCCCGTCGGCATCGCCGACCCACCAGGTCCCGTCCTCCGCGGGCAGGAGCGCCGTCGGGGCATCGTGCCCCTCGATCGCCTCCCTGGTGGCCGCGCCGTCGGAGGTGACCGTCACCAGGTTGAACTGCTCCGCGGCGACCAGGCGATCGGCGTGCACCACGATCTCGTGGAATCCGAACCCCGACATGGAGAGCGGAACGGCCCGCGCGGCCGACGCGCGCTCGTACAGGTCCACGTCCGTTCCCAGGTACAGCAACCCGCGGAAGCTGCCGAGGGCCCGGACGGCACGACGGTCGGCGGCCGAGCCGACGACCTGGTTCGACCAGGCGGACGGGTCCTGGAGGTTCGCGCCGTCGAGCGGCGCCCAGGCGAGGCCCTCGGCCGTTCCGAGCCAGAGCGTATCGGAACGTACCAGCACGTCGTGGACGGCCATGGCGGCGGTGAACGAGCCAAGCCGCGTGTAGGCATCCCGTACTTCGCCCCGCACCGGATCGAACACCACGAGGCCGAAGTCGGTCGCGACGTACACCGTATCGCCGCGCGCAAGGATCCGATTGATGCCGCGGGCCGGGAACTGCCGTGCCCGCCGGATATCGAGAAACGTAGTCACGGCGCCCGATACCGGGTCGAGGCTCTCCACGACGCCGTCCTGGTACCCGAGCCAGAGGACCGAACGCGTTTCGTCGAAGGCCAGGCGGCGTACATCCACGCTGTGCAGGCCATCCACGACCGAATATCGGACGATCTCGCCGTCCGACTCCCGGTAGCCGAAGACTCCGCCGGCCGTCGCCGCCCAAACCGAGCCGTGCCCGCGGGCCAACGCCCGCACCGACGTGTACGACGTGTGCGCCACCCACCGGCCGGCCTGCGCGGCGACGTCATGGGCGCCAGCAACAAGGAGGAGCCCTAGGACTGCGAACGCTAGCAGGGAAACACGGCGCATGGAGGTCGACGTCAGGCGGTGCGTCCGGCGCGCAGTCGCGCGAGACGCAGCCGCTCACGCAGAAGGGAGAGCTGCGGTTCCGGCACGCCCCGAGCCGGCGGCGGCGGGTCCGCGCCATGATCGTCGGTCCCCCCGGTCACCGCCAGCCCCCATCTTTCGGCCAGGTCAAGGTAGTAGGCTTCCAGCCGGGCGTCGTGCGACGGATGCCAGGCCTCCAGCGCGTCCATGCCCCACGCGACCAGCGCTCGAATCGTGCCGTGGGCCGTCCAATCGCCGGGATGGGCAACGGAAACCAGCCCCCCGGCCGCGTGGACCCGCTCGATGGCCTCCCTCGCGTCCCTTCGCGGCATCGGCACGCAGGCGGGCCGGCCGTCGCCGAGCCAGGTCTCGAATGCCTCCCGGACCGTGGCGACGGAACCGGCGTCGACCAGGGCCTGCGCGAGGTGGGGACGTGCGATCACCCCCACCGCGATGCGGGCCTCCACGGCATCGGTGTCGATGCCCACGCCGAGACGCGCCAGCCGGGCGACCGTCTCTCGCGCGCGCCATTCGCGCTCGCCGCGATATCCGTCCATCCAACCCAGGAGCGCCGGATCGTGGGGATCGAAGCCGTAACCCAGCAGGTGTACCGATTCGGAACCCACCGAAACCGATAACTCGACGCCCGCCAGGAACTCCACCCCGAGGTCCAGGGCCGCGCCCCGCGCCTCCCGAAGCCCCGCCAGGGTATCGTGGTCCGTGACGGCGACACAACCCGCTCCCCGGGCCACGGCCCGCTCCACGGTTCGGGCCGGACCGTGCGCTCCGTCCGAAGCCAGCGAGTGTAGGTGAAGATCGGCGATCACGGGGCGGTCGTTTACGCGGTCCTACCCGTCGGCCGTCGCCCGGTTCGGATCTCGCTCGGACCGGAACCGCCCTCCGACGTATACTTGGCCTACGACCAGGACATGCCGGCATGGACCGACTATGGAGCCCCTGGCGCTCGCTCCACGTCTCGTCGTGGGGTGAGCGCGAAGAAGAAGACCGAGCGGGCGTATTTACCCGGATCGCCGCCTCGCCCGACGACGAACGCAACCTGGTGATTCACCGGGGCGTCCACTGCTTCGTCCTGCTGAACCGGTTTCCTTACAACAACGGGCACTGCATGATCGCTCCCTACCGACGGGTGGCGTCGTTCGAGGACCTGACGCCGGACGAGCGGTGCGAGATTTCGGACCTCACCGTGCGCTGCCTGGGCTCCCTGCGCAGGGCCCTGTCGCCGGACGGCTTCAACGTCGGCATGAACCTCGGGGAAGCCGGCGGCGCGGGCATCCCGCAGCACGTGCATGTGCATATCGTGCCCCGCTGGTCGGGCGACACCGGGTTCATGGCCTCGACCGCCGACGTGCGGGTCATGCCGCAGGCGCTCGAGGAGACCCATGCACTCCTGAGACAGGCCTTCGCCGACGCGGACTGATGCATCCGATGTCCTCCGCGTCCACACCAACGGAGCGCGCGGGCGGGCTTCCGCTCGCACGGATACTCTGGCCCATCGGCCTGAGCCTGGCCGTACTCGCCCTCATCGCGGCATTCACGCTCGAGCCCGGCACCTTCGGCCGCATCCGCGACGAACTGGACGGCACGTGGATCTCCTTCGCCTTCCTGCTGGTCGCGACGCGCGTCCTGTTCGGCGGATGGCGGCTCAGCCACGTTTCGCGGGGACGCCTGTCCTTTTCCGCGGGAATCCGTGGTCAGCTGGCGTGGGATTTCGCCTCGAACATCACGCCGTCGCTGGTCGGGGGCGCGCCGCTCGCAGCGATGTTCGTGGCGCGCGACACACGGCTATCGGGGAACGACGCCTCTACCGTCGGCGAGGTCGGGGCCTTCATGCTGTTCGTGATGCTGCTCGACCAATTGTGGTTCGCCTTCACGGCCCCCGTGGTGCTCGTCGCCGCCCTGTTCATCGAGGTCATCCCGGATTCGCTGGGCAGCGTGGGAATGGTTACGAGCGTGGCCTACCTGGCCTTGTTCATGACGTGGACCGCCATTTTCGCGTACGGAACCCTTTTTCGGCCAATCCTGCTGCAGCGCCTCCTCGGGCGGGTGTTCTCGCTGCGCCCGCTGCGGCCGTTCCGGGAACGCGCGATGCTCGAAATGGCGCGGTACGGTGAACAGGCGGCGCATATCCGGTCGCAGCCGGCACGATTCTTCGCCGTCGGATTCGGGCTCACGGCCGGGACGTGGTTCGCCCGGTATTTCCTCGCGGTCGCCGTCATTGGGGCCGTCGTACCCGGCCTGGACATCACCCTGACCGTGCTGCGATCGGCCGCCATGGCACTGGGCTCCCTCGTCCTGCCCACTCCCGGAGGAGCCGGGGGCATCGAGGGACTGTACGTCCTGTTCTTCGCGTCGCTCATGCCGAAGGCCTTCGTGGTTCCGACGCTCCTCGCCTGGCGTTTCCTGGCCTACTATCTCTTCGTGGCCATCGGCATCGCCCTGTCGACCCATCACGTGCACCGGACGATGCGCAACCGCCGGTTGGAGAACGGCGCGTCGGTCGCTGCCGGGCCCCCTTCGACGTGATGGGCACCGAATCCGCCGACGACCGGGCCGCTCGTGCGGCTGCCCTGGATTTCCGCTCGCTCCTCCCCGGCGTGCGGTTCGGGACCGCCAGCGACCGGTACGCCGGTTGGATCGGCCAGATCTACGGGCCGCAGTGGGCGGCCCGCGTGCAGTCACGGCGAAAGACCCTGGGAGCGGAAACCTACCAGGAACGTACCGTTCCGGTCGAGTCGGTGGGCGAGTACTTCGAGCACTTCGATGTCCTGGAACTCGATTTCACGTTCTACAGGCCCCTGCTGGAAGAGGACGGTAGCCCTGGGCCCAACGCCTTCGTTCTCCGTCGTTATGCCGAACACGCGGGGACCCGTGCGCGCTTCCTGCTGAAGGCGCCGCAGGACAGCTTCGCCCGGCAGGTGCGCGCGTCGGGCGGACACGCACCCAACCCGGGATTCCTCGACGCGTCCGCCTGCCGCGCCCGTTTCGTGGAACCTGCCATCGACCTGCTCGGCGACCGGCTGGCCGGCTTCGTGTTCGAGCAGGAATACCTTCCGAAGAAGGCGTCTCCGTCGCCCGCGCAGAACGTGGCCGAACTCGACGGCTTTTTCGCGGCGCTGGCCTCCCCGGTGCAGTGCCACCTCGAACTGCGCTCTCCGCACCTGCTTGATGGCCTGTACTTCGAGTGGCTGGCAAGCCGCGGTCTCGGGTTCGTTTTCAGCCACTGGACGTGGCTGCCGCCGCTGCGGGACCAATGGCATCGGGCGGGATCACGCTTCACGGCGGGAAACCGCGAGGCGGTCGTTCGGCTGCTCACGCCGCTTCGCATGGCGTATGCCGACGCCTACGCGCTCGCATCGCCGTTCGACCGCCCGGTCGAGGCGCTTGCGGGCACTCCGGGCGCACGCGCGATGGTCCTCGACGCGACCGCGCTCGCGCTCCAGGCGGCCGTGCAGGACGCGACCGTGAACATCATCGCGAACAACAGGGCGTGGGGCAACGCGCCCCTTCTCGCGCAGGCGATCGCCCTGCGGGCACTCGAGGAGGAAGCCCGCCGGGGAGCCGGAACGAACCGGGACCCGTGGGCCCGGCCGCTCGCACGGCCGACCGGTCACGACCGCCCGTAGTCGTCCTCGATCCGGATGATATCGTCCTCGATGCAGAGCCCGAGCTGCGTCTCGATGATGACGAGCGGCTCCTCCCCCACGTTCTCGATCCGGTGTACGCCGCCGACCGGGATGAAGAGGGCGTCACCCGTCGTCACCGGGCGTACGGCGTCATCCAGCGTGAAACGGCCGGAGCCGGACGCAATGGCCCAGTGCTCGCTGCGGTGCCGGTGCTTCTGCAGCGACAATCGCTGCCCCGGGTGCACGATGATGCGCTTCACCCGGTACCCGGGCTCGTTCAGGTATTCCTCCCACCGTCCCCACGGACGGTCGTCGGCATCCAGCCAGCGGGGATCAGCCATGGTTCAGTGGTCGGTTCCGAATACCCGGTCGCCGGCATCGCCGAGACCGGGACGTATGTAGGCGTTCGCGTCGAGCTCGCGATCCAGCGCCGCGACGAATACCGGCATCTCGGGATGCGAGGCCGCGATCCGGGCGATTCCTTCGGGTGCGGCGACGAGGCCCACGAGGATCACGCGCTTCGCGCCGGCCGCCTTCAGCCGGTCGACGGTCTCCACGGCCGATCCCCCGGTCGCGAGCATCGGGTCGACGACCAGCACGCACGCTTCCTCCAGCCCCGACGGCAACCGCTGGTAATAGGAAACGGGCATCCGGGTACGTTCGTCCCGGTAGAGCCCGACGTGGCCGATGCGCGCGTCGGGAACGAGGCGCAGGATGCCGTCGACCATGCCGAGCCCGGCCCGCAGGACCGGAACGACGATCACGGGCTCGTCGATCGCGTGGCCGGTCGTGGTCTCGAGCGGCGTGACGACTTCGATCGACCGCTCCCGGAGGCTGCGAAGGGCCTCGTAGGCAACGAGCGCCGAAACGTCGGCCAGCAGGCGCCGGAACTCGCCGTGCGACGTCTCCACGCTGCGCAGGCGCGCAAGATCCCGTCGGATGAGGGGGTGATCGACGACCGTCAGGCGCGGCCCGGCGGTTCCGTCCATGAGGTTCACGAGCGTTTCGTCTTCTTCGCTTCGGCGATGGCCTTGTGCACGACCTCGTTCTCGAGCCACGGCTTCCGCTCGAAGTACGAATCGGTGATCCTCTTGAGCAGGCCCGAGAGCAGGATCAGCGTCAGCACGTTCGGCAGCGTCACGAGCGAGAGCGCCACGTCGCCGAGATCCCAGATGGTCGTGACGGCGACGACCGCCCCCAGGAAGTGCATCAGGAGGAAGACGAACTTGTACGGCAGGATGGCGGCCCGACCGAAGAGGTAGTTGGCGCAGCGGTCTCCGTAGTAGCTCCACGAAATCGCGGTCGAGATCGCGAACAGGAAGACGCAGATGAGCACGATGTAGTTGCCCATGAAGCCGAAGCCGATCCTGTCGAGTCCCCGCTCGAAGCCCAGGGCCGTGAGCGGAGACGAATTGCGCACCGCGTCGCCGTACAGCACCGCGTACGTCTCGCCCGTCGACGAGACGGCGCTGGCCTGCAACGGGCGCAGGGTGCCGGAGAACGGCTGCGTCTGGCCCGGGTCGACGAAGAGCGGTTCGACCGCCACGTCGTAGAACGCCAGGCGGGGTGCGGACGCGTCGACCACCCGCCCGTCCACGTATTCGACGGCGTCCGGTTGGCGCGTAGCGGACATGCCCCCGTTCTCCATGACCTCCACGTAGGCGACGTTCGTGGCCCGGAGCGGGATCGTGGTCGGAATCCGGTCGTCGTAGACGCCCGTGGAAACGATCACGAGCCCGGTCATCGTGCAGATCACGATCGTGTCGATGAACGGCTCGAGCAGGGCGACGACGCCTTCCGACACGGGTTCGTCGGTCTTGGCGGCCGAGTGCGCGATCGGGGCAGAGCCCTGGCCGGCTTCGTTGGAGAAGAGCCCGCGCTGCACACCGAACCGGACGGTGAAGAGAAACACGCCCACGCCCGTTCCGGCGACGCCGGCGGTCGGGTTGAAGGCCTCGGCGACGATCGTCGAGAACGCCGGGAAGAGCGATGCGGGGTCGGAAAGCAGCACGACGAGGGCCCCGACGACGTAGATCGCCGCCATGATCGGGGCCAGGAGCGAGGTAACGGCGCCGATCCGACGGATCCCGCCGATGATGACCAGGCCGACGAGGCTCGCCGAAATGAGGCCCGTGATCCAGTTGGCCACCCCGAAGTTGTCATGGACCTGCGTCGCGATCGTATTGGCCTGGATCGCGTTGCCCGTCATGAAGGAGGTCAGCAGCAGCATTGCCGCGAAGAAGACCGCCACCGGTTTCCAGTTCCAGCCGTAGACTTCCTGGATGCCCTTCTCGATGTAGTACATCGGGCCGCCGGCGACCGAGCCTTCCATCGCCGTGCCGTCCTTGATATGCACGCGGAAATGCTGCGCCAGCGTCACCTCGCTGTACTTGGTGGCCATGCCGAGCAGTGCGGTCATCCACATCCAGAACAGCGCGCCCGGACCGCCCCAGTGGATGGCGAGCGCGACGCCGGCGATGTTGCCGATGCCCACCGTGGCCGAGAGGGCCGTCGTGAGCGCCTGGAAATGCGACACGTCCCCGGGCTCGTTCGGGTCGTCATACTTGCCCGACGTGACGGCGAACCCGTGCGCCAACCGGCGGAACTGGACGAACCCGAGCCGAAGCGTCAGGAACGCGCCGGCGCCGAGCAGGCCGATCACGAGGATGGGCGAGAGGTAGCCGTTGACGGTATCGATGAAATGGGCGAGAGCTTCCATCAGGGCCGGGCGGTTGATCGGTACGGGCGGGATTGGATGGCGTCGGCACCCGATGCTGGGGCGCGCGCCGCGGGATTCGTGCGTCGACTGCGGGCCCCGAACGGGCCTCGCGGGGTTCCTCGCAGATCCCGTGAAGAGCGGCGGCGAATATAACCCGCCCCTCCGAGGGTGCCAAACCCGTCCCGCGGCGCCCAAGCGTCTCGGGACCGGCGCCGGACCGTGCGATCAGGCCCCGAGCGTCTCGGGATCGACCTCGAGCAACTGCCCTCCGACCACCGCGAGCGTACGCGAAGGGTACTTGCGCACGATGCGGTAGTCGTGGGTCGCCATGAGGATCGTCATGCCCTGCGCGTGCAGGTTCATGAACAGGCGCTGGATGTCGTCGGCGACCGCCGGGTCCAGGTTGCCGGTCGGCTCGTCGGCCAGCATCACGTACGGTTCGTTCGCGATGGCGCGCGCGATCACGACCCGCTGCTGTTCGCCGCCGGAGAGCTCGTGGGGAAGCCTGCGCCGCTTGTGCGCCAGCCCCACCCACGTGAGGACGTGCATCACACGCTGGCGGATCTCCTTGTTCGGGCGCCCGGTAACGTACATCGGGAACGCCACGTTCTCGTACACGTCCCGATCGGGAAGCAGCTGGAAATCCTGGAATACGATGCCGAGGGACCGTCGCAGGTACGGCACGTCGGCCGGCTTCATCCGGTCGGAACGATGGTCGGCGACCCTCACGTGCCCGGCATCGGGCCGGACGTCCATGTAGAGCAGCTTGAGCAGCGTCGATTTTCCCGACCCGGTGGGGCCCACGATGTAGACGAACTCGCCCCGACCCACGAACAGCGACAGCCGGTCGAACACCACCCGACGCTCCCCCCCGGGGACGTCGTACGACACGCGGACCTGGTCGAACTCGATCATGCCGGCGTGCCTCCGCGGGGTCGACGAACGACCCAATGGGCGCGTTCGGTGTCCGGTCCCGCCGGGTCCCGGTCGAATCCGTCCAGGACGGCCAGGATCTCGAAGCCGCTCTCCAGGACGAGCGGGCGCACCTCTTCGATCGGCCAGGCCCGCTGCAGGTGCACTTCGCGGTACCGTTCGCCTTCGATTTCGAGGTCGAACGTGGTCCGGTGGAGGTTGGTGGCCGCGTCGAAGGCCGATCTCCTGCGGTACCGGAAACCGTCCTCCTCCCCCTCGTCGTCGAAATACTCGGCGTTGTTGATCGAGTTGGCGGGTGTCGACAGGTCGAACACGAACATCCCGCCCGGCCGCAATGCCCGGAAGGCACATCCGAAGAGGTCGCGAAGCGCGGTCTCCCCGGTGAGATAGTTGATGCCGTCGAAGAGCAGCAGCAGGGCGTCCACCGGCCGATCCACTGCGAAATCGGTGAAATCGGCCGCCTGGAAATCGATGTCGGCGCCTTCCATACCGGCCTTTTCGCGGGCGACGTGCAGCATCTCCTCCACCCGGTCCGTGCCCGCGTAGCGGTACGCGCCCAGGGGCTGCAGCGCGAGCGAGAGCGAGCCCGTGCCGCACCCGAGCTCGAGGATCGATTCGACCCCGTCCCCGAAGTCCTGAAGCAGCTCGTGCACGTAACCCGCCCACTCGTCGTATTCGACGTGTTCCATGACCAGGTCGTACCCGGCGGCCAGCGCCCGGTATGCCGGGACCTCGTTCGGCGGCAGTTCGGCGTCGCTCATCCCTGGTGCCCTTCGGTGACGGCGCGGCGGCGGCGGGCCACGTCGATAGCGAGATAGACCGCGGCGCGCATCGACGACGCCGATGCACGACCGAGGCCGGCGATATCGTAGGCCGTGCCGTGGTCCGGCGACGTCCGCACGATGGGAAGCCCGGCCGTGAAGTTGACCCCGCTCTCGAAAGCGAGCGTCTTGAACGGCACGAGTCCCTGGTCGTGATACATGGCGAGCACGGCGTCCACCTCTGCGAATCCCCTCGAGGCGAAGAACCCGTCGGCCGGGTAAGGGCCGAACGCGTGCAAGCCTTCGGCGCAGGCCGCGCGGACAGCCGGGGCGATGACGTCTCGTTCCTCGCTGCCGAGTACGCCTCCGTCCCCTGCGTGCGGGTTCAGCCCGAGTACGGCCACCCGGGGGCGCTCGATGCCGAAGTCCCGGCGGAGGCTCTGCGAAAGGTCCGCGATGCGCTGCTTGACCAGGCCCTGGGTGACGGCTTCCGGAACCGCACGCAACGGCACGTGGGCCGTGACCAGCGCCACCCGCAGGCGATCCGAAACCAGCATCATGAGGGGCCGACCGCCGGTCAGGCCTGCGATGAACTCGGTATGGCCGGGCGCGTCGTAGCCGGCCAGCGAAATGGCCTCCTTCGATATCGGCGCGGTCACCATCGCGTCGAAACTTCCCTCGACGCATCCGCGAACCGCCGTTTCGACGGCCCGCATGGCCGCCCGTCCCGCGGCGGCGGTAATCGCGCCGTACTCGACGGCGGGCGTCAGCGCCGGATCCGGGTCCAATACCGCAACGGCACCGACGGGCACCGTCTCGCCGGGGAGCGAAATGGTGTGCAGCGCCACGTCCTGGAGTCCGAGATCGGTGCGATGCCGCTCCAGGACACCCCGCGGACCCACGAGAACCGGCTCCACGTACCGAAGCAGGCGCGGATCGGACACGCACTTCAGGGCGACCTCCGGCCCGACGCCGTTGGGGTCGCCGGCCGTGACGGCCAGGCGCATCCGGGGCTTGGCGGCGTTCGGATCCATGCGCGCCGCTCAGCCGCGCCGACGGTCGGCGTACTCGCGCAGGTATTCCACCAGCAGGCGGACGCCGAAACCGGTTCCGCCGACCGGACGGTACGGCATCTCCTTGCGAAGGAACGCCGCACCCGCGATGTCGAGGTGCACCCACGGGTACGAGACGAACGCTTCCAGGAACTTGGCCGCGGTGATCGCGCCCGCGCCACGGCCGCCGATGTTCTTGAGATCGGCCACGTCCGACTCGATCTGCTTCGCATAGTCCTCGTACATCGGCATCGGATGCACGCGTTCCCCGGTCCGCTCGCCTGCTACCTGCAGGGCCGCGATGCGATCGGCCGCGCCGGCATCCTCGCTGGTCATCAGGGCGGCGGCGTGGTTTCCGAGCGCCACCACGGCCGCGCCGGTAAGCGTGGCGAGATCGATCACGATTTCGGGGTTATACGTCTTCGCGTACGACAGCGCGTCGGCGAGGATCAACCGGCCCTCCGCGTCGGTGTTGAGCACCTCGACGGTCTTGCCGGAGTGCATGCGCAGCACGTCGCCGGGCACGTAGGCGTTCTCCCCGGGGCGATTCTCGGTCGCGGGGATCAGGCCGACCACGTACACCGGGAGTTCCAGCCGCGCGACGGCCTCCATGACGCCGATCACGGCGGCCGCACCGGCCATGTCGCTCTTCATGGCGTCCATCGAATTCTCGGTCTCCTTGAGCGAGAGGCCGCCCGTGTCGAACGTGATGCCCTTGCCCACGAGAACGACCGGGTGCTCGTTCCGCCGGTTGTCGGGCATCCACTCGAGCACGGTGAAGGTCGGCGGCTCGACCGAGCCCCGGTTGACGGCGAGCAGGCCGCCCATACCCTCTTCCTCGATGAGCGCGCGATCCCAGACCGAGGCCAGGTATCCGTACTTCTTCGCCGAACGCTCCATTGCGCGCGAGAGCAGAACGGGCGTCTTCTCGTCCGGCGACAGGTTCACGAGGTCGCGCGCCGAACAGACGCACTCCGCGACCACCCGGCCGCGTTCCGCCCCGCGCCGGACCGCCTTGTCCTTGTCCACCGCCTGCAGGACGAGTCGCTGCACGGATGCCTCCTCGGCATGCTTCGTGCGGTACCGCTCGAACCGGTAGGACCCGAGAATGAATCCCTCCACGAGGGCCTGGGACGCGTCCTCCGCATCGACGGACCAGTCTCCGACCGAGATGCCCACGGTCTCGGCCTTGACCTGACGGGCCAGCCTGGCGCCCTCTGCGGCCGCCCTGCGAAGGTGTTCGTTCGTGACGCCGTCGGCCGCACCGAGACCCAACAGGGCCACGCGCCGGGCCGAACCGGTCTCGGGGTAGAGCAGCAGCGAGACTCCCGGCTCACCCGAAAAGTCGGGCGCCGCGCGGCGCACGGCCCCGCCGAATCCGGACGTGAGATCGCTCATCGCGCCGTCCGACTGTTCGCGCGTGCGCAGGATGAGCAGGAGATCGACGTCGAGTTCGGCGACCGAAATGGTCGTTACGGATACTTTCATGATCGCTTGGCGCGGTTCTTCGGATTCATCAGGGAGTGCAGGTAGGCCTCGTCCTCGCTCGAGAGCACCGGTTCCTCGGCCTCGTCCGGTTCCGCGCCCACGTACCGGGCGGCCTGCCCGAGTACCGTGTCCACGGCCGTATCGAGCCCCATGCGGAGGAAGGCTCCGGACGCATTCACGTGGCCTCCGCCGCCCAGGCTGCGGGCCCAGGCATGCACGTGGGTGGCACCCTTCGAGCGGAAGGAGACCTTGGTGCCCTTCTCGGTCTCGGTAAAGATCATGGCGACCTCCACTCCCTCGATCGAGAGGCCCCAGTTGACGAAGCCCTCGGTCTCCTCGACCGAGGCCCCGGTGTCATTCAGGGAGCGCGCCGACACGATCATGGACGCCACGCGGCCCCCGTTCGACAGGGTGAGCGTCTGCAGGACGCGGCTCAAGAGCTTGAGCCCGGGCAGGGACCGCTTGTCGAAGATCTGCGCGTGAATCGGGGCGGGGTCCAGGCGGCCGCGCTCGAGCAGGTCGGCGATCACCCGGTGCACGGTCGGCGTCACGTTCGAGAATCGGAACGAGCCCGTGTCGGTCATGATGGCGACGTACAGGGCGACCGCCATCTCGTGGTCCACGAGGGACGGGTCGTCCGCCGCCACGAGGTCGTACACCAGCTGCCCCGTAGAGGACGTGGTCTCGTCCCGGAATACGAGGTCGAACCACGATTCGGGCGCGGTGTGGTGGTCGATGAGGATCCGCGTGGCAGACGACGCCCGTACCGAGGCTCCCAGGGACCCGAGCCGGTCTTCGGCGTTCGTGTCGAGCACGACGATGACGTCTGCGTTCGCGACCGCCTCGAGCTGGTCGAGCGACCCGTCGAACACCTCGATCCTGGAGGCGCCCGGCATCCATTCCAGCGCGTACGGCGCCGGGTCGACGTTCAGGATGCGGACGGGTACGCCGATACGGTCCAGGTACCGGGCGAGGCCGAGTTCCGACCCTATCGCGTCGCCGTCGGGACGCGAATGGGTGGTCAGCACGACCCGGCGGGCCTTCCTCAGCGTCGTTACGATTTCCCTCGGCATCCGGACATCCACGGTGGCGACAACAAAGCCCGGGTTGAACGCCCTCGCCCTTCCGTTGTTCGGAACCCGCTCCACGCCCCGCGGCGCACCGGCCGTCAGCCCACGCGAAACAACTGCTGGAAGCGCATGGCGGTCGCCATGGCCCCGGTGACCTTCATCCGGCCCTTGATCACGAGCGCCATGGGATTTGCGCGACCGGTCGAGACCGCGATCCAGTCCTGCACCCGACACGCGACGGTCGCCAGCGGAGCCTCGTGCACCCCCGGTTCGATGCGGAGGGCGCGGTCGCGCACCTCGAGAATCCAGTCACCCCCGTCCTCACCCGAGAGTCTGAGCTGGACGGCTCCGTCCACGCCGTGCGCGCGGTCGGGAAGGAATCGCGCGCGGTACTCGTCGAACAGTTCGTGCAGTGTTCGTATTTCCATGGGTTCCGTCTCCTCGGCGCCGCGACCAACCCGCCGGCGCACGTCTCGTTCCGATCACGGGTACAGGCGGTGCGTACTCCAACCCGATCCCTCCCGCTCGAACACCAGCCGGTCGTGGAGGCGGAAGAGCCGCCCCTGCCAGAACTCGATGCGGTGCGGCACGACCCGGTAACCGCCCCACGTCTCCGGCAGCGGGATGTCCCCACCGGAGAACTCCCGCTCGTAGCGGGCGACGGCCTCCTCGAGTTCGGCTCGCCCCGAGAGAAGCCGGCTCTGACGGGAAGCCCACGCGCCGATCCGGCTTCCGCGCGGGCGCGAATCGAAGTAGGCCTTCGACGTCTCCCGGTCCACACGCTCCACCCGGCCTTCCACCCTGACCTGCCGCTGGAGGAACGTCCAATGGAAGACGAGGGCCGCGCGGGGATTCGCATCGAGTTCGCCCGCCTTGCGGCTCTCGTAGTTGGTATAGAACACGAAGCCCGTGTCGTCCACTTCCTTGAGCAGCACCATGCGCGCCGACGGGGCCGCCTCGGCCGACGCGGTCGCGAGCGTCATGGCCTCCGGCATCAGGATGCCCGCCCTTTCGGCGTCGCGGTACCAGGAGCGGAACAGGTCGAACGGCTGCGCCCGGTCGTCCGGCTCGGCGAACCCGACCGATACGCCCCGGCTCATCGTCCAGAGAGCCCGTATGCCTTCGAGAATCGTCATGCGATGCGCTGCGTCCGGAATGCGCCGTCGAACGATCGGCCCGAGCGCCGGGTCCCGGGCTCCCGATTCAGAACGAGGTGGCGGTCGGCTGCCGATCCCAGCGGTGGGCACGGAGCGTGGCGAGCAGGCCGGGCTCCAGCGGACCGGCATCGCTCGCCGCGCAGTTGGCGCGCACGTTGCGCAGTTGCCGCATGCCCGGGATCACCGTGGCCACCCGCGGATCGGACAGCGTGAAGCGGAGCGCCGCCTCGGCCAGGCCCATGCCGTCCGGCAGTGCGGCGGCCACCGCCTCGGCCCTGGTGACCGATTCGACGAGGTTCTGCGGCGTGAAGTACAGGCTGCGCCAGTCGCCCGGAGGCCATGAACTGTCGCGGGTGAGGGTACCCGTCAGTGATCCCTCGTCGAACGGGACGCGGGCGATGATCGCCACGTCGTGCTCGGCACAGGCAGGGAACAGTTCGTCCTCGGGATTCCGGTCGAAGACGTTGTAGATGACCTGCACGGCGTCGATCCGACCCGAACGCACGGTGCGGATCCCGTTCCACGGCTCCCAGCGGTTCAGGCTGATCCCCATTTCCGAGAACAGCCCCTGGCGCCGCAGGTCGTCCATCCTGGCGTACCACGCGTCGTCTTCCGACCAGTCGTCCTCCCACACGTGGAACTGCATGAGGTCGAACCGGTCGAGACCCGCGTTCTCCAGGCTGCGATGAACGTATTCCTCGATGTAGTCCGGCGGAAAAACGTCCTCGACGCGGAATCCGCGCCGACTGGGCCATCTCCGGTTCTTCGGCGGGATCTTGGTAGCGGTGTAGAGGCCCTTTTCCGGGTGGGCGCGCACCAGCCGGCCGAGCAGACCCTCGGATCGCCCTTCGCCGTATCCCCACGCCGTATCGAAGAACGTGCACCCGAGGCGCACCGCTTCTTCGAGCGCGGCCATCGACGCATCGTCGTCCGCGTCGTGCCAGCTGCCCATGCCCCACATGCCCACGCCGACCTCGCTGACGCTCCGGCCGGTCCGTCCGAATCTCCTGTACCGCATACGTTGTCCGGGCTAGGATTCGGTCGCAGTATACGCAGGGGCATCGGGTCGCAGCACGCCCGCCTCGAGGCGGAAGACCCGGTCGGCCCGGGCCGCGAAGGCCGGGTTGTGCGTGACGACCACGAACGCCTGGCCCATTTCGCGCGCGAGCCGCAGGATCTCGGCCTGCAGCGCGTCTCCCGTGCGGACATCGAGATTGCCCGTGGGCTCGTCGGCGAGCACGAGCGCGGGCTCGTTCATCAGGGCGCGCGCCACGGCCACGCGCTGCTGCTCGCCTCCGGACAACTGGGACGGCCGGTGGGCGCTGCGGCCGGTGAGTCCGAGGCGCTCCAGCAGTTCGGCCGCGCGGCCGCGCGCTTCCCTGGCCGTGCGACCGGCCACGAGGGCCGGCATCAGGACGTTTTCGAGGGCCGTGAACTCGGGGAGCAGGTGGTGGAACTGGAAGACGAAACCGACCGACTCGTTGCGGAACCGGGCCAGTTCCCTTTCGCTGCGCCCATGGACGTCCCGCCCGCGAAATACCACGGTGCCTGCGTCCGGGCGGTCCAGCGCGCCGAGCAGGTGGAGGAGCGTACTCTTGCCCGTTCCGCTCTCTCCCACGACGGCGACCACCTCGGCCTGTTCCACGTCGAGGTCCACCGACCGAAGGACTTCCAGCGGGGTGCCGTCGGCCGACGGGTAGGCTTTGGCGAGCGATCGCACCTCGAGCAGCGGCACGGTTCCCTCCCGGTCAGGCGTGGGAATCGGAGCCGCGCTCGATTCCGTACTTGTTCATCTTGTTGTACAGGTGCGACCGCTGGATCCCGATGGCTTCGGCCGTACGGCTGATGTTCCAGTCGAACTGGGCCAGCTTGTGCTCGATGAAGAGCCGCTCGGCCTCGTCCCGGAACTCCGAGAAGTCGGCGAACCGGTCGAGCAGTCCCGCCACCGGGTTGGCCGCGCCGCCGCCGGGCACCACGTACCGATCCACGTCGGCGGCCGTGATCGCATCGCCCTCGGCGAGAATGGTCAGCCGCTCGACTACGTTGTAGAGTTCGCGAACGTTTCCGCGCCAATCCATGCGCGACAGGGCGTCGATGGCTCCGTCGGTGAAAGGCCGCGGCGGGACGCCGTTCCGGGTCGCGATGCGCTCGGCGATCGACCGCGTGATGATGCCGACGTCGCCGCGGCGCTCCCGAAGCGGCGGGACATGCACCAGGATGACGCCGAGACGGTGGTAGAGGTCCTCGCGGAACCGGTGCTCGTCGATCTGGGCGATCAGGTCCTTGTTGGTCGCGGCCACCACGCGCACGTCCACGGGCAGCGCACGGTCCCCCCCGACCCGCGTGATGCGGTTCTCCTGGAGCGCGCGCAGCACCTTGGCCTGGGCCGACAGGCTCATGTCCCCGATCTCGTCCAGGAACAGGGTGCCGCCGTGCGCCTGCTCGAACTTGCCGATGCGCTGCTTGGTCGCCCCGGTGAACGAACCCTTCTCGTGACCGAACAGCTCGCTCTCGATCAATTCCGACGGGATGGCCGCACAGTTCACCTCGACGAGCGGACCTTCCTTCCGGTTCGACAACTGGTGGATCCAGCGGGCGACGAGTTCCTTTCCCGTCCCGGCCTCGCCCGTGATGAGCACGCGCGCCTCGGTGCGCGCGACGCGCTCTATCGTGTCCTTGATCCGCCGGATGGCCGGACTGTCCCCGAGGATCGGGGTAAGCTCTGTTCCGTGCCGCTCGGCGATGGCCTGCCGCATGCGGCGGTTCTCGGCCGTCAGCTGCCCCCGGTCCATCGCGTTGCGGATGGTCACCAGGAGGCGGTTCAGGTCCGGCGGCTTCTCGATGAAATCGAAGGCACCCAGCTTCGTGGCTTCGACGGCCGTTTCGATGGTGCCGTGACCCGAGATCATCACGACGGGCACCTCGGGCTGATCCTCCGACAGCTTCTGGAGCACGTCCAGGCCGTCGAGCCGCGGCATCTTCACGTCCAGCAGGACGAGGTCATACCGGGTCGCGCGGGCCTTTTCGAGCGCCTCGACCCCGTCGACGGCCTCCTCGACGGCAAAGTCCTCGTACTCCAGGATCTCGCGCAGCGCCCGGCGGATGCTGGCTTCGTCGTCGACTACGAGGAGGGTCGGAACGGCCATGGGAGCGCTCAGGCGCCGCCGACCCGCGCCAGGAAGAACTCGATGTCGCGGGCCTCCTCCGATTCCGGATAGTCGTCGCGCACTTCGCGGTACACCCGGGCGGCGTCGTCCCTGCGGCCGGCGGCCTCGAAAGCCCGTCCGGCCTTCATCAGGTAGGCCGGCGACGTGACGTCGCTCTCGAAGATCGACGCGGCCCGGCGATAGACGGCAGCCGCTTCGGCGTGCTCCCCTTTCAACTCCAGGACGGCGGCCTCGCCGGCCAGCGCGGCAGCGCCGAGGTGATTGGAATCCTTGTCGTAGTCGCGGAAAAGTTCGAGCGCCTGGTCGTATTCCCCGAGGCGGAAGTGTGCTTCGGCCGCGTAGTACCGGGCGAGGTTGCCCGAGGCGGTGGATCCGAAGTCGTCGACGATGTCGGCGAGGCCCAGGAAGGTCTCGGTGCCCTCGAGCGCGGTCCGGTAGTCGCCCGACTCCCAGGCCCTCACCGCCGATGCCATGCGCTCGGCGGCCGTGACGTTGCGCGACGAGGTAAGCCAGGTGAGGCCCACGACCGAAACGACGATGATGACGATAGCGGCTGCTCCGTACAGCACGACCTTCCGGTTGCGCTCCACGAGGTCGAGCGCCCGGGCATACAAGGTGATCACCTTGTCCTCGCGCAGTTCGTGGCGGCGGGAGATCTTTCGGGTCGGATTCGTGGTCGACATGGGACAGCGGCGACGCGTCGTCGGGGGTCGGGGTGGGAACGCACCGTGGTCAACGAGTGCGCATCGAGACAAAGACTGTTAAAATATAGCCGTAGCCCGTCCATTGGCAATCGCCGAGCGCGCCCGGACCCCCGGTTTGACAATTCTTCGACGCGCGGCCGGACCAGGCCCGGGGCCGTCGCTGACCGGAAGCGCTTTCGGCTCAACGGTTTATCCTAATCTTCGCAGCGGACGCCGGCCTGCCGTCCGACCTTAGCGCGGGTATAGAAGACCCGCCTGCCGGCCGACCTGCCCGGCGGCCTGAAATCCCCGGAACCCATTCCCCGGAACTCCCATGGCCATCAAGCTCGCCATCAACGGATTCGGCCGGATCGGCCGTCTCGTGTTCCGCGCCATCCTCGAGCGCGGCAGCAAGGAATTCGACATCGTCGCGGTCAACGATCTGACCGACGCGGCGACCCTCGCCCACCTCTTCAAGTACGACTCGGTGCACGGGCGTTTCGCCGGCACGGTCTCCGCCGACGGCAGCGACCTGGTCATCAACGGCGACCGCTTCAAGGTATACTCCGAGAAGGATCCGTCGAACCTCCCGTGGAAGGAGCTCGGCGTGGATGTCGTGGTCGAGTCGACCGGCCTCTTCACCTCCCGCGAGAAGGCGGGCCTGCACCTCCAGGCCGGTGCGAAGAAGGTCATCATCTCGGCGCCCGCCAAGGGCGAGGTCGACGCCACCGTGGTGCTCGGCGTGAACGACGCGGTGCTCACCGGCAAGGAGCAGATCGTGTCGAACGCCAGCTGCACGACGAACTGCCTCGCCCCGATGGTCAAGGTGCTCGACGACGCGTTCGGCGTGAAGAAGGGCTACATGACCACCGTGCACGCCTACACCGCCGACCAGCGTCTGCAGGACGCGCCGCACAAGGACCTCCGCCGCGCCCGCGCCGGCGCGGTCTCCATCGTGCCGACGACCACCGGCGCCGCGCGCGCCGTGGGCCTCGTGCTGCCGCACCTCAAGGGCAAGCTCGACGGCTTCGCCCTGCGCGTTCCGACCCCGGACGGCTCGCTGACCGACCTCACCGTCGAACTCGGCCGGGACGTCACCGCGGCCGAGATCAACGCGGCCATGAAGGCGGCCGCCGAGGGCCCGATGAAGGGCGTCCTCGAGTACACCGAGGACGAGATCGTCTCGATCGACATCATTCACAACCCGCACTCGTGCATCTTCGACGCCAAGTCGACGATGGCCTCGGGCTCGCTGGCCAAGGTGGTCGGCTGGTACGACAACGAATGGGGGTACTCGAACCGGACCGTGGACCTGATCAAGCGGCTCGTTTCGCTCGGCTGATCCCGATCCTTTCGCCACTCGGAACGGGGAGCGCGGACCGACGCCGGCAGGACCGGCCGCGTCCCGCTCCCCGTTTTCATTTCCGGAAGCACGCATGAACAAGCTCAAGCTGCAGGACCTCGACGTGCACGGCCGGCGCGTGCTGGTCCGCGTCGATTTCAACGTCCCGCTCGCCGACGGCCCGGAGGGTCGCACGGTGACGGACGACACGCGCATCGTGGCCGCGATCCCGACCCTGCGCTCGATCCTCGAACGCGGTGGCCGTCCCATCCTTACCAGCCACCTCGGACGACCCAAGGACGGTCCCGATCCGAAGTACAGCCTGGCGCCCGTCGCCGGACACCTCGCGAAGCTCCTGGGAACCCAGGTGCTCTTCGTCCCGGACCTGGTCGGAGAAGCCGCGCGCGCGGCGGCCGACCTGCTCGAGCCGGGGCAGGTGCTTCTGCTCGAGAATACGCGGTTCTTTGCCGGCGAGACGAAGAACGACGCCGCGCTGTCGCAGGCGCTGGCGGGGCTGGCCGACGTGTACGTGAACGACGCGTTCGGATCGGCCCACAGGGCCCATTCGTCGACGGAGGGCGTCACCCGTTTCGTGCCGCTGTCGGCGATGGGCCTGCTCCTGGAGCGCGAGGTGAAGTATCTCTCGACGCTGCTCGGCACGCCCGAACGCCCGTACGTGGCCGTGCTCGGGGGCGCGAAGGTATCAGACAAGATCCTGCTGATCGAGAATCTCCTCGAGCGGGTGGACACGATCCTCGTGGGCGGCGCGATGAGCTACACCTTCCTCAAGACGCAGGGCGTCGAGGTCGGGTCCTCGCGGGTCGAGGAGGACCGCCTCGAGGAGGCACGGGCGCTGCTCGAACGCGCCGGGGGCAAGATCCGGCTTCCGCTCGACCACGTATCGGCCACCGCCTTCGCGGCGGACGCCGAACATCGCGTCACCGCCCCCGGCATCCCGGACGGCCTGATGGGCCTCGACGTGGGTCCGGCTACGCTCGCGGCCTACCGCGACGTCGTCCTTTCGGCGCGCACGGTCGTCTGGAACGGTCCGATGGGCGTGTTCGAAATGCCGGCTTTCGCGAAAGGTACGGTCGGAATGGCGCAGGCTCTTGCCGACGCGACGGCAAGCGGCGCGCTCACGGTCGTGGGCGGCGGAGACTCGGTGGCCGCGATCACGCAGTCGGGCTTCGAGGATCGGGTCAGCCACGTATCCACGGGCGGCGGTGCGATGCTCGAGACCCTCGAAGGCAAGATCCTGCCCGGCGTCGCGGCACTTACCGACGCCGACTGAATCATCGCGCGGGCGGGGGTGCGGGTCGCCGCGCCCCCCCTGCGCGGCGTCACCGGGGTGCCCGGCATCGGGCGTTTCGTTCGTATCCTCGGTTCCTCTCACGAGGTTCGCCATGGCCCGCAACGTGCGCCCCCGAAAAGCCAAGGTCGGGCTTTCGCCCGGAACGCTGGTCTACACCGGGTCGCCTGTCGGCACGGCTCCGCGCATCACGCTCTTCTCGTACGACCCGGATCGACTGGTGGAGCGCAGGATCGAGAGCCCGGATGAACTGGGACCTCTCCTGGCAGGACCCGGCTTCCACTGGCTCAATGTCGACGGCGTGCACGACACCGGCCTCGTGGCGTCGGTGGGCTCCCTCGTGAACGCCCATCCCCTGGCCCTCGAGGACGTCGTGACGCCCGGCCAGAGACCGAAGATCGAGGAGTTCGACGAGGTCACGTTCGTGGTCGCGCGCGAGGTGACGTACGACCGGGAATTGCGGCAAGTCGAATCCGAACAGATCTGCATCCTGCTGACCGACCGCATACTCGTCACCTTCCAGGAGCGGGAGGGAGACGTGTTCGGGCCGGTCCGTGACCGTCTTCGAGGAGGCGCCGGCCGGCTGCGGCGCCTCGGTCCGGAATACCTGGCGTACGCCCTGCTCGACGTGATCGTGGACCAGTATTTCGTCGTGCTGGAGGCGCTGGGGGACGAGATCGACGCACTCGAGGACGACGTGCTGGATCCACGCTCGCCCGAAGTGCAGCCGAGACTCAGGGCGGTGCGCGGCAACCTCGTGCACGTCCGTCGCGCATGCTGGCCGGCGCGGGACGTACTGGCGACCGTCGCCCGGAACGATTCGCCCCGTTTCTCGTCCGAAACGAGGCTGTTCGCCCGCGACGCACACGATCACGCCGTCCAGGTGGCCGAGGTCGTCGAATCGCTCCGCGACGTCGTGAACGGCCTTTCGGATCTCCACATGGCGTCGCTTTCCCGGCGGATGAACGAGACGATGAAGGTGCTGACCGTGATCAGCACGCTGTTCATCCCGCTCTCGTTCATCGCAGGGGTCTACGGGATGAACTTCGTCAACATGCCCGAACTGGTCTGGCCGTACGGGTACGCGTTCTCCCTGGGCCTGATGGCCGCGACCGCCACCGGACTCCTTCTCTTCTTCCGCAACCGACGATGGATCTGACCCCCGATTCGCTGCGCACGCAGGCCGACAGCGCGCTCACCCGGCGCCTGGCTTCGGAACTGCAGACCCCGGTCGAGCGGGGCAGGACGATCGTCGAAACCGTGACCGACGCGGCCCGGGACCCCGATTTCTGGCTCCTGGTCATCGGCCACGTGCTCGAGACGGTCGTGATCGTCGCCGCGGCGTGGGGCATCATCTTCGTGGTCTCCCGGGCCGCACGGCGCTGGATGCGCGGATTCGAGGATCTTCCGGCCATCGATCCGGGACGCCAGCGTGCCCTGACCATCGGAAACCTGCTGATATCCACGTCGAAATACGTCGTCTGGCCGTTGGCCCTCATCACGATCGTATCCGAGTTCGGCGTGAACGTCGCGGCCCTCATCGCGACCGCCGGCTTCGCCGGCCTGGCGGTCGGATTCGGCGCCCAGACCCTCGTCCGGGACGTGATCAGCGGGTTCTTCCTGCTGTTCGACGACACGATCCACGTGGGCGATACCATCACCTTCAACGGAATGACCGGGGCCGTCGAGCACGTCGGTGTGCGACTGATCCGCATGCGTCGCTTCGACGGCGAGCTCGTGATGATTCCGGCCGGCGAACTGCGGGTGTTCGGAAACCGCAGCGTCGATTTCGCCCGGGTGCTCGTGGAGGTGGGCGTTTCGTACGAGCAGGATACCGAACAGGTCATCCAGGCGCTCCGGGACGTCGCCGCCGAATGGGCCGAGGCCAACCGGTCCATCCTGCTGGACGAAGCACCCGAAGTGCAGGCCGTGCTCGCGCTCGGCGATTCGGCGGTGACGCTGCGGGTGGTCGCGAAGGTGATCCCCGGCGAGCAGTGGGAAGGCGAGCGGTCCCTGCGCCTGTTGGTCAAGCGACGTTTCGACGACCGCTCCATCGAGATCCCGTTTCCGCGGCGAACCGTCTACGTGCGGCAGGATCCCGGAACACCCGACGCCTTCGCGCCCCCCGAAGCCACCGCGTGAGGCCTCCGCATCCAGCCACCCGATTCTCGACCCGTACCATTCCGCACCCAGGCTCTGCCCGTTCCATGATCCACGAACTCCCGGGCTCCCTCCCCGCCGCCGTGCCGATGCCCCTGCCCCGGCGCGTCCTGCTCACGACCCCGGACCACTTCCAGGTCCAGTACGTCATCAATCCCCACATGGAGGGGCACCTCGGCTCGGTCGATCCCGATCGCGCGGCGGCGCAGTGGAGCGCCCTCCGGGACAGGTACTCGGCCCTCGGAATGGACGTGCACACGTTGGCAGGACAGCCCGGCCTTCCGGACATGGTGTTCTGCGCAAACCAGACCCTTCCTTTCCTGGACACCGACGGGCGCCCCGGCATCGTGGCCAGCCGCATGGCGTCGTCTCACCGCGCCCCCGAGGTGCCGCATTTCGAGGCATTCTTCGCGGATCGCGGCTACGTCGTGGTCCCGGTCGAAGCCGGAGCGGGCGGATCGTTCGAGGGCATGGGAGACGCGCTCTGGCAGCCGGGAATACGGCGACTCTGGGGCGGCTACGGGTTCCGGACCGACCGGGCGGTCTATGACCGGATCCAGGAACGACTGGACGCCGACATCTGTCTCGTCGCCCTCGACGACCCCGACTTCTACCACCTGGACACCTGCCTCTCGATCCTCGACGGCGACACGGCGCTGTATTTCCCGGGAGCCTTCCGACCCGAGGGCGTCGAACTGCTGCGACAGGGGTTTGCCCGGCTCATCGAGGCCCCGGAAGACGAGGCCCGCCGCCTGTTCGCCTGCAATGCCCACTGCCCCGACGGCCGCCACGTGCTGATCCAGCGCGGATGCAGGATCACCACGGCACGCCTTCAGGCAGCCGGCTATACGGTGATCGAGTTGGACACCGACGAATTCCTCAAGTCCGGCGGATCCGTGTTCTGCATGAAGGTGGTTTTCTGGTAGGGCACCTCATCTCAGGGTGTAGCGCACCGATACGAACGCGTGCCGCGTGGCCGCCGGGAAGAACTGCGGGGTCCCGTAGCCCACGTTTCCGAACATGAGCACCCGGTCATCGAGCAGGTTCGACACGTCGAGCGCCAGTTCGAGGCCGTCGAAACGGGTGTCGCGGGCAAACGCGTAGCGAGCCGACAGGTCGACGAGCAGGAACGGGTCGACGTGCAGGTCGGGCTGCGGGACGCCGTCCGCATCCCGACCGTTGCCGTTGTCCACGTACTGGCGCCCCACGTGGGACACGGCCAGGCGCAGCGACGCGCCCCCCCGCTGGGCGGTCAGCCCGGCGTTGAGGATGAGGTCCGGAAACCCGGAAATGGCGTTTCCGGCCCGGTCGGCGGCCACGACCGACCCGTCGGAAGCCGTCACGAACTCGGTGAAGCGCACGAAGCGGTTGCGGGACCACGTGACGCTGGCCGACGCGTCGAGCCCCGGCGCCAGGCGCACGGCGCCCTCGGCCTCGACGCCCGAGTGGCGGGTCCGGTCGGCATTGCCCGTGCGCGGCACCCCGAACTGGTCCAACCCGCCGCTCGGCACGATCTCGTCCCGGAATTCCATGCGGAACAGGTTCACGGCCGCGCGCCACGTATCGCGTTTCCACGAGGATCCGGCCTCGAAATCCAGGACCCGTTCCGAGCCGACGACCGGGCGTGCCGTATCGTACGACCCGTCGGCGCGCTTCTCGAACCGGGGCTCGAAGCCGGCGCCGGCTTCCTCCCCGTCGTAGAGGTCCTTGAGCCGCGGTTCGCGGGACGCCAGCGCGACGCTGGCGTACGCGCTGAACGGCTGCTCGGGACGCCACGTAACGCCGAAACGCGGATTCAGGAACGAGTACGGGCGGTCGAAGGCGTTTCCGAAATACGCCTCGTCGTGGACCCGGTATCGTCGCCAGGTCGCCTGCAGGTCGCCCTGGAGCACCCAGTCCGGGGACAGCCGCTCGGTGTGGGACACGAACGCCGAGGTGATGATCTTCTCCCCCCGGAACGAGTAGACCCTGCGGTCGGCCTCCGGACCGGCATAGGTCGATCCCAGGGCCTCGCTGCGTTCGATGCGCCCCCATCGCTGCGAACGGTGAAGCCTGGCTTCGAGGCCGAGGCGGGTCTCGCCGCCGTCCCGCCGGAGCGTCAATCGGGGAAGCCATCCCACCTGCCACTGCTCGAGCGCGGCCCGGAAGAACACGTCGGTCCCCGGGCTGGACAGGTAGAGCGGCGCGGCGCGGTCCGGCCCGGCGGCCACGAATTCGTCGCCCAACCGCAGGTAGTCGGCCGACCGGAACGTACCGTCGAAATCGAAATAGCCGGTTCCGCGGATCCAGAACAGCGTCTGCTCCAGTTCGGTCGCGTCGTCCAGGTTCAGCCGGTGGATCACCTCGGCGTGCGGCTGGTGGAAGCGCTCGCGCTCGCCGGTGGCCGCGCTGTAGTTGCTGCGGCGGTCGACGGTACCCCCCCACCCGTCGTCCACGGGTCCCTCGTTCGCCGCCTTGGGAATGCCGACGTACGCCAGCCCGTCCTCCTGGGGGCCGCCGTAGCCCTGGAACGTCAGCGTGGACCGCTCGCCGAAACGCGTGACCCCACCGAACACCCGCCAGAAGCGGGACCACGAATTGACGCGGTACCCGTCGGACGCGAGGCGGCTGACGCGTCCGTAACCGATCCACCGGCCGCCGAGTAGCCCCGTGTTCGCCTCGAGCGTGAGCCGGCGGGTGCCGAACGCGCCGTAGCCGACCTGCGCCCGGGCGAAACGCTCCGGACGATACGGATTCGCGCGGATGTTCACCGCGCCGCCGATCGCCGCCGGACCGTAGAGGGCCGAACCCGCACCCCGCTGCACCTGGATGTCGTCGGTGACCCCGGACAGATCGAAGAAATTGATCCAGTAGACGTTGAACTCCTCGGGGTCGTTCTGCGGGATACCGTTGACCGAAACGGCCACGCGCCGCTGCCCGAATCCACGCAGGTGCAGGTACGTGTACCCCATGCCGTTGCCGTTCTCGCTGTACCACGTCACCGACGGCAGGGCGGCGAGCTGCGCCGGCAGGTCCTTCATCGACGGCTGGCGCTCGAGTTCGGCACGGTCGACCGACGAGAGGGTGACCGGCGAGAGCCGCGGACGGGAGCGTTGGGCGGTGACGACCACCTCCGGATGGTGGATGGCCGACGAGCGCAGCACGACGTCCGGTGAGCGGAATCCGGTCCCGGACACGTCGATCGTGCCTGACCACGGCGCGGTGCCCAGGTACGTGGCGCGCAGGGTCCAACGCCCGGGCCGCACCCCGTCGATTCGGAAGGAGCCGTTTTCGTCGGTGGTCGTGCCGTGCACGAGGAGCCCCGAGGCGGGTTGGGCGAGCGTGACCTCTGCGCGCGCGATCCCGACGCCGTGCTCGTCGGTGACCCGGCCCGAAACGGTCGCGAGGGCAGCCTCCTGCTCGACGGGTAGTCCCGCCTGGGCATGCGCCGACGGCAGGGCGAGGAACGAAAACAGGATCGCCAGCAGGGCGCCTGCGAACGGAAGCCGCGCGGGGCGGCGGGATCTGGTCGTCTTCATCGCGGTCCGGAAACGGAAAATGCCGACCCGAACGCAGGTCGGGGCGGCATTTCGATGGAATCCGGCCCCGCGCTGCGGGACCGGACGGACCGTGGGCCTCGGGGTCCCCGGAGGGACCGTCGGACGCGTGCCGTTTTCCTACGCCGGTATGAGCCGGGTCAGGTTCCAAGGGTATGCTCTCAGCCCACCGGGTCGCGGTGGACACCCCCAACGTGGCGATCAGGCCTCGAAAGAACTCGCGCCTGACACGACGCTCAATCGGCCTGGTTCCGCCCGACCTGCCGGTTCCAGGCGAAAACGCCGATGGTGGAGATGATCAGCATGACCGCACTCATCGCGGCGTTCGACCACGCGATGCGCCGCTGCGTGGGTCCGATCTCGACGATGACGATCTCCTGCGCCGCCCCCGGCAGCACGCGCACGGCGAGCGACTCGGCGTCCACCCGGTGCGCGACCGAATACGGGAGGGCGAGCCGATCGTGGACCAGCGTCGATCCGTCGGCGAGTTGCACGCGGAGGTCCACCTCGGCCTGGGTCACGTCCTTGCGGTCGCTGCGCAGGTATCGCGTCACTTCGGCCATCGCGGGCTCCCCGCGATCGAGCGTCACCCCGAGATCCCTCGCGGCCTTTCCCTGGTGGATCGAAAGCAGCAGGAGGGTGAGCGGAACGAGCCACGCGGCACGCGCGACGGCCACGGAGGCGGTCATGACAGGAACAGGTAGGGTTTCCAGTGCTCGTCGAGCGTTCCGACGAAATCGCGGATGAACATCACGTAGCTCGGTCGGAAAGGACGTTTTCGCAGCGGCATCCGGGCCTCCTCCGGCGTCCGGCTCCCCTTGCGGTTGTTGCAGGGTACGCACGCCGTAACGAGGTTCTCCCACGTGTCGCGTCCGCCGCGGGATTTCGGCAGGACGTGATCGAGCGTGAGACCGTCGCGATCGCCGCAGTACTGGCACCGGTGGTGGTCGCGCCGAAAGACGTTCTTTCGCGTGAGCGAGATGTTCGAGAACGGCACCGCGACGTAGGCACGCAGACGGACCACGCTGGGCCAGGGAACCTGCGTCGACGGGGATCGAAGCCTGCGACGGTCGTCGGCGGCCACGAGTTCCGCTTTCTCGAGCATGACGAGGATCGCGGCGCGCTCGACGCTGCAGATCGTGAGCGCCCGGTAGTCCTGGTTGAGTACGAGGACATGACCGTTCACGGCCGCGACCCTCCGCGCCGTTTGCCGGTCACGCCGGCCTCGACGCCTTTCTGCCGGATGCCTATCCCGAAAACACTTCCTCCGCCGCGTGCATAACGGCTATCAAAAGTCCCGGAACCCCGCGCCTCCCAAGTATCGGCAATGCAGGGGTTTCAGGCAAGAGGGATCCCGGACCGCAGTAACGGCTCACCGGATGACTACGTCGTCACCCACCCGGACTTCGCCGGGACCGCGGGGTACGAGGTTGACGCCGAAGCGTACGCCCCCGCCCCAGCGCCGGAAGGCGGCGAGTGCGCGCAAGACCCCGTCCGAACGGCGACCATCCACCGGATCGGTGTCCACGACCACGCATCGCTTGCAGGGCTTCACCCCGTCGAACCGGACCGCACCGACCGACAGCCGTCGCCAGTCGTCCTCGGCAAACGCCGGCGACCCGTCGACCACGAGATTCGGGCGGAAGCGGTCCATCGAGAGCGTGCGCCCGACCCGTCGCTCGACGTCGGCCAGGGAGGATGCAGACGCCAGCAGGAGCGGGTAGCCGTCGGCGAAGGATACCGTGTCGCCGGGTTGGCCGTACCGGGGATCCACGGCCCGGCGGGAGACGGACGGAAGGTGGACCAGCCGGCACCGACGGCCCAGCGCCTCGCTGACCCACGCGTCGGCCTCGGAAGGGCCGCTCACGGCGACGACCTCGTCCTTCCAGACCCGGACCGGGGCGCTTTCGCCCGGTGCCGCCACGCGGGGTATCCAGGCGGAACCGCGACCCCCGGCAGCGAGCCGGAAGCCCTCGCCCTCCGGCTTGACCGAGACGCCGAACATGGCGGGCACCTCGCGACGCGTGAGGAACAGGCCGTCGGGATCCACGACCATCCACCGGCGGTCGTCCCGGAGGCCCGGGCCCTCGACGACGGCCGACTCCACTTCGATTCCCCCCAGCGACTTGACCGGGTAGATCCGGATCGACGCGAGTCGTGCGACGGGCTCTGCGGAATTCATTTCCGGCGCGGCGGCACCTGCCCGAGAGACCGGTCGATCGCGGCAACCGAGGCGATGACGGTCTCGACGGCCCCGACGAAGAAGTCGGGCCGGATTCGCTCCACGTCATCGGTCGGGCGGTGGTAGTCGTCGTGGTCCTCGACGCCGAAATAGACGAAGGGGATGCCCTGCGCATGGAACGCGGCGTGGTCCGACTGACGGGTCCAGTCATTCCCTCCGTCACCGGGCCGGTCGTGGCCGAACAGGAGCTTCACCGGCGCCTCGTCGACGATCGGGGCTAGTATCTCGAGCAGCGCCGGGGTGTGGTACGTGCCGGCGGCGTACAATTCTCCGCGCTCGTTTCTCCCGACCATGTCCATGTTGACGTTGACCGCGAGGTCGTCGAGCGGCACGGGCGGAGCGGCCACCAACGCGCGCGCACCCTGCAGGCCCACTTCCTCGGCATCGAGAGCGGCGAAGACGATGCGATGCCTCGTGGGATGCGCCCTGAACCACGCTGCGGCGGCAAGGAGCGCCGCGGTGCCGGACGCGTTGTCGTCGGCGCCGTTGTAGACCACGCCGTTCCGCGTGCCCAGGTGGTCGAAATGTGCCGTCACCACGATCGTGCGTCCGCCGGTCTCCCGGCCGGGCAGGACGCCGACCACGTTGGCGGCCTCACCCAGACCCGTTTCGAACGGGTGGACGTACGCATCGCCGGCCGGCTCGAGCCCGATGTCCCGGAATCGACCGACGAGCCAGTCGCGCACGGTCGCGTTCTCGGGGGTGCCCGTACCCCGCCCGGCGCGTGCGTCGTCAGACAGCCACGCGAGATCGGCCAGCAGCCGCTCCCGGGCCGCGGCGTCCAGCGCCGGCCAGCGGACATCCGACACGTTCGACGACGGTTCGGGCACCGTGGAATCGGGACCGTCAGGCACGGGCTCGGCGCAGGCCGCGGGAGACAGCAGCACGAGGAGGAGCGAGAGGATCGGACGCATGGCTACGGGACGAATGACGAAGAAACCCGCCGGGCCCCGCGCGGTTTCGATGCCGTCCCCACTGCCGTGCCCATGCCGGACGCCCACGCCGGAGCCGCTCTCGTCGCCCTGGAGTCCTCTGTCATCGCGCAGGGGCTGCCGCGTCCGCACAATCTCGCTCTCGCGCGGACCGTCGAGGCCGCCATCCGGGACGAAGGCGCCGAGCCACGGACTACCGCCATCCTGGAGGGTCGGCCGGTCGCAGGGGTCGACGACGAAACGCTTGTACGGCTTTCCGCCACCGACGGCCTCGCCAAGGCAAACCTCGCGAATCTCGCCGCCATCCTCGCGACCCGGCGAACCGCGGCCACGACGGTCGCGACGACGGCCTGGATCGCTCATCGGGCCGGAATCCGGGTCATGGCGACCGGGGGCATCGGGGGCGTGCACAGGACGGTCGGAGAGGAACCGTCCCACGACGTGTCGTCCGACCTGACCGCGCTGGCGTCGATACCCGTCACGGTGGTCTCCTCGGGCCCGAAGACCCTGCTGGATCTTCCCGCAACCCGCGAGCGGCTCGAAACGGCCGGAGTGACCGTCGTCGGATGGCGCACCGACCGCATGCCCGGCTTCTGGGTGGCCGATTCGGGCCTTCCGGTGGATGTGCGCTGTGACTCGGCCGCCCAGGTCGCCGACATCGTAGGGGCGCGAGACCGGCACGGCCTCCCGGCGGCGGTGCTCGTGTGCGTCCCGGTACCCGAATCGCATGCCGTGGAGCCCGGCACCATCGAGCCGGCGATACGGGAAGCGATGCTCGCGGCCCGTGAGCGGGGCGTCGCCGCAGGCGCTGTCACGCCGTTCGTCCTCGCCTGGCTTCGCGAGACGGTCGGCGACCGGCTGCTGAACGCCAACCTGGCCCTCCTCGAGCGCAACGCCCGCGTCGCGGCCCGCGTCGCCCTCGCACTCGCCGGACGCCCGGACCGCCTCTCCTGACGTGCCTCAGCGTGTTCCCTTCGCGCCCTTGAGCCCGCCCAGGTCCTTCTCGGACAACAGGTTGACGTCGTACGAGCGCACCCGGTGGGTCCGGTCCCGGTGCTGCGCGAAGGCGATCTCGACGAGACGGTCCACGAGCCGGTCGAAGGGTATGCCGCTCGGCTCCCACAGGTAGAAGGAGAGCGAGCCCGGGATGGTGTTGATCTCGTTGAAATACAACTCGCCGGTCCCGCCGTCCCGGAGAAAGTCGATGCGGGCGACCCCCGCGCACTCGAACGTGCGGAAGACACGGACCGCGAGGTCGCGGGCCCTTGCCGCCTCCTCGTCGGCGAGCGGAGCGGGAATCAGCCGGTCGAGCGAGGCCATGCCCTCCCCGGCGGCCGGAGCCTGCCGGGCCCCCTTGGCACTGGAGCCCGCTCCGAGGTACTTGTCCCGGAAGGACAGCACGGCATCCTTCATGACCGGCTCCTCGAGCACGCTGGCGATCGCTTCGTCGGGATCCCCCAGCACCGAGCAGTTGATCTCGCGCAGCGGGTGTACGGCGCGCTCGACGATCACCTTGCCGTCGTAGCGGAAGGCCTCCTCGATCGCCGCGTCCAGCGCCGACCGGTCGGCGGCCCGCGAGATCCCGATCGAGGATCCCAGCCGCGCCGGCTTGACGATCGCCGGCAGGCCGAGTTCGGCCTCGCAGCGCTCGAGCCATTCCGCTTCCCGACCCGCCCACGCGGCTTCGCGGATCTCCACGAAGTCGACGACCGGGATACCGTGCCGACGGCACAGGTGCTTGGAAACGACCTTGTCCATGCCGACCGCCGAGCCGAGCAGGGAACTGCCGACGTACGGCACTCCGAGGACTTCGCACAGGCCCTGCAGGCCACCGTCCTCGCCCGACCCGCCGTGCAGGACGGGAAAGACGACGTCCAGTTCGATGCGCTTCGGCCGCTTGAACAGTCCGACGCGCGGGGTCTCGAGCGCCAGGCGGTGCGTCGCGCCCGGAACGAGGGCGACTCGCTCGGCCCGCGAGCGCAGGCGTCCGAGGTCCCGGAAGGTCTCCACCTCCCGCAGCGCGTCGCCGGTCCACCACGAGGCGTCCTTGGCGATGAATACCGGCACCGGCTCGAACCGGCCCGTATCGAGGGCCGCCAGGGCCTGGAGACCCGAGATGATCGAAACCTCGTGCTCGGGGGAAACTCCTCCGAACACCACGCCTACCGCGGGACGCGCCGGCTGGTGGAACCGCGTCACAGGGGCGCCTCCGTCCACCGGGAGCGGTTGTAGGTCGCCCAGGCCTTCCCGACCATGGGCGCGCCGATGAAGGGCGTGTTGCGCGAGCGGGAATGCACGTGCCGTTCCTCGAACGTCCAGCGCGTGGTGGCGTCGAAAACGGTAACGTTGGCCGCCTCGCCGACCTCGATCCGCGGCACGGCAAGGCCGAGGATCCGGCGCGGCGCCACGACCAGCTTGTGTACCGCCTGGGCCAGCGTGAGCACGCCCGGCTCGACGAGTTCGCGGACCGTCAGGCCCCAGGCGGTCTCCAGGCCCAGTATGCCGAACGGCGCGGCCGTGAATTCGACGTCCTTCTCGAAAGCCGCGTGGGGGGCGTGATCGGTGCAGATCGCGTCGATCGTTCCGTCCCGCAGCCCGTCCTTGATCGCCGCCACGTCGGCCGCGGTGCGCAGCGGGGGATGCATCTTGAGGTTCGTATCGAAGACGCTGTCGGCGATCGCCTCGTCGGTGAGGGCGAAATGGTGCGTGCAGACCTCGGCGGTCACGCGGATTCCGCGCGCCTTGCCCTGCCGGACCAGGTCCACGGCCCGGCCCGTGGAAATGTGCGCGACGTGCACGTGTCCGCCCGTGTACTCGGCGATCAGGATGTCGCGGGCGATCATCGCCTCCTCGGCGATGCCCGGGATGCCGGCGAGTCCGAGGCGCGTCGAAACCGCACCCTCGTGCATGTGCCCGTGCGGGTTCAGCCCGAGGTCCTCCATGTGGTTGACGATCGGCCGCGATAGCATCCGGGAGTATTCGAGCGCCGTGCGCATGAGCCCCGAATCCTGCACCGGCGCGCCGTCGTCGCTGAAGGCCACGGCGCCTCCGTCGGCCAGTTCCGCCATTTCCGTGAGCTGCTTGCCGGCACGGTCCACCGATACGCAGGCGATCGGGTGCACGTCGACCGGCGTACGCGCGCCCCGCTCGACGAGAAATTCCACCACGTCCCGAGTATGGATCGGCGGATTCGTGTTCGGCATGCACGCGACGGCCGTGAACCCGCCGAAAGCCGCCGCGGCGCAACCGGTCTCGACCGTTTCCTTGTACTCGAAACCGGGCTCCCGGAGATGAACGTGCATGTCCATCCAGCCGGGCGAGACGTAGCGACCCGAAGCGTCGTAACGGGTCACGCCGTCGGCCGTGAGCCCGGCACCTACCGCGGCGATTCGACCGTCGCGGATGAGCACGTCGGCCCGGGATTCGACGCCCGTTTCCGGGTCGAGCACGATGCCGTTGGAGATCAGGAGGTCGGGAGTCACGGTCGACATGGAAGGACGGTCGCGCGGGCCGGTTTGTCGCGGTGAATATAGGGGACGTGCCCGTCCCCGGGTGCAGGAACGCCACGGGTCGACGACGCCGAAAGAGGCCGAGTTCGTCCAATCTTTGTCGCCTTCGTGTGGCACAGGGAACGCGGCCCCACGATACTTCGGACCGTTCCGGCATTCCTGGTTCCTGCCATGGTTCCTCCGAGACTTCTCGCCGTCCTTCTCGCCGCCCCGCTCCTCGCCCTCCCGGCTTCCGCCCGCCAGGCGCCCGACGACGCCAACGTGCGTTCCGGCGGCGGGGCCCGGCTCACCCTTACCGGCGGAATCCAGGCGCGCGCGTCCTGGGGTTCGTCGGACGCGGGCGAGCGCTTGGGCTTCGGATTGCGCCGGGCGCGCTTCCGGATGAACGCGGCCCACGGCTCCGGCGCGGGTGCCTACCTGCAGCTGGAAGGGGCGGGAGGCAACGTCTCCGTGCTGGACTTCTACGCGCAGTACCAGGCCGGGGGTGCCCTCCGCTTCCGGTTGGGCCGTTTCGCATCGGCCCAGCCGCGCTCGCTCATCCTCACGTCCATGTTCCAGATCGACGTGGCCGACCGCGCCGCCATCGCCGAGCGGTGGGCCTCGGCGACGACCGGCAGCGACGGCCGTGACTTCGCCCTGGAGATGCGCTGGAAGCGTGGTGCCACGGAGGTGCTGGCGCAGCTCCACAACGGGGACGGCAACTGGGACCGCGCCCGGGGCAACTTTCGCCCCGCGATCTCGGGCGGATCGGCCACGGACGGAGGTACCGGTACGGCGCGGGCGTTCACGGCGTCGATCGAGCGCACGGTCGATGCGGGCCGTGGTCTCGTGGTCGGAGGATTCGCGGGCGTGAACCGACACCGGAACCCCAACGCGGCCGTCGACGGGGTGGGGCGCACGTACACGACCGGCGGCGTGCATGCCTACCTGGGCGCCGAGCCGGGATCGCAACCCGTGCGCGTGAAGCTCGATGCGCTCGCGATCCGCTACGAGGCGCTGCCGGGCGCCCCGGATCCTCGCCTGGCCACCGGGGTCTCGCTGCTCGGCGCCGCGCGGTTCGGCCGCGGTGTCGAGGGGTTCGCGCGCATCGAATCGTTCGATTCCGACCGGAACGACGCCGTGCAACCGGACGTGTACCCCACGGCCGGCGTCACGGTCAGCCCGTCGGCCCTCCGCGGCGCCCCGTTCCACAGGGAACGCGTCACCCTCGCGTGGCAGCGGTTCGATCCGGGAGCGGACGGACCCGGCAACGAGAACCTGGTATTTCTCCAGCTCCAGATCGCGTTCTGAACGCCATGCCCACGCTCCTTCCTGACGATCCCGCCTCGGCCGTCGCCGAAATCGATCTCGGGGCGCTGCGCGACAACCTGGACGCGCTGCGTCGACGAGCCGCAGGCCTCGACGTCGTCGCGGTGGTGAAAGCCGACGCCTATGGCCACGGGGCGGTGCCGGTGTCCCGGTTCCTGCGGGCCGAAGGAGTGGAACGGTTCGCCGTCGCCACCCTGGAGGAAGCGCTGGCGCTGAGGGCGTCCGGGCTCGACGCATCGATCCTCGTGTTCGCCGCACCGATTCCTGCCCAGGTGGAACGCTACGTGCGTGCCGGGCTCGAACTTACGGTCACGTCGCCCGAGGTCGCCGAGGCCGTCTGCGCGGCGGCGCTCCACGCGGGGCCCGTCCGGGCCCATGTGAAGATCGACACGGGTATGGGCCGCATCGGCCTGGCCCCGGACGACGCGGTCGGGACGGTGCGGCGGCTCGAACGGGCTCCGGGGGTCGAACTCGCCGGGCTGTGGACCCATTTCGCCTCCAGCGACGAGCCGCAGGACCCCTGGAACCGGGAACAGTGGCGACGATTCCGCGAGGTGATCCGGAAGCTCGGCGGTGCCCCGGCGCCGATCCACGCCGCCAACAGCGGCGGCCTGCTCTGCAACCCGGTGGCCACCGACCCGGCCGAGGTGAGCGCCGTCCGCCTCGGGATCGCCCTCTACGGCCTGTACGATCCGTCGGAGGCGGTCGCCGAACTGCGGCCGGCCATGCGGCTCGTCTCGCGCCTCACGCAGGTGAAGACCGTCCCGTCCGGTACCCCGATCTCGTACGGTCGTACGTGGACCGCGACCCGCGAAACCCGCATCGGTACCGTGTCCATAGGGTACGCCGACGGCTATCGCAGGTCCCTGTCCAACCGCGCCGAGGTCGGGGTGCTCGGCGCGCGGTGCCCTGTGGCCGGCAGGGTCTGCATGGACATGGTGATGGTCGACCTCGGCCCCGACGGGCAAGGCGTACCCGCCGGCGTGGGCGACGAGGTCGTTCTGTTCGGCCCCGGAGGTCCGAGCCCGTTCGAGGTCGCGCGCTGGGCGGGAACGATAACTTACGAGGTCGTCTGCGGCATCACGGGCCGCGTGGAACGCCGGGTTCTGCCGGCGCGCTGACCACCGGCGGGACCCGCTTTGAATTTCCGGTCGAATCGTATATTCGAGCGCTCGGCGTTCCACCCAAACACCGTCCATCCACCATGGCCAGCACGTTCGATCCCTCCCAGTTGCACATCCTCGTCGTCGACGACGAAGAGGACGTCGCCGAGGTCGTCTCCCACTTCCTTCGCACGGAGGGATTCAACGTCCAGGTTGCCCATGACGGTCACCAGGCGCTGGACAAGGCGACGGGCGACATCGACCTGATCGTCCTGGACATCATGCTTCCGGGCCTCGACGGGTACGAGATCTGCCGCCGGCTGCGTTCGCGCGTCGAGACCGAGACCATTCCGATCGTTTTCCTTTCGGCCAAGGCCGAGGAGGACGACCAGGTGAAGGGGCTCATGCTGGGAGCCGACGCCTACCTGACGAAGCCGGTGTCCCCCCAGGTCATCGTCGCGCACGTGAAGGCGGTGCTGCGCCGCTCGGGCATCGAGGAGAGCCGAACCCTGCAGGTGCGCGACCTCACGATCTACGAGGACGAGTACCGCGCGTCGCTGGGCGGAAAGGACCTCGGGCTCACGCTCACCGAGTTCGAGCTGGTGCGCTACCTCGTCCGGCATCCGCGCAAGGCGTTCACCCGCCAGCAGCTGCTCGAGACCATCTGGAAGGACGCCATGATGGTGACCGAGCGCACGGTCGACGCGCACATCAAGAACCTGCGCGAAAAGCTGGGCACGTTCGCGCGCCACATCCAGACGGTCAGGGGTGTGGGCTACCGGTTCGTCGAGGAAGACGTACAGGACTGATTCCTTCGCACCCGGAGGACGATGTCCCGCCTCGGTAGCGCCGCCGGGCGCCTCGCCGCCTGGATCTTTCCGTCCCGCGCGTCCACCCAGCGCTGGATGGTGCTCACCTTCGTGCTCTTCGTCGGCATCGCCGTCGTCGCCGTCACGCTGTACGTGACCTTCGCGGTGCATGCCGAGGTCGAAGCGACCCTCCAGCGTACGACCGCCGATCCGGCGATTTACGATCTCGCGAACAGGCTGCGGCTGACGGTCGTCTTCGCGATGCTGTTGGCCCTCCTGCTGGCGGTCGTGGCCAGCTGGATCGCATCGCGACGCGTGACCGAACCGCTGGAATCGATCCGGAAGGCGGCCCGGCGCATCAGCGAGGGCCATTTCGACCAGCAGATTGCCGTGGATTCGCGCGCCGCCGAATTCCAGGACCTGGCGGCAAGCCTGAACCGGATGAGCGACGCGTTCCGCGAGAAGATCGTGCACCTCCAGCGGTTGGCTGCACTGCAGAACGAGTTCCTCGGCAACGTCTCGCACGAGGTGCGGAACCCGATCTTCGCCGTGGGCGGATACCTCGAGGCCCTGGCGTCGTCCAGCCTGACCCCCGAGCAGCGCCGGTTCTACGCCGAAAAGGGCCTGGCCAACCTGGAACGCCTGAACAACCTCTTCAACGACCTGATCGAGATCGCCCGACTGGAATACCGGGAGGACATGATCAAGCCGGCCGATTTCGACCTCCAGGAACTCGTCGAGGAGATTTCCGACATGCTCCGCACCAAGGCCGAGGACAAGGGCCTGGAACTGATCACCGACAACGCGTCGATCCGGGTGCGCGCCGACCGCAACCGCATCCGGCAGGTTCTCGTCAACCTGATCGACAATGCGATCGCGTACAGCGACGAGGGAACCGTGCGCTGCCGGTTCCGGCGCCACCTCGCGAAGGTGCGCATCGAGGTGGTCGATACGGGGAGGGGCATTCCCGAGGAACACCTCGAGAAGGTCTTCGAACGCTTCTACCGGGTCGACCCCGACCGTTCGCGCAAGAGCGGGGGCACGGGGCTGGGCCTCTCGATCGTGCGCCAGATCCTGCACGCGCACGGCGAAGCGATCCACGTGGAAAGCACGGTCGGCAGGTCCACGAGGTTCTGGTTCGAGCTTCCGCTGGCGCCGTCGGCGGCCGAAGCCTGACGGCACGTTCCGGCTTCCCGCGTCCAAACCTTTGCCCGAACCGGGCGTTGACGCTGTTTCGGCCCGACTGACGCCGTCCCCCACGACACCAGCCCGACCCGACCCCAGGAGCATGCCCGGAACCGCCCGTCCGAAGAAGACCGCCGCCGGCCCTGCCGTCGCCGCCGCCGACAGCCCCGCTTCCTTCCGCATCGCCGGCGATTTCCGGGTCGAACCCGCCGTTCCGTCGCAGTTCGATCCCGAGGTCCTCCGGGGGGTCTACCGCACGATGCTCACCTCGCGGCGGCTCGACGAGAAGATGCTCAACCTGCTCAAGCAGGGCAAGGGCTTCTTCCATATCGGCGCCGCAGGACACGAAGCCGTCCAGGCCGCGACAGGGCTGCTCAGCCGACCCGGCCACGACTGGTTCTCGTTCTACTACCGCGACATGACGATGAACCTCATGCTGGGCGGAACCAGCGAGGAGGTTCTCCTTCACCACCTGTCCAAGGCGGACGATCCGTACTCGGGCGGCCGGCAGATGTCGCAGCACTACAGTTCGCCGGAGCGGCACATCCTTCCGCTCTCGTCGTCGGTGGGGGCGCAGTTCCTCCCGGCCGTCGGCCTCGGGCTGTCGCTCCGCCGCGGCGAGGCGACCGACGCCTACGTCTACTGTTCGTGCGGCGACGGCGCGACCTCGCAGGGCGAGTTCCACGAGGCGCTCAACTGGGCCGCCAGAGCGCAGGTGCCCGTACTGTTCCTCGTGCAGGACAACAAGTACGCCATCTCGGTCCCGGTCAAGGACCAGACCGCGGGCGGGACCGCCTTCAAGCTCGCCCGGGGATACGAGGGCCTGCTGCGGGTTCACGTGGACGGTACCGATTTCTTCGACACCTACGCCGCGGCCCATGCAGCCATCGAGCACATGCGCACGGGCGGGGGCCCGGTATGCATGGTCGCCGACGTCGTGCGCCTGTTTCCGCACTCGTCGTCGGACAACCACGCGAAGTACCGCACCACCGAGGAACTCGAGGCCGACCGGCAAATCGACCCCATCACCCGGTTCGAGCAGCGGCTCGTGGAAGCGGGGGTGCTGGACGAGACGAGCGCGGCCGCCATCCGGCGCGAGGTGCAGGTTGCCGTCGACGAAGCGGCGGCATGGGCCCTCGAACAGGCCGACCCGGAAGGCTCCACCGCGACGAAGCACGTGTGGTATGAAGGGGGGCTCGACCTCGAGTTCGGGCGCAGCGAGCCGGCCGGCGACCCCATCGTGCTGGTCGACGCCATCAATCACGCCCTGCACGAGGAAATGGAGCGCGACGCGCGCGTCATCGTCTACGGCGAGGATGTCGGCGGAGGGAAAGGCGGGGTGTTCACCGCCACGCGCGACCTCACGGCGCACTTCGGGGAAGAGCGGTGCTTCAACTCGCCGCTGGCCGAGGCTTCCATCGTCGGCACGGCGGTCGGCTACGCCGCGGCCGGATACAAGCCGGTCGTCGAGATCCAGTTCGGCGACTACATCTGGACGGCGGTACACCAGATCCGCAACCAGGTCGCCTCGTTCCGGTACCGGTCGAACGGAACCTGGGGCTGCCCGATGGTGATCCGCGTTCCGATCGGGGGCTACATCCACGGCGGCCTCTGCCACTCGCAGAACATCGAGGCGTTCTTCGCCCACATGCCCGGGCTCTACATCGCGCTGCCCTCCACGGCGGCCGATGCCAAGGGCCTGCTCAAGACGGCCATCCGGATGCAGGACCCCGTGCTCTTCCTCGAGCACAAGGCGCTCTACCGGGCCGCTTCGGCGCGTTCCCCGGAGCCCGACGCCGAGTACCTGCTGCCGTTCGGCGTGGCGCGCACGGTTCGGGAAGGCAGCGACTGCACGATCGTGACCTACGGCATGATGGTGCACAAGTCCATCACCGTGGCGCGGCACCTCGAGAAGGAAGGCATCTCGGTCGAAGTGATCGACCTGCGCACGATCGTTCCGCTCGACATGGACACGGTGCTGGCGTCGGTGCGCCGGACCAGCCGGGCCCTCGTCGTCTACGAGGACAACGACTTCGGCGGATTCGGCGGCGAAGTGGCCGCGCAGATCGCCGACGCGGCGTTCCCGTGGCTCGATGCGCCCGTGCGTCGCCTCGCGGCCGCGTTTTCGCCGATACCGTTCGCCGATCCGCTCGAGCGCGCTGTCCTGCCCAACGACGAGGACATCGAGCGTGCGGTCCGCGAACTCGTCGCCTACTAGGGCGTGTTTCGCTCCCGGTTGACGTCCGCTCCGGCACGTCCTGCTTGCAGGGGTCAGATCGAAGCGGAATCGTCCCCTAGTTCCATCTGGGGGGCCGACTCGAATCCACGCGGTTCCCTTTCCGGCCATGGGCGGGCCCCGGAGTCACGCGGCGCACGCCTGCTACACCACCCAGCGGGTCCCGGGGCTTGCCGAGCATTTCGTAGTGCAATCGCGAACGACCTCGTCAGGGAAGTGGAATTGGAGGCGAAATTCCACTTCCGAGGCGATTTTTCGCGTGCGGAAGTGGAATTCAGCCCCGTATTCCACTTCCGAGGCCATTTTTTGCGCGCGGAAGTGGAATATGGCCTCGTTTTACACTTCGCGGCCCCGAAGAGCGGCTTCCGAAGTGGAATCTGCGGCATCATTCCACTTCGTCGCGCCGAGAGCAGGAAATGGCGCCCCACCAGGGCGGAATGACCGGGTAGGCTTCCCGGTGGATGAATCCCCCGGCCTCGAGCTGCCTGAGCCGTTTGGAGAGCATCGTGTGGGTGATGCAGCCGAGGTCCTTCTTCCGCTCGCCGTATCGCATCACGCGCGTCGTACAAGAACGCGTCCCGGAGTGTGAACACGCCCCAGGCCGATACAACCCGAAGTCTCGCCGCTCACCCAGCCGATCCTCCCGAACCGCGCGAACCATCCCGGCGCACGCGCCCTAGCGCGCCAGCGCGCGCTCCAGGTCCTCGAGCAGGTCCTCGGCATCTTCCACGCCGACCGACAGCCGGATCAGGCTGTCGTGCAGCCCGGCGGCCAGGCGTTCCTCGCGCGGAATGCTGGCGTGGGTCATGGTGGCCGGGTGGTTGGTGAGGCTCTCGACCCCGC
>JANJTM010000020.1 GCA_024711125.1 Rhodothermales bacterium
TGGTCGGGCGCGGTAGTGGAAGTCAGCCCCCTTTTACACGTCCGGAGCCATTTTTCGGGCGCGGAAGTGGAATTCAGCCCCGTTTTACACTTCCGGAGCCATTTTTCGGGCGCGGAAGTGGAATTCAGCCCCGTTTTACACTTCCGGAGCCATTTTTCGGGCGCGGAAGTGGAATTCAGCCCCGTATTCCACTTCCGGAGCCCTTTCGGAAGTGCGCTCCGCGTCCGGCTCACACCGGCGCCAGGATCAGCACCCCGAGCGGGGGCAGGTTGAGCGCCGCCGACGCCGGCCGCCCGTGCATCGGCTCGTCGGCCACGGCCTCGACCGTCGCCGCCGACCACAGCCCGCTTCCGCCGAACCGCTCGTCGTCGCTGTTGAGCAGCACGCGCCACGTTCCGGCCGCCGGCAGCCCGATGCGGTACTCGGCGCGCGGAACCGGGGTGAAATTGAAGACGAACACGACATGCCCGTCGGCCGATGGAGGCGGCTCGACCACCCGCTTCGGGCGCTTCTTCTTCGGCGCCTCGGGGGCCGGCGAAGGGCGCCGCACGTAGCTCGCCACCGTCTGCTGCCAGTCCGAGAAATCGATCCACTCGAAACCCGACGGATCCTCGTTGTAGAGCGCCGGGGTTGCCCGGTACAGCGCGTTGAGCTCGCGCAGCCACTCGTTCACGCCCCCGTGCAGGCGCTCGCCCAGGAGGTCCCACTGGAGCTCGCCGTCGTGATTCCACTCGGCGCGCTGTCCGAATTCGCCCCCCATGAACAGCAGTTTCTTGCCCGGGTGACCCCACTGGTGCGCGAAAAGCAGGCGCAGGTTGGCCGCTTTCTGCCATGCGTCGCCGGGCATCTTGCCCCACAGGGAGCCCTTTCCGTGCACCACCTCGTCATGCGAGAGCGGAAGCGCGTAATGCTCCGACCACGCGTACACGAGCGGAAACGTGAGGTCGTTGGTGTGGTGCGCCCGGTGCACGGGATCCTGCCGCATGAACGACAGGGTGTCGTGCATCCACCCCATGTTCCACTTGTAGAGGAATCCGAGCCCGCCCTCCCACGTCGGCCGCGACACTCCCGGCCAGGCGGTCGATTCCTCGGCTACCATCAGCACTTCCGGAAAACGCGCGTACACCGCCTCGTTGACGGTCTTCAGCAGGTCGATCGCCTCGAGATTCTCGCGCCCGCCCCACCGGTTGGGGGTCCAATCCTTGCGCGAGTAGTCGCGATACAGCATCGACGCCACCGCGTCGAACCGCAGTCCGTCGAGGTGGAACTCGTCGAGCCAGTAGCACGCGTTGGAGACCAGGAAATTGCGCACGCCCGGCTTTCCGTAATCGAATACGAACGTGCCCCAATCCGGGTGGTAGCGCATGCGCGGGTCGTCGTGCTCGTACAGCGTCGATCCGTCGAAGAACACCAGGCCCTGCGGGTCGGTCGCGAAATGCGCGGGCACCCAGTCCAGCAGCACCCCGACGCCGTGCCGGTGCAGCGTATCGACCAGGTAGCGGAAGTCGTCCGGCGTTCCGTAGCGGAAGGTCGGCGCGAAATAGCCCACCACCTGGTAGCCCCACGAGGCGTAGTACGGGTGCTCCTGCACGGGCATGAACTCCACGTGCGTGAACCCGTGTTCGACCACGTACCGGGCCAGCGGCTCCGCGACCTCGCGGTATGACGTCGAGTACCCGTCAGGCCGACGGCGCCAGGATCCGAGGTGCACCTCGTAGATCGAGACCGGCTCGGCGAGCGTGCCCGGACCCTTGCGGGCCCGCATCCATGCGTCGTCGCCCCACGAGTACGTGCTCGCCGTCACGATCGACGACAGACCCGCCACCGGGTTGCCCTCGGAGACCGGCGCCTCGAGCGCCCGGGCGTACGGATCGGTCTTGTCGGCCCGATACGGCCCGCGCCGAATGCGGAACTTGTAGTGCTGGCCGGCCGACGCGCCTTTCGCGAAGCCTTCCCAGATCCCGGACGGTCCCCGCTCCAGCGGATGGGCCGCGGCGTCCCACCCGTTGAAGTCGCCGATCACCGCCACCGATTCGGCATGCGGTGCCCACACGGCGAACCAGGTTCCACCGGGCACGGTATGCGCTCCGAGGCGGGTGTACGCGTCGAAGCAGGTGCCGGATAACCAGTGCCGATGATCGTCCTCGGTAAGCCAGGGCATTGCTGGAACAGGGCGTGTTGATCGGAAAATAGGCACCGGCCGGCGCCCGCGCCCGGTCCGGAGCGGGCCCGGCGCCATCGTATATTTCCGTGCCATGCCGATCGCCCCTGTCCCCGCCGTCCGGGCCCATCCCGGCCGTCCCCACCCCCTGGGGGCCACATGGGACGGCCTCGGGGTGAACTTCGCCCTCTTCTCGCAATTCGCCGAACGGGTCGAAGTCGTGCTCTTCCGAGGGCCGGACGCGGAAGAAGTCTCCACGACCATCGAACTCGTGGACCGTACGGGCCCCATCTGGCACGGCTACGTGCCCGATCTGCAGCCGGGCCAGGTATACGGGTATCGTGTCCACGGACCTTACGACCCGGAGCGTGGCCACCGCTTCAATCCGAACAAGGTCCTGCTCGACCCCTATGCCCGCTCGGTGGCCCGACCGTTGCGATGGCACGACGCGCTGTACGGATTCGAGTTGCACCACCCGGACGGCGACCTCTCGTTCGACGGACGGGATTCGGCCCCCTACGCCCCGCTCGGCGCCGTGGTCTCGGAACATTTCGCGTGGCACGGTGACCGGCCTCCCCGCATCCCGTGGGAGGACACCGTCATCTACGAGACCCACGTCCGTGGGCTCACGATGCGGCATCCCGGCGTGCCCGAACCCCTGAGAGGCACCTACCTGGGGCTTGCCGAGCCGGCCGTCATCGACCACCTGAAGCATCTCGGCGTCACCACCGTACAGCTGCTGCCCGTGCACGCCAAGGCCAGCGAGCGCACGCTGCACGACGCCGGACTGTCGAACTACTGGGGCTACAACACCGTCGGGTACTTCGCTCCCGAGCCGTCTTACGCCCACGATCCGGGCCAGGCGGTGCGCGAGTTCCGCTCGATGGTGCGGCGGCTGCACGCCGCCGGCCTCGAGATCATCGTCGACGTGGTCTACAACCACACGGCCGAGGGAAATCGGCACGGCCCCACGTTCTCCTTCCGCGGCATAGACAACTTCGCGTACTACAAGGAGGACCCGCAGAATCCGCGGTTTCTGATCGATTACACCGGCACGGGCAACACGCTCGACATGGGCAACCCGCACGTGCTGCACCTCGTGATGGACAGCCTGCGGTACTGGGTGGAGGAGATGCACGTCGACGGATTCCGGTTCGACCTGGCCGCCACGCTCGCCCGCGACGTCTTCGACATCAACATGTTGTCGGCCTTCTTCCAGGTCATCCAGCAGGACCCGATCCTGAGCCACGTGAAGCTCATCGCCGAACCGTGGGACATCGGACCGGGAGGCTACCAGGTGGGCGCATTCCCGTGGCTCTGGGCCGAGTGGAACGGACGCTACCGCGACGCCGTGCGGCGGTTCTGGCGCGGTGACTCGGGGGTACTGGGCGAATTCACGACCCGCCTCGCGGGCTCGAGCGACCTCTACAACAACTCCGGACGCCGGCCCTTCGCCTCGATCAACTTCGTCACGGCGCACGACGGATTCACGCTCGTCGACCTGGTCTCGTACGAGCGCAAGCACAACGAGGGCAACCGCGAAGGCAACCGGGACGGCAGCGACGCCAACTACTCGACCAACGCGGGCGTCGAGGGTCCGTCCGACGACCCCCGAGTAGCCCGGCGCCGGGACGCCCGTCGGCGATCCCTGCTCGCAACGCTCTTCCTGTCCCAGGGCGTGCCGATGCTGTTGGGCGGCGACGAGCTGTCCCGCACGCAGGCGGGCAACAACAACGCCTACTGCCAGGATAACGCGATCTCGTGGTTCGACTGGGCAGGCGAGGATTCCGACTTCCACCGGTTCGTCACGCGGCTGGCCGCCTTCCGCCGCCGGCATCCGAACTTCCGCCGCCACCGCTTCCTCGACGGGCGGCCCGACGCCGACGGCAACCGCGACGTCACCTGGTGGCACCCCGCGGGCCGCATCATGGGCCCCGCCGACTGGCACGCGCCCTCCGGGCACACGCTGGGAATGCTGCTCCGGGGCGACCGGATCGTCGACCGGAATCCGCAGGGGCAACCCATCCGGGACCGCACCTACCTCGTGCTCCTGCACGCGGGAGAGCGGGCGATCGACTTCCGGCTTCCCGGGACCGTGGGCTCGGGGTGGCAGGTCGTCCTCGCCACCGAGGAATCGTTGGAACACCACGCGCACGGGGCGGCCACGTCCCTGCGCCTGCCCCCGATCAGCGTCACCGTGCTCGAAGCCGTGGGCTCCTGAGCCCGACCAGGTCGCGCGGAATCGAGACGTCGGTTACCGGACCCCGTCAGGCCGCACCGTCCGACAGCCGTCCGTACACGCGCGCGAGGTACCTCAGCCGCTGGCCGTGTTCGGCGCGCAGCACCCCGGGGGCGAAGCGCCAGCCCCAGTTCCCGGATGACTTGCCGGGAACGTTCATGCGCGCGTCGGCCCCGTAGCCGAGCACGTCCTGGAGCGGAAACACCGCCAGCGCCGCCACGGACCCCATGACGGCCCGGATCGCGTGCCAGTGGATCTCGCGCTCGCCGTGGTGGCCCAACTGCAGGTACTCCCGGCAGTAGGACTTGGCCCGCGCGACCACCTCGGCGTCGAGCGTCGTCTGCGTATCGGTCCACCAGCCGACGAACGTGTCGTTGTCGTGCGTTCCCGTGTACGCGGCCAGGCTCGGCACGTAATTGTGCGGAAGGAATTCGTTCGTGGCGTCGGTGTCGAACGCGAACTGGAAGATCGCCATGCCCGGGTAGCCGAAGCGGGCCATCAGGTTCGTCACGCCCTCGGTGATCACCCCGAGGTTCTCGGCCACGACCGGAAGCTCACCCAGCTGCCGCGTGAGCGACTCGAACAGGTCCTCGCCCGGCCCCTTCACCCATCGCCCCTTGACGGCGGTGGGCTCGCTCGCCGGCACTTCCCAGTAGGCCTCGAACCCGCGGAAGTGGTCGAGCCGTACGACGTCCACGAGCTCCAGGATGCGCGCCATGCGGCGGCGCCACCACGCGTAGTCGTTCTTCCGCATGACGTCCCAGCGGTAGATCGGGTTGCCCCAGCGCTGGCCGGTCTCGGAAAAGTAGTCGGGCGGAACCCCGGCGACGACCTTGGCGCGCCCGGCTTTGTCGAGGTGGAAAAGGTGCGGTTCGGCCCACACGTCGGCCGAATCCTGCGCCACGTAGATCGGAAGGTCCCCGAAAATCCGCACTCCGCGCTCGTTGCAGTACGTCTTGAGCGCCGACCACTGCCGGGCGAACAGGAACTGCCAGAATTCCTGCATCTCGATCGCGCGTGCGTGCTCGGCCCGGGCGGCGGCCATCGCCTTCGCCTGCCGGCCCGCGAGCGCCTTCGGCCATTCGGTCCACTCGACCCCTCCGTTCGCCTCCTTCAGCGTCTCGAAAAGCGCATAGTCGGCCAGCCACGCGGCGTGCTTCTCGCGGAACGCGTCGAATTCCGCGCGCGTGATCGCCCCGCGCCCGGCCTCGAACGCCGCGAACGCGCGCATGAGCAGGTCCTGCTTGAAGGGAATTGCCTTCTGGAAATCCACCCACTCGAGCGGGAAGGTCGGCACGCTGCCCAGGTCCTCCGAGGAGAGCAACCCCTCCTTGAGCAGGAGGTCCGGGCTCAACAGCATCGGGCTCCCGGCGAACGTCGACGGCGACGAATACGGCGAATAGCCGTGTCCTGCCGGCACGACCGGCAGCATCTGCCACAGCCCCTGGCCCGCTCCGGCGAGGAAATCGGCGAATTCGTAGGCCGACGGGCCGAGATCGCCGATGCCGTAGGGGCTCGGCAGGGAGGTGACGTGCAGCAGGATGCCGCTCTCGCGCTTCAGTTGCATCGTTTGACTCGATTTCCGGACAGCAGGGAAAAATAGGCAACGCGCGGCGCCCACGGGCGTCATGGAGGCGAATCCCACGCGAAGGATGGCCTCCGGACGACGGCCGTTCGTCGCGAAGCGCGTCGCCTGACCTTCCGCCCGACGTCCTCCCCGCACGTAACAAAGCCCGCGCGGGCGGCGTACCACGGCGTCACCTCCTGCCCGCAGCCCCATGCAGGATCTCCTGCGTCGCCTCGACCTCGCCGACCTGCGTTTTCTCGCCGGCGTCCTCGAAACCCCGTTCAGCCTGACCGAGGACGCCCGCATGCGCGCGCTTCTCGACGCGGCCGAATCCGGCGACGCGGCCGCCCGCGCATCCCTGGAGCGACAGGTCGAAAAGGAAATCCGTTACCTCGGCTCGAGCGAGATCCTCTATTGGGCGCGGACCGTGACCGGCCGCGAACCCGGCGTCCCCCTCGAGGAAATCGTGCGGGACGTCGCGAAACAACTCGAGGTTTCGCTGCCGCGGGTCGGGACCCTGGAAGACCACCTCGTGCACGTCGCCCAGGAAGTCGCCACCCGTCGCTTCGCCGCCCTCGATCCCGACGAGCAGCAGCGGCTCCTCGAGGAATTGGGAGTCGAGCGCGAGAAGGCGGCAGCGTTCCTGAAGCGCTCGGCAGGAGTATTCGCCCTGCCGCTCCTGCTCGAGGCGTTCAACGCCGTCGTCGTGCAGGGGCTGATCCGCACCGTGATCTTCGGAACCATCGCCCGGGTCATCGGCTCGCAGCTCGCCGGCCGCCTCTTCGCGTTCCTCGCCGCTCGTCTTCCGTGGTGGGTCACCTGGATCGGACCCGCCGCCTGGACCCTGTCGCTCTCCTGGACCGCCGTCGACCTCCAGGGCCCCGCGACGCGCAAGACCGTGCCCGCGGTGCTCTACCTCGGCCTCTGCGTGCTGCGCCTCCGCCAGGTCACGCCGACAGCTGGGCCGCCCGAAGGTTGACCGTGGCGGCCAGTCGGTCCGCGGTTTCCGCCTCGAGGTCGATCACGTCCGAACCGTAGGCCGGGCTGGCACCCGCCGTGTCGACGTAGAGCGTGCGCAGCCCCAATCGGCGCTGGAAGAGCGAGCCCGAGACGTACACGACCTGCGTGCGCGCCAGCGGGATGACCCACGTGTGGCGACGGAAGACGCCGCGCCGCACGACGAGGTGATCCTGCTCCACCGCCCAGCCCATGGCGCGCCACCGGGCCACGGCCAGCCATGCCGCGGGGAGGACAAGCAGCAGGAGCCACCAGCCGCGCTCGTCGATCTGCCACGCCACCGCCCCGGCCGCGAGGACGATCAGCAGGACGTAGCGCAGGAACGCGCGTCGGATCGTGAGCCGCGACACGGGTTCCAGCACGTCCGGCCACGCGAACGACTCGCCGGGGTCCGGCATGCCGGCGCGGATGCGCTGCGCCACCGCGCGCAGTTCGTCGAAGCGGGCGAACGGCACGACCGCCGCGTGCCCCTGCTCGCGGGCATCGATCCCCATCGTCTGCGCCTCGAGCGCAAACCACCCGAAGTGCCGCATCAGGGGGTTGGTGCGCACCACGAGCGCCTGCACTTTGCGCAGCGGAATCGTGGCCTGCGACTTCGAAAGGAGCCCGTGCGACCGGTGCAGCCGCCCCGCGTCGAGCGTGAGATCGAAGCGGTAGAACCGGTTGAGGTTCACGAGGATGCCCGACAGCCAGCCCACGGCCGTCGCCGCCAGGAGCGCGGCGATCGCGGTGGCCCACGGGGAATCGGCGGCCGCCTCGGCGACCCCCTCGAGCGGCCCCCGCATGAGCCACATCACCATCGCCTCCGGGTCCGGCTCCCAGTACTGGAGCAGCGAAAACGCGAGACCGACGTAGAGAAGCGAAAAGCGGAAGACCCCCGACAGCAGCGTGCGCCGCAGGTCCATCGAAAACAGCGTCTCGGCCGCGAGGACAGGCTGCGGCTCCGCGGACGGCGCATCCAACGCCGCGGAATCGGCGGCCCGGGCCGGGTGGACCTCCGCGAACCCTTCTGGGGAAGCAGGGGCCGGCGCCGCGCCCGTCGCCGCTTTCTGGAAGGCCCGAACGGCCATCCGGATGCGCTCGGCCTCGCGCAGCGACACCACCTCGAGCGATCCCTCGGCCTGCGGGCTTCCGGCCGTGTAGATGCGCACGCGCGCGGTCCCGGTCAGCCGCTGCAACAGCTGCTGCTCGATCTCGACATTCTGGATGCGGTCCACCGGGATGCTGCGCCGCGTCCGCGTCGTCACGCCGGATTCGATCACGATCTGGCCCGGCTCGACCCGGTAGCGGAACCGCAGGTAGTTCACCACGAGCCACGGCACGATCACCGCCGCGTAGACCCCAGCGAGGATCACGTTGAACCACGCCACCGAGTCCCCCTGGCGGAAGACCGGGATCAGGAGGAACACGATCGCCGGCGCCGACACCGCGAATCGCAGCACCAGCGTGACGGGGTGAAGGCGGTGCGACCCGGCCGCGTCGGCGACCGTTCGGTCCGGGTCCGGCGCTTCAGACGACGTCATCGGTGATGTAGCCCTTTATCCGGTCCCGCAGCCCCTCCGCCGTCGCGATCGGAAGCCCCGGCAGCACGACCTCGCTGGACCGTGTCCCCGCCGTGTGCACGATAAGCTTCGCCAGGCCGAATTCGCGCTCCACCACATCCTGCGTCACGTCGAGGTGCTGCACCCTGCGCAGTGGAACCACCGTGCGCACACGGTTGACGATGCCGTGCTGGAGCAACAGCTCCTGACCGGTCAGCCGGTACCCCCACGAGAGGTACCGGACCCCCGGCACCCACGCCGCCAGCGCCCCGAACCCCGCGATCACGAGACCCGAGGCCAACCCCAGCGGAAGCGTCCGGTCGGCGTCGAAGACGTTCGACACGTCATACACGATCGCCGCGAGCAGCAGGGCCGACCCGGTGAGCGCCAGCTTGATGCGCCAGACCCGGCGCACGGCCGGATCGAGCGTCAGCAATTCCGAAAAGAGTTCGCTCATCGGGGTTCCGCGGTCACCCGGCGCGTCGGAGTTCCTCGCGGATGATGGCGCGGATCACGTCGGTATTCTGCCACTGCGTCACGTACCGGCCGTTGATGTAGATCGACGGCGTGTAGCGCAGGTTGGCCGCGATGCCCGCCGCCACATCCGACTTCAGGCGCGCCAGCACGTCCTCGCGCTGCATGCAGGCCTCGAACTCGGCCACGTTCCAGCCTCGCTTCTCGGCGAGCCGGCGGTAGAGATCCGGCCCGAGCAGCCCCTGGTCCTCGAACAACTCGTCGTGATAGCCCCAGAAATCCCCGTATTCGGCCGCGCAGACCGCTGCCTTCGCGGCGGGGCCGGCGTTCGCGTGGTTCTGCTGCTGCATCATCTCGTTCACGTTCGAGTCGAGGGGAAAGTTCATGAAGCGCAGCTGCACCCGGTCGCGGAACTCGAAGATCGCGGGCCGCAGGTGGAACGCCGACTCCCGGCACGCCGGGCACTGGAAATCGGCGAACTCGGCGATCACCAGCTTCGCCTCCGGATTGCCCCAAACCGCCGCGTTCGGGTCCACCACCACGTTCTGGGCGGGCTGGCGGAAGTGCATCTCCACCGCCTGCTCGACGTCGACCTTCTCGACCGGATGGGCGGCGTCCATCTGGCGCTTCACCACCACCCAACCCATGGCGAACAACACGACGGCCACGAGCGCCCACCGGGTCACCGCCGGCTCGTAGGCCAGCCGGTGGTCGCCGCCACGCGCAGCGGCAAGCGTGCCGCGGAGCACGTCGCCGTACCCGGTCCGGAGCGCGGGCGGAATCACCGCCGTCAGCGCGAAAATCGCGACGTACATGCCGACGCAGACCAGGCATACGACGCCGAGATCGTACAACTGGTACGCCTTGACGAGCGAAAACACCACTCCGCCCAGCGACAGGACCCACGCGAAACCGAGCATTCCCCCCGCCGCGCGCCGATTCGACGTGAAGACGGCTAGCGCGGCAGCCAACCCCGCAAAGAGGAAAAAGGCGAGCCCCCATCCTGCCACCGGCACGCCGAACAGTTCCGAATACGACGATGCATGCGCGTAGTCGCAGTTCACCAGGTCGCCGAGCGAGCATCCGCTCGCGTTCACCAACCCGTCGCCCGCGATCTTGAGCGAGATGCTGAGGCTGTACGCCGAGAGCCCGATGCCCGTCGCCGCCGCGGCCAGGGCGACATAGAGGAGCGACCGGTTGAATTCGGGCTGGGCCATTTTTGCCCTGTTCTTCGCCATGATGCTTCGTATATGGGTGTGATTTGCGGAAAATAGGCCTTCAGGCGGGCAATAACCGTCGCACCATCGCCGTCGCCGATGACGGGCACAACGCCACGAACTGCGTCGACGCGCGCACGGCCTCCGGCACGTCGGAGCGGTCGACCACCGCGTACCCGCGCCGCACGAAGAACTCCTCGGCCGTCTCGGTCAACAGGTAGAGCGTCGAAACCCCTTCTTCGTGACATCGTGCCTCGGCCCGCGCCACGAGTGCGCGGCCCAGGCCGGTTCCGCGCGCACTCCCGGCGGTCGCTACCGAACGCAGCAGCCCCGACGCGCCATACCGCTCCACGGCCGCGACGCCAAGGATGCGGGAGGGGTCGTCGGAGCGCTCGGCAGTGTCGGCGCGGGTCGGGTCGGCGGCGGCGCGAGCCACGAGAATCCAGGCCGCGTCCTCGAAAAGCCCCATCGTCGACAGGCCCACATCCGCCAGGAGCGCCGCGATCGCGTCGCGATCGCCGAGCTCGGCAGCGGATATGTTTATCGTCGCGGTCACGGCGGCGGGCGCTTTCGGTGCCGCGCGTACCCGGGCGCGGCGCGCAGGGTTCCTCGGGCATGCCGCAACTACCCAGTGAGACGGCGGTCTCCCCCGAACCGTGTATCGTCGGGCCTCTTTGTGCATTTCAGGCCCGAACGTGCACTATTACGGGGTCGGAACCGGCCGATTTGTACACTTCAGGCCCGAAAGTGCACAATTGCGGGGTCGGAACCGGCCGATTTGTGCACTTCAGGCCCGAAAGTGCACAATTGAATGCTCAGGCGCCACGCCGTCGAAATGGGGCATCACTGAAAATGGGCGCCGGGGGCCGTCTCGCCGCTCCGTCGACGCCTCGCCATTCCATCGACGCCTAGCCGTGCCTCGTCCCCGTACCCCGGCGCCACCAGCCCGCGCCGCGGCCGGTCGTCGCCGCTCACTTGGCCAGCCGCACCCGCGCCGTGCGCACCTCCCGCTCCGGCGAAACCTCGGTCCACGCGAGGAGCAGCTCGCTCCCCAGCGCCGCGAGGCGCGGATACCCCGCCGCACGGGACGCCTCGGTCTCCACCAGGAGCCGCGCCGGACTCGCCGAGCCGTCGGCGCGCACCCGCCGGGCAACGATGCCCGCCGCCGCACCCTCCGCCCCGGGTCCGCCGCCCGCCCCCGTCGCCTCGATCCACGCGACCACCGCCGTCCCGTCATCCAGCAGCGCCACGTCGACGCGTCCGACCGCCCGCCCCTCGTCCACGCGCACGGCGGCCCCGAACGTCTCCCCCCCGTCTTCCGAAAATGCGGAAAAAACGCGCGATTCCGCCCCCTCCATCGTGAACCAGGCCGCCACGACGCGCTCGCCGTCGGTCGCCAGCGCCGGGCCGTTCACCGGGCAGGACTCGATGCGCCAGCCGGTCGGGTCCAGGTGCCGCGCCTCGCCCCATCGCCCGTCGGCCGACCGCGTCGCCACCGCCACGTCGCGCACCTCCTCGAGGGACCGGTCGCGGTAGGCGGCCACGAGGCGTCCATCCGCCAACCGCACCGCCGCGTTCGGACAGCAGTCGCACGTGCGCGCGTCCACCGCCGTTTCGGGGCCGGCCGTGCCGTCCGGCGCGAAATCGCGGGCACGCACCTGCATTTCGTTCTCGCCGGTCGCGTACTTCGCCCCGTCAAGCCAGACCGCCGTCACCCCGCCCCGTCCGTCGCCCGCCAGCGCCGCGAACCCGTGCTCGGTCGCCGAACGGTCGTCGTGCAGCCAGGCCGGCTCGCTCCACGTCGCCCCGGCGTCCTTCGAGCGCGCGATGCGCACACCATACGCGTACCGGTCCTCGCCGAGCCGCTCCAGCCAGTGCGCCCACAGCACGCCCGGCCCGGACGGCTCGACCGACGGCACGTCGGCCCAGTTCACGAACCAGTCCGCTCCCGACGCCGCGCGCCCGACGCGCCGCCATTCGGAGCCATCGAGACGAGCCACCACCAGCCCGTGGCCTGCGGAATCCGGCTCCACGAACGACAGCCATGCCGTTTCGGCGTCGACGGACAGGTACGGACCCAGGCTGCCTTCGCCGGCGGGGGTGGCCAGCGGCTTGACAACCGGGTCGAACGCGGGTGGACCGACGGGCGCATTGCAGGCGGAAACACCCAGCGTGACGGCCAGTGCCGCGGAGGCAGCGGTGCGGTTGCGCATCGCGGTCAGTCGCCCGGATTGCCCCGCGCGATCGCGCCCAGGATGTCGGGCGCGGTCCAGTCGGGCGGCTTGAGCCACTTCCCGTCCTCCCGGCGGCGTCCGCCCGGGCCGAACTTGCGCAGGTTCGCCTGGTCCACCTCCTCCAGCACGGGCTCGTCGTCCACTCCGAACGCGACGAGCGTGCCCATCGTCACCACCGAGATATCGGCGCACCCGTCCACCACCCCCTCGAGATCCGGCTCGCGCCCATCGGCATACGAGAGGTGCCCCTCGATCAGCTCCGGTCCTTCCGCCCCGCCTGCCCGCACGACCACGCCCAGCGCATGCACCGTCTCGAGCGCCTCCTCGAGGATCAGCTTGGCACGCAGGATGCGGGTCTCGGCATCCGGAATCGTCACCTCGCGGGGCGTCTCCTGCCCGGCCTTCTGCATGAACTCGCGGATTCGGCGGTAGTGTGGGGTCGGCATGGGTCCGTTTGTCGTTGCGCCGTCCGAAGATAGCCCCGGCCGGGCGGAGGGGCGCCCGGACTTTTCCACACCCGACGGACCCCTGGCTCGCCCTTGGCCGTACGAGTGCACGCCTGTCCACGTGTCCATGCACCCACCCCCCTTCGACGCCGTCCTCTTCGACCTCGACGGGGTCCTGATCCATTCGGAGCCCGTTTCGGAACGCGCGATGCAGGAAGCCGCTCGACGCCTCGGATTCGAGGTGCCCCATGAGGCCATGCCGATGTTCACCGGCCTGCCCGGCCAGGTCGTCTACGCCATGGCCACGGAGCGTTTCGCTGGCGGAAGGACCGATCCGGCCGCATTCCGCGCCCTCAGCGACGAGATCTACGAGGAGTGGCTGCCCGACGTGCCCGCCATGCCGGGCGCGGTCGACCTGGTTCACGACCTCACCGAGAACGGGACCCGCCTCGCCCTCGTCACCTCGTCCCGCAGGCGCCAGGCCGAAACCGCGCTCGCCGTGCACGGCCTCCGCGAGCGGTTCGCCGTCGTGCTGGGCGCCGAAGACGTCTCCGCCACCAAACCCGACCCCGAACCGTACCGGGCCGCCGCGCGGGCGCTCGGAGTCGAGCCCGGGCGATGCCTCGTCGTCGAGGACTCCCTGGCGGGCATCCGCTCGGGGGTCGCGGCGGGCTGCGTCGTACTCGGCTACCCGTCGTCGTTCCCGGCCGAAGAGCTCACGATGGCGGGAGCCCACCGGGTGTTCGATACGCTCGATGGCCTGCGGAACTGGCTCGCAACCTGACCCCTCACCGCGGCACCAGCACCACCGACGGATCGACCGGGTAGCGTCCGAAGCGCGCCCCGTAGACCGCCAGCCCGCCCGGCAGGGCCTCGTCCACGGTCAGGCGGACGACGAACTCGCCCGCCATGCCGGCCCTCCGGATCGCTTCGGGCGGAATCGGCGCCTCGACGAGCCAGCCGTAGGAGCCCGCCTCGCGCAGCTTGCCGTCGCGCGGCTGGGCGTGCCACGACAGCACGCCCCGGTGGTCGGCCGGGTCGTCGGGCAGCTCGAAGCGGCCGGCCGGAACGCCGTTCACCGTGATGCGCACGGCGCTCGGGAAGAGCGTCTCGTCGGTCATCGGGTAGGCGTTCGGATTGCGGTGGGGGGAATGCGTGCCCCTTCCGCGCATGTAGTCCCCGCTCATGCCCGGCACGCCCTCTCGATCCTTGTCGAAGAGCTGCTTGGCCGACAACTCGGCCACGAACGTGGCTGCGGCCAGCCCGGCCGCGTCCACGGCGCCCGTGCCCTTCACCGTCGAGGCCCCGGTCCACGGGAAGCGGTACTCGAAATACCCCGAGCCGGCGCCGTTCGCCTTCAGCCCGTCGAGCACGTTCCACTGCTTGAGGCTCCATTCCGCGCCCGAGAACTCTCCGGCAGCGCGCGTCAGCACGACGCCGCCGCCGGGCAGGGCCGACGTCGCCTGGCCGGGCCGCTGCGCGGGCGCCGCCACGACGAACGTCTGCACGTTCGTATGGCGCAGCGCCCCGGTGGCATCGCGCAGCCGCACGACGAGCGCCGCCACGGCCGGTCCCGCCGGCATCCCCACCGGAATGGGCTCGAGCGCGCCGGTCTGCCACGGCGTCACCTCGATCGCGCGCGAACCCGGCGAAAGCCCGTCGGAGCGGCGTCCGAGCCGGTCCCACGCCGTCACGCTCCAGTCCAGCGTGAAGAGCCCCTCCTCTTCCGCGAGAAACGACCCGAAGAGCGGCACGTCGACCGTGGCGCCGGATGCCGCGTCCTTCGACAGGTCCGACGGATCCCCCACCGCCACGAAAAGCGGCGAATGCAGGTCGCGCAGCGACATGCCGAAGTCCTCGAGCCCGGTGAACTTCAGCGACCGGTCGTAGCGCCAGTACCCGTTCCACTCGTTGATGACGTCGTGGTGCTCCGTGTAGAGCCATCCCGCCACGCGCGGGTGCATGCGGAAGGCGTTGATCGCCCGGTGATAATCCCAGCTCCAGTCCACGTCGCCGGTCGAGCCGTCGTAGCCCCAGACGTTTCCGAACTCCGAATTGATGTTCGGTTCGTCGGCCTGCGCGTAGCCCGGCTCCATGTTCCACGTCGAGCCCGGGTACGTCCCGGCGCTCACCCGGCCGAGCTCCTCCGTCCACCGGTACCCCGGCAGGTACGAATGCCACGAATTGACGTCGGTCACCGTGTGCCCCTCGCCGCAGCACGGCGAATTGTCCTCGACGAGCCGGGTCGGGTCGAGCCCCTTCGCGAGCGCCACCATGCCCTCGACCCAGCGCTTCGTCCCGTCGGTGTAGATCGACTCGCCCGATGCGTCCTTCGAATACAGCCCCCACGTCTCGTTGAAGATCACCCACTGGAAGATCGAGGGGTGGTTGTAGTCGCGCGCGATCATCCAGCGGAGCGCGTGCTCGGTCTCCTGCTGCATTTCCGCGTCCGGCTGCCCCCACGAGTTCGGAACGTCCGCCATGAGCAGGAAACCCAGCCGGTCGGCCCAGTACGCCTTGCGCGGAAGGTCGATCTTGACGTGCACGCGCATCCCGTTCAGCCCGATCTGCCGCGCCCGCAGCACCTCGTCGCGCAGGAATTCGTCGGTCGGAAACGTGTAGAACCCCTCCGGATGGTACGCCTGGTCGAGCGCCAGCTGCAGGTACACCGGCTTCCCGTTCAGCGCCACGTACCGCGCCGGCGGATCGCCGCTGCCCGGCAGGTCGACGACCGAAATCGTCCGCATGCCGAAAACCGTGCGCACCACGTCGGAATCGGGCCCGTCGAGCCCCGCGCGCACGTCGATCTCGTACAGGTACGGGTCCTCCAGCGACCACCAGCGGAACCCGTCGAGCGCAAGGCTGAGGCGCGCCGACGTCTCGCCCCGCTTCACGACCCCCGTCACCGGCCCGCGTTCGCCGTTCGGGAAGAACACGGTGATCGGAAGATCCTCGCGCGCCATGGCGGTCAGCCCCACCTCCAGCGTCGCCGTCGACCGCTCCGGATCCGGCGTCACGTGCGCCCGCGCGATCGGAGCGGAGCCCCGCGCCTCCAGGTACACCGTCTGCCAGATCCCGCGCGCCGGCCCGTACCCCTGCTTGCCCTCCAGCTTGAACGGATGCGCCGTGTCGTCCACGCGCAGCACCAGCCGGTGCGGCACGCCCGGGAGCGCCGACCCGGTCAACTCGAATTCGAATGGCGTGTACCCGCCCCGGTGCGCGTACGCATCACCGCTGGGCGACGCGGGGGCCGCCACCGGTAACGGAGTGCCGTCGAGCCATGCGCTCGTCGTCCAGTCGCTCGCGCCCACCACGAGATAGACTCGCTTTCCGGCCCATTCCTGGGGGATCAGTACGGTTCGGGCATACCACCCGATGTCCGCGGAGTCGGGCACCCCGCTGAGCGGCGAACCCCACGGGAACGGCACCGTGATGGTGCGATCAAAGTCGGTCGCCGGTGCCGCCGCCCATTGCGCGTCGACGCCACGGTTATCCCGGTCGAAGCGGAAGTCCCACGCGCCGTTGAGGTTACGCCATTCCGCCCGCTGGAAATCGGGCCGTGGGTGCTCGGGGAGCGGGATGTCCTGCGCCGCGGTGACCGAGACGGTCGCCCAAACAAGGACAAGGAGTAACAGCGGGGAGGATCGCATCGATTGCCGAGGGTCAAGGCGGTGTGGATCCCGTGGCGGGGTCGCGCGCAGATCGGGATGGCGATGCCATAGAATCGGTACCGGATCTGCGGGGCGCAAGCGCCTGGCCGACCGGTATCGGCGAATGACGTGGTGCAGCCTTGAAGATCCGACGTTCCGAAACGAGGGGACTGCGTGCCGGTGCCGAAGGCGTTTCCCACGTGGACCCCGACTACGACCCTCCGACCACCCACCCCCGCAACCACCGGCAACCCCAAAGACGACCCGTACCGCGTCCGGGACTCGACCCCTCCTCCATTGCCCGTCCGCCCACCCGCGCGTAGCTTCGGCGCACCCCCGCCAACCGCACGAGTCATGCGCCAACCCGTCCGGACCGCTGCCCTCCTCGCGGCCCTTCTCCTCGCCCTCGCGACCCCGTCGAGCGCCCAGGAGAGCACCCTGCGAGGCACTGTCCGGGACGCCGAATCCGGTGAGCCGCTCCCGGGAGCCAACGTGCGACTCTCCCACGACGGCGACACCGCCCCGCGCGGCACGGCCACCGACACGGAAGGCCGCTTCGAGTTCCTCCGCCTCGCCGCCGGACCCTGGCACATCGAGGTCACCTTTGTGGGCTACGAAGCCTACCGGGCCGCCCTCGACGATCTGTCTCCGCTCGAAATCAACCTGCGACCGGCAGGATTCGAGATCAACCCCATCACCATCACCGCGTCCCGACGCGCCGAGCGCGTGCTCGACGCCCCGGCGAGCGTCGCCGTGCTCGACGCGCGCCAACTCTCCTCCCGCACCGCGCTCACCGCAGCCGAACACCTCAAGGACGCGCCCAGCGTCGACCTCGCGACCACCGGGCTCGTGTCCTCGCGCATCGTCATCCGAGGATTCAACGACAACCTGGCCAGCAGCCTGCTGACGCTGGTCGACCACCGCATCGCGGCGGCGCCCGCGTTCCGCCTGACCGCGCTGCAGCTCATCCCCATGTCCGGGGCCGACATCGACCGCATCGAGGTGCTTTCGGGCCCTGCCAGCGCGCTTTACGGCCCCAACGCCGCCAACGGGGTCGTGCACGTCTTCTCGAAGTCGCCGTTCGACGCGCAGGGCACCCAGGTCAGCCTCGCGGGCGGAGAGCAGAGCGTCATGCTCGGCTCCTTCAACACCGCCGGCGTCTACCAGCGACGGCTCGGATACAAGTTCAGCGCCCAGTACTACTCCGGCCGCGACTTCGAATTCTTCTCGCCCGCCGAGCTTTCGGCCCGCGCCGAGGCCCTCGCGGCCGGCGCCTCCGCAGACACGCTCCTCGTGGGTCGGAGAGACTTCGACGTCGAGAACCTCTCGCTCAACGGGCGCCTCGACTTCCGCTTTTCCGAACACGGAACCGTCATCGTGCAGGGCGGGCGCACGACGGGGAGCAACATCGAGATCACGCCGACCGGCGCCGCCCAGGTCAACGGGGCCGGCATGGCCTACCTGCAGACGAAGGTGCTGTACAAGAACCTGTTCGTGCAGGGCTACGTCAACGCGCTGCGCAGCGGCGACTCGTTCTTCCTGCGCACGGGCGATCCGTTCCTCGACAAGTCGCGGATGTACGTCGTGCAGGCGCAGCACTTCAAGGCCCTCGGCGAGCGGCAGCGCTTCACGTACGGCATCGACTACTTCTACACCCTGCCCGACGGCGAGGGCTCGGTCAGCGGACAGCACGAGGACGACGACGTCACGACCGAGGTCGGCGCCTATGTGCAGAGCGACACGGACCTGTCGCGCCGGTTCTCCGTGACCGCCGCCGCCCGGCTCGACCGCCACGACCGGCTCGAACGCGTCACCTTCAGCCCGCGCGCCGCGCTCGTCTACAAGCCGCGCGCCGGCCACACCGTGCGGCTGACGTACAACCGCGCCTTCCGCACGCCCAAGACCAACGACCTCTTCGCCGACCTCGTCGGCCTGCGCGACGTCTTCACGCTGGGGCGCATGGAACCGCTCGTCGGATTCGCGCCGACCACCGACCTGCGCGTGCAGGGCATGCTCACGGGCTTCCATTTCGGAGCGATCCCGCAGGTGTACTCGCCGTTCGCCCCCGTGGCGGGCCTGGGCCGTGACCACGCGTTCGCACTCGGCGACCCCACCCTCACCGCGATCATGTGGGACGTCGCCCGTGCCGCGAGCGTCGCCGGCCTCGCCGACAACCTCGCCTCGTCCGGACTGCTGGATCCCTCGAACGCCGCGGCCGTGGGCGCCGCGCTAGACCGGGTCCTTCCGCACCAGGTCCAGGGCGTGGCCCAGACCCTCAAGCGGCTCGATCTCGTGCGCCAGGAGTTCGTACCCGTCGCCGCCCCGCAGGACTACGACAAACTGCGCGTCACCCGCAGCGAATCCGTCGAAATCGGCTGGAAAGGCCTGCTCCTGGGCGGACTCATCGTCGGCGTCGACGCTTACTGGAACCGCGTGCGGGACTTCATGGGCCCCTTCGAGGTCGGAACCCCCAACGTCTTCCTCGACGCCTACACGCTCAACGGCGCCCTGACGACCGCCGTGCGCGCCGCCCTGGCCGACCCGGCCAACAGCCAGGCCGCCGCCGACCTCGCGCCCCTCGACCGCATTCCCTTCCTCGGCAACAACAACGGCAGCGCCGCCGAGGAAGTCGCCAGCCTGCTCGCCACGGGCGTCGCCGGCTCGATCCCCTTCGGCACGGTGACCCCGCGCGAAGCCTTCGATCCGGTCGGCATCATCCTCATGCGTCGCAACTTCGGCGACATCTCGGTCTACGGCGTCGACGCCGCCTTCACGCTCTTCCTGTCGCGCCATTTCCGGATCGGCGGCACGTACGCGTGGGTTTCCGACAACTATTTCGAAAACGTCGACGGCATCGACGACATCTCGCTCAACGCCCCCCGGCACAAGTTCGGGGGCCTCGTGCAGTGGGAGACGCCCGACGAACGTTTCGGTGCGCAGGTCCGCTGGCGCTTCATCGACGCGTACCCGGTGCGCAGCGACGTCTACGTCGGTCACGTCGAGCGCTTCGGCGTGGTCGACGCCTCGGTCTCGTGGCGCCTGCCCATGCGCCGCGACACCCGGCTCAACCTCACGGTACAGAACCTCACCGACAACGAGCACCGCGAATTCGTCGACGTGGCCGAGATCGGACGGCTCGCGATGCTGCGGGTGACGCATTCGTTGTAGCAGGGGACGCCCGGGCGGGCCGGTCGCCGATCTCGGGGCGACCCGGATCTCCGCCGGGTTCCCGGGTTCCGCCCGGATGGCCTATCTTGGCGGGCCCAGGAGACCCCGTAGATGGCCCTTCCGATCCTTCCGCTCCTCCTCGTACTGCTCGTCGCCTGGCTATCCGGGCGGGCGGTGGAGCGCCTGGGCTATCCGTCGATCCTGGGTGAACTCGCAGCGGGCATCCTGCTCGGACCGCCCGTTCTGGGATGGCTCGAGGGGGACCCCGCGCTCGACGTGCTCGCCCAGGTGGGCATCCTGCTGATGATGGCCTACATCGGCATGGAGATGGACCCCGGCGAACTGCGCCGCGCTTCGAAAGGCGGCTTCCTGGCCGCGATCGGGGGGTTCGTGACCCCGTTCATCCTCTGTTACGCCGTCATCATCGCGTCGGGCGGCACCGTGATCGCGGCCCTCTTCGTCGGCATGGCCGCGGGCGTGACGGCGCTGGCGGCAAACTCCCGCATCCTGCTCGACCTGAAGCTGCTCGACACGCGCATCGCCAGCGTCCTGATGGCGGGTGCCCTGATCGCCGACACCCTTTCGCTCCTGCTGTTCGCCGGTATCCTGGGTCTCGCCAACACCGGGTCGGTCGACTTCGTCTCGCTGGCGCTCATCACGGTCAAGGCGACCCTCTTCTTCGCCGTCGCCGCCGCTGCCGGACAGTACGGGCTGCCCGTGCTGGGCCGCATCGTGACGAAGTCGGGACCTCTCAGCGCCAACGGCGCCTTCATCGTCGCCGCGCTCGTCACCCTGGCCTTCAGCGAGGGAGCGGAGATCGCCGGCATGCACGGCATCCTCGGCGCGTTCATCGCCGGCATCTTCCTGCGTGACCGCCTCTTCGGCCGTCAGATGACCCGAAGCGTGGAGAGCGGGCTCAAGCAGGCCTCCCTGGGCTTCCTCGCTCCCATCTTCTTCGTCACCGCGGGATTCTCGGTGTCGCTCAACGTCGTCACCGAATCCCCCGGCATGCTGCTGGCCCTGCTCGGCCTGGCCACGGTCGGAAAAATCGTCGGAAGCGCCCTCTTCTACCTCCCGACCGGACACGGCTGGCGCGAGGGCCTGGTCATCGGAGGCGGAATGAACGGCCGCGGCGCGGTCGAGATCGTCATCGCCCAGATCGGACTCTCCCTGGGCCTCATCAACCAGGAGATTTTCTCGATCCTCGTATTCATCGCCATCGCCACGACCGCGACGGTACCGGTCATCCTGCGTTGGGGGGTGCTCTGGCTGGAAAGGCACGGCGAGCTCGTGCGTTCGGACGATCGTCGCAGCGGTACCCTGGTGGTTGGAGCCGGGCCCATGGCCCGAACCTTCGCGGCGCTTCTTGCCCGTGCCGAGGGCGCGGGCCCCGTCCGCCTCGTCGACCGCAACACCGAAGCCTGCGCCGCCGCACGCGCGTTGGGCCTCGACGTCGTCGAGGGAGACGCGATGGACGAGGACGTGCTGGCGTCGGCCGGCGCCGCCTCGGTACGAAACCTGCTGGCCCTGACCCCCAACCCCGCCGTCAACGCCCTCGTCTCGCGCGTCGCCCAATCGGCCTTTCGGGTACCCCACATCCTCGTCCACCACGAGGGGCGCTGGACCCCGTCCCGAACCGACGGGGGACGTACGGAACACGAATCCGTGCTCGAGCACACCGGCGCCTCCACCGCCTTCGGTACCCCCTTCCACCTCAGCGACTGGGACTACTGGTTCGACAACGGGCGCACCGACCTCGAAACCCGGCGTCTCGACGCCCCGACCGACGTCGCCGAAACCGTGCGGCGCCTCGGGGGCACTGCCCTGGCCCTCCTCGCCGAACGCGAGGGCGTCGCATTCCCCGTCTCGGCAGCCACATCCCTGCAGGCCGGAGACCGCCTGACCGTCGTACGTCGGCAGACGGACGCGGCCCCCGAATCCGGCACCTTCCGGGAGATCATCGCCGCAGCCCCCGTCGTGGCCGACGCAGGCGCGATCGACCGGGCAGCCCTGCTCGATCTCGCGGCCGCGCGCCTGAGCGAGGTCACGCGCATTCCCTCGGGCCAGCTCAGCGCCGCCTTCCTCGACAGGGAGGAAAGCGGGAGTACGGTCATCGCCGACGGCATCGCCGTACCCCACGGACATCTTCCCGGTGTCGGACGCGTGGCCGTCGTCGTCGTGCGCAGCCGCGAGGGTATACGTTTCCCGGACCTCGCCGCCCCGGTCCATGCCGCCTTCGTCATCGCCACCAGCGACGACCGGCGCACCGAGTATCTGCGCACGCTCGCCTCCATTGCCCGCACGGTCTCGCTGCCGGGGTTCATGGAGCGCTGGATGGAGGCCGCGGATGCGGAGGAGTTGCGGGGGATGATGCTGAAGGGGTGACGGCGCGGGTCTTGCCGGTTTTCGAGCCCGGGGTGCCTGTTTCACCTTATCGCCCGGTCGGGTCCGTGAAGCTCCCTTCCCGATACTCCTTCCCCCGCTCTTTCCCTCAATGCCCTTCCTCCGGTTCCCTACGACCAATTTGCATAGTTGTCCGGTCGGGAGAATTTGTCACGCCTGCGCAAACATGCAAATTGGTCGTAGAAGGGTGATCAGGCATCCCCTGCCTTCCCACCGGAAACCTCGGCCGCTGTCATAGGGGGAGGACCAGCCGCCAGCACTCGTCGGTTCGCGACAGCGTCTGCAGCAGCGCCCAACACCTCGTCGTCAGCGCGTGAAACCGATTTCACGGATCCGGCTGGAACCAGGAAACCCACAACGGGTGCCATAACGGCTATCAGAACCGACGCCTCGACCAACACCAGGGCCGACCGCCGGTCCCGGGGGCCGGGGCGCCCTCTTCTCCTCGCACCATGGCCCGCTCCTCCGAAGAGACCTCCGCACTTCCGTTCATCCGACCGTTCCAGGCCTTCTTCCGCACCGAGGCCGCGAGCGGCGTGCTCCTGCTCGCGCTCGCCGTCGTCGCCCTCCTTTGGGCGAACTCGCCGTGGGCTTCGGCCTATTTCTCGCTCTGGGACACCCTGGTCACGGTTTCGATCGGAAGCGCCGCGATCTCCAAGCCGCTGCTTCTCTGGGTGAACGACGGCCTGATGGCCATCTTCTTCTTCCTCGTCGGGCTCGAGATCAAGCGCGAGATCCTCGTCGGGGAGCTGTCGTCGCCGCGGCAGGCCGCGCTGCCGCTCCTGGCCGCGGTCGGAGGCATGGTGGTTCCCGCCGGCCTCTACGCGCTCGTCGCCGGTTCGACCGATTACGCGGCGGGATGGGGCATTCCGATGGCGACCGACATCGCGTTCGCGCTCGGCGTGCTGGCGCTGCTGGGAACCCGCGCGCCCGTCGCGCTCAAGATCTTCCTGACCGCGCTCGCGATCGTGGACGACCTCGGCGCGGTGCTCGTGATCGCGTTCTTCTACACGTCCAAGCTGTCGGTGGCGGCCCTCGGCGTCGCCGCGGTATTCCTCGCGCTGCTCGTAGCCGCCAACCGGCTCGGAATCCAGCGCACGGCGGTGTACGTCATCCTGGGCCTCGGCCTCTGGGTCGCGGTGCTGAAGTCCGGCGTGCACGCGACGATCGCGGGCGTGCTGCTCGCGCTCACCATCCCGGCCCGCGGGGAGCATTCGCTGCTGCTCCGCATGGAACACAAGCTCCACGGCTGGGTCGCGTTCGGCATCATGCCGGTTTTCGCGCTCGCGAACGCGGGCGTCGCGCTCGGCGGGGTTTCGTTCACGGAGGCCATCCTGCATCCCGCCGCGTTCGGCATCCTGCTCGGACTCTTCGTCGGCAAGCAGATCGGCGTCTTTGCGTTCTCGTGGCTGTCGATCCGGATGGGCTGGGCCGTACTTCCGAGTGGAACGACGTGGACACAGCTCTACGGCGTCGCCCTGCTGACCGGCATCGGGTTCACGATGTCGCTCTTCATTGCCAACCTGTCGTTCGTCGGACTGCCGGAGGCCGCGCCCGGCGCCCCCGCCGCGCTCGACCTCGCCAAGATCGGTATCCTGACGGCGTCGCTGCTGTCGGGCGTCGTCGGCTACGTGATGCTTCGCCGTCTCGGGGCCTCGAACGCCTGAGCCGGCTCCCGTGCCGCATCGGGGCGGCCCGAGCCTGGCAAAGCCGGGCCGCCCCCTCGTCGCGGCCTCACCGGGTCACGACGACGGTCCTCGCGTCCGTCCCGCGCGCGCCCACCACACGCGCGAGATAGAGCCCTGGACCGACCGTGCGTCCGGCCGCGTCGGTTCCGTCCCAGGTCGCGTCGCCGCCGGATGCCGGCATCCGCGCCACCCGGCGACCGAGCGCGTCGAGGATCTCGATGCCCTCCGTCGCCACCCCGGCCAACCGCAACACCTCACCGGCCGCCGGGCGGAAGGGATTCGGATACGGCGCCTCCAGCCGCGCCGCCGAAGGCACCTCGGCTAGGGTCACGCCGTAGCGGGCGCCGTCGACGCCGACGGCGATCGCCCGACCGAGGCGCACTTCCCCCGGGGCCGTGGTCTCCAGCAGGACGGTGGCTCCCGGCTCGAGCAACGAACCGTCGAACGCCGCCCAAAGCAGGCGCAGGCCGTCGGCGAGCGGTCCGACCCGCGGCGAGACCTTCCCGGCCACCTCCGCGGCCCGCGCACCCGCGACGCCGGGTCCGAACACGTCCAGTTGGACTCCCCGCAGCGGCCTGTCGTGGTGCAGCACGAGTCGCCCGGTGCCGCCGGCCTCCGCCTCCAATGCCATCCGCAGCCCGCCGGCCGCCGCCCATCCCTTTCCGGCGGGCGGTACGGGCAGCGGCGCCCCGTCCGGCCACTGCCCCGCCAGGATCGCCTGCACGAGCACGGTCAGGTCGCGCACGTCCACCGAACCGTCGCCGACCGGGAACGGGTACTGGTCGAGGCTCGACAAGGCCGTCGCGGAGGCCGTCACGCGCCCCAGCGCGACGTCGATGCCGACCAACAGATCGGCCACGTCGACCGCGAAATCCGCGTCGGCGTCCCCCCGCGCCGAGCGCACCGTGACCGAGTGGCCGGCCTGCGCAAGCACGAGGCCGGCATCCGTTCCGGTCGCCGTGGCCAGCGAAGCCACCGGCCCCGAGACCGTGATCATGACCTCGCGCGACGCCGCGGCGCCCAACGAGCCTACGTCGAAGCGCAGGCGCAGCAGCGGGTCGTGGGTACCTCCCGGGAGCGACGCCCCGTTCGGCGAAATCACCAATACCGTCACCGATCGTACGCCCGCGGCAACCGAAACGGACCAGTCGGCCAGGTTCGCGAGCGCAGCGCCCGGCTGCACCGAGTCGAACGTCAGCACGTCATCGGTCCACGAAACCGCGAACTGGAGACCCTGCAGGCCCGTGGCGCCGGCGTGCACGAGCGCCACCGGTACCTCGAAATCCGTCGTGCCCGACGCGACCGACGACGCAGCCGCCGGGAACCCGAGCGTCGAGCCCGAACCGCCTCCTGAACCGCCGGAACCCCCGGAACCCGAGGTCACCGTCACGTCGTCGATCCGGATGCTCGCCGACGAGGAAGTTCCGCCCGCCGCCTCGAACCGCAGGCGGACGTCGGCCTGGCCGAGCGCCCCTGCCGGCATCGTCGCCGACACGGTCTCCCACGTCGAGGTCGCCATCGGCAACGCGGAGCCCGACGCGGCCACGACATGCGGAAACGTAGCGCCCCCGTCGATCGACGCCGTGACCACGAGCGCCTCGGCCGCGTACGACGACGTGCGGCGGGCGAGGTAGGTCAGCGTCGCCCCCGAGACCGACGCCAGCGAGAACGGTTCGGAAACCACGTTGTCGGCCCCCGTACCCGTATTCACGAGGTTGTTGAGCCCCGATCCGGTGGATGCGGAGGTAGTGGAGGTTAACCATCCCGCACCGTCCACCCAGCCGGGCGGAAGCACGGGAGCCGTCACGCCGTCGAAGGTCTGCTGAAGCACTACCGCCTGGGCGTTCGCCAGGGCTGCACCCCCGAGGGCGAGAAGAAGCGCGGCGAGGCCCAGCCGCAGCGCACCGAGGAGGCAGCCCCTGCGCGCCGTCTCCGCGCCGGGCCGGGGCCGATATCGTCTGGTCATGGAGGTCTCCGTCAGGTTGGAGACCCATGACGCGGGACCCACGGCCGCATAACCCCGCGGTCCCCGAAAATCTTACCGAACGGCGCGGTGCACGAACGCTTCCAGCGAATCGGCCACCACGGGCGTGAAGCTCGGCGCGAGGATCTCGCCCGCGAACACGTGGAACGAGCCCACGGCCAGTTCCGCGACAGTCGCCGAATCGGCGTCGGCCGTCACGTCCCACGACTGGGCGCGGGGGAACCGCACGGCCGCCTCCCGCACCCGTTCCGCAGAGATCACCTGGTCTCGACCCGAATAGACCAGGTACACCGGCCGCTCCACGCGCTCGAGGGGAGCGCGCCGGGCCGCGTCCACGAGCGCCATCATCTCGGGGATCACCCGGGTCGGATACCGGGTCGTCCAGTATCGCGCCTGCGCTTCGTTGGCCGCCGTCCACTCGCGGACTTCCCCTGCCACGAGCCGCGTAAGTACACGCCCCCACGGCCATAACACCATCTCGGCCTTGGGATCGCGCGGACCGAAGTTCGGGGAGGCCAGCACGACGGCCGCGAGGTCCGGCGCCGGCTCGGCCGCTGCGATCGCCGCCAGCGTGGCGCCGGTGGAGGTTCCGACCAGCACGACGCGACGCCCGATCGCGCGTCCGACGACGAGGGCCTGCGCCGTGTCCCGAAGCCAGTCGGCAGCCTTCGCCGAGCCCAGCGAGTCGCCCGCCTGCCCGTGACCCGCCAAGCGGGCGTAGAACACGTTTGCGCCCAACCGGGCGGCGAGCGTGTCTACGAGAGGGTGCACCTCGCGACGCGTGGCCGAGAACCCGTGCAGGTACACGATCGCGAGGTCGGTCACCGAGTCGGGCGCGCCGATCCAGGCGATGCCGCGCCCGGCGCCCGGGGTCACGCCTCCGCCGTCTTCCGCCGCGAACGCGCGCCAGGACGCGGGATCCGCGACCGGCAGCGACGGCTCGACGCGGGCCCGGGGGCCCAGGAGCGCGACGGCCGCGATCAGCGCGACGATCGCCGATACCCGGCGCACCGCGCTCACGACCGGGTCACGATCACCGTGACCGGCTCGGGACCCGGGATGCGCTGCACCAACACCTTGTCGACGCGGTTCTTGTCCATGTCCATCACCTCGAACCGCCACCCGGACCACTCGACCCGCTCGGCTTCCGCGGGGACACGCCCGAGCATGTGCATCACGAAGCCGCCCAACGTGTTGTAGGCGTTTTCCTCCTCGCCCGGCATCTCCTCGTCGATCTCCAGGTCGTCGCGCAGGCGCTCGATCGTGATGCCTCCGTCCACGAGCCAGGACCCGTCTTCGCGCTCGATGATCTCCCGGTCCTCGGGCAGGTCCCCGGTCGGAATCTCGCCGACGATCGCCGTCAGCACGTCCGACACCGAGACGAGCCCCTCGACCCCTCCGTACTCGTCCACGATCAGCGCGAACTGCATGCGCGCCGCGCGGAAATTCTCGAGCAGGCGCGTCGTGGTGACGCTCTCCGGTACGTACAGCGGCGGCGTCAGCATGCTCTCCAGCTCCAGCGGCCGCCCCTCGAGCGCAGGCTTGAGCAGGTCGCTCGTACGCAGGATGCCCACCACGTGATCGAGCCCGTCGCGGCACACCGGGATCCGCTCGTACGGACTGTCCACGATCCGCCGCCGCACCTCCTCTTCGTCATCGTCGAGGTCCACGAAATACACGTCGCTGCGCGGGGTCATGATCGACACGATGCGCTGCTCGTCGAGCCGCAGCACGTTCGAGACGATCTCCTGCTCCGACTCGTGGAACACCCCGGCCTCGGCCCCCTGCTCCATCAGCACCTCGATCTCCTCGTCGGTGACCGGCGGTTCTTCGGATCGTGCGATGCCCATGAGGCGCAGCAGCAGCCCGGACGACGTCGTCAGCAGCCACACGAGGGGACGCGCCACGCGCGAAACCACGTCCATCGGACCCGCCACCCAGGACGCCACGCCCTCGGGGGCCAGCAACCCGAGCCGTTTCGGAAGCAGTTCGCCCACGACGACCGAGACGTACGTCAGTCCGATCACCACCACCGTCAGCGCCATCGGACGGGCATACGGCTCGAGGGTCGGAAACGTCGCCAACCAGGCGGAGAACGGGTCGGCGAGCGCCGATTCGCCGATCGCGCCCGACAGGATCCCGATCAACGTGATGCCGACCTGTACGGTCGACAGGAACCGGGACGGGTCGGAGTGCAGCACCAACGCCCGGTCCGCCCCCGCGCTGCCCTCGTCGGCGAGCCGCTTCAGGCGCGCCTTTCGGGAGGAAACCACCGCGATCTCGGACATCGAGAACGCGCCGTTGAGAAGGATCAGGGCGAGCAGTAACGCTATTTCCATTGAGCCCGGGATCAAGGGTTCGTCGGCGCCCGGACCACGCTTGAAGGATCGAGAAGGGCTTGTGTTTCCGGAAGGTCGCGCCAGGATACGCAACGGATTCCCCGCACGACGAAAGACTCGTCCCCACCGTGCACGATCCATGTGGGCCCGAGCCGACGGCCGGCCCTGCGGGAGAGCAGCTGGAGCCGTTTGCGGAACAGCTCGGCGGCAAGCAGCCCCGGCATCAGGATCGTGACCGAATGCCCGTTCCGCAGCGTCCAGTGGCGCAGATCGTCGAGGTCTCGGTTCGCCGGCTCGTTCCAGTCGCTGAATCCGTGCGCCTGTTCGGCTTCGAGAATACGTTGCGCGTGGAAGCGAGACGGATCTGCCCATGCGGGAGCGCCGCCACGGAACCATACCTCATCGAGGGTCAGGGTGTCGTGAACGTGCGGACGGCGCAGCGGCGGTGGCGTCGGTACGATCCGGGCGAGGTGGTGGTCTTCGACGGTGGATCGCTGGTCTCCGGGAATGAAAATCTGCGCGGGCCGGTAGTCGTCGCGAATTCGCCTGCGTCCTATTCCTGCCCCGGCCTCGCGGGCGGTAGGGTCGGGCGGGGCCGGCGGGTCCGGGGCCCCTCCACGCACCTGTTCGTTCGCGTCCTTACGACCAATTTGCATACTTGCACGCGGTGAACGATTTCTCCCGCCCGGACGAAGTTCTTCCGCCGGGCATTTATGCAAATTGGTCGTATGCGCGGTGAAGCACCCCTGTGCACTGCTGCGCGCTTCGTTCATCAAACCAACCTGCGAAACCCGTACCATAGAGCACCCCGGTGATCCTTTTGTAACGCGACGCTCGAAGCCATCCATCCATGCCCCACCGAATCCAAGGCATCTGGGCCGCCGCAGTGACTCCGCTCACGGCAGGGCTCGACATCGACCACCCGCGGCTCGCGGCCTACACGCAGGCCCTGCTCGAGGCCGGAAACCACGGCGTGGCCCTGTTCGGGTCCACGGGCGAGGGCAATTCGTTCACGGTGGGCGAGCGGGCCGAGGCCGTGGAGCGGCTGGCCGCCGCGGGTCTCCCGATGGAGCAGATCCTTGTCGGAACGGGCGCGTGCGCGTTCCCGGACGCGGTGACGCTCAGCCGGGTCGCGCACGACGCGGGTGCTGCGGGCGTGCTGTTCCATCCGCCCTTTTACTACAAGGAGCCGTCCGAAGACGGCCTGCTGGCCTATTTCGACCGGCTCGTCACCGGCGTCGGCGACGACCTGCGCATCGTGCTGTACCACTTTCCGCGCCTCGTCGGGGTCGGGTACTCCGAGGTGGTGATCGCGCGTCTGATCGACGAATTCCCGGACCAGGTGATCGGAACGAAGGACTCGTCCGGCGACGTGCAGCGCATGGTGCGCCTCGCCGAATCGCATCCGGGGCTCGCGGTGCTCGCGGGCAACGAAAAGGTCCTGCTCGAGGTCCTCCGGAACGGCGGCGCGGGCTGCCTGACGGCGACCACGAACCTGACCGCTCCCCTCGCCCGCGAGGTGTGGGAGGCGTTCGTGGGCGCCTGCGGCTCACCCGGCCCTGAAGCCGCGGCGCTGCAGGTCCGGCTCGGCGAGGCACGCACGGCGCTCGAATCGGCCCCCTTCATCGCCGGCATCAAGCGCCTCCTGGCCGACCGCGACCGGGACGAGGCCTGGATCCGCGTGCGGCCGCCCCAGCAGCCGCTGGACCCTGCCCGCGCGACAGCCCTCCGCGAAGCCGCCGCCCCCTATCTCCGGGAGATTTAACCCTCCCACTCCTCGGCCGCCGCATCCTTCGGCGAGAGCACCGGCGAAGAAACCGGCCACGCGATCTTCAACCCCGGGTCGTCCCACCGGATGGCGCGTTCGGCCGACCGCTCGTACGGCGCGGTGCACTTGTAGTAAAACGTCGCCGAATCCGATAGCACGACGAAGCCATGCGCAAAGCCGGGCGGGATCCAGAGCTGGACGCCGTTGTCGGCAGACAGCTCGCAGCCGTACCAGCGTCCGCGCGTGGCCGAGCCGGGGCGCAGGTCGACGGCGACGTCCCACACCGCTCCGGCGAGCACGCTGACGAGCTTGCCCTGTTCGAACGGCGCGACCTGGTAGTGCAGCCCGCGCAACACGGCGCGGCGCGAAACCGAGATGTTGTCCTGGACGAAGGCCGCGTCGATGCCGGCCGCGGCGTAACGGCGCGCATTCCAGGTCTCGAGAAAGCGTCCGCGCTCGTCGGCGAACGACGCGATCTCGACGCGAAGAAGCCCTGCGATGGGGGTTTCGAGCACGGTCATGACGGCGCGACCAACCTCCGCAGGTACTCCCCGTACGGCGATTTCGACAGCGGCTCGGCGAGGCGCAGCACGTCCTCCGACGAAATCCACCCGCGCCGCCAGGCGATTTCTTCAGGGCACGAAATCTTCAGGCCCTGGCGGGCTTCGATCGTCTGCACGAACTGCGATGCCTGCAATAAAGAGTCGTGCGTGCCGGTATCCAGCCACGCGATGCCGCGACCCATCAATTCGACGTGCAGCGAACCGCGCTCGAGATACAGGCGATTGAGGTCGGTGATTTCGAGTTCTCCGCGCGCCGACGGGCTCAGGCCGCGCGCCAACGAGAGCACCGAGTTGTCGTAGAAATAGAGGCCCACGACCGCGTAATTGGACGCCGGCGCGGCGGGTTTTTCTTCGATGGAAGTGACGTGTCCCGCAGCGTCGAATCCGACCACGCCGTAGCGCTCGGGGTCACGCACCGGGTAGCCGAAGACCGTGGCGCCGTGCGCGCGGGCGGCGGCTCGTGTCAACAGCTCCGGAAGCCCGTGTCCGTAGAACAGGTTGTCTCCAAGGACCAGTGCCACGGGGGACGAACCGACGAAGGCCGAGCCAATGAGGAACGCCTGCGCCAGGCCCTCGGGCCGCGGCTGTTCCGCGTACGAAAGCGACAGTCCCCATGCCGACCCGTCGCCGAGCAATTCCGCAAACCGCGGCAGGTCCGACGGCGTCGAAATCACGAGGATCTCGCGGATGCCCGCCAGCATCAGCGTCGTCAGCGGATAATAGATCATCGGCTTGTCGTACACCGGAAGCAGCTGCTTCGAAACGCAGCGCGTGACCGGATGCAGCCGGGTGCCGGCCCCGCCGGCGAGGATGATGCCTTTCATGGGCGGGGAACACGAAGCGCGGGAATGCGCGGAAAAGGAAAGCGGAGCGGCAAGTTAATGCCGCTCCGCTTCTTTCCGTCGCCGGACCAGGGTCCGGACCGTCGTCACTTCGCCGAGTAGGCGGCCACGTCGAGCTTGTGCTCGTCCACGAAGCGCTTGACGACCTGTCCGCCCGAAGCGAGCCAGACCGGGTTGATCATCTTCGCGGCGATCGCCTTGGCGTCGTCGATCTTGCCGTCGACGCGCACGGCGTTGAATCCGGCGACCGCGCGGGCCTGGCGGCCGTCATATTCCTTGCCCTTGAGGAGGTACTTGCCGGGGCCCTTCTTGCGGGCGGCGCCCTTCTTCGTGGCCTTGGGCTTGGCAGCGGCCTTCTTTTCGGCGCGCTTCGGCTTGTCGTCGCCGGCCGGAAACTTGCCGCCGAACACGTCCTCGAGCGTCGTACCCGCCTGGGAGCAGAGCCTCAGGATCGTACCCCGCAGTTCGGCGCGGGCCTTGTCGATGGCCTTCTGGTACTGCTGTTCGATCTTCTTGAGTTCCTTTTCTACCTGCTTGCGGTCCGCAAGAAGTTTCCTGATGGGATCGATCACGGATTCCATATTGTCATAATCTCGAAGGTGGGAAAAACGGGGGCCGCGACAATAATACGGAAATAATACTATAACCGTACGTCCGATTCTCCGGCCGGAAGAACATGCTTGACGTCGTACAATACATGCGGGTCGCGCCCCAATTCGCGTATCCCTCGCGCTCCGAGTTCCCGGAAGCTGTTGTGCGCCACCGCGATCACGATGCCGTCATAGGCCCCCGGAACCGGCGCGGCGATGGGGTCGATTCCGTATTCGTGACGGGCCTCCCCGGCATTCACCCAGGGGTCCCACACGTCTACCGTCACACCGTATTCACACAATTCGTTCACGATGTCCACGACGCGCGTATTCCGGATGTCGGGACAATCCTCCTTGAACGTGAGGCCCATGACGAGCACGCGCGCCCCGTTCACCTGGATTCGGCGGCGCATCATCGCCTTGATGAGCTCGCTCGCGACGTACGCGCCCATGCGGTCGTTCAATCGCCGGCCCGCGAGAATCAATTCGGGATGATAGCCGACCGCCTGCGCCTTGTGCGTCAGGTAATACGGATCGACGCCGATGCAATGTCCGCCGACGAGACCGGGCCGGAACGGCAGGAAATTCCACTTCGTGCCCGCGGCTTCGAGCACGTCCCCTGTATCGATGCCGAGCCGGTTGAAGATCAGCGCCAATTCGTTGACGAGGCCGATATTGAGATCGCGCTGGGTATTCTCGATCACTTTCGCAGCCTCGGCCACCTTGATCGAAGGCGCCTTGTGCGTGCCGGCCGTAATGATCGAGGCGTACAATCGGTCGACGAATTCGGCCGCTTCGGGCGTCGAACCGGACGTCACCTTGCGAATCGTCGTGAGGCGATGCAGCTTGTCGCCGGGATTGATTCGTTCAGGACTGTATCCCGCGAAAAAATCCTCGTTGAAGCGCAGTCCGGACAGGCGCTCGAGAATCGGAACGCATTCTTCCTCGGTCGCGCCCGGATACACGGTCGATTCGTAGATCACCACGTCACCGCGCTTCAGCACGCGCCCGACGGTCTCGCTCGCGCGCAGCAACGGACCCAGGTCGGGCCGCTTGTGCTCGTCGATGGGCGTGGGCACCGTCACGATGAAGACGGTGCATCGACGCAGGTCCTCGACGTTCGACGTGAGGATGAGCCGCGCCGCCGCCGCGAGTTCGTCGTCGGTGGTCTCGAGCGTCGAATCGTGGCCCCGACGCAGTTCGACGAGCCGCCGCTCGTTGATATCGAATCCGACCGTATCGAACCGACGTCCGAATTCCACGGCGAGCGGAAGCCCGACGTACCCGAGGCCGATCACGGCCATCCGAAGATCATCCAGTGACTGCATGGTACCCATTGGTGCAATTCCTCCCGCGCACGCCGGCCTGCGCACGGTCGTCGGCCGCGCCGGCCGCCCGTCGTCGCGCGATCAATCGGCCGGCTCGGGAATCGGACGGGCCGGTTCGTATTCGGGGACGAGATCCATCAGCGTGCGGACGATCCGGTCCTCGTCTCCGGATCGCGCGAGTTCCACCAGCCGATCGATGCGCGCGGCGAAATCGTGTCCGTCCATCGGGTCGGGCACCGCGGCGGCGACGCCCTGCATCGCCGTGCGGCACACGAAGATTTTCGGATGCGTCGTGCGTTCGTATTCCTCGTCCGGGAGGAAGAGTTCTTCGTACAGTTTCTCGCCGGGTCTGAGCCCGGTGTATTCGATCTCGATGTCCCGGCCCTCGCGAAGCCCGCTGAGCCGGATCAGGTCAGCCGCCATGTCGGCGATCCGCACCGGGTTGCCCATGTCGAGCACGAACACCTCGCCGCCGGATCCGAGCGCGCACGCCTGTAGCACGAGCTGCACCGCCTCGGGGATCGTCATGAAATAGCGGTTCACGTCGGGATGCGTCACCGTCACCGGTCCGCCCGACGCGATCTGCCGGCGGAACGTCTCCAGCACGCTTCCGCGCGAACCCAGCACGTTTCCGAACCGCACGGCCATGAACGGACGCCCCGTGCGCGCCGCCTCGGTGTACACGACCATCTCGGCGACGCGCTTCGAGCACCCCATGATGCTCGTCGGCCGCACCGCCTTGTCGGTCGAGATCATCAGGAAACGCCCGACCCCGTACCGGTCCGCGAGCTGCGCCACGTTGCGCGTGCCCTGCACGTTGTTCGTGATCGCCTCTTCCACGTTCGCCTCCATGAGCGGAACGTGCTTGTGCGCCGCCGCATGGAAGACGATTTCCGGGCGGAACCGGTCGAAGAGCCGGTCGAGCCGGTCGACGTCGCGCACGTCGGCAATCGCGGCTTCGACGGGCAGATCCGAATCCATCGAGCGGAATTCGGCCGCGATACGGAAAACCGAGTTCTCCCCGTGCCCCACCATCAGCATCGCGGCAGGCCGCGCGCGGTGCACCTGGCGGCACAGCTCGCTTCCGATCGATCCCCCCGCGCCCGTGATCAGGATGCGTTTGCCCGCGATCAGCGCCTCGATCATCGCGCGGTCGGGCGGAACGGTCGGCCTCCGCAACAGGTCTTCCACCTGCACCGGGCGCAGCTGGCTCACCTTCACGCGCCCGTCCACGAGTTCCGAGACGCTCGGCACGACCCGCGTCTCGAGCCCCGCGGCCTTCGCCGCATCGGTGATGACGCGGATCAGGTCGCCCGACGTATTCGGCATCGCGATGATCACCAGGCTCGCCTTGTACGCCGCGGCGATGCCCGCCACGTCGCCGCACTTCCCGGCCACCTCGAGACCCCGGATGCGGAGCCCCTGCTTCTCCGGCGCGTCGTCGACGAACGCCACCGCCTCGATGCCGAGCCGCCGGTTCGACTGCAGCTCGCTCACGATCAAGACCCCCGCCTCGCCCGCTCCCGCGACGATCGCGCGCCGTCGGTCGGCCACCGGCCGGAACCGCTCGGCGATGCGCTGCGACACGCGGGCCGACAGCCTCGTGGAGATCACCAGCGGAAACGCGACCAGCACCGCCAGGAGCGGCACCGAACGCGGGAACGCCGCGTCCACGATGCCCATCGGCCGCAACAACGCAAAGAACACGGCAACCTGAACCACGAGGATGACCGACGTCGCGACCCCGAGCCGGATCGCCTCGTCGATGCTCGCGAAACGCCAGATGCGCTTGTAGAGCTTGTAGCGCCAGAGGACGACCACGCCGACTGCAACCGTCGCGATCGAGAGGGCGACGAGCGAATCCGCGTACCGTTCCCACCGCACCCGACCGTCGAGCCGCAGGATCAGTGCGAGCACGGGCGCGAGGGCAAGAATCAGAACGTCCAGGACGAAAACGTGGCGGTTTCGCAGCCTCGCCACCCTGGCGGCTATCCGGGTCAGCATGAGGGTTCGTCCAAGGAGCCGGACACGTTCGAGCCGGGGGCGGGAGCGCACCGTTCGACCGCGGACAGGTCGGATGTGGGGCGCCGGAGGGTTGCCGAAGTCACGTTTGAGCCTTTGAATATAGCAACAACCCGATACGGCGAGGCCACTTCTCCGGGAAACCCGGCGAGCCGATCCAAGTACCTTGGCCCCCGAGTTCCTCGGAGGATCCGCTCGTGCTCGGTCGGCAGCCGATCCTGGCCGATCTGTCCACTTTTCCGACCGGGAATCCCCATCGTGTCTGACCCATCGCCGAGGATATCGGCCGTCTCCGGCCGCTCCGCGAGCCGTTTGAACCCGGCCGACCCGGCACTGCGTATCTGGCGCGTGTTCTACACGGAATCTCGCGCCGAGATCAAATGCGAATCCTACCTGCGGCGCGTGGGCGTAGAGGCCTTCGTTCCAAAGACCATGGTGACGCGCCAGTGGTCCGACCGGAAGAAACGAATCATCGAGCCCATCCTCCGGGGCTACCTGTTCGCCGAAGTTACCGAGAACGAACGACTTCGCGTTCTCCAAAGCCCCGGCATCGTGCGCTCGGTGACCTTCGGCGGTAAGCCGGTCTCGGTGCGCCCCGAGGAGATCCGCCGCCTCGAACTGCTCCAGGAAGCCGGCCCGCACCTCGAGGCCATCGACGGACTGCTTCCGCTGGGCGAGGCCGTCGTCGTCTCCTACGGTCCGATGCAGGGCCTCGAGGGCGAAATCGTCGAATACCGCGGCGAGCGCATCGTCATCGTGCGCATCGACTCGATCCGGATGGCGGTGTCGGTGGTGCTGCCGGTGGATTGGGTACGGGCGAGCGTGATTCCCGGCCCGGGCTGAGTCCTACCGGGACGGGGCGACACAGCGGCGAACCACCTCGCACACCCTGTCCTGCTCCGCTTTCGAAAGGGAAGAACCGGACGGAAGACAGAGCCCTTGGGCAAATAACGACTCCGAAACCGCGCCGCCCGCCACGTCCAGGTGCCCGTACACGGGCTGCATGTGCATCGGCTTCCAGAGCGGACGCGCTTCGATGTTCTCCTCGGCAAGGGCGAGGCGTACCGCCTCACGATCCGCGCCGAATGCGGCGGGGTCGATGAGCAGGCACGTCAGCCAGCGCGTATGCCGCCCCCACGGGGCTTCCGGCATGAACGTGACACCGGGGAGATCCCCGAGCCGCTCCCGGTAGCGCTCGAAGATGCGCCTGCGCGCCCGGACGCGGTCTTCCAACACCCGCAGCTGTCCGCGCCCGACACCCGCAAGGATGTTCGACAGACGGTAGTTGTACCCGATCTCGGTGTGCTCGTAGTGCGGAACCGGCTCCCTCGCCTGCGTTGCCAGCTTTCGCGCGTGGGAGGCCAACGCGCCGTCCTCGGTGACGAGCATGCCCCCGCCTGACGTCGTGATGATCTTGTTGCCGTTGAACGAGAAGACCCCGGCTTTTCCGAACGTGCCGGGGGTGCGATCGCGGTACGTCGCGCCGAGGGCTTCGGCGGCGTCCTCGATGAAGACCACGCCGTACCGTTCGCACACGTCCATCAGCCCGCCGATGTCGGCCGACTGGCCGTAGAGATGCACGGCGACCAGAGCGCGGGGTACCGGGCGCCCGGCTCGCGTCCGCTCGCGACACACATCCTCGACCAGTGACGGATCGAGATTCCACGACGTGCGCTCCGAATCGACGAAGACCGGCACGGCACCGGCATACAGGATCGGGTTGACGCTGGCGCAGAACGTCAGCGTCGATACCATCACCTCGTCCCCCGGCCGAACGCCGCAGAGTTGCACGGCCAGGTGGAGCGCCGCCGTGCCCGACGACAACGCAACCGCATGGCTGGATCCGACCGTGCGAGCGAACTCGGCCTCGAACGCATCCACGTGCGGCCCGACCGACGACACCCAGTTGGTGTCGAAGGCCTCCTGGACGAAGAGCCGCTCGTCGCTGCCGAGGTGCGGAGGCGAAAGGTAGATCCGCGGACGGGCGGGGGTGGGGGTCATGCGGAGGTCGATTCGGGAAGCGGCCCGAAGCTGCGCGGGCGGGCCACCTACGATCGGGGCACGCATGCGTTCCTCTGCCCGGGGTCGGCGACGGCTCCCCGCATCGCAAGGACGGCGGGTGTTGAGGTCATTGTTTACCTTGGGATTCCCACCAGGCTCTCTCACGTCCAATCGGACCCCTTCGCGATGCGATTTGCCGTCATCGGGGCGGGCGGCCACGCCAAGGTCGTCATCGCCACCCTCCAGGCAGCCGGTCACACGGTGACCGGACTGTACGATGACCGCAAGACGATCGGCGAATCCGTTGCCGGAATCCCCGTTCTCGGTGCCGTGCCGGCCGCCGTGGAAAGCGGGCTCCCCACCGTGATCGCGGTGGGATCCAACGCCGCCCGCCGTCGCATCGCGACGTCGCTGCCGGGCGTGGAATGGGGCGTGGCGATCCACCCGCAGGCCGTGATGCACCCGAGCGTCAGGCTGGGTGCGGGCACGGTCGTGTTCGCCGGGACCGTGCTTCAACCCGACACGATCGTCGGCGACCACGTCATCGTCAACACCGGCGCATCGATCGACCATGACTGCCGGATCGGGGATTTCGTCCACGTCGCGCCGGGATGCCGCCTTGCCGGAGACGTCACCATCGGAGCAGGAACCTTGATGGGGATCTGCTCCTTCGCTATTCCGGGCGCGAGAATCGGCAGTTGGGCGACCGTCGGAGCCGGCGCCGGCGTCCTGTCGTCGGTCCCGGACGGCCGTACCGTGGTCGGCGTGCCGGCCCGGGAACGCGGTTGATCCTGCGGAATTCGTCCGTCCGCGCACCCGGACTCTTCCCCTCGAACACCTTCGATGTCTTCCCAGAACTGGTACCGCCCCGACATCGACGGCCTGAGAGCGGTCGCGATCGTGCCGGTGGTGCTCTATCACGCAGGGGCGTCGTGGCTGTCGGGCGGCTTCATCGGCGTGGACGTCTTCTTCGTCATCTCGGGCTACCTGATTGCCCGACTCGTCGACCGGGACATCACGGCCGGTACGTTTTCGATCGCGCGATTCTACGAGCGCCGCGCCCGAAGAATCCTCCCCGCCCTCCTCACCGTACTCGCGGTAACCCTTGCCCTGGGGTGGATCTGGTCGTTCCCGCGGGACCTGGTATCGCTGTCCCGCAGCGCGTTCGCGACCCTGCTGTTCGTCTCGAATGTCCACTTCTGGGCTGCAACGGACTACTTCGCCCCGGCGGCCGAATCGCTTCCGCTGCTGCACACCTGGTCGGTTGGTGTGGAGGAGCAGTTCTATCTCCTGTTTCCGCTCACCATGCTGCTTGCCACGCGGGTGCGGCGCTCGACGCTTCTCCTGCTTGTGGGCGGTACGGTCGTGTCCTCGTTCCTGCTGTCGATGTGGGCGACCAACAACGCCCCAGTAGCCGCCTTCTACCTGATGCCCGCCCGGGCCTGGGAGTTGGCCATAGGTGTCCTGCTCGCGCTGGGTTCGGACCGCGTCGCCCTGCGGCGGTCGACCCGGGAAATCATGGCTTGGGTTGGATTGGCAGCCATCGCGACCGGCCTCGTGGTCATCGACCGATCCACGGCGTTCCCGGGGGCTGCTGCCGTGCTGCCGAGCGTCGGAACCGCGCTGATCATCCTCGCGGGCGAGAACGGAAGTACGAGCGCCGGTCGACTGCTCAGCGCCGGATGGGTCCGGTTCGTCGGCCTGATATCCTACTCCCTCTACCTCTGGCACTGGCCGATTCTCGTCTACATGCGAACCGCGACGGGTGAGACGCAACTCCCGTGGCAGCAAGGAGCCGTCGCCATCGCCATCTCCGTGACCGTTGCGGCCGTGTCATGGCGTTGGATCGAGCAGCCCTTCCGCGACCGCACCCGGTTCGATCACTCCCGCTTCTTCGCCCTCGTCGGGGGAGCTGTCGCCGTGGTCGTCGTGGCTATCGGGTCGATCGTAGGCAGTCGCGGCGCGTCGGGACGATTCACGGCCGACGAATACGCTGCCGTGGGTCTCACCGAGGAGGAAAACGCGGCCTGGGAAGAACAGGAGTCGTGCAGGGATCGCCTGGCTGCCGACGGGCTCTGCCGATTCGGTCCCATGGATCGGGACGCGGTTCTGCTATGGGGGGACAGCCATGCGTTGAGCGCATGGGCCGGCATGAAGGCGGCATCGGCGGCGACGGACGTCCCGGTGCTGCTCGCCGGATTCGTTGCGTGTCCGCCCGCCCTTGGCGTCGAGGTCGGCACCTCCGAATCGAGTCGAGAGGAGTGTCGAACCGGCAATGACGACATCCTTCGATTCGTGGAGTCCGGGTCGGAAAAGCTTGCGGCCATCGTCCTGCACGCTCGCTGGCCGCTCCACCATACCGGGGAGCATTCGCCGTACGAGACCCGAACCGGAAAGCGATACTCGTCGGCCTTCACCGGACCCGCCGGCACCACTACGGACCCCGCCGAGGTGCTGGCTGCCGGGCTTGACTCGTTACTGACCCGCCTGTCGTCGCTCGGAATTCCCGTCTTCGTGGTTGGGAGCGTACCCGACATGGGCTACGAGGTGCCCGCTGCGGCCGTGCGCAGGATGCGGTCGGGTGCCCCGTTCCCCGATCGCCCGAACCTGGAGGACGTCCTTGCCCGTTCCGGACCGGCCGACTCGGTAGTATCGGACATCGCGGGACGATTCGGTTTCGCGTTCCTCCCGCTCACCGGGCAGGCGTGCTCACCCGGCTGTAAGCCTGACCGTGACGGTGGGCTGCTCTACCGCGACGACGACCACCTGTCGGCTTTCGGTTCGAGAACCCTGCTGGCGCCGGTGTTCGAGCGGATACTCGCCAAGTCAACCGCTCAGACGTCATCCCCCGAATCGCCCGTTCCGGTGAACTCGGGCATCGTGGCTTCGCCGTCTGCCGAGATGCCGTGACGGGCCAGGACCCTCCACGCCGTCAGGGCCAGGATCCGCAGGTCGAGAAGGAAGGCGACGTTGTCGACGTACCATGCGTCGAGCCGGAACTTGTCCTCCCACGTGAGTGCATTCCGCCCGTTCACCTGCGCCCAACCGGTGATGCCGGGGCGCACCTCGTGCCGGCGTGCCTGTTCGGGCGTGAACCGTTCGAGGTAGGCCATCAATAGTGGCCGCGGTCCGACGAGGCTCATGTCGCCCCGAAGCACGTTCCACAGCTCGGGCATCTCGTCCATGCTCGTGCTGCGCAGGAACCGACCCAGCCCGGTCAGGCGCTCTACATCCGGCCGCAGCCGCCCGGCGTCGTCCCGGGCATCGGTCATCGTGCGGAACTTGAGGATCACGAACGGTCTGCCGCCCAGGCCCGGACGCGGCTGCCTGAAGAGAACCGGCGTGCCGAGTCCGACGCGGACGACGACCGCCACGAACAGTAGGAGCGGCGCCGAAACCACGAGGCCGAGCAGCGCCACCGCGACATCGAGGACGCGCTTCCCTCCGGAGCGATACCAGTCAGACACCTCCACCTCCCGGTTCAGGCCTCGGAAGGCCTCGTGAGGCAAGCCGGGACTCGAGGAACTCGGACAGGTGACCCCAGACCCGCTCGCGGGTGAATTCGGCCGATGCCCGCGCACGCGCCGCGTTTCCCCGGCTTCGGACCAGCCGCGGGTCCTCCGCATACCGCGCGAGCTGCCGGGCCAGGCCGGTGCCGTCCCCGACCGGGACCAGGTCGCCCGTCACGCCGTCGACGACCGCGTCGACCGTGCCGGTCGCAGCGTACCCGACCGTGGGTACGCCGGCTGCCGCCGCCTCGAGCGGTGCATTCGGGAAGCCCTCCCGATACGACGGGAAGGCCAGGATATCCATGGCTGCATAGCAGGACGCCACATCCGCGGTGAACCCCACGTGGTGGATGCCGATGTCGGACGCCAGCGCTTCCCGCACGGCCGGATCGGGCGGATCTCCCTCCTCCGGATCTCCGGCGACCAGCAGCCGGCATTCCGGGTGCGTCGAACGTACTGCGCGGAAGGCCGACACCAGGTCTGCGATGCCCTTGTCGCGGGTGAGTCGACCCACGAATCCGACCACGAAGGCCGATTCGGGAATGTCGAAACGCATGCGCGCAACCCGGGGCGATTCGTGCGGCGCGAATCTTTCTGAGTTCACGCCGTTCGACGAGCCCGATCCCAGCACGTGGATCTTGGCCGTATCGGCGAGACCCTCGTCCGCGTATCGCCGCGCGAGGCTGGCGCTCACCGCCAGAACGTCGTGGGCACAGGCCGAAGCCGCGCGTTCCGCGGCGCGCAGAACGCCGCGCAGGGCTCCGGCGGTAGTCTCGAGACGCAGACCCCGCAGGTGGTACACCCGGATCGGAACGTCCCGGATTCTCGCGGCCGCCATGCCGAGCAGACCCGCCTTCGGCGTACCCGCGAGTACGATATCCGGCCGGAGCGATCCTATGACCCGAACCAGCCTCACGAGGGCCTCAAGGTCTGCCAACGGGTCGATTTCGCGCGACATGGGCACCGGCACCACGCGCACCCCTTCCCTCGCAGCCGCGTCGGCAAGATCGGGACCCGGGTGTGCGACCAGGGACACATCGAAACCGCGGCGCGCCATCCACGACGGCTGCCCGTCCAGGAGCACCCGGGCCGTCAGGCCGTGCGTCACGACGTAGAGAAGGCGCGGACGGCGGATCATGCTGCCGGAACGTGCAGGGCGCGTGCCCGGTCGGCCGCCTGGGCCATCGACAGCGATTCGAACCCGAAGCGGTCCTTCAGCGTCGCCCATGCGTCCAGCACCCGGCCGAGCATCGCCAGGTTTTCCCGCGTGTACCGACCGAAGTTGTGGGGATGCCACCAGAGGTGGTAGAGTCCGCCGGTCCGTGCGGCGCGCTCCATGCCGCGAACGATCCGAGAGAGGCGGAGCGGTTCGACCGCCGCCGTGCGAGGGTCGTACGGCCTCAGGAATCGCGACGCCCGTACGTTGGCCAGTCCCGACGGCTCCAGGACTTCATCCCACCGCTGCACTTCATGTGGGGCAATCGGAACGTAGGTATCGACCAGGCGGGCCATGCGACGAAGGGGACGGCGGCCCTCGTCGCCGTTCTCGACCGTCCACAGGGAGCCGGGGGGGTTGCCCCTGTATACGTCGATTCCGAAGTCGGGCAACACGGCCACGTACTCCGGCACGGCCTGATTGCGCGGAAACACGATGGATCGCAATTCCACCCCGTCACGACGCGAAGCGGCTACGGCAGCGCCGAGATCGGCGCGAAACGCTTGCACGGTGGCTCCCTGCTCTCCTGCGAAGAAGTGGGCAAACGTGTGGGTGCCCACCTCCTGGCCCGGAGTCTCCCGTACGGCGCGGATTACCGCCGGTGCAAAATGGAGCGGGTCATCCGTCTCGTCCGTCCCGACGGTCTCCCGGTACGGATCCAGGCGGGTGTCCCGGTAGGCGGGGCGTTCGGCGGGCGCAAACCGCGCCAGGTCGTCTCGCCCGTCAAGGAACAGGATCCCCACGGTAGCCCAGGTGGCGGATACTCCCTTGCCCGCGAACAGGTCAAGCGTAGCCGCAATCGCCGCCCGCGTCCCCAGGAGAGCGTCCCGATACGGGCCGTTCGCGGCCTTCGATTGACGTACTCCCCAGTGCAGCTCGAAATCGAGCGAGATGACCAGGGCACCCGGCGCGCTCACGCCGGAACGCCCCCGAACCGCTGGGTTCTCTGCGGGGGCGCACGTCGATCCCGGAACGGAAGCTTGACAGTCTTCCTGCGCGGCATGAACATCGTCCCGGCCTCCACGATGAGGAAAAAGAGAGGGAAGATCAGCGTGCGCTGACGGGCGATGATGCCGAGGTTGGCCAGGTTCATACCGAGGGCCACAACGTAGAGGAGTACCGCCGGCACGGCGAAGCGAAGCGTCCGATGCCGCCTCCAGATTCGCATGACGTACTTCAATTGGCGACGGCGCGCGATGATGATGCCCCACATGAGCAGCACCTCGACCGCCGAAAACAGCGACGATACGTTGTGGACCTCCCAGATGAAGGGTCGGAACAGCACGTTGACGATCGCCATCGGGATCGCCGTCAGCCCGGTGCCCGTGGTACCGATGGCCGAACCGCCCTGGTTGGCCTGTCCGGCGCTGTACTCGACGTAGCCCTGGATCGTCTCGATGTCAGCGCCGCCGACCTCCGATGTGCCCAGCGTGAAAAAAATGGTCGGAATCGCAATGCCGACGATCGCAACCGCCTGGACGAATCTCGACGCCGTCCATCGGTCGAAATTCACCCAGTAGGAGGCCATGACGGCCAGCGCCATGAGCGCGGCGACTTCCGGACGCACGGCGTAAGTCAGCGCGACGCCGACGGCCAGCGTGAACCAGTTCGCGCGTCTGCCGCTCCCCACGAAGCCGAGCGCCACGAGGCCGAGACCCAGCATCAGGATCGCTTCCTTGCCAATGCTGGAGGGCCAGAACCACAACGACGGGAACAGCATCAGCCATCCCCAATAGTGCGCCTGGTCGGCACGGGGAAAGGAGCGGCGGAATGCCCGGGCGTACGCCGCTACACCGAGGAACGCGATCAGGGCAAACGCCAGGAACGAGCCGAACCACGACGAACTGGTCACCACGCTCACGAGACCCGTCACCAGGGCCGTGAACGTCGTGCCCAACCACTGCGCACGGAGCCACAGTTCCGGGTCGGTGAAGGGGGAGAAATCCAGGCGGGAGAAGTACTCGACGTACGAGCGGCCGAAACCGTAGTACACCCGGGCGTCGGCCGCGATGGACATGCGACCCAGCGCCCCGGCGATGCGCAGCGCCAGCCCGACCCACACCAGCGCCTTGATGCGCCGGTCGAGCCTGGAGTTCTGCACCAGCAGGCCGATCAGGACATACACGGCCAGCATCAGCACGCTGCCGACCAGGTGTTCGCCTTCGAAAATTCTCATCGTCCGGCTTTCTAGAACAACTCGAGATCCCCGACGGACAACCGCCAGGAACTCCGCACCAGCGGATCCGGCGCGCCCGACGCCTCGTTCAGCGGAAATACCGTAAGCACGGGCCCGACATTCGGAACGGGAAGATAACCCGCCATTGCCATCGATGCTCCGTCGATGGAGCCGGGCATGGCGATCGCAACGTCCGCATCGGCCACGCGCGCCGCATCGCGAAGCAGCGAAACTGCGTTCCGCCTCGCGCCTGCGGTCTGTCCGACCACCACGTCGCAGATCCGGATTTCAGCGATCGCTCCACGCCGGCGGGTGCGAAGTACCACGATCGCTCCGTCGTCGCCTTCCCCCTTCGACAGCGCATGGTACCGGAAGTCCGGGATCACGGCATACCGCCACCGCAGATACTCGGCGGTCCGTCGTGTATGGAAGGCTGTACGAGGGCTGCCGGCAGCCCGGTCGGCGATGGCACGGACGGTCGGCTGCAGGAGATGGGCGCCCGCGCTTTCGGCCTCGACCTCGGGCGGCGTACCCTCCTTCCCGCCCGACAAGCCGCGGAGGTAGGCGCCGAGAAGGCGAACGGGCCGTCGCGGCCTGACCCAGATGGAGGGCCTCCCCACGGCTGTCCAGCCCATCTTCAGGTAGCCCGGCCGGCTCTGATCATTGGGTGTGTTGTAGACGAACGAAACGCCTTCCGCCTGGACCGTTTCCCGGAGGGCGAGCGTCAGCCGCTTGAAGATGCCGCGGCCCTGCCAATCCGGATGCGTTGCCGTGTCCACGGCACGCACGGCGTGGAACTCCCGGTCACCGGTCCACCATGTCCATCGCATGAAAGCACGCAGGCCCACCAGCACCCCGTCCGCCTCGGCAACCAGCACGGGCGACGGTCCGAACGGGTTGATCTCGTGTTTCCATGCCCAGAACGCGTCGGTCCGGGGAATTACGCCTTCTCCGAGGCTCGCTTTCATGAGCCCCCGGATCCCGTCGCGGTCAGCCGGGACGGCGGGGCGGAGGGTTATGGGTACGTCGCTCACGAGGTGGATGCCGGTACTCCGGACCACTGAATCCGACCTGGGGATCAGATCGTCTTGATCAGGGGTCGCGTCAACGCCAACGAATCGCGAAGAATTTCTTTCGCCGGAATACGGTCTTGTTTGCCTTGTATTGCTTCACGAACGTCCTGTGGACGTAGTACGCATCCAGCTCTCCGGCCTCTGCAATCAGCACATAACCGTTATCCGCAAGCTCCGCTTTCAAGCGCGGCGTGGGGCGTTCCACCGTCATGCACCGAAATGTGTACTCGTCGTGGGGGAACCCGAGAAGCACCCTTTCCTCGGCACCCTCGATGTCGATCGTGAGGTAATCGATGACGGACGGGGCGCCGTTTTCGGCGAGCACCGAATGCAATGTGCGGGTAGGCATGACCACGGTGGTACCCCGTCCTTCATCTCCCGCCTCCGATCCCGCGATACCTCCGAACGCTCCTCGCAACCGGAAAGAGACTTCACCCACCTGGTGGTCCAGGCACACGTTCAGGCAGCGGCATCGGCGATTCTCCCGCAGAAAGCCGGACGTTGCTGGATTGGCTTCGATGCACAGTCCGTCCCAGCCGAGTTTCCTTTCCAGGAGGAACGTATTGCTGATCTCCAGGCCGTCGTGAGCCCCGATATCCACGAAGTAACCCCGTCGGCGGAAATTGAAGACCTCGCCCATCACCCACCAATCCTGCCCGGATTGTGATACGGACATGGAATGGCGGTATAGCCAGCGCTTGATCGCACGTCTCAAGAAGCTCATGGATCAACTCCCGTCTTGAGGGCTGCGACTCGAGCAGCACACGTCTGCAGATGAATTCGACGCCTGGTCACGAGGCATTGCACTCTCACGCGAAACGCCCATCCGGGTGCAGCTCCCGCCGATCCGACCCACGGCGGAAGCGCCAGCGGTCCCTGAGATACAGGTAGGCACCTGCCGGAGCCGAGACCAGCCAGGCGGCCGACAGCGGAAGGCCCGCCGATCCGGTCAAGGGTCGCTCGCCTCCATGCAGTGCATATCGCAGGAAATTGGCGTACGCGCGCATCTTCTCCTTCGGTCGGATCGGCCGTCCGCATCCCAGCAGTTCCCGGTAGTATACGCAGGCGGCTCGAGGCGATTCCGCGCGGATGCGCAGCGTTCTGGCTGAAAGTCCCTCCGCCTGGTACTCCACGACCTTCAGTATCTCGTTGACACACCGGGTGCGGTATTTCGGCGCGACGCGGTTCCAGACCATGGTTATGGTGACGAAGGATCCAAGATCCTCCGGGTAAGGGTATGCCCTGGATACGTCAGCCCGGCATGAAACAGCCTTGTCACCCCGGACCCGCCACTTCAGACGCAGGTCCAGGTGATCCGAATCCATGCGGTCCTGCGGAAACGGATCTCCCACGATCGAGCCGTCGGCATATGCGCACAGGCCGACCACGTCGTACCACCCGCCGTCGCCCGGAAGTTCGCGCCACAATCCGTCCCAGCGGGCAAGCGCGTCCGGCGGATACCAGTCGTCCGAGTCCAGGTTGTTCAGGTAGCGACCCCGGGCCTCGCGCGCCGCACGGTTGAATCCCGTGTGCCATCCCCCGTTCTCCTGCCTGAAGTACCGAATCTCGAACCGCGCTTCGCGGACCCACGCTTTGACCAGCCCATCCGTGCCGTCGGTCGAGCCGTCGTCCACCACGATCCACTCGAAATCCCGGAACGCCTGGGCGCACAGGCATTCGTACACCCGCGGAAGCAGGTGCGCGCGGTTGTACGTGACCGTGACGACCGAGAACGTGAAGCCCTGTTCCGTCAACGGCGAAACCTGGCGGTCGAGTAGTCAAGGAGGCCGAGCAGACGCCGCAGTCGCGTACCCGGCCCGAGGCTCTCCAGCCCGAGAAGCAACACGAAGTAGAGCACCACACCCAGTGCGATCCTCGACACCGTGTGCGCGGTTCCGCCGTCGCCGCCGTAGGCAGAGATCGCGACGGCCATGCCTGCGGCGGCCGCCAGCGGCCGCACGAGCAGCCCGACAGGGAGATTCAGGCGGAAAACCGGGCGACAGAGCCACCAGGAAACCGCGAGAGCGAACACCGACGACACCAGCGACGTCACCGCGGCACCCTGTACCCCGTACCGAGGGATGACCCACAGGTTCACCGCGACGTTGGCCGCCGCGGCGACCGCGACCCCGGCCATCTGGCGATACGTGCGGCGGGCGAGCTGGAAGCCGATGTCAACGTAGTAGAGCTTCATGCCGGACACAAGGGCACTCATGGCTATCCATGGGATGATCGACGCCGCTGCCTCCCGGTACGCCGGACCGACGAGGATGCGGGCCAGGTCGGGCGCAAGGACCGCACTTCCCACTGCGGCCGGAATGGCAACCGCGAGCAGGACGCCGGCGTAGGCGGTCATCTGGAGTCGCGTTCGTTCGGCTCCGTACCGGGTGAACGTGCGAACCAGGACCGGAAATGCCGCCAGGTACTGGATCAGCATGAGCAATCCGAGACCCTTGTCGATCATGTCGTAGCTGGCCGCATAGAGCCCTGTCGCTTCGGACCCCACGAAAAACCCCAGCAGGAACCGGTCCGAGACAGCTACAACGTACCAGAGGAGATAGGTCGCCGTGAGAGGCGCTCCGTAGGATGCCACGTGCGACAGCGTATCCCGATCCACCCGGTTCGTCGGCGTGCCGACGATCCGCGTCGGCGGAACCAGGACCAGGGCCCCGAGACTTGCCAGCGCGGCCGCTGCGACGACACCTTCTCCGCCCCAGCCGCCCTTGGCCGCAAGCACCGACAGCCCCAGGAAGTGCACCGCCCGCACGAGGGAGAACCACCCGTATCTCCCGGGATGCAGACTGATCCTGGCCACGTCCCGCTGCACCTCGTACCAGCCCTGAACCCAGAAGAATGCGAGCGCGAGCCAGAGCAGGGCGATCGTTCCCGGCACCATGTCCAGGACAGACAGCGTCGCTCCGATCATCGCCGTACCCCCGATAATCCAGGCGAAGGTCCGGCGCACGATGGGCACCATGACACCCGCATCGGGAAGGGACGGCAGGAATCGGGCAAGGCCCTCCCTCAGCCACCCGAGCACACTGCCGATCCCCAAGGCCACACCGGCCATGACCAGGGCGTATGCGCCGTATTCCTCGGGCGCGAGGATGCGCGTGAGGAGTGCAATCGTCAGGAGATTGAGCAATCCGGGCAGGCCACGCGCCATCCCGTACAATACGGCATCCCGCAGGACACTTCGGGATGTCCCGCTGTTGCCGGTCGGAGGAGGCGGTGCGGTCTGGGTCTGCATGGCGGGGGTCCGGCCGCTTATTCTCGGGACTCGGAGTCCCGGGCATCAGCCGGCGTCCGGACAGTCGGTGACGTCGTCCATTCGTCGAGCGTGACAACCCACGGGTGCGCGTAGACTTCGCGCACGCGTTCGGCGGGATTCCGGTCCATGACCATGTTCATGTAGGCCATCATGGCCACCCACCCCGGCTGGAGGGTACGCATCGAATCCGGGTCGGGCAGCCGGCCGACCTCGGTAAGTATGAGCGGCCGATCGCCGGCAACGGCTCGCAGCGTTTCCAGGTGCAGCGGCGTGGGATTTTCTCCCGCGACGTCCAGGCCCACGATATCGACATACCCGTCTCCGGGCCAATAGGGTTCGAGAGGGTCCACCAGGGCCGTCGGCGGAGACACGCTCCACACCCAGAGCAGGTTGTTCAACCCATGGTGGTTCGTGTATCGGTCGTACATCATGCGCCACAGCGTCCGGAAGCCGTCCTTCTCCCGGTGACGCACCGTCGGTCGCGGACGACGGGCCTCCTCGGCCGGACGGTCGGCCGGGGTCGGAACCGGGGGCTTCTCCCTACCCCGCAGCCACTTCGCGAGGTCGGTCAACGGATCCACGAGATGAGGAATATGCGGGTAGATGCGCCGCCAGATGGAGCGATACCCGTCGCCCGGCTGCTGGCCCCACCAGAACCACGACGCATTCATCTCGTGGTACGGTCGCCAGAGGACCGGAACACCGGCGTCCCGCAGCGCGGCCAGACCCACGGCCACCGAATCGATGTGATCGAGCCAGAGCGAGTGCAACCCCGTACCCGGCGTGAGCAATGAATCCCACTCGGTGGTCGTCAGGTCGCTGCCGATGGACTCCCAACCGGCGTTCATCGCGTCCATCGGGCGCGGGGCGTGGTACATCAGCATGACCGGGCTACCCGACCGCCACCGGCGAACCGCCTCCTCTATCATCCTGGGCCGATGCACGACATAGTGACCGTACTTGAAATCGCTTCCCCAGATCGCCGGTGTCCGGCCCGACGCCCACTCCACCCAGGTCGTGAACGTGTCCGGTCGGGGAGGGTTGTTGTACTGGCCCACCAACACCCCCTTTCCGACCGTGTCGTAGAGCCTCTCCAGCAGGATCGCGGCCTCGCGGGTTGCGGCGGAGTTCACCGGCCGAACTGTGTGAGCCGGCGCGGCCTCGCCGGATTCGCGAGTACATCCGGTCAGTACCGCAGCCGTTGCCAGCAGTACGGCCGGTAGCACACGGAGCCCGCGTGAACGCCGCGCCCTCGCCGTGTACAGCTGTTGCGGCCGGTAGCCGGTCATCGTGAGGTTGCGACGGAGGATTCGACGGGTACGGAATCCGCCACGGAGTGGGGGCGAAAAGCCTCCCGGATAAGCCCCGCGACCGACCTTACGGCTTCGTTCGACGGGTGAGCCCGATCCCTGTAGAGGTACATTCCGTCAGACCGCACGTATTCGCAGGGCTCCTGCGTACAGAATGCGTCAAAGAGGTCCACGACAGTAATGAGGCCGGCCGATTCGAGCTCACGCAGCAGCGAATCCAGCGGCGCGCGCCGCTCCAGGGATTCCGCGCGACCGGGCAGATCGCACGCGTTGTTCAGCCTGTTATACCATTGTGGCACCGCGATTTCCGGCGTGCAATTCGCGTCCCGCGCGAACGGCAGCGCGTTCAGTACGGCAAGTTCGGCACCCCGGGATCGTACAGATGCACCCAGGGTTGCGTATGAAGACTGAATCGAACGCAACGCCGTCTCCTCGGAACCGAACGCCTTGGCTCCGTCAACGACGAAGTACGCAAGGTCCGCGATCACGAACAGGATATCTCCCGGACCCAAGCTGTCGACAAGACCCGGGACCACCCGGCGCCAGTAATCCTCGCTGGAAGCTCTCCACTGCGTACCGAGGGCCCGAATTCCCGGTCCCGGTGCGGCACCCCACGACGAAGTGATCGTGATCGCATCCCCATCATCGCTCCATAGCGGATCGAATCCGCGCACGAAACTCGCGGCGTAGGAATCGCCGACCACGACGATCCTGCGTACGCTGGAATCGGCCCGAACGAGCGTGCAGTCGTCGATCCGGATGACCTTGCCTACGTCCTCTGCAGACGTGAGAACGCACGGTCGCGCGGCCCAGGATCCCGTCGCTCCTTCGGGCGCGTACGGCACCAGGAGGCGCCAGTTGGGCAGGTCTTTCGGCATCCGCCCCAGATACGCCGAGTGTGCGCCACCGGCAGCGAGTGCGGCGAGCAAGACCACGGCTGCGGCAGACGCGCCAAGTCCGACCGATACGGCGTGCCAGGAACGCCGACCCCAAGCTCGATGCCGGAGTGGGCCCTCCACGACGTGGTACGAGAGCATGGACAACCCGAACATCGGGGGCAGAAGGAATGGCATCGCGCGAATTCCGATCCCGACCGTGTAGTAGCCCACCGACAGTAGCGTCCAGTGCCACAGATACAACGAGTACGAGATTTTCCCCACATAGACGGCAGGGTGCGATTCCAGTACGCGTCGGACCAGTCGACTGTACGGTGCACCCTGAATGATAAGGCCCGTCCCAGCCACGGCCGCAAGCGTCCAGACGGGCCCGCTTCGGGCGGGGGTCATCAGGAATGCCACGAGTGCCACCGCAACGAGACTAGTCGGAATGGCCTTCGCGAATCGCTCACCCGGCCACCCCTCCCGCCCGGCGAGGAACAGAAGACAGCCCGCTCCGAGCTCCCAGAATCGGAACGGCATTAGATAGAACGCCGCGTTCGTATCCGACTCGTATATGCCAAAGAACGCCACGAGGGAGGCGATGGCCAACGCCATGATGATGGCGATGAGCCGGATTCGACGTGACCGGCGCGGGTCGTACAGACCAGCGAACCATAGCAGGAGCGGAAAGACGAGGTAGAATTGCTCCTCGACCCCCAGCGACCACGTGTGGGTGAATGCATTTCGAATCGTCGAGCCTGCGAAGTAGTCCAACGATTCCCGGTACAGGTACAGGTTCGACACCCCCGCAAGCGAGAACAGGCCCGTTACCAATGACAGGCGCGGCTGGGGGTTGAACATCGAGACGAGCAGGCTCGAGCCGACCACGGCAAATACCAGGGCCGGCACGATGCGCTTTACGCGCCGGGCGTAGAAAGAGCCGATAAAGTCCGTCAGCGAACCCTCGGCTCGTGCGGCCAGCGAAGCCGTGATCACGAATCCGGAGATCACGAAGAAGATGTCCACCCCCAGGTATCCCGAGGGAAGGAGCCGCTCGTCGAAGTGGTTCAGTATCACGGCGATCACCGCCACGGCCCGAAGACCGTCGACGTCCGGGCGGTACCCGCCATTTCCAACGGGAGTCCCTATCACGATCCTCTCCTCCCGATATCGGACGGTCCATTGGCGGAACTCAGGTCCGACAGGCCCGCATAAAGCCGCTCCAACTCCCCCTGCATGCGCTCCATGGAGAACCGCGCCGCGACCGTCGCCCTCGCACTCATCCCGAGCGCGTTTCTTGCTTGGGCATCGGCCAGGAGCGCCGTGACGTCAGACCCGATCTCCGACAGCGCGCCGAAGGGTCGCACGTACCCGTTTTCCATGTGCCGCACGACTTCCCCGATTCCGCCCACAGCCGTGACGACCGGGACCAGGCCGATCGCCATGGCCTCCAGGAGCGCGATGGGCAGCCCCTCGAATTCCGACGTCATCAGGTAGACGTCCATGGCGGCCAGGAACGGGCGCACGTCCTCGTGGAGTCCTACCCAATGTACGCGGTCGGCGATACCCAGGACGGCCGCCTCCTGCTCCATTCGCGCACGCTCGGGACCGTCGCCGACCATGAGGAAATGTGCGTCGGGCCGGTCCATTGCCAGCCGCCGGGCAATCGCGAGCCAGTGGTCGAGTCGTTTCTGCACGCGGAAGACGGCCACCGTTCCGACGACCGGCGCTCCGGGAGGAATCCCGAGCGATCGCCGACAATCGTCCCCGGAGGCGACACCAGGGGCGAATTGCCGAACGTTGACGCCGTTCAATACGGTATGTACGGGTACTCCCTCCCCCACGTTGCGGCGGATCGAGGTGGCAACGTCGGCCGAAACGGCCACGACGCCCGCCTGCCATCCCCAGGTCGCCGCGTTCAGTCGCCGGGTGACCGGGTTGTACCGCTCGTGCAGGTTGTGCTCCGTGTACAGGACAGGTGTTCCGGTGATGCGTCCGGCGATCCTCGCCGCGATCCCGGCTATCGGCAGGTGGGCATGCACGAGATCGACCTTCCGATCGACGATCAGCCGCGCCAGACGGCGGGACGCCAACAGGATCGCGAGATTGCCCGTTCCACCGAGGCACGTCACCCGTCCGCCTTCCCGCTCGATGTCGGGGACGACGGCGTTCTTCCACGGCACGAAGTAGGCGTACTCGAATTCGAACCGCGAGCGATCCGCTACCGCCAGGCCCATCGGGAGGAGCATCTCGGCACCCCCGCGGCCGAGGCTCTTGATGACGTGGAGTACACGGATAGTCCCTTGCACGATATCGAACCTAGGTCGTCGCTTTCGATCCACCCATCGCAGCCCGTCGCAGCTCGCTTACCCTGAACCCCAGTTCGAGCGAAGACAATAGTCGCAACGGACGCGCTGTACTGGCCTCGATTGAAGACCGTCCGAGCCACAACTCTTCAATATCCAAATGGTCGACTACACGGCGGGCAGCGAGCCCTCGGACCAGGTCATGCACAAGAGCAGAGTAGTCCGTGTCACGCGCCAAAGCTGCGGCATAATCGAACTTCTGCAGGTGCGCGACATGAAAGGACGATCGCAGTCGGGGAATCCGCTTTGCCATTTCCTTTCGCACGCGGTGCTGGACCCGACTAAGGAATACCACCGGGCGCGGAGCGAATGCTCCAAGACCGAAGTTCGTCTGAAGGGGCAACTTGAATAGTGATGGAAACGCCTCCGCCACTATCCTTCGGTAAAGAGGGTTTCGGCTCGACCGAAGGTGGAACGGCAGACTGTAGATGAAGCTGAGCCAGACAGGTCGGTCAAAAATCGTCGCCTTGCGATAAGAGCGCCACGGTATCCGAATCCTGAACGACTCTCGCCCACCCACGTCAAGCTGGTCATCCATGGAGACCGCATCGGGTGACAGGAAGGGTCCGTCCGGAAGCAGTGACTTTGGATCCCATGTCCGTTCCGACAGAATCATGGGCTTCGTCTCATGATTCCGTTGGACAAAGTAGATCCTGGCTGAATCCCACGTTCGGCTCGGCGTTCGCGGGAGATGCGATCCGCCACTGTTATCTCCCAGCGTACCCTCCCATACGACTGCATCGCGGGCCACGTCTCGCATCGCCAGGTAGTTTATGTACCTATCGATGAGATTTGGCACAAACGGCGACTCGAACTCCCGAGTCGCGAATTGAATGACATTGCCCAGATCCCACTTCACGTTGCGTGCGTCGAAGCTGTGGTGGGGCACACCGGTAATACGCGCAATCTGAATCGGCAGTTCATAGTCGAAGGTACCTGGTATGCCGAATGTGATCGTCGTCAGGTTACCCGGTGCCAAGTGCTCGAGAAGTGCTGCGAGTATCGCTCTCGAATCAAACCCGCCCGACAGGGAGACCACATGGTTTGTCGACGGAAATGAATCCAGCGCATCCCGGGCTGCCTGGCGCAGACACCTTACGCCTTCATCGATCAGTTGTCGAGTCGTCGCCGTCTGCACCCACGAACCATAAATGGTGGTGTCACAGCCACCGAGAACCATCCTCCCGGCTGCTGCAATATCTCCATACACGGCACCATAGAACAGATAGGACTGTATGTCGTGGTACGATAGCTTATACATGGCCGGAATATCTCATGCTCGTGGCACGCGAGGGAATAGTCCCGCTGCCCTCCTGAAAAGGGTTTCATACCGCTCCACCGCCCGATCGAAATCGTACTCTGCCACCACGAGGCGCCTCGCGGCGAGGCCCATGGACCGCCGGAGGTCGGGCTCGGAAAGAAGTCGGTTCAGCGCGGCGACGAATCCATCGGCGTCGCCTGGTGGAGCAAGCAGGCCCGTCTCCCCGTCCCTGACGATCTCCGGTACCCCACCCACCGCCGTGGCCACGGTCGGCACGCCGCGCGCGCCCGCTTCGAGCACGACACCCGGCAATCCCTCGGTGAGGCTCGGGAGCACGAGCAGGTCGGCCCCGCCGGCAAGCTCGGCGGCGTCGGAGCGCACACCGAGGAAGACGATCCCGGTGCCCCGGCAGGCGGATTCGACGGCGGGTCGCTCCGGACCGTCACCGATCAGGACGAGGCGCGCCTCAGGCCGGAGCGCTGTCAGGCGGCCGAATTGTTCGACCAGCCAGGCGTGGTTCTTTTCGCGGGTGAAACTGCCCACGTGCACCAGGATGTCCGCGTCTTTCGGAAGTCCCGCCACCTCGACGAGGCGTGTGCGGGCCGCCTCCGGATCGAGCGAAACGGGAACGGATGCCGACTGCGGAATCACTTCGATGCGCTCCGACGGATAGCCGTAGGTCGCCGCGAAATCCGATGCGGAAGCCCGGCTGACCGATGCGACGAGGTCCACACGCCGGGCGATGAAGGTCTGGAATGCCCGGTGCAGGCCCGGTCGGACCCAGTCGCTCGCCAACCCGATGTTCCGGTAGACGATCGGCCACGAGCCATGACCTGCCAGCCGGGCCGCCACCGAGTACTTCATGGTGTCGGATCCGTTGGCCTGCACGAGGTCCGGACCGAAGTCGGCCATCAGACGGGACAGGGATCGAACGGATCTTGGGTCGAGCGGACCCCGGGGCACATGCCCGAGATCGGCCGCGCCGGCCCGTTGCGGCCGGAGCGCATCGTGGACCGCCGGCAACAGGCCGACCAGCAGCACCTCGTGCCCGCGTGCGGCCAGTGCGTCGCAAAGTTCGACCGCGAACACCTCGGCGCCGCGGAACTGGCGACGTTTGACGAGCTGCAGGATTCTCACGCGGCGCTCCCGCGATCCAGTTCCGCGTAGAACTCCCCGAAGCGGCGGGCCATCACGCGGACGTCCAGTTCCTCGGTCGCACGCACCCTCGCCGCGGCGGACAATCGCGACCTTTCTGCGCGATCTCCGACCAGGTCCAGCAGCGCGGTTGCCAGTGCGTCCGGTTCGTCGGTGTCCACCAGCACTCCGGCTGGACCGATCACGTCCCGGACGCCCCCGACGGCGGTGGAAACGACAGGAAGACCGTACGCCATGGCCTCGGCGATCGCGAGTCCGAAACCCTCGTACCTCGACGTGGAAAGAAAGAGATCAGCCGACCGGTAGACGGCCGCCAGCTCGTCCACGAAGCCCGGGACGTGGATCCGGTCCCCTACGCCCGCAGAGCGAATCGCCCCCCTTACGGCTTCGAGTTGCTCTCCGGACCCGGCCAGCACGAACTCGAGATCGTCCCGTCGCCCGAGGCATCGCCGTGCGACTTCGACGAACAGGAGCGGCCTCTTCTCGGCGACGATTCGCGCGACGTAGACAACGACCGTCCGGTCCGATCGCAGCCCGAGCGACTCCCGGGCGGCCCGCCGGTCCAATTCCGATGGCGCTCCCACCGGCAATTCGACGCCGAGGGGAACGAGCGCCACGGACTGCTCCGGAAGGCCCAGGGCTGCGGCCGAATCCCGACGCACCGCCGTTGAGTGCACCAGCGGACAGAATCCGCGCGCACGAACCAGCCATCGCTCGAGCCTCCGGTTCGCCGTCGACATGCGCCCGCTTTGCGGCGCGTCGTGGACCTCGAGTACGGCGCGGCGCCAACCGCCGGTGATCGCCGCCACCAGGCCAAGGAAGGCCGTTCCGCCGTGCACATGCAGGATATCGGGGCGCAGCATGCGGGCGAGCCGCGCGATGCGGAACATGGCCCGACCCAGCAGGATCCGGTTCCTGGCACCGGACAGCCCGAGGGGGTGATAGGTCACGCCCGGGCCCAGGTCGTCGATACCGTCCTCGTCCGAGATCGGACGGACGGTGCAGACGTGCAGATCGAGCGTCCCGCGGTCCGCGTGCCGCAGCAGCCCGCGCATGACGACGGGAACGCCGCCGCCGCGCGTCAGGCGCCACACGACGAAGAGGACCCGCGTTCGGCGTGGGGGCACGACTCTCAACCGATGACCTCCGACCGGCCCGCGATCAGGTCCGAGAAGAACCTCACGTGACGGTCGGCCAGGTCGTTCCAGCGCATCGTCGCCTCGGCGAACTCCCTGTTGCGCTCACCGTGCCCGGCACGCGCGAGATCGGCGCCCGCTTCGAGGGCGCGCGCGAACGCGCCGGGAATCGCCGGATCGTAGCGGGGGTTGCCGGTTTCGGCCAGGATCTCGCCGATCACGCCGAGATCGGGACCCACGACCACTCGTCCGAAGGTGAAGCCGAGCGCCACGTTGCCCGAGTTGAGCGCGCTGCGGCGGGGAATCACCACGACGTCCGAGGCATTCACGAACCGCTGCACGTCCGCGTCGTCGACGAACCGCTCGTCCAGCCGGATCCGGGGCGCGAGACGCAGCGGGATCCGGATCCTGTACCGGTTCCAGTCGGTCCGGCCCCGGAACGGGAGGCGGGAGGCGATCACCAGTCGCTTCGTCGGAATCCGGGCCGCGCGGAACGCCTCCGTCAGGAGCGTCAGTTCCTCTTCTGCGCGCAGGCGCCCGAAGCAGAGGAACACCCGATCGTCGGGCCCCAGACCCAGCCACCGGCGGGCTTCCTCCCGCGAAATCTCGTTCGGAAGGCAGGAATAGTCTCCGTGCGGGATGACCGCGTGGGCGCACCGTGCCACCAGGTCCGGGAAGCGCCGGCTGACGGCGTCCCTCGAAGCGTTTCCGAGGTGAATCATGCCGTCGGCGCGCGAATAGACTACACCGTACAGGCGACGGTACCGCTCCGTATCCCGGTAGTGCGGGTATTCGTTGTGCACCGTGACGACGATCGCGGCCGTCCGGGCCAGGTCGCGCAGCGCTCGGTCGAGCGCCTCGATAGCCCCGTCGTTCGGCTCCCGCCAGCGGGTCAGCGCTTCCGGCCAGTGAAGGTGCACGACGTCAGCCGCGGCGGCCTCCGGAGCGTCGAGCCGGGTCCCAGTCGTCACCGCGTGAACGGCCGGATGGGACCTCAGCGATGCGAGGAGCTGGCTTCCGAACGCATTGCCGAGATCGGCAACGTCGATGCCGAGGTGGACGCGCATCACGCGGTTCGGATCAGGCCCCCACATCGAGGGGAACCGTCGAGCGAAGCACGTCGAGGAGCCGGTCGCCGGTCACCTGCCAGGTATGCCGTTCCTGCAGCAGCCGGTGTCCCTCCCGGCCCAGGGTCACGCGCAGGTGGGCGTCCGAAGCGAGCGTTGACATGGCGTCGGCCAGCGCCGCGACGTCGCCCGGCGGGTACAGGAGACCCGTACCGCCGTGGCGGACGATGTCGGAAATCTGGCCCTGGTCCGGCGCCACGATGGGAAGACCGGCGGCCATGTACTCGTAGACTTTCAGCGGGGAGAAATAGAAGGGCCGTAGGGCCGGGTACGGCGCGACGGCGATGTCCGAATCCAGGAGCACCTCGATCACGCGTTCGTGAGGGAGGTTGCCCAGCAGCTCGATCCGCCCTCCGGCCTCGACCGACGAGGCGATGCGCTCGATGCGCGGCCGATCCGGCCCGTCCCCGACGAGCACGAGACGCAGGTTCTGCCGGACGTCCATGCGTACGAATGCGTCGAGCAACTGGTCCACGCCGTGCCAAGGATGGAATCCGCCCACGAACACGACCCTGACCGGTTCTCCCTCACGTCGGTCCCTCCACGGCAGGGGATTCGCTCCGTTCGGAATCGTAACCACCCGCCCGGCATCGACGCCGGAGTCCCGCAGGATCGCGGCCAGCTCATCGGAGACACAGACGATGCGGTCGGCCCTCAACCACGCCGCGCGTTCGCCGGACCGAAGAAACCACGGAGGCGAAACCCCGGCAAGCCGCTTTTCGAGGAAGACGGGGGCATTGACCTCGAGCACCAGCGGGCGGCGCAGCGCGCGGGCGATGAGACCGGGCGCCCAGTCATACGCCGCGTGCCGGGCCAGTACTACGTCGGGAGGTGCATTTCGGCAGAAGGACGCGGCCCGCTTTGCCAACCGAACGCTGCGCCAGAGTCCGGCCGCAGCCTTCAACGGTTCCGAAGGCAGCACCCGGTGGAGCCCCGAGCGGACCGCCGCCTGACCGGGATCACGGCCGGAGGTCGCCGACCCCGGCTCCGGGAATACCCGGACCTCCACGCCGCGCGCACGCAGCGCCTCGACCACGGCGTGGCCGTGCACGGCCGGGCCTGCCCCGTGTCGCTCGAACGCCCGGTTGAAGTACAGGACCTTCATTCTCCGCGTCGGTGACGATTTTCGGGTCGGCAGCTCAGGCGATTCCGAACCTGTCGTGCCAGCGGGGCGGAACGGCGACGATCGTCCGGTACGTCCCCGGCGGCACCGTGGGCGCATGGACCAGGTCGTACGCATATCCTGCACCGGGCAGCCAGCTGGCCGCGGCGTACAGTCGCTGCATCCATCGGGGCCATGATTTCGGCCGCGGCTCGTACCAGCAGAAACGGTAGCCGTGGGATGCAAGGAGCGAGAGCACTTCCGATTCGCCGCGACCGTCGAAATCGGACCGGTTCTGCTCCAGGGCAATCACCGGCTGGGTCTTCGAGAGCAGTTCGGGACAACCGGCGAGCACTTCCTTCTCGAATCCCTCCACGTCGAGCTTGACGAACGTAACCGCCCCCAGGTCGGCGCCCACGACGTCGTCGAGGCGCTCGATCCGCACCTCGTGCGACAGTGCCCGGTCCACCGGCGACGCCCGCAAGGCCGACGATCCCATGTTGAGCGGGCTGCTGACGAGGAACGCGGAACCCGGATGCCGGCCGAGTCCCACGCGCCGGGCCGTCACGTTCTCGATCCCTTCCACGTTCATTTCCAGCAGGCGGAACGTCGTCGGGTTCGGTTCGAACGCGAGTACCCGGCGAAATCGCGTCGAGAACCAGAGCGAGTGGTTGCCGATGTTGGCGCCCACGTCGAGCGCTATGCCGCCTGAGATGTCGTCGAGGACCGGCGAGAGCGCGTCGAAGAGCAGCTCGAGGCCGAGGCGGTCGTACCACCCGAACACCGCCACCGCATTGCCGATATGCTCGGCGGCGAACACCACCCGGGGACGCGGTTCGAACTTCGAGTGCCGCTTCGCCAGCGCGTCGAGGCGCAGCGCAAGCCGGCGGTCCAGCCACCAGGCGGCGCCGAGCCTTTTCTTCACCGAACCGATCCTTCGCATGTCAATCCTCTCCCGTGACGGTAGGTCCGTCTCCACCCGGCCGATCGTCCGGGTTCGGCGGAGTGAAACCGGGGGCCGCCACTTCTCCGCGCACCGTTCGAAGGGCGAAAAGCAGGCGGAGCAGCGAATCCGCCAACGTTCCCCCGCCTGCGAACCCGAGAAAGGTGTCGTCGCAGATCTGCAGCCACGCCGCCCGGACTATCTCCGGAGGGCATTCCGTACGGAGGAGCGAACCGAGAAACCAGCACGCGTCGAACAGCCAGTGCCCCGAACGCACGAAATCGAAATCGACGACCACGAGCGAACGGTCCGGCCGCACGATCACGTTCCACGTGCCCAGGTCCTCGACCGCGAGCGTTCGTGGGATCCGGGTGCGGACCGCCGTTTCCACCAAGGCGTCCCACGCCGGCTCGATCGCGCCCCAACCCCGCTCGACGGACCGGAGGAGGGACCACTGCTTCCGGTACGGGAGTTCCCGCGGCGGCCGAAGCATCTTCTGGAGGATGCGGGTCGCGATCTCCTCCACCTCGCGCGGCGTGAGGGGGACCTTCTCGTCGGCCGGGCCGGATGCCGCCCGCAGGTGCTCGAAGAAGGTCCGGAAATCGAGACGCTCGAAATCCGCGGCCCGTGCCGCCCCCAGGGGCGTCCCGGCGACGTATTCCTCGACGGTGTGATTGCTTCCGACGGCGAGGATGCGCGGAAAAAGCCCGATCTCGAGCGCCTGTGCAAACCGGACGGCCTCGGTGAACGCCGCGGCCTTCCGCCGCGAACCGGAAGCCGACACGACCTTGGCCACGCAGGGTCCGAAATCCGGATGGGAACATCGGAACACCGCCTTTGCGGCCGCGGGCCTCACGTGAAGGAGCGCCACTTCCGACAGCTTGTTCGTTGCGAGGCAGGCACGTGCCTCGTCCAGCAGCGCAGCGACCGATGTCCCGCGGCCTGCGAACACCCTGCGGCGCAACCTCGCCTGGAGCCCGTTCAGCACCACCTCCTTCGGGTTCATGACGTTCGCGCGGGCTTCATGGACACCAGACTCCGAACCGGATCGAGCCCGAGAGACGCCCGGCCTTCTGGGCGGCAGCGAGGATCCAGGCCCGCCGCCGCCGCGTGAAGAGTCGGTAGGAGGTCGCCACGAGGGCGACGTACGGGCGCAATTGGGCCTTCACCGACCGCTGTTCCAGTCCGCGGCCACGTAGCTTGCGGAAGATCAGCGCGTTGTGGTAGCCGTACCTGTAGAACTGAACCACGGCCTGCGCCAGGGTTCCGCGCCGGCCGTGGTAGACGACCGCGTCCTGTGCCCAGGCCAACCGGTGCCCTGCCACCTGCGCGCGGATGGTCAAATCGGCGTCCTGGCCGGTACGCAGCCCCGGATCGAATCCGCCGAGTTCCGCGAGCACGCTCGCCCGCATCGCGAGGTTGCAGGACGGAGCGAACGGCACCTGGTCGAGGTAGATCCGCGGTCCCGTAGGCACGGATCGCGGTGCCCGGGGCATCTCGTCCTCGCTTCCGAGCGAGTCCACGTACAGGACGGGCCCGGTAACGACCGCCTCGGTGCGCAGGCATTCCACCAGCGCTGCCACCCAGCCCGGGTCGACCCTGTCATCCGCGTCGCAGAAGAGGATGTTCGCTGTCCTGGCCACCGCGATGCCGGCGTTGCGCGCGTGGGCCGGACCCCGCCGCTCCGACGCGTCAAGAACGCGCACGTCGAGGCGGTCGACAAAGGACCGGGCCAACTCGACGGTCCGGTCGCTCGACCCGTTGTCGGCGACGATGACTTCGAACGGCGGCGCGCCGGTCTGCTGGGCAAGGGCCGCAAGTTGGACGGCCAGTGTCTCCCCCGCGTTGTAGGCCGGGATGACTACCGAGGCCTCCGGGGAGGGTCGGTTTGCGGCTTCCACCGTGGCAGTCGTCATGTTCCGGCGCTCCAGCGCTCGGCCGCCTCGTGGCGCGCCGATGGGATGACCTCGCACGGAATTCCGCCCAACTCGGCGGCCAGCGCACCGAAGCTTCCGCCGGTTCTCACGAGCGTCCGACACCGGGAGAGCAGCCAGAGATCGGCTACCGCGTCCTCCATCGAGGTCGTACGAAGGCTTCGGCTTCCGGCGTTCCATGCGAGCGCGACGCGTGCGAGCAGCCCCCCGAGGCCGGTCCGTTTTGACGCCTTGACCATGCGGAACGTGCCGGATGCCCCTCGGTCGAAGCGTGTGGGCCGCACCCAGACGCCCGGATGCCGCGCGAGCAGAAGCGACCGCGCGTCGGGATTGTCGGTGCAAAGAAAGACCGGCTCACCCTTCGCGAGACTCTCTCCGATGCGGGCAGACAGATCGACGAGTTGCGGAATGCCCATTCGGTCCAGGTCGGCGCCTTCGGACCATACGCTCCCGTCCACCATGTTGTCGGTCAGGCGAAGGTGGAAACCGGTGGCGACGCGCAGATCCTTCTCCGCGAAGAATGCCTCGATGCGATCGCGGATTCCCGCCACGGGAACGAGGCTCCGGAGGTGCTCCAGGCTGCGATCCGAGAACTCCTGCATGTCCGTCAGTTCGCGCCCGTGCTTCCGCCAGATCGTCCGCCACCAATCCACATCGCGATGTACGGCACCGGGGTACTCGCGCTCGAGTTTCTTTCGCTGGTCGGGGGTTGCGAATTCCACGTCCTCCCACCCGGAGCGCTCGAAAAGGTCCAGGAACCCGGCGGGGCATGCACGTTCGTTCGGCCAATGAACGACCAGGCGCCGCCCGCTCCGTTCGGCCAGCGTCCGGTATCCCACGAGCGCGCGAAGGCGGTTCGCCAGTCCGGCGTGCGCGAGAAAGATGAGGGGCGGATTCGTCATGGGCGGGATGCCGTAGCCTTCCTTTGGCGCAGGTATCCTACGATTCGACCCCATCGGCGCGACAAGGCATGATGCGTGCCGGCGCCCGCCACGGTTCCCACGGCGAGAAGCAGCCACGCACGGGCGTTCAGGGGGTGGAGGCGGATGGCCTCCACGAGATGCGCTCTCCACGCCGATCGATCGCCCAGAACACCGTGTTTTCGAGCCAGGCGTGTCATCCAACGACTTCGAAGCCGCCGGTCCGATCGGTATTCGGGGTACTTGTCGAGAATTCGTGACAGGGCCCGCACCCTTCCGGCCTCATGGCGACTGAGCGAGCCCGGCGAGACATGACCGACAAAGAGTGCCTCCGGTACGGTCACGAACCGGTAGCGGGAAGAAAGGCGGATCGCCATGTCCATGTCCATGTAGTTCGAAAGCTCGGGGTCGAACGACCCGACCTCCTCGAACGCCCGCCTCGGGACCAGCAGCGTTTGCATCAGGACGCGGTCCGTATCCAACAGATCGGCGTGCACATCCCCTTCGAGCCGCACGGAGCGGATTCGCTGCCTGCCGTCGGGCCGAACCCATCGCTCGTACGAATGCACGATGACCCCGTCTCCGTGGCGGTGCATCGCATCGAGCTGCGCCTCGAGCTTCTTCGGCTCCCACTCGTCATCGTCGTCGAGAAACGCCACGAACCGGCCGCGGGCATGGGCCACACCCGTCGCCCTCGCCGCGGACAGACCGAGGTTATGGTCGTGCGCCACGTAACGGATCCGTGCATCGCCAAAGGACTCCACGAGACGTCGGGTCTCGTCGGACGGCTCGTCATCCACGACGATCAACTCCAGATCGGTCACGGACTGGACCAGCACGCTGCGCATCGCCCGCGGCAGCACGTCGCGCCGGCGATATGTGGCCATGAGCGCGCTGACCAAGGGGTCCTGGGCGCCATCGGCACGTGCGGCGATGCCCATATCAGGGAGGTGTGACAAGCGACCGATCGGAAAGAAGGTGCGAAAACACCGGGGTCAGCAAGGACCGCGAACCGTGGGCGGTCAGATGGTGATGGTTTCCGTACAGAAGGCCTCCGTCATTCTCTACGGGACAGGTCGGCTTACACAGTCCCGGCGCGAGATCCAGCCACGTTGCGCTACGGCGATGCGCCGTCGCGCCCAGTACGCTGTCGGCGATCGCTGCCTGGCGCCGGACATCGGAGAGCATGGGAGCCTCCGGTAGCGGATCGCCGAAACGATACCGCCTCAGCGCCGCCTGCCGTGCGCTGAAGCCGATCTCAGGCACATCCCCGACAAGGATGACCTCGACCGGAATGCTTTTCAGCCGGGCAACGAGGGAATCGAGCCCGGAAGCGACGGCGTCCACCGACCCGTCCGATTCGCCGTCGGGCTTCGGGGCCGCCATCGGCATGCGGTCGAGGCCGGCGTCCTCAGTCCCATGTCTGAAGTACATGGCCCAGCGCGCGTGCAGGATCACCGTCTCGACGTCGGCGCTGTCCGATTCGAGAAAAGAGACGAGATCGGGACCGACGCCGAGACACCGCTTCCTCGTGCCGGAGTCGACCTGGTACAGCCCCAGGGAAGGGAGACACGCGGGATGAATGGCCAGGATCGCCCGGCGTCCGGCGACCTCCGAGGCGGCCTTCAAACCGGCCCATGCGGTGCCCGCGTGGCTGTCCCCCCACAGGAGCACGCCGGGTTTGGAGCGGTCCGTGCCGTGGGTACACAGACCCTCGGATGGAGTCCGGTCTGAGCACGCTTTCCAGGCCGCTTCCTCGTCCAGATCCTCGTCGGTCATCCCGACCCCTGCATACTCCGATTGCGGAAATCGACCCCTGAATCCGTCGTTCAGCAGCACGGCACCGGACAGCAGGCTCAATCCTGCGATCGAGACCACCGACAGGGAAAACACCGCGGGACGACTCAGCCAACCCCGATTCCGGAAGGGCTGCTCGACCCAGCGCCAACTCGCGGCCGCCAGCGCGAACGAAAGCGCGCCGATGGCAATCTGCCACGTGGCGGGCAACTCGGTGCTTCCCACCACGACGCGGGCGAACGCAATGAGCGGCCAGTGCCAGAGGTAGAGCGAATACGAAATCAGCCCGATGAACCGCATGAACGGCCACGTAAGGATGCCGGATACCCGGGTCTCGTGCGACGTTCCGGCTGCAAGAAGCATGGCCGTCCCGAGACAGGGAAGCAGGGGAACCAGGCCGGGTACGTCACCCGGAACGAACGCGGTCGGAATCGGCGCCAGCACGAGCACCGCGCCGATCGTTGCGTAGATCTCGGAGCGACGGCGACTCGACGGCGCGAAGCCGGAGACGGCCACGAGGACTCCCAATGCCAGTTCCCATGCCCTGAAGGGTATGAGATAGAAGACGCTGTTCGGGTCGTCGACCGCAACCACCATCGCGGCCGCAAGCGACAGGGCCGCGGCGGCCGCCACAAACGGAGTGACCATCTTGGGTCTCCACCGGACCACGAGCGCCATGGTGAGCGGAAACACCAGGTAGAACTGTTCCTCGACGCTCAACGACCACGTGTGGAGAAGAGGCTGCAGCTCGGCCGATGGCGCGAAGTAGTCGAAGAACTTCCAGAAATAGACATTCGACGACACCAGCATCGTCGCCAGCGATGACCGCGCCATGATCACGAAATCCCATGGATACAGTAGCATCCAGCCCGCGATCAGCGTAGCCGCCGTAACCACGACGATGGCCGGGAGAATTCGTCGGGCGCGCCGCTCGTAAAAGCGGATTATCGAGAAATCGCCCGCGAGCAGTTCCCTGTGGACCAGACCGCCGATGAGGTACCCGGAGATGACGAAGAAGACATCCACACCGAGGAATCCACCGGCAAATCCTGCTACGCCGAGGTGGAACAGGACCACGGGTACGACGGCGAGGGCGCGCAGCCCGTCGATGTCCGGACGGTAGTTGACCTTCTCGCTCATCCGGGATTCACAGGGCGGTGCGGCGCATCGAATAGCCGATCATCGGGATCGAGCAACGGGTTGCCCGGCGCGTTCGCGTCGGTCTTCTCGAACCGGAACCGGTACGGGACGAATCGCTCGTCGCCCCGCGGAAGGACATGGATGTCCTTTCGCACGTCGGGGTCGAAGATGCCCCACATGGGCAGGTGGATCGTCGCCGCGGAATCCGACAGCCAGGCGGCGAGCAGCGCGAACGTGCTGATGGATACGGCTATGTGCCGCGAGTGGCGTATGGTCTCGAAATCCTCACCGATCGGACCCATCGGGCGGAATTCGGCCGACGGAAACGCCCGACGCAAGGCGCTTGAATAGACCCCGTCGTCGAGCTGGCCCATGAAAACAAGCCGCTTGCCGGTCGTGGACTCCAGGTATCGATACCAACCTACGGGAAGCGGGCTGTACTGGGCGTGACGCCCGGATGAAATGTCCTCCAGCCGGACATGCACCACGAGATGATCCTCTCCGTATCCGACGACGTTCGCCGGAGTCGAAATTGCGCGCTGGACGAGGCTCCGGACGGGCGCGTAGAGGTCAAGCTCGATCTTCATCGGCCAGGAGACCTGGACCACGGGCCGATCGCCTCTCAAGGCATCAACTTCGTCGGCGACGTCCGAGTACCTGCCCTTGCCTAGACTGCGGATCGTCGCCCGCTGCATCCACCATTCGAGCCTCCGCATCGCGTGCCGCCACTCCGAGACACCCCTGATACCCAACGGAAGAAGCGCATTCCCCCGCACGTGGTGGAGCGCTCCCGAGCGGCTCGCGAGCAGCACCCCCATCATGTAGGAGAGCAGCGAGTTGCCCAGGCGGGCCGAAACCGGCGACCAGACGACGTTCCTGCGCATGGTCAGTCAGCGCTCGGCCGACTGCGCACAAGTCGATAGATTCTTCGCTTCAAGCGCCGCCAGGCCGATTGGGGCGCCGCCTCGCGGCGCCACTCCTCGATACTCAGCGTGGGATGGAATCCGGCGGCCCGTCTGCGACCCTCGACCTCGGCCATCAGCCTGTCCAGGACCCTCGGCGGGACGGGTGCGATGAAATGCAGAATCGGTTTCGTATTGGCATCGAGGTCCAGATCAGCGACTTCGCGCGTCCACAGCGTCGGATTCGGAGACGGAAACGTCGAGAATCGGTGTCTCCCGCCGACGATCGCGAACGCGAACTCGTCGCCCAGGCCGATGGCCGGCGTCCGTCCGTCCCAGAGCACACCCAGGACGACGTCGCGGTAGCAGGCATGGCACTCGTCGAACAGCGGTCCGGCATCCGCTTTCCTGAAGTGAACTACCCCTCCGTTCACCTTCAGGTAGGCTTCGAGACCCAACCGACGCATGATGTCGGCGGTGCGGAACCCCTGGTGCCACCGGTCCCGGCTATCGGGCGTGAGCAGTTCCCCGGTCATCGTGATGGGGCTTTCGCCGGCCCCGGTCCAGAGGGCCTCGGGGGAACGCAGCACCAGGCAGTCCACGTCGATATAGACCGTCTCGTCGAACGGCGTGATGTCTGCGGCGCAGAATTTCAGGGCCCGATGATGGCGGGCGTAGTCGGGAACGATCAGCAGCCGGTCAAACAGTCCCGGGTATTCCGACGCTGCCAGGATCCCTAGGGCCTCGTCGGTGGCCAGCGCTACGGGTCTCGCGTCGAACCGTCGAAGGGACAGCACCAGGTCGGCCGCCATGTCGAGGAACCGCCGGCGACCGACGGCCATGAGGAGGTATCCCTGGGTGGGCTGATTCATCGACATGCGGGTCTGGATAGCTGGGCCGTCTTTCGCCGGAAGCGGCTCAGGCCTTCACGAAGAACGCGTCAGCCCAGTGCCAGCCGTTCTCGAGGCTGTAGTTCACACCGGAGAAGCCGAAGAGGCGGTACCCCCTTTCCCTGAGCATGGCCATCAACTCGTCGGGCCACGCCTGGCCGTCGTACAGATCGACGAAGAGCACCTCGAGCATGATCCCACGGATCGTATCGGGGTTCAGCATGTCTCCTGCACCCGCCAGGATATGCCGCTCGTAGCCCTGCGCATCTACCTTCAGCACGTCGATCCGCTCGATGGCTCGGTCGGAACAGAAATGGTCGATCCTGTCCACGCCCACTTCCATGGTACCGACCGGGACGACCATGTGGGCGGGCGAGTATTCGGCGATCCGGGCGGCGTTCGGCAGCAGCGAGCCCGTGCCCGGGCTCGAATTCGCGTGATACGTGCCGGTCTCCTTCCGATCCCCCAGGGCAAGGTTGACAGGCACGACGCGGGCATCGCCGGCCACGTTCGCACGGAGGCGCTCGAAACTGGGCCCGAACGGTTCGAACGAGTAAATCGTGGCGTCACCGAACGCCTTGCGTAACCACGTGACGGACTTCCCGTCGTTGGCCCCCACATCGAATACGGTACGGACCGGGGCCTCTGCAGACAGGCGGCGCGTCCACGGTGTACGAAGGTTGATGCTCGGCAGCGTCCAGAGGAGCGGCGAGTCCTTCATCAGCCGGTAGCCGAAACGCTTCGCGACCTTGTCGAGGGAAGAACGGATCAGTCGTTCGATCGCCATGCTTGCAGGCTCAGGATTCGGTGGTTCGTTCGAGGCGACCGGGAGCAGTCGGTCCGTTCGTAGCGGAGGCGGGCTTCCCGCCCATCAGGGTCGGAAGCCGTCGGACAACACGCGCGAGCTTGAGCCCGACCGCTGCGGTCACGATCTGCCGGTGTACCGAACGGGCCACTGCGTGCCGACCGAAGGGCCGCGGTACGGCCCCGTCGGCGGCGGACTCGAGAAACCGCACGGCGGCCCGCACGGTCCGCTCGGCATCCAGAAGCCCGGCCATACGCACCGTCGCGGCTGCGCCCATCCGGCGGAGGTCTTCGGAAGACAGGGCCGAAATGCGCTCCACCGCATCCGCCAGTCCCCGGGCATCGTCGATCGGGACCAGGAAGCCCGAGACACCATCTTCCACCAACTCGTCCAGGCTGGCGCCTCTCGTTCCGATGACGGGGGTTCCGAGGGCCATGGCCTCGATCGCGACGTTCGGCAGATTGTCGGCGCGGGAGGGGCACAGGACGGCCACCGCGCCGGCCATCAGGGCACGGACTTGCTCGCGCGGAACCGGTCCGTGCAGCTGCACCCGATCCGGGAAGGAGGCGCGCAGCGACTCGAGTAGTCCCGCGTGCCCCGCATTGCGCCCGCACGCGTGCACGTCCAGGTCCGGCCGCCGTGACAGGAAGTGCCGGGCGGCCTCGACCACCAGGTCCGTGCCCTTGGCCCTTCCGAGCTGACCTGCGTGAAGAACGTACGGGCGGCCGGATCCGACCAACTCCGATGGCGCGTTGCCGATCTCGTCACCGGGGGTTGCGATCACCTCGACGGGACGACCCGTGTCCCGCGCGACCAGGTCCGCCACGAACCGGCTGGGGGCATAAAGCGCGTCGGCCCGGGCGATCGCGCGGCGTTGCAGCGCCTCGCCAAGCACGGTGCGCAGATCCCTGGGCGCTCCGGCTGCCCGATGCCACGTCGGCGCGTGCGAGCTGAAACGCATGACGATCGGAACCGGGATATCCACAAAGAGGCCGGAGACACCGTAATTCGGCACCTGGATCACGTCGCACGGCGCCCCGTCATGATCATCGGCCAGGCGTTCCGCGAGGTGCCAGGCCGATCGCAGGTGCCAGGACACCTGGTCCGGCAGGTCCCGCACACGGATCGGTGATGCAGACCCGATCGGCACGGGAATGACATGGACGCCGTCGATAAGGCGTCCCGACTCGACCCCGGCGCCATCTCCTTCGATCGCCAGGTAGACACGGCATTCGTGACCCAACGACGCCATGCGGGGCACCGATCGCGCCAGGTAGGAGCCGAGCCCGCCGCGTTGCGTGCCCAGTTCACCGTATTCGGTGGTCAGGAAGCCGATTCGCACTGCAAGCACTCAGAGCCTAACTGTCGACACGATGCATGGGCATACCCTCTCATGGAACGGGCCCTACAACATGATCGCACGCCCGTCTATACTCTTCCACTGTGCACGCTACACGCGGGATCCGTTACCGCAAGGGAGTGGAGCAGTCTCCAGCTTTCCCGGAGCTCCCGCAAGTGGGGAGGTATTCACCTAGATCCAGACTTGAGAACCGACACAATCAACCCCATCTCAACACGCCCCACCCTGAAGAACAGCAGTCTCATCCGACCGCCGGCCGAGTTCACGTATCAGGGCTGCGTACTTGTCAACAGCCACGTCGAAGCCAAATCTCCGCATGCTCTCGACCGCTGCACGACTCATGCGGTCTCTCAGTGAACAATCGCGCCACAAATCAATCATGGCCTGAGCAACTAGGCCAACATCCCCGGCCTGGACCAGCCGCCCATTGACACCGTCCGCAATCAGTTCGGACGGCCCATAGTCTATGTCATAGCTGATCGCAGGACACCCGGCCGCAAGAGATTCCGCAATCGCTATTCCGAAGCCCTCATATCGCGACGTCGCCACAAGACAGGTTGCACCCTTCATATATCCCCACACGTTATCACAGAATCCAAGGAACTCGACACGTGATCGCAAGCCCAACTCCGTCACCAGGCTTTCGAGCCTGGCCCGCTCTTCGCCATCCCCCAATACAACAAGATCCATGTCACAAACCTCACTGGCAGTCGCGAATGCCCGAATTGCGTCCACGAAGTTCTTCTGATCATGTAGCCTGCCAACAGCCAAAGCATACGGTCTCGCCCGAATGACTGGCCGGGCGCCCTCGATCAAGTGCAATGACACATGATTGTGAATTGTGCGCACCTTGTCCGTACGGACATTGAAGTCAGTGACGAGACCTCTTCGCACACCGTCAGATACTGCGACCACAGCATCGGCCGCGTCATAAATATGGGCCGTTGCTTCGCGCCACCACAGCGCAACAGCACCGTCATAGTACGCTCTTAGTCTTGCTAGAGTATTGTTATGCTCCACCGCGATCCATCGAGAACCACACTCCTCGAGCACGCCACGTTCTTTGGCCAGAAACACATACCAGCTCGCCGTTTCGACAAGGTGACTGACAACAATATCCGGCCGGTAGGTTCGAATCGCCGCTTCCAAGCCCAGAAGCTTGGGCGATCGAAGTGACGACGCGACCAGGTCCTCTGCCACACCGTTCTCGGCGAAACCCCCTCGTTTCAACAACGATCTCGCCTGCCTCATGGCGACCCTGTCCGACCGGATGCGCCGCAACCAAGACGTCTCGCGCCCCAACACCCAACCGTAATCCGACGGCGACAATAGAAGCTCGGCCGGAACTTGAGAAAGGAGCTCGCCGGTCTGCCGTGACAGGTACAATCTGGTATCAAACCCAGCACTTACGAAGCCAGCAAGGTGATCGGCAACGATACGCTCGGCGCCACCCCCGTTAAGGTTCTTGGCAAACAAGAGAACCCGCAACGAATTCTTCATCGTTCAACCCGGCCAGCACAAATCCCGACAGGTCCGGCGATCAAATGGCCCGGTTCCGTTCCAAGCTGTCTATGGTTGCACCAGTTGTGCGGCCCGTTCTCATTTTGTAGGCAAACTCGGCGACCCTGATCGTCAGCCCCCTCATTTCGGTCGAGCGCCTCATTTCCTGCCGGCGGCAGTCAACGAGAGGCATCCCAAGGAATTCCGACAGGCGCCTAAGTTCCACGTCGTTTTCCATCATGGACTCATAGCGAACGATGATTGCAGGCGCCTTGCTGCCTTCAACGGCATTCACCAATCCAATATTGTGTTCGTGCCAGGCGGAAACGAGTCTATATGCCCGCAACGGCTTTCCATTGACACGATATCGCGAGGCCAGTGAGTAGAGAGATCGATAGACCCCCACAATCTTATGTTCAGGCAGAATGGGACGCCACAGCGGATAAGTCAAACAGAAGCGCGGATCCTTCACCCCCCACAGAGAGTGTCCATCTTCCCTGTTCCGAATCAGATCGGCAAGCCGCTCCATACTCTTGGGCGGCAGCTTCTTTTCAGGAGGACGAAAAGGCGTATATATTGATTCAAGACCGTGTGCACCCAGGATGTCGTCATTTGCCCTCCAGAAGTCTCCTCTCTCATATCTGGATCCTCGATCGTAACCGATATTCGGGTCAACTTCACGACCCTCGCCCATCGGAACTCCTGACCTGTGCAGGATTTCCGATATGAGAGTGGTCCCAGATTTGTGCATCCCCATTACCAATATCAGCATCTGGAGTCGCTCCTCATATTAGCGTGACGCCTTATCGATCCGCACGGGTACGACGAGCCTGACAAAGGCAAGACGCATTTTGCCTGCCAATTACTGGCGCTGGGATGCTTGCGCAATACTTAGCCGGGAGGCTGGATGAATTTCATCCGCGCGAACTTCTTTGATTCGGCTATGACCTCCCCTTGACCAAATCGCTGCGTCAATTCATGCAGGCCGCTGGTTCCCCTTCTTACGTCGAGGATGAGAGCCCCTCCGGGCTTCATACAGTCTGTAACCGCGTCAAGGTAGCTCGACACCGGATAGTGAAAGCCCCATGAAAGAAGGGACATCACCAGATCGCACTTCGGTACGTCCTCTATCGTGAAGTCGTCACTTGCATTCCGGAGGTGAATATTCTGATCGGGAATTCCATTTCTCAACAAGATTTGCCGGGCGATGGCAAGGGAGTTGTAGAATGCACCCCGCGTCTTGAACTGGTAATAAATCGCCTCCGCCACCTGCGTCTTGTCGAGTAGGTAGAGCTGTACGCCATGCTTGAAGTGCCTTGACAGAAACACGTCTATGCCACCCATGCCCGCCCCGATATCCAGCACCGAGTTCACACTTGGCGGCAAGAATGGCTTGAGTCGTTCGAACTCGACACTGAGGTCTCGAGCGTATGCGTTGCGCACCGCACGAGAATACACTACACTTTCCAGCCTTACGATTCGCTCGAAAGTTAAGCCGGGCACAATACGCAGCAGCGCATTTAACAGGCGGTATCTTGGATGTCTCAGGTAGGCCGTTCGCTGAAATAGAATGTACTTGACTGCGTTATGGGGAATCTCGAGCCACGATGCTGCATCGGCCGGGCTCTCGTACTTGCCGGGTTTTCTGTCTGTGTACACTTTGGTTTCACGTCTTCTGTTCGCCCGCCGACGAGTTCACTGCGACCTTGACTGGCTCTTCGACTATGGCGGACTTTTCTATCATGCGATCTGTCCGCTACATCGGTCGTGGACTGCAAACCGACAGGCATACTTGCCTACTGTTGTCAATCGTTACCCGTGTGGCCCCGGCGCGTCGATCGACTCACAGTATGGATTTTCTATCTTTGAGGACCCTCTTCAGGTCTTCCGCTACGCGAACGATGGCGTGCGGCTCGCCAATCTTCACCGGATGAATACTGGCCTTGTTCCTCGAAAGCCCCAGTTTCGCGAAATCCGGCGGCCGCTCTGCCTTGTACAGCACGACCACGATTGCCGGACGGGAACGATCGGCGTAGTTCGCCAAAAGCTTTGGAAGCATCTTCTGCTGATCGCCGACGATGACTACGTCAGCGGTCAGGGTCGCATGGACCAGGCGGAAGAGGTTCTCGTCGGTTTCCCCCACGTGGCACGTAACGCCGGGCACGCTATCGAACACGGCGAACTCCCGCTCATCCACCTGCGGAATCAAATCGCGGAGGGAATCGCATTGTGACGCCGTGAGCGGGATTTCGCCGGCCCGCGAAAGGACCTTCCGTATGCCGAGCGCGAAACCGTCGGAAAACACCCGGACGGCCGGGACATCGCTGCCCCAGGCGCGGACAAACGCGCTCACGAACCGCGCGTAATCGCCGACCTCGATCGTATGCGCCGCCTCCAGGTTCGCGGGGTCGACGACCTGTCGGAAGGCATTGGGTCCCCGCTGGGGAATCGACGTCCCCCAGGGGGTTCGAACCAGGGCGGTGTCTCCCTGGCGAACGTGTACGACCACGCCGGCTCGACCCGGAGGAAAGGACGGCTTCATCTCCCGGCCACCGCCGAGCCGGAAGTACGCCTCCCGCAAATCCAGGCCGTCAGGAAATCGGTCCATGGCATCCTGGACCCACCGGAAGAACCACCGCCCCTTCGCCTCGCTCTTCCACCGGAATCGCACGATCGTCGGGCGAACGGTCCCGCGCCTGGCGTCGACCTGCGTACGGACGTAGTCCTGGAGGGCCTGGAATCCGCTGACGCCGGCCCCGGCGAGAATGGAGTCGTTCAGCGGGACATCCACGACGTTCGCGACCATGCGCAATCCGGATTCGCGGAGCGCGGCGATTCCCGTAGGTCGCGGAAACAGCGCCTCGAATCCGAGGAATTCGAATACCCGGTGCGAACTGCGGACACTTCGGAGCGGGCTGTGCAGATACCCATATCCCAGGGACCGCCCGAGTTTGTAGAACGTGCTGAACTGGTACAGGTAGTCGGTGAACCCGCCCTTGGAGATATGCACGGTGAACCGTACCACGTCGATCGGGATCTGCCTGCTATGCCCCGGCCGGAGGCCACGTGATCTGGATGCCGTCCGCGTCGACCCGCAGGTTCGCCCCCGGCCGTAACCTCGCCACGAACTCCGCCAGCTCCTCCAACGTCGGGTACTCCGGATGCTTGCCGAACTTTCGCGCGTCATCGATAACGATGACGTGACCGAGGTCAGGGGCCCGGAGGACATGATCGAGTTCGTCGAAGATCGGGGTGTGCTTTTCCCCCTTGGCCGTCACGCCTCCGGAATAGTGGCCGTCGAGCCAGAACAGGGCCCGTCGGTCCAGGCGTTGCATCAGGCGACCCAGTTCCGTACCGCTGTCCCCGTGGATCAGGTGGATGTGCGCGTAATCCCTGAACTTCCGGACGGCGTCCCTGTGTAGCTTCTCCCCGAGCTCGATCGAGTAGATGGCGTCAAAACGCCGCTTCATGGCATCCACCATGTCGCCGCGGTAGGTGCCGGTTTCCACGAGGACGCGACAGTCGTGCCGTAGGGCCAGTTCGAGAAGGGTGGCCTGCTTGACGATGTGAGGCGGCGGAACCGGACGGCCACGGTCCTCCCACGACCGGATTACCGCCGCATCCTCGCGAGCTTTCCTCCGTTCCGCGATCGGCGCATAGATCGCCTTGTGCAGGACTTCGTAGAGACCGGTGCGCCTGAGAAGCTGAACTACGATCGATTTCACGAGGTAAGGCAGGATGGGCCACAGATGCGGACGGGACCGAGCAGCGGCCCGCGCGCCCCGGGGCCGGTCAGATATAGAGGACCCGGTACCGGACGCTGCCCGCCAGCAGTCCCGCGCGCCACGCTGCAACCTGCAGCCACTTCATCCTCCATCGAGACGATACAGCCGCCCAGGGCGACCTGTAGACGATCCAGAACCAGGCCAACACCGCGGGCTTGAGCGCTCTTCGGGGCATGCCGTGCCGGGCGAACTGCGAAAAGAGCCTGGGAAGCGCCCGAGCAGCAACGTAACGACGCCGAAATTCCGACTTGATGGAAGGAGCGTGGCGATATCGCACCACGGCGTCCGGCGCCCAACCCAGTCGTAGACCGGCAAGCTGGGCTCGCCAGCAGAACTCGATTTCGGTGGCCCCGCGACGCCACGCGTCATCGAACCCGCCGATCAGATCCCAGGCCTCCCGCCGGAAACCCAGGTTGCACCCGGTGGCGTAGGGAAGGAAGCGACCGCAGACCGGGCTGCCGTTGCGCTCCTTCCGTTCGTTGAATTCGGCGACACCCGGCGCATTGAGCGACCGCTCGTCGACTGGGCCACCGGCCAATTCATCCGTCTCGAGTGCCCTGGCCAACGCCGCCACCCATCCCGGCGCCACCACGTCGTCCGCGTCGCAGAGCAGGACGAACCGCCCGCGAGCCGCCCGCACGCCGGCGTTCCGCGCGATGTTGATACCGGCGCCGTCGTTGGCCTCGACGACCCGGAGCCCCGGCACTCGGCCGAAGAACCCCTCGACGACCGCTCGCGTGCGGTCCGTTGATCCGTTATCGGCCACCACGACCTCCCACGAGCCCGGAAAATCCTGGCGGGACAGCGCGTCGAGCTGCTCGGCAATGGTGGCATCGCCGTTTCGCACCGGTATGACGACCGACACGTCGATGGCCATCGCTTCGTCCGGATTCACGGTCGTGCTTCCGAGTGCGCCTTGGGTGCGTGCGTCACGAAAGCGAGGCGGTGCGGTGGGTGCCCACGACGATCGCATCGCCTTCCGGGATGTAGGTCTCGATCCGATACCCCACTTTCTCCAGAAGGGTCTTCATCCCCTCGCCCGTGGCATAATAGTCATAGGGGCCGAACCCCGTTCTCGGAAGGCCGCCTCCACGGTGCCGCTCCCAGAAGGCCGCCCGATCCGAGTTTCCGCACAACACCACATTCTCGACCTTCTCCGAGATCATTCGGAATACGGGTTCGATCTCCTCCTCCAGGTAGTAGATCATGCGCACGGCCACGAGCGTATCCACCCGGTCGAGCAGGTCCGGCCGCGTACGGAGGTCACCCAACGTCATCTCACATCGGGAAACCCTTGGCTCGCGTTCGGCCCAGGCGGCCTGGAGACGCTTCGCCTCCTCATGGCGATGCTCCTGCCGTTCGAGTGCGATGACAGCGTCCTTGTCGAGCGAAAGGAGCAGGGATAGTACTCCCTCGGCAGCCCCGACTTCGAGGACACGCCGCCCGGGCACGACCGCGCGGATCCTGGTGTACTTTTCGGGTACGGCCCCGGCGATGATGGCGTCGCGGTTCTGCCGGTACGCCAGGGAGCCCTTGGGTTCGGCCGTCGCCATCCCGGGATCGTCCCTCGTGCCGTTTCGGCCGGCAAAAACCCGCTTCAAGCCGTGGACCATTCGGGAGAGCAGGGACGAGGACATGGGTTGATCCAACGGAATACGGATTTCGAAGTCGTCGGGCGCAGCAAACCGCGGTCGCCCTCGGGTAGGGTGAGTCAGGAACCGGGGGGAGAGCCGATCAGATCCTGGAGATCGGGATGACCAAGGTGATGTGCCAGGCCACGCCCAGCGAGGGCTGCGCCGCCGAGCCTCGCGCACTCCCTGACCTCCTGCCATGCGTGGTGGCGTGAGAATATCCGGAACGGCATGCTCTCGATGCCGAGTATCTCGGCAAGGTAGAGCCGATGGTTGCCGTCGGCGCCGTGGATGATCTCGCCGCCCGACCCGATGTGCACGAAAACCGGGCGTATCGACCCATCCCCCGTTGCGGGATCCATCAAGCCGTCACGTTTCATCGACTCGAACAGCCCGTCGATCCGCGTTGCGTAGTCATCGGCCAGCGCGTCCAGCGTCCGGCAGCCGCGGATGGACTCCCCTCTCGCCAATCGCTCTGCGTACACGCGACGGAACAACTCCGTCTCGAGCCAGGGAACGCCGTCAAGAAAGTGATCCCGTAGCGCCCTGGGCTTGAACCGCTCGCGGGATGCGATCTCCAGCGGCACAGGCTGCTCATCGCCGAACGATCCCAGCACCACGCCGGGAAAGTACCGGCGTCTGAGGTGCTTGTCGCGCAGGACCGAACGCACCGCCGCCCGATCGATCCACACGGTTCGGTCCGGGTCTGCCAGTGCTCGGTAACGGAGACGCTGCCACGCCTTTCTCAGGGCCCTGTCCAGAGCGCGAGCGCGGGGTTCGGGATCGGGTAGGCGCACCGTCGACGATTCCGAGGCAGGAACTAGAGCGTCTGGAGTTCGACCATCTCCCGGAAACGGGACATCGACCGGCCTGTCAGTTCGGCGTACGAACCGCTCTCGAGTACGCGGCCCGAGTCCATCACATAGATCAGATCGGCATTCTTGATGGTCGCGAGTCGGTGCGCGATGATGACCACCGTCATCGAGCCCTTGACCGAATCGATGCTCTCCTGGATATGGCGCTCCGATTCCGAATCCAGTGCGCTGGTCGCTTCGTCGAGAATGAGCAGGTTGGGCTCCTTGAAGAGTTCCCGCGCGATGAACAGGCGCTGTCGCTGCCCGCCCGAGAGCCGGACGCCGCGGTCGCCCACGACAGTGTCGTACCCCTCAGGCAGATCCTCGACGAAATGGGCGATGTGCGCCTTTCGCGCCGCGGCGCGCACCCGCTCGAACAGGTCAGGATCGCGATCCGAATCAACCTCCCTCATCGCGATGTTGGCGGCGACGGTGTCATCGAAAACGACCGTCTCCTGTGAGACGAAGCCGATCTGCGAACGCCAGGATCGCAGTTCGATCTCCGTACCCGGCACACCGTCGACGGACAGCTCGCCGGACGTAGGGCGTAACATCAGGGTGAGCAGGTCAAGGAGCGTGGACTTTCCCGCTCCGGACTCGCCTACGAACGCGACCGTATGCCGGACGGGGATCTCCAGGGAAACGCCGCGCAGCACGTCACCCGCATCGGGACTGTAGCAGAAGGAAACGTTCCGGAGGGTGATGGCCCGTGACAGCGGACCGATTTTGCGCGTGCCGTTCGGCTCCCTGTGCTTCTCGAGGTTCGCGATCTCGTCCTCCACCATCTCGACCGATCCGATCGAGTTCATGGTGGTCTGCCACCGTCCCTGGACCCCGATCATCGCCTGGAGACCCCGGTGGAAGAGCAGGATCGCGACGAGTATGGGCGCGATGGGCTGCCCGAGCAGTTCGACCTGGATGATGATGATGCCGATGATGAAAAAGACCGAGAGCGGCTCCGAGACGGACGTCGTGATGGCCCCCCAGAGCGACATGCGACGGCGGTATTGGGTTATCCGCTCGATCGAATCGAGAACTCCGCCCTTCAGGCGCCCCAACTGATTGGTTGCCGTCAGGTACTTGAATCCCTGGAGTACCTGCAGCAGTTGCTTGTGCAGCGTACCCGATTCCGCGGCCGACAGCCTCGAGATGTCGCGAACGCGGGAATTCAACCCCCGGAACACCAGCAGGACCAGTCCTCCGACCAACAGGGCCATCAGGCCGAACTGCCAGGCCAGCCAGATCGCGACCCCGAGATAGCTCACCGCCTGGATAACCCCGGTAAGGAAGCCGCGGAACGCCGTAAAGGATGCAAAGAAGTTGGCGACCTGCCCGTTGATGACGTTGATGAAATAGCCGGTGTTTCGCGTCGTGTAATAGGAGTACTGCATTCGCCCGTAGGCCTCGAAGATCCGGGTCTTCAGGCGGTGGATCATCTGGGCCTGCAGATGGCCGGCGAACGCCGCTTCCCCGAATTGGACCAACCCCTTGACCGAAAACGCGATGCCGATGAGCAGGAGAATTCCGTTCAGCGAATTGGAGATCCCCAGGGTGTCCGTTAGCCAGCGGAGGGCCGCGGGCGTCCCTTCGTCCACGCCTCCGTGGAGATCCATGGTTCCCAACAGCGGCAATAGCAGCGAGATGCCGATGCCCTCGGTGACCGCTCCGATTGCGGCGAGGATGAAGATGACATACATCCGTCGACCGATCCGTCGGCGGAAGACCTTCAGGTATTCAAGTGCCCCGGGAAATGGGGTCATGAACGGTATCGTACGATGGATCGGGCGCTTTGGCAGGGTGCGTCGGCGCGCTACGTGACTCCGGTGCAAAGCTCCGCCTCCTCGGTCCCAGGCGATCACATGTCCGTGTCCACCCCCGAGGCTTCGGAACGGACCGCGAAAGAGGGTACGCGGCCCCACCTACAGACTTGTGAAGATACCGGCGGAACCGCCCGGCTTCAACCCGCTACCCGACGTGCTCAGCCCGATTCTCGGGCAAAGTGGTGCCGTACCCGCGCCGGTCAGACACGGTAATAGGCTCGATACCACTCGACGAACCGCCCGATGCCGACGGCAACCGATGTCGATGGGCGAAAACCCACATCCCTCAGGAGATCCGAGACGTCGGCATAGGTCTCCGGAACGTCCCCCGCCTGCATGGGCAGGAAGTTCTTCTCGGCCCGTCGCCCGATCGCCGATTCGATGGCCGCGATGAAATCCAGGAGTTCGACCGGCTCGTTGTTCCCGATGTTGTAGACCCGGTACGGAGCCACTCCACTGGTGCCGGGAACCGGCGCGGCAGAGGACCACGCCGGGTCCCTCCCCGGTACGTTGCAGGCCACCCGAAGCAGACCCTCGACGATATCGTCGATGTAGGTGAAATCGCGCCGCATCCGCCCGTAATTGTACACGTCGATCGCGCGCCCCTCGAGTATGGCCCGCGTAAAGAGGAACAAGGCCATGTCCGGCCTTCCCCACGGCCCGTACACGGTAAAGAACCGAAGCCCGGTGGTCGGAAGGTCGAACAGGTGGCTGTACGTATGCGCCATCAGCTCGTTGGCCTTCTTCGTCGCCGCGTATAAGGAAACAGGGTGATCCACGTTCTGGTCGGTGGAGAACGGCATCACTCCGTTCGCGCCGTATACCGAGGACGATGACGCGTACACCAAGTGGCCGACACCGGAACGTCGGCACCCTTCCAGCACGTTCGCGAAACCGACCAGGTTCGCGTCCACGTACGCGGAGGGCTGCTCTATCGAATAGCGCACGCCGGCCTGCGCCGCGAGATTCACGACCACGTCAAAACGCCCGGCGGCAAAGGCCGACTCCATGGCCGAGCGGTCCTCGAGGCCGACCCTGAGCAGTTCGAATCCCGGTCTGCCCTTCAGCCGGGCCAGGCGGGCTTCCTTGAGCGCAGGATCGTAGTAGGCGTTCACGTTGTCGAGACCCACCACGGACTGCCCTGCGTCAAGAAGGCGTTCGCACGTGTGGTACCCGATGAATCCGGCGGCTCCGGTGACCAGCCAGCGCTTGGGCCCGGCGCTTGTCAGGCGTTCCTCTGCCGATTGCTGCATCAGCCCAGTCCGGACGAGCGCTGAATATTTATGCGGGGGATCAGGACAGGATCAGGATCAGGATCAGGCCTCGTCCTTGCCGTAGCCCTTTCCATACCCGTAGCCGTAGCCATAGCCATAGCCGTAGCCATAGCCGTAACCGCGGCCGTCCGGCCGTTCCGGGATGTACCGGTTGAGCACAATTCCACCGAGGTCCACGTCCACCATGAACTGCAGGGTCTGAACGGTCTGCTCCAGGTTGCGCCAGTGCGTCTTGCCGGCGCTCACGCTGAGGATGGTCAGGTCGGCCATCCGGCTCAGTACGAGCGTATCGGCAACGGCGAGGACCGGGGGCGAGTCGATGATGACCACATCGGCCAACTCCCTCGCTTCATCCAGTCGGCGCCGCATGGCTTCCGATTCGAGAACCTCCGACGGATTCGGAACCTGCATGCCGGCCGGAATGACGAAAAGATTCTCGACATGCTGCGCGTAGCGCGACAGGTCGATCGGCTGCGTGCCGAAGAGGAGGTCCGTCAGACCGTTCTCCTTCGACAGTCCGAACATCTTGTGCACCGTGGGCTTGCGCAGGTCGCCGTCGATCAGGATCACTCGCCGACCGGTCTGCGCAACGGCCACCGCCAGGTTCGACGAGATGAGCGATTTGCCGTCCCCGGGCTCCGGGCTGCTCACCACGATCGCCTTGAGATTGGCATCGGGCCGTGAGTACTGGATGGAGGTCCTCACGTATCGGAACTGCTCGGCCGCCGACGCGAGAGGGTTCAGCAGCGTGATGAGCGTGGATCGGTACGTCTGGCCGTCGATCGACTGATGGTCCTGGCCGCCGAAATCCTCCTGGATCTCCCCGGTGAGATCGGGAAGCACACCGAGAAGCGTGAAGCCGCGATCCTTGATCTCGTCGGGGTTCGTGATGGTCGTCCGCAGTCCGGTGCGGACGAAGACGAAGCCGATGCCGCTGACGAGGCCCACGAGCAACGCCGCAAGCAGGCTCTGGCTGGTGCCCGGATCGATGGGGCTCTTGGGAATGACGGCCGAATCGATGATCTCCACGTAACCCAGCTCAGACTCCTCGGCCATGCGGGCCTGCTGGAGGTTCTCGAACAGGCTGGAAGCCATCTGTTCGCGGCTCAGCTTTTCTCGGCTGAACCGGTCGAGATTGATCGCCCGGCCGGGGATCTGCTGCAGGCGCGCCCTGACGTCCGAGCGACTCTCTTCGAGGGCGTCGAGCCGCGAACGGGCGACGAGCACCGAGATCCGCTTTTCGACGAGCTGGTTCTGGAGGTTCGTGATGATCTGGAGTCCGGCGTTCCCTTCCACCCCGGACGCACCGGAGTCGAACATTCTCTGCGTGTACGCGGTGGTCCGTGCCCGGAGCTGGGTCTGGAAGTCCCGCAACTGGCGCATCCAGGTGGAGAGCTCCTCATCACGTTCTTCGTTACCCCGCAGCGCCGGGTTCTTGCTGTACTTCAGCTCCATGTTGAACTGGAGCTGCGTGATCTGCTGCTTGAGGATTTCGATGACCGCGTCGTCATTCGACTCGAGCTGTTCGGCCATCTTGGGCGCGATCTTCTGGATCTCGGCCTCGAGTTCGAGCACTTCGGTCATCGCTGCCCGGATCTCGAACTCCGTCCGGTAGATCTCCGTACCGAGTCCGGTGAGCTGTTCCGTCAGCTGTTGCGCTTCGAACTGGGGATCCACGATGCCTGCGTCCGACGTGAACGCCAGAATCGACGTTTCGGCGTCGGTCACCAGGCTGTCGTATCGTTGCGCCTGGCTTTCGAGGAACTGCCGGGTGGCGGTTACCGTCTGGCGGCTGCGCGAGAGGGTGTATTCGCGATAGACTTCGGCAAAGACGTCTGAAAGCAGGGCTGCTTCGGTCGGATCGGACGAGGTTGCCGTGACCGTGATCATGTCTACGTCCGGCGATGCCTGCCGGACCGAGATCGCTCGGCGCAGGCGTTCAGCCACGCTTTCTCGGTAGCTTTCGCCCGATGCGCTTCCGCCCAGGATCGGAAGGCGATCAGCGGTGCCCGGAACGCTGTTGAGCGCGATGAGCGCGTCTGCGGCACGAAGCGCCATCGAGCGCGAATTCAGGATGGCGATCTCGTTGGTGAGTCCACGGTTCACCCCGCTGAACTGCGTCAGACCCGGCATGGCCACCTGTGCCGCGCTGTTCTGCGTCATCAGCAGGGTCGAAGACCGGTACTGCGGAACCGCTTCCAGAACCCCCTTGGTGGAATAGGCCAGCGCAACGAGCGTAATGACGGCGACCGTCCACTTCGACTTCCGAAGCGCCGTGACGTACTTACGGATATCCAGGCCTCCGCCCGGACCTTCGGCGTCCAATCCAAAGCCCTCGGGCAGCACTTCGTCGGATCTCGTGCGGTTCTTCATGCGTGCGGGAATTGAGTCGCCGTGCGCGAATCGGGTGACTTGGCGGTCGGAAATCCGGTCAGAGACTGCGGATCCGATCGACCAGGAGAATCGTGGTCAGGACCGTCGTGACCGGGAGCAGGAAGTAATTGGTCCAGGACCGCCAGGTGAGCCGGACCTTCTGCCTCGTCTCCACGATCAGGAAATCCTTGTCCTGCAATACGAACGTAGGGTCGGGGATCACGGACAGGTCCTTGAGTGTGACATCGAAGACGGTCTGCGTCGTCCGATCGTCCACCCACCGCTCGACGCGGTACCGAATGAGCGTTCGCGTGTCCACGCCGTTCCCGCGGAACCCCCCCTGCGCTGCCTGCGCCTCGCCGAGTGGCGGTCCGCCCGCCCATGTCAGCAGGTCGATGAACTTGGTACCGACCGGAACATCCCAGAAGCCGGACTGGAACGCTCCCCACACCCGAATCCGCATGACGGCATCTTCTGCCCGGTACGCGCGGATCACCCCGGGAGTAGTGTCCGTGTTCAGGTCGATCTGGGCAGACGCCGACCCGACAGACGCGAGGGCGAGAAACGTCAATACCGCGAGGATACGCGATGCAGTTCGAAGGGCAGCGATCACGGGACCGTAAGGAGGGTAGCGTATAGTCTGAGAATATACGCTGCAAACGATCCGTACGCCCTCACTATTGCCCTGCCGCCGGGAAGCGACGTCTGACGAACGTCACCGCCCCGTATGCAACCGTGCCCCCAGCCCCTCCGACAACCCCGCCGCCCGTATCGCCCCCGCCGCCCCCGCCGTGCTGTACGCCACCCGGCTCATCTCGTAGGCGAACGTCTCCGTCTCGAAATACCCCACGCAGGCCCTGGGATCCCCGTCCCGCGGCTGCCCGACCGACCCCACGTTCACGAGGTATCGGCGCCCGGGACGGATCGAGAAGACCCCGAGCTGGTCGGCCATCACGCCCGGGATGTGCGTGTGCCCGAAGAAACACAGGTCGGTCGCGAAATGATCGAACTGCCGGGCGGCGTCCCGGGCGGCCTCGAGCCGCATCCAGCTCCTGGGCTCTTCGGGTGCGGCGTGCACGAGCGTCACGCCGAAGATTTCCAGGCGGTCCGGCAGGCCTGCGAGCCAGTGCTTGCGCTCGTCGTTCAGGATGTGGCGATGGAGACGCGCCGCCTCCCGGCCCTCGGGCGGAAGCATGCGCAGGCCCGTCCCGTTCGCCACGGCGAGGTCGTGGTTGCCCAGCACCACGGCGGCACACCGCTCGCGCACCAGGTCCACGCAGGCTTCCGGGTCTCCCCCGTACCCGACCACGTCGCCGCAGCAGACGATGGCGTCGGCGCCCTTCCGATCGATATCCGCGAGAACCGCCTCGAACGCCTGCAGGTTGGCGTGGATGTCAGAAACTATGGCGAGGCGCACGAACGGACGACACGGGGCTTGAAGCTCCCATACCAACGAAGCAGCCGACGGTCGGTTCGCCGGAGAACGACGCCCGCGGGACCGTCCGACGGAATCAGCCCGGGAACAGGTACCGGTCCATGTAGAGGAAGAGCAGCGTGCTCGCCGCCGAGATCCAGATGACGAAGAGCGTCACCAGGGTCAGCAGCTTCCACAGCTCGTTCTTCGGCGTGCGCGCGGCGGGCTTCAGCGTCGCCCCCGCGGGCAGAGGGTATCCGACCAGTCGCAGTTCTTCGGCCGACGCCAGGGCCGTGAGGGGAAGCGGGGATTCCCCGTCGCCCGACGGCTGCAGCATCCACGGAGGTAGCGCGGCTCGGGTCGCGACCGGGGCCATCTCGCTCACCGGGAGCCGTCCGTGGCCGTCGCCGGACGGGCGACCCGATCCGTACCCGTCGCCGGAATAGCCGACGAGGTTCGGCGTGACGAAGGGCAGATCGGCCGCGCGCGGGATGCCGGCGAGGTCTGCCGGCTTTCCGTGCCCGTCGCCGCTCGGGCGCCGCATTTCCCCGTCCTGCCTACGCGCGGTTCCCGTGTTCGTCCGGTCGATCCCCGATGCGGGGTCCCGCTCTTCCATTCGCTGGTACCGTGAGGACTGGGGGCTCATCGAGGGACAGTGGCAATCGTTGTGGCGAGTCGGACCGGAGCGCCCGTCGGGGGCATTCCGGCAGCGGGCTGCGCTTCAGTATCAGGGTACGGGCAGGTTCGGGGAATTCGCGGAGGGGACGCCGCAAAAACTTTTTTCGGGGTCGTTCGGCCGGCGATGCCCCGGGGCCGCGGGCCCTGACACCCCGAACCTTCACGAACTCCACCCGCACCGACCCACCGAGGAGCCCTGGAATCGGCCTATTTTGCCGCGATGAGCCCCAGTGCCCAAACCCCGAGGCGAATGCCCGATTCCGCACCCGCTGCGCTCCCCCTGCAGCGCCACTCCCACCGCCGCACCCACCTGCGCCAGCTCGAGAGCGAGGCGATCTACATCATGCGCGAGGTGGCGGCGCAGTTCGAGCGCCCCGTCCTGCTCTTCTCGGGCGGAAAGGACTCGATCGTGATGGTGCACCTGGCCTACAAGGCGTTCCACCCGGCCCCCTTCCCGTTCCCGCTGCTGCACATCGACACGGGGCACAATTTCCGGGAGACGCTCGACTACCGGGACTGGTTGGCGAAGAAGCATGGGGCCGAGCTGCTCGTCCGCACCGTGCAGGCGAGCATCGACGCCGGGCGCGTGCAGGAGGAGCCGGGGCCGAACCCGAGCCGCAACTCGCTCCAGACCACGACGCTGCTCGACGCGCTGCGCGAACTGAAGGCCGACGCGGCGTTCGGCGGCGGGCGGCGCGACGAGGAAAAGGCCCGCGCCAAGGAACGCTTTTTCAGCCACCGCGACGTTTTCGGGCAGTGGGACCCCAAGAACCAGCGTCCCGAACTCTGGAACCTGTTCAACGGGCGGAAGAACCCCGGCGAGCATTTCCGGGTGTTTCCGCTCTCGAACTGGACCGAGATGGACGTCTGGCAGTACATCGCCGAGGAGCAGATCCCACTCCCCAGCCTGTATTTCACGCACGAACGCGAGGTCGTCGTGCGCGACGGGGTGGTGCTGGCGGTGGCCGACTGCAACGTGGTGCTGCCCGGGGAGCGGTCCGAAACGCGCCGGGTGCGCTGCCGGACGATCGGCGACATCACGTGCACGGGGCTCTGGGAATCGACGGCGACCAGTGTCGAGGACATCATCCGCGAGGTGGCGGGTGCCCGCGTGACCGAACGGGGCGGACGCGCCGACGACCGGCGCAGCGACGCCGCCATGGAGGACCGGAAGAAGCAGGGGTATTTCTAGATGACCGCGGCACGCACGGCGAACCCGTATCTCGAGATGGATCTGCTGCGGTTCTCGACCGCGGGCAGCGTGGACGACGGCAAGTCGACCCTGATCGGACGCCTCCTCTACGACACGAAATCCATTTTCGAGGACCAGCTCGAGGCGATCGAGCGCACGTCGAAGCAGCGCGGCGAGGGCTACGTGAACCTCGCGCTGCTCACCGACGGCCTGCGGGCCGAACGCGAGCAGAACATCACGATCGACGTCGCCTACCGCTATTTCGCGACGCCGAAACGCAAGTTCATCATCGCCGACACGCCCGGGCACGTGCAGTACACGCGCAACATGGTGACGGGCGCGTCGACGGCCGAACTGGCGATCGTGCTCATCGACGCGCGCAAGGGCGTGCAGACCCAGTCGAAGCGGCACGGCTTCATCGCCTCGTTGCTGCGCATTCCGCACATCGTCATCGCCGTCAACAAGATGGACCTCGTCGGCTGGAGCGAGGACACCTTCGACGCGATCGTCGCAGAGTACACCGAGTTCGCCGAGAAGCTCGAGGTAGGGGACCTGACTTTCATCCCGATGAGCGCGCTGCTCGGGGACAACGTGGTCGACAAGTCCACGCACATGCCGTGGTACGACGGCGGAACGCTGCTGCACCACCTGGAGACGGTCAACGTCGGCGCCTCCCGGAACATGGTCGATTTCCGCTTCCCGGTGCAGACCGTGGTACGCCCGCACCAGGACTTCCGCGGGTTCGCGGGTCGGGTCACGAGCGGAACGGTCACGGTCGGCGAAGAGATCATCGCCCTGCCCTCCGGCCGCACGAGCCGCGTCAAGGAGATCGTGACCGCCGACGGGGCCTATGACGAGGCAGTCGAGGGCGAATCGGTCGTCGTCACGATCGAGGACGAGATCGACATCTCGCGCGGAGACATGATCGTGCGGTCGCGGAACCTTCCGACCGTCACGAACCGGTTCGACGCCATGCTCTGCTGGATGAGCGCCGAGCCCCTCGACCCGTCGATGCGCTACATCATCCTGCACACGACGAGGCAGGCGCAGGCGTTCGTCAACGAGGTGATCTACCGGATAGACGTCGATACGCTGCACCGCGAGGACTCGCCCACGCTCGGCCTCAACGAGATCGGACGCGTCGACATCACGACCTCGCAGCCGCTCTTCTGGGACGCCTACGCCCGGAATCACGGGACGGGCAGTTTCGTGCTCGTGCATCCGCATACCAACGTGACGGTGGCGGCGGGCATGATCCGGGGCGAAGTCAAGGCGGCGCCGCGGCATGCGGCGGGCAGCCCGGCGACCGGTGCTGCCCCGGCAGCCGCGGCGGGCACCTCGGGCGCAACCCCCTCGGCCTCGCCCGACGCCGCGCAGCGCGTCTCCCCCGGCGTCGTCTGGGACGACTGGAACGTCCCACGCCCTGAACGCGAAGCCCGCAACGGCCACCGCGCCGCGGTGCTCTGGTTCACGGGCATCTCGGGCTCGGGCAAATCGACGATCGCGCGCGCCGTCGAGCGCCGCCTCTTTGCCCGTGGCTGCTCGACGATGCTGCTCGATGGCGACCAACTGCGGCACGGTCTCAACGGCGATCTCGGCTTCGCGCCCGCCGATCGGACCGAGAACATTCGCCGGGCCGGCGAGGTGGCCCGGCTGTTCTTCGAGCAGGGCTCGCTCGTGCTCTGCACGTTCGTATCCCCGTACGCGGTAGATCGGGCGACCGTACGCTCCATACTCCCCGAAGGCGGTTTCGTCGAGATTTTCGTCGATTGCGACGTCGAGACGGCACGCCGGAGGGATCCGAAGGGCCTGTATGCGAAGGCCGACGAGGGACGCATCACGAACATGACCGGCGTCTCGGCGCCTTACGAGGCGCCCTCGTCGCCGGATCTCCTGATCGACACCCGCACATCGTCGGAGGACGAGGCGGTCGAACGCGTCATCGCCTACCTCCGGGAGCACCGGATACTTGGAACCTGATGCCTGGTTGACCCTCGCGACCGTCGCCCTGCTCCTCGCGGGGCTCGTTCGCAACTGGGCGCCGCCGGACGTGCTGCTGGTGGCTTCCGTGGTGGTGTTGGCCCTGGCCGGTGTCATTACGCCCGCCCAGGCGTTCGCCGGGTTCGCGAACCCCGGCATGCTCACCGTCGCGATGCTGTTCATCGTGGCCGCGGCGCTGCAGGATACCGGTGTGCTGGACGCCGTGTCGCGGGGCCTTCTCGGCAAGGCCCGGTCTGCCCGGGGCGTGCTCGCCCGGCTGGCCGCCGTCGTCGTTCCGTTCTCGGCGTTCCTGAACAATACGCCCGTCGTGGCCATGTTCATGCCGGTGGTGCTCGACTGGTGCCGTCGCCGGCGCGTATCCCCCTCGAGGCTGCTGATTCCGCTCTCGTACTTCGCGATCCTGGGCGGAACGCTCACCCTCATCGGCACCTCGACGAACCTGGTCGTCAACGGACTCCTGGTTGAGCGAGGCTTCGAGCCCCTGGGGCTCTTCGAGATCACGAAAGCGGGCCTGCCTTACGCCGCGATCGGCCTGGCCTACATACTCCTGTTCTCGCGGCGACTGCTGCCCGAACGCAAGGAGCTGCTCGAGCAGCTCGGCGAGACCCGGCGCGAGTACATGGCCGAGATGCTCGTCGAGCCGGGTTGCCGCCTGGTCGGACAGACCGTCGAGGACGCGGGACTCCGCCAGCTACCGGGGCTCTTTCTTGCCGAGATCGAGCGGGCCGCGCCCCGGGACGAGGCCGAAACGGCGCGGGTACTCTCCCCCGTGAGCCCCGACGCCGTGATCCAGTCCGGCGACCGGCTGGTCTTCGCAGGCATCGTGTCGAGCATCCTCGAGCTGGAACGCATTCCCGGCCTCACCCCGGTGAGCGACCCGGAGTTCCACGCCGAGAACCGCACGAAACGCAACCGGCGCATCTGCGAAGCCGTCATCTCCGGGTCCTCCCCCCTCGTCGGAGTCTCTGTGCGCGACAACGACTTCCGCACGCGCTACGGCGCCGCGGTGCTGGCCGTTCACCGCGGCGGGCACCGGGTCGAGAGCAAGATCGGGGACATCGTGCTTCGCGCGGGTGACACGCTGCTCCTGCAGACGCAGTCCCACTTCATGCGGGCGCACCGCAACGACCCGGCCTTCTTCCTCGTGTCGAACGTGGACGATTTCAGACCGCTTCGACATGACCGCCGCTGGATCGCGACCGGCCTTTTCGTCGCGCTCGTCGTACTCATGGCGACCGGACTGTTGGATACGCTGCTCGCGTCGGCCCTGATTGCGGTCCTGATGGTAGGCCTGGGCTGCATCGCCCCGGCCGACGCCCGTCGTTCCATCGACTGGCAGACCCTCGTGGTGATCGCCGCTTCGTTCGGCGTCGGGCTCGCGCTCGAGAAGTCCGGGGCCGCGGCGTTCGTCGCGGCGCTGCTCGTGGACTCGACGTCAGACCTGGGACCGGCCTTCGCCCTTTCGGTCTTGTACCTGGCGTGCGCGGTGGTAACGGAGATGATCACCAACAACGCGGCGGCGGTGCTGGTTTTTCCGTTTGCCCTGCAGGTTGCGGAACTGCTCGGGGTATCGCCCATGCCCTTCGTCATGGCCGTCATGCTCGCCGCCTCGGCCAGCTTCACTACCCCGATCGGATACCAGACCAACATGATGGTCTTCGGACCCGGCGGCTACCGATTCACGGACTTCGTGCGCTTCGGGGGTCCACTGAACGTGCTGTTGTGGTTGACGGCCTCGTTTCTGCTGCCGCTGGTGTGGCCCTTCTGAGGGTTTCAGCGCGGGGGACCCGGTGCGTCGTGCGAGCGTTCGAGCGCGAAAGTCCAAACTCGGTTGCCATGCGTACCGCCCTTCTCCTCGCGCTGCTTCTCTTCACCACCGGCACCGCCCTGGCACAGGAGGACGACCGATTCGACCGTTCGCGTCTCTCGTCGGCCGCGTATTACAACTATGCCGAGATGGGCGAAATCACCGTCACTGCCCAGGTTCTCGGCACCGTCCGCTATCCCGGCCTCTACGAAGTCCCGGTCGGAACGACCTTCAGCGCACTGCTGGCGGTCTCCGGCGGCCCGCAGATCGATGCGCGCCCGCGGCAGAACAAGCGCACCGTCACCGTGAGCCTCTACCGCTTCTCGAGCGGAGAGCGCCGACTCGTGAAGAAGAGCGAAGCGACCAACGGTCTCGACGTCGAAGGTGCGGATCCCGTCATCGAGGCGGGCGACATCCTCGTCGTGGACACGGTGATACGGCAGGGCATCCAGTGGCGCGACGTCTTCCCGATCGTCGGAGCGCTCGCGTCGGTCACGCTCATCATCGAGCGGCTGGTGAACTGAGGAACGGGTGCGAGGACCGGGTCCCCCCGTTCGCCGCCGCCCGCCTACCGCTCCACCTCGAACCACGCGAACGAGCCGTCGCGGCGGCGGACCTTCAGCAGCGCCGGCTCGCCCCGCTCGTAAGCGGCGTCCATCTCGGCGCGGGCCTGTTCCGCCCCCAGCACGTCGACATCGCCGACGGCCACGATGACGCTGTTGCGCGGAACGCCGGCTTCGGCGGCGGGAGAGTCGTTGCGCACGTACATCACGTACGCGCCGCCGTCGATCTCGAACATCGCGCTGAAGCGCTCGCCGAGGTCGATGAGGCCGAGCCCCCAGTCCGGAAGGTCCAGCACGTTCGGATGCGACGGCGGTGCCTCGCCCTGGCCCCCGCCGGGCGACGGGATCCCGGGTTCGGGTTGGGTCGGAGGCAGGCGGTCGCCACGATCGATCTCGGCGAACCAGTCCCTCGCCCGAACGTCCTCGCGACCGAACAACTCGACGTCGAAGGTCCTCCGCTCCCCGTCACGCCAGACGTCGGCGCGGATCCGGTCGCCCGGGCGATACAGCGCGATCGTTCCCTGCAATTCGTTGGGCTCGTTGACGTAACGGCCGTCGAGCGAGAGCAGGACGTCGCCCGAGCGCAGTCCGGCCTCCCACGCCGACATGCCTTCGCGCACGTTTCCGAGAAGGACGCCCCGAACGGCGGGCAGCCGAAGTTCGCGGGCCCGGGCCGCGTCGATGGGTTCGATCGTCACGCCCAGGTATCCGCGCTGCACCTCGCCGTACTCGATGAGGTCGCGCACGACGCGCTGCATGAGGTTCACGGGCACCGCGAACCCGTAGCCCTCGTAGGAACCCGACTCGGTCGCGATCGCGGTCGCGATGCCGACCAGTTCACCGCGCAGGTTGACGAGCGCTCCGCCCGAATTTCCCGGATTGATCGCGGCGTCGGTCTGGATGAAGTTCTCGATCGCGAGCTGGTCCTCGATGATGTTCACCTGGCGTCCCAGGGCGCTGACGATTCCGGCGGTGACGGTCGACTGGAGGCGGAAGGGATTGCCGACCGCAAGAACCCAGTCGCCGACCTGGAGCCGGTCCGAATCGCCGAGCGCGATCGCGGGCAGCTCGCCGCCCGCACGGCTCGGACGCACGCCGTCGCCCTGCGGACCCGCGACCGTCGTCGGGGCGAGCCCGGTGCCGAACGTTCCGTCGTCGCCCGGCAGCATCCTGATGACCGCCAGGTCGGTATTCGGGTCGAGCCCAACCACCTCGGCATCGAACGCGCGCTTGTCGCTCAACGTGACCCGGATGCGCGACGCGTCCTCGATCACGTGGTTGTTCGTGACGACGTAACCGTCCGGGCTGATCAGCACACCCGAGCCCGCGCTGGTCGGGATTCCGCCCGAAAACTGGTGGAAGAACCCGCCGCTCGTCTCGACTTCGATGAACACCACCGACGCCGTCACGGTCTCGCTCACCATGCGGAAGACCTGGTTCAGCTTGAGCGCGTCGACGTATCCGCTCGTCACGAGGGATTCGGGAAGGGCGATCGGAGGAAGCGCGCTGCGTCCGCCCAGCTCGACGACCTGCACGCGCCGGCCGGCGTCGTCCAACCCCAGCCCGTTCAGCATGCTCGGACGCGTCGCGACCAGCGTCGCGAGAATTCCCGCGAGCAGGCCGACGATGGTGAGACCGACGTAGAGGAGCGTGGGGCGGGGCTGCATTTTTCGGAGGGGGGTGTCGACTTGGTACGCCACTGCGGGCTTTGTGTTACCGCGCGAGGGCATTCTCCCTCTATACCGTACACATAACTCGCGTGGTACACTCATGGTCGGTGTGGTTTGCCAGTCGGCGTTGGCCGCGGACTGGGACTCGGCGTCGGATCGCGCGCTCTGGGCCCACCTCGGCGCGTTGCGCCCGTCGCGGTCGGTGGCGGTGCGCAGGGGGGCGGTGGTGGTGGTGCGGTTCCGCGCGTCCGGGGCGGAATCGCTGAGGCCGGCAGTCTGTCTTGCGGTTCTCGAGCGACGGGACGCCCTCCTGGCCCAGGTCACCGCCACCCCGTGCGGCGACCGGCATGCCACCGGCCTGCCCGAGCGCTTTTTCGCTCGCGGAAGCCTGCAGGCGCTGGGCTTTGTCCGCCCGGGGCGGCTGTTCGTAGCCCCGGCCTCGACGATCGAGCGCGCGGTAGCCGTGGTCACGGAGGCGGCGCTCGCCGAGATCGTCTCGAGCATCAACGACGTCCTGCGCGAAACTCCCCGGATCAGCGACCAGCGTTGGCTGCCGCCGAGGGGACGGGGGAGGTGTCGGTGGTAGGCGACGGCGGGGCGGACAGAATGTCAGGGCGATCGGAGGCACGCGGCGGGGGGCCACGGCCTGTTCACGACACCTACGACCTTTTTGCATGATTGCCCGCTGCTGCAAAATTGCCCGGGTGGGCATTTATGCAAATTGGTCGTAAGGGCTGCGAGTGCACTCTCCAGCCAGCCTCCCCGCCGCATTCCGCACCTCCCGCTACAACCCCGCCAACCCCAAAACCGCCGCGCGGGCCCGATCGGCGAGGTCCTTGCGGGAGAGTCCCGCCGTCGGGATCGGGTCGCCGATGCGGACCTCCACGACCGGCCGATCCAGGGAGAGCGCACGAAGGGCGTGCCGCATCATGGGCTCCCCGGACCAACCGATCGACTGCTGCTCCTCGAATGTAGCCGGGCGCCCGGCAACGGACGCCAATACCATATATATGGGGAGGACCGCGCCGTCGTCCATGCCGGCGACAGCCTCGAAACCACCGGTCTTGAAGGGGAGCAGGTCCGGGCCCCGGCTGGTCGTGCCCTCGGGGAAGACGAGCACCCGAACGCCGTGGCGCATGCGGTCGCGGATTTCGTCCACGAGTCGCGTCGTCTCCATGCGGCGCGAACGCTCGACGAAGACGATGCCCACGTTCCGACAGATCCGACCCATGACGGGCCAGGAGGCCATTTCGGCCTTCGCGGCGAAGGCCATGGGCATGGTCGACGCCAGGATCCAGGGATCGAGCACGCCCAGATGGTTCGAGATGGCGAGCATCGCCCGGTCGTCACGGGCGTGCCCGCCAGGATCGACGATATGCACCCGAACGCCGAGCCGACGGCAGAAGACGGCGCAGGAGTGCATCTGCCAGCGCGCGCGGGCCAGCGCCCGCTCGGCGGGCGGATGCCTCAGGGCGCTGAACCCGATCCAGAGTCCCCGCCACGTGAGCACGGGGAGGAACGCGAGAAGGCGCCCGACCGCGCGGATCGTTCCGGGCATCAACGCGGCTCCGCCTCGAACACGGTGAATCCGCCGACGACGGTCCGAAGGACGGGCACGTCCGGGATCATGCCCGGATCGATCATGCGCAAGTCCTCCCCCAGCACCACGAAATCGGCCAGGGCCCCCGGTGCGATCACGCCTGCGCGGCCGTCCTGGAAGCCGGCCCACGCATTGGCGACGGTGTAGGCATACAGGGCTTCGTCCACCGAGATCCTCTCCCCCGGCACCCAGCCGTCGGGGTTGGCACCGTCGATCGTGCGACGGGTGACGGCCGCGTGGATACCGAGCAGCGGGGACAGGGGCGCCACGGTCCAATCCGAACCGAACGTCAGTGGTGCCTGCGAATCCAGCAGCGAGCGGAACGGATACGTCGTCAGGATGCGCTCGGGGCCGATGCGCTTTTCCGCCCAGCGACCGTCGTCGACAGCGTGATACGGCTGCATCGAAGGGATGACGCCCTCCGCCGCGAAACGACCGATAGCCCCCCGCGAGAGGTGCTGCGCGTGTTCTATGCGGAATCGGCGGTCCCTTGCACCGTTCCGCGCGGCAGCCTGCGCGAAAACGTCGAGCAGCCAGTCGTTGGCGCGATCGCCGATCGCGTGGATGCCGAGGTGAAGGCCCGCCGCATCGGCGCCCAGGATGGCCGTCCGCACGGCCGACGTATCGTTGACCAACAGCCCGCTCGTTCCGGGCTCATCGACATACGGATCGTAGAACCAGGCCGTGGTCGAGCCGAGCGACCCATCGACGAAGCCCTTCATGGCGCCCCAGCGCAGCCAATCGTCGCCACGGCCCTGCGCCTGGACGTAGTCCCGCATGGCCTCCCACGTCGACAGCGCGGCGAAACTGTAGATCCGGGTCTTCATCCGAGGAGCCTGCTCCGCCGCTTCCGCAGCATGCTCCCGTCGGTACACCTCGAGATCGGTCCATCCGCCGTACGAACCCACGTCGTGAACCTGCGTCACCCCCAGCGACGCGGCGTGCTCCATCGCCCGCTGCAACGCGGTATCGAAGGCCTCGGCCGAAGGCTCCGGAATCACGGGGTACACCAGCCCCATCGCCTCGTCCTTGAGCACACCCGTAGGGGCGCCGTCCGCTCCGCGCACGATCGTTCCGCCCTCGACATCGGCCGTTTCGGCGGTCACGCCCGCAAGTTCGAGCGCCAGTGAGTTCGCGAGCGCCATGTGCCCGTCGAGGCGCGAAACGAAAACCGGGTGTTTGGGTGTTCTGACGTCGATCCATGCGCGCTCGGGCAGCGTTCCACCCCACCGCTCGTGATCCCAATCGCCGCCGAGGATCCAGGTCCCTTCGGGCTGTGTCGCGGCGAAGGCCGCAATGCGGGCCGAGAACTCCTCGGGCGTAGCCGCGTCCCGAAGATCGACCGACGCGAGTTGAAATCCTCCGGCCAGGAAGTGCACGTGGTTGTCAATGAAACCCGGCACCACGAATGCTCCGGCGAGATCAATCTGCTCCGTGCGTGCTCCCGCCATGCTCCGGATGTCCTCACGGGTTCCGACCGCCGAGAACTTCCCGTCGGAGACCGAGAACGCATCGGCCATCGCGATCCCTTCCGGTCCGGGCTTCCCGGTCCAGACACGGGCGTTGTAGTACACGGCGTCCGGAGCGCGGCACCCCACGACGACGGCGAGCAGAAGGAGGGGGAGCAGGAAGCGGGGCATGGCAATGGGCACGGTGAGGGCCCCAATCTCCGAAGCCTCCGGCTCAACTCCAACCGGGCGACGCTACCTTCCCATCAGCAGGAACGGAGCCCAGTGTCTCGGCGCCGCGTGGGGTCCTTTCGTCGCGATCAATTCGCGCTGCGCGTAGGCCACGGACCGGTTGAACCCCTCCCCGCCGAGTACTTCCGAATAGAATCGCATCATGAACGGCACGCTCGACGCGTCGTCCGACGGCCACAGCGTGACCAGCGCATTGCGCGCCCCCGCGTAGAAGAACGCCCTCGCGAGATCGATCACCCCCTCCCCCTTGCGGACGGGCCCCACCGCCGACTCGCACGCCGACAGCGTCACCAGGTCGGCATTCAGCGTCATCGCGTAGACCTCGCTCGCGAACAGGATGCCGTCGTCGCCCGAATTGTCCTCCGCATCCAGGATCACCCCCGAATACTGCCCGGACTGCCGGCTCGCGAACCCGTGCGACGCCATGTGCACGTACCGGTACTCGTACGACGGATTGCGGAAGAGCGACGACTCGGTCGCCTCGTCTCCGCGGAGCACCTTCGTGTATCCCGGGCGCATGCGCTTATACCAGGGCGTGCTCCCGTCAAACAGCCGCTCCAGGCCGTCGACCTCCTCGAGCGTCCCGGGCAGTTCGGGGAAATCGTACAGCGCCCCCGGCTTCTCGATGCCCACCTGCAGCGCGTCCACCGTCTTCCCGTCCTCGTACAGCGGAGCCAGCGCCAGCAGCGCCCGCGTCGGCTCCCGCTTCGGAGGCGTTCGCGTGTGCTCCAGCAACGTCGGCGAAAACGTCGCCGACACCGCACGTCGGCGCACCATGTACGGATACTCGCCCCATCCGAACTCCTGCCGCACCGGCTCCTCGTCGAGCAGCGCGGCAAACGGAACCCGCGCCAGGTCCCCGTCGGCCGCGAAAATGATGTCCCGGTCCCCCACCCACCGCATCGCCGGCTCCACGAACAGCCGGTACATCCATCGCGACTGCGGAAGAAACGCGCGCACATCATCCGTACGGATCGCCGCAACCAGCTCATCCACCTGCGCCTCCAGGTCCGGCGGCGTCCCGATCGCCGTCATCCCCGCCGACGTCGACGTGATCACGAACAGGAACGTCGAATCCGGCTCCACCAGGTACTCGACCAGCGCCGTCCGATCATCCAGCACCCGCTCCCGCAGACTCTGCGGCGACGCCACCCGGTGATCGTGTCGGAATGCGTAATACGTCGGATACTCCACCGCGTACACCTTCGTCCGCCGCTCATGCTCGGCCCGCAGCCGAAACGTCTCCTTGCGGATGCGCGCGATCTGCGAATCCGTGCGAGCCGTCATCATCTGTCCCATGTACAACTGCTCCAACCGATACTCGGCCCGCGACAGATCCAGCTGCAGCTGCCGATCGGCCCGCAACACCTCGTCCGGCACCCCCGCCAGCTTGCGCGCCGACGCCTCGGCCATCCCATCCAGCAGGTGGCCACCCCGACTGCGCTCCGCAAAGTGATACGCCGCATCGAGATACTGCCCATCCCCGGTCGCCTTCCACATCCAGTACCCCAACCGCACCCCCACCGCAAACACCTCCTGCGCCGCCTCGGCATACGGCATCGCCTCCCCGTTCCCCCCCACCCGGTCGCGCAGCTCGGCGATGACGTTGGAGGCGGTTAGGATGGTGGAGAGGGCGGTTTCTATATCACCCACTATTCCGTTCCCACTGATCTTAGCGTCATATGCAATCCGAGCGTACTCTGTTAGGGAGAAGAGATACTCCCTTGGCCAAGCGAGTTCCTCCTTTGATATGGGGACTGCTGTCCATCGTGCGGATCCGATGCTGGCGGCAATCGCAGCCTTCGCATGAATCAGCGCTCCGTCGAAATCCTGCACGTTTCGCAGTGCGGCCGACAAGGTCAAATGTGCCTCAATGACATTGGGGTCACGCAAGCCATCCTGTCCTTCGACGAGCCGAATCAACGAATCACGTCCCTGTTGTGTCTCTCCTTTTGCGAGCGACAGCTGAGCAAGTCTCAATGAACGATACCTGGATGCCGGACCATTTCCGGCAACTGATGGTGCTGCCGCCGCTGCTCGAGCCATGGCCTCCTCCGCCTCACGTAGGCGGCCAGCCGCGAGAAAGGCAGAACCCAGACTCACCAAGCCATTTGCCACGTGGCTAGTATTTCCCCCAAGTTCTTGCACCTCCATTTCAACAGCTTCGGTGAGCAAATCAATTGACTGCTCCACTCTTCCCAGGTCTCTGTATGTACTGCCGATATTGTGTAGTGTAAACGCGAGATCCGGGCTAGCTGGTCCGAAAGCCTGTCTCCATATGGACTGGGCCATTTCGTAGTACTCCATGGCTCGATGGAACTCACCGAGTGAAAAGTATATGTTTCCAATGTTGCCGTATGATGCTCCAACGAGAGGATCGTAATCATCCAGCCTGGCCAACCTAATCGCCAATGCTTGTTCGTGAATCTCCTGTGCCTCCTTCACGTAGCCTGATGAGTACAGAGCGTTAGCGAGGTTGTTGAGAGTTTGGCCGGTCTCTAGCGATGCCCCACTCATTCGCCACCGGATCGCAAGAGCTTCCCTATATAGTTCTATGGCCGCAACTGGCCTGTCCGTCAGTTGCTGAACTAAACCTCTGGTATGCAGAAGCTCTGCGTATAGGGTGTCAGGCCCAAGATTCATCTCGCCGTGGATAGCGCTAGCTTCTGAGAGAACACTATCTGCCCTGCTGTAGCTTCCGATTCTCGCCAGCGCATCCGCAAGCTTCAGCCGCAGTCCGAATGCATGTATTCGCCCAATGGCATCGGTCGTATGGGAACCGATCAGCGAGTCCACCACCCGGACCGTTTCTCGATACTCACCGCGGCGATTCATGGCTTGCGCCCAGAGGCGAGTCAGTTCGTATTCTGCCGCTGAATCGCCGCGCTCTCTTGCCACCTCGATCATGGACCACATCTCGTCCACCTTGATCGCACGAAGGTCCTCGCTTCCATCCGATCCTGAGCGCCCACTTTCTGCCTCCTTTAGTCGCGAGTGAGGCACGCTCTGGGCTCCAAACGGCTTGCTCTCGTATCGATGGCAGCCGAAGAGGACCACACTGGCAATCAGAGCTACACTTGCAGAACGTGCTATGGCAGGCATTGGGCTTACCGAATCAGGTGGGGGGGATCGTCAATAGAGGCGCCACGGTCTCTTTTGTGACATCCACCCCTTAACCCCACCTTCCCGCCCGCTGCTTTGCCCCCAGCCCCTGCCTCCGTTCGCTGCCTCTGCGCTCTACGGGATCTCGATCAGCCCCAGCGCTCGCAAAATCGGTAGGGTCTTGCTGGCCCACGCCGTGGCTCTTCGGAATCGAGAGCGTGAATACAGAACCAACACCTACGATACTGGATACTGAAATAGATCCCGCCATCAACTTCGCGAACCCAGCCGATATTGCTAGGCCGAGGCCTGTACCGCCATAGAGTCGTGCCTCTCCGGCAGACTCTTGCTTGAACTCTTCAAATAGATGTGGCAGGAAGCTCTCATCAATCCCTGCACCGGTGTCTCGGATCCTTACGTCTACAGAGGAATCCGAGTCATCAGTTTCAACAGTTATTGTTCCATGGTCGGTGAACTTCATCGCATTGCCAATGAGATGCTCGAGTATGCGTTCAACAGCTATCTCGTCTCCC
>JANJTM010000037.1 GCA_024711125.1 Rhodothermales bacterium
TTCCGCACAAAAAGCATCCGACCCGCAGCACAAGCTGCGCCTCGACTGGAACCGCTGGCACGACGTCGACGAGTTGAAGGCCGACCAGCTCCTGATGGAGAAGACCTGGCCGAAATTCCTGAAGGTGACCTCGATCGGGAAGTCGGCGGCCGGCCGCGACATCACGCTGACGACGATCAACAACCCGGACACGGGCGACGAGATGTCCAAGTCCGCCATGTACATCGAGGCGAACATCCACGGCAACGAGATCCAGGGGTCCGAGGTCGCGCTCTACACGATCTGGTACCTGATGGAGAATTACGGGCGCAACGAGATGATCACGCGGCTCGTCGACGAGCGGGTGTTCTACGTCGTTCCGACCGTGAACCCGGACGGGCGGCAGTTCTTCATGGAGGGCACGGGGGCGTCGTCGCGCACGGGGCACGTGCCGGTCGACGACGACAATGACGGGTTCTTCGACGAGGACGGTCCGAACGATCTGAACGGCAACGGCATCCAGGACCAGATCCGCAAGTACGTCCCGGGCGAGGGCACGCACCGGATCAGCCACGACGACCCGCGCCTGATGGAGCCCGTTCCGCCCGGCGAAAAGGGCGACTGGGTGCTGCTCGGCGGCGAGGGGATCGACAACGACGGCGACGGACTGGTCGACGAGGACGGCCCCGGCGGATACGACCCGAACCGCAACTTCGCGTCCGACTGGCAGCCGAATTACATCCAGGGCGGCGCCATGGATTACCCGTTCCAGCTGCCCGAGGCGCGCGCGGTGAACGATTTCCTGATGGCGCACCCCAACATCGCGGGCTTCCAGACCTATCACAACTCGGGCGGAATGATCCTGCGCGGCCCCGGCGCCGAGTGGCAGGGCAACTACCCCGCCGAGGACATCGCGTTCTACGACATCCTGGGCCAGGCCGGCGAGCGGATGCTGCCCTACTACGACTACATCGTAATCTGGAGCGGCCTGTACACGGTACACGGCGGCACGACCGACTGGACGAACGACGGCCTCGGCATCGTGTCGTTCTCGAACGAGCTGTGGAACGGCGGGCAGTACTACAACAGCCCGAAACTGCAGGAGCAGGCGCGTCAACCGGGAAGCCCGATCGCGGGCCAGCAGGGCCAGCTGTTCTTCGACGACAAGCTGGAGTTCGGTAGCGCGTATTCGGAATGGACGCCGTTCGACCACCCGCAGTACGGTCGCGTGGAGCTCGGCGGCTGGTCGAAGCTGCGCGGACGCATTCCGCCCCGTTTCATGAACGAGGAGCTGGCGCACCGCAACATGGCCTTCACGCTGTACCAGGCCGACGAGATGCCCCGCATTTCGGTCGGAGGGGCGACGGTCGAGAAGCTCGCGGGCGACGTCTTCCGCGTGCGCGTCGACATCACGAACGACAAGGTGGTGCCGACGATCACGGCGCGGGCGGCGGCGAACAACGTGGTGGATCCTGACCTGCTTTTGCTTGAGGGCCGCAACGTCGAGGTCATCTCGGCGGGCTGGGTGACCTCGAAGCACCGCCCGGGAGCGACTGAACTCATCGACCAGAACGACCTGCGCCGCATCATGCTGCGCAACGGCATCGCCGGCCACACGACGCGCACGGTCGAGTACCTGCTGCGCGGCTCGGGCGAAGCCACGGTGCGCTATTCCAGCCTGAAGGGCGGAAGCGGGGAGGTGAAGGTGACGCTGCGGTAGGTGCGGCTTGACCTGGGGCCTGTCGGTTCATATGGCGGCGCGACGGTCGTCGTGCCCGCCGAAACCGCCTTGGGCGAGGGGGGTTGACACAGCGAACACCCCAATTCGCAGCCATGACCTATCGCGACCGAATCACGATCGAGCCGGGAAAGCGCGGCGGAAAGCCCTGCATCCGAGGTCTGCGAATCACGGTGCAGGATATCCTCGGCTACCTGGCCTCGGGCATGACCACCGAGGAGGTGCTGAACGACTTCCCTGAGCTGGAGAAGGCGGACATCCTGGCCAGCCTGGAATGGGCCGCCGAACGCGAACGCCGGACGTACGCCTACCCGGCATGAAGCTGCTCTTCGACCAGAACCTGTCCGTTCGGCTGGTCGACCGGTTGCAGGACCTGTTTCCGGACTCCATGCACACGGCACTTCTCGGGTTCGAGAGGGAGTCTGATGCCGTCGTCTGGGAGTATGCCAGGGAACATGGGTTCACGGTAGTGAGCAAGGATTCGGATCTCATCCAGATCAGCCTGGCAAGGGGCCTTCCACCGTCGATCGTGTGGATTCGACTGGGTAATTGCTCGACGTCAGACATAGAGGCGGTCATCCGTCGCAACGCATCTCGGATCAGGGATTTGGCCAGTGATACCGAGGGCGGAATCCTCGAGCTCTATTGAACCTCGAACGTGGAGCGTGGGCCCATCTGCGAGTGGCTCCAGTGGGACGAACCGAGCCCGTCGGTGTGGGCCGCAAGGTGAATAGGCACAGGCCGGCGTAGGGGTATCCCCGGTTCGAGCGGGTATGGGGGAAATCCTGACCCGCGAGGCCGCCATGAATCCCCTCCTGAGATCCCTCCTCTTCTGCGTGCTCCTCGTCGCGGCCCTCGGCTGCGACTCGTCTGCGCTCGATCCGACGCAGGACACCGACTCCTCGGGCGACCCGGCGACGGCCGGTTCAAGGTGCCCTCGCTGCGCAACGTCGCCGTGACCGCGCCCTACATGCACGACGGACGCTTCGCTACCCTCGACGAGGTCATCGACTTCTACGCCCGCGGCGTGCAGAACCACCCGGCCCTCGACCCGGCGCTGCGCACGCCGGACGGCACGCCGCGCGGATTCCGCATCTCGCCCGAGGACCGCGACGCGCTCAAGGCCTTCCTGGAGACGCTCACCGACGAGGCGATGCTCACCGAAGTGAAGTTCTCGGATCCCTTCCGCGCATGACGGAAAACGGCCCGGGGGACCCGCTTTCGCCGCAGGTCTCCCGGGCCGCCGCCGGACGGGCAGGGGGTTGGCTACAGCCGCACCCGCACCCCGATGCCTCCGCCCATCCCGAAATCGGTCTCGGGCACGACCTCGAAGCGCGGGGTCAGGTGCACATAGCCGACCAGCCGGCTCCAGCCGTGCTGCAGGCCCACGCGGAAGGAAGCGCCCAGCGCCGCGCCGTCGTTGTTCCTGTCGTTGTCGCGGAATCCGACGAACGCGCCAGGGCCCCAGAACCACGACGTGCGGCCCTCGATCTGGATCTCCTCACCCAGCATCCAGTGGGCGTTCACGAAGAGGAAATCGTCGAGGTCCCACGCGGCGAGGATCGAGATGTCTGCGGAAGGACGCTCGAGGTATACCGCGACGCCCGACGGCGACCCGGCCTCGAGGCCGAGCCAGGTGTTGCTCTGGGCGGAAGCGGGGAGCGCGCTCGCGAGCGCAAGAGCGAGTATGGGGAGGAAGCGCATGGGTATCGGGTTCCTGATGGTGGGTGGCACTTGGTCAATGCCCGAGACCCCCTTCGGGTTCGCGTCTGCGAACGTGCGAATCTGTCGGCCGACAATTTCGCAAGTTTGCAGAGGGACCGCAGTAGGCATGCCCAGACGGTCGGGCGCTGCGGGTGAGACGTCCCCTGTGGCGGGCCTTCCGCCCTACAGCAGCACCTGCACCAGCAGCATCAGGCAGAACCCGGCCACGAACGACCACGCCGTCCGCCCGGCCGACTCGCTCTCGAGCGCTTCGGGAATCAGCTCGAGGATCACGAGGAAGATCATCGCTCCGGCCGCGAATCCCATCAGCACCGGCATGAGCGGCTGGAAGAACCACGCGGCGATGCCCGCGGGCACGGCCGCCAGCGGTTGCGGAAGGCTCGTGAGGAACGCCGCCCAGAACGCACGGTGCAGCGAAGCGCCCGCCGCGCGCATCGGAATTCCGACCGCGAGACCCTCCGGGATATTGTGGATCGCGATCGCCAGCGCGATGTAATTCCCGAGGTTGTTGGCGTAGACGGCTTCGGACGCGTATCCGACCCCGACGGCCACGCCCTCGGGGATCGAGTGCACGGCCATCGCGATGAAGATGAGGATCTGGGCGCGCGAGCCCATGCGCTTCCAGAAACCCTGGGCCAACCGCTCGGGCGACAGGTAGCGGTCGGTGACCCAGAGGAAGCCCGATCCGAGCAGGATGCCGAAGATGACCGGCACCACGTCCGACAGCGTCAGCGTGTGCTCCTGGAGCGTGAGCCCCGGCATGATCAGGTTATAGACCGAGGCCGAGAACATGAGCCCGCCGGCCACGCCGTACGCGATGCCCTTGTGCCGCGCCGGGTCGATCCCGCGGAAGGCGAGCGGAAAGACGCCCATTCCGCACGCGAAGCTCGCGATCAGGCCCGCTACGAGGCTCTTGATGACGAAATCGTACGGCACGGGTGCCCCGGGATCGGTGCCGGCCGCGCAAGGCGCTCGGCGGCGGCGCGGTCAAGCTCAGTGGTCGTGGTCTTCGTGTCCGTCCGCGGCGGCCGTGGTGTCGCTCGGGACGCCCTTGGACGCGATGACCGAGTCGGCGGGCGCGGCGCTCGAGTCGGCCGGAACGACCGCGGCATCGGGTTCGGGCGGACGGCGCGGCAGCGGCGGATCGGCGGCAAACGTGGCCTTGAGGCCCTGCAGCAGCCGTTCGGTTTCGCCCGGCGTCAGCTTGGCCTTGCCGTGCAGCAGCAGGTAGTCGCTGAGCGGCATTTCGCCCTTCTCCATCACCTCGACGATCTCGTCGTAGTTCTCGTTGGGGTAGTGCCAGGCCGAGAAGTTGAGGTGCCGGCGGCCGTCGACGACGTGGCCCGAAACGCGCCACGAGACGGGGGCGACCTTCGAGTACCAGGGCCAGACGGTCTCGTTGGAGTGGCAGTCGAAGCACGCGCGTTTGGCCAGTTCGCGGGTTTCGGGGCTGTCCCACTTGATTTCCCGCAGCACGCGCGGGTTCGAGCGGTCGACGGGCGCAAACTGGATCGCGACGAAGCCGCCGAGGAGGAAGACGACGAGGAACGAGCGGAATCTTTGCATGAGAACGCGAAGGGGTTGGCGCTGGAAAATACGGGTCGGTGACCGAAGTGCGCGATTCAGCCGCCCGAGGCGATGCGCGCGCGCACGGCGGCGCGTTCCACCAGGCCGAGGACCTGGGCCATGGTCGATTCCCCGCGGTCGAAGTCGTACCAGCCGGTCTTGCGGCGGACGAATTCGGCCTCGGTATGCGCGGCGCGGTTGGCGACCGCCCACGCCTGGAGCGCGGCCGGACGCTCGACGAAGACGCCTGCGAAGCCGAAGTCGGCATCGGTCAGTACGAACGTCGGGGTCGCGGCGCGTCCGTCGGGAGACGGGAAGGCTTCGAGGACCGCACGCCCCGGCACCGAGCGCACGAACCGCACGTCGAGGCCCGGCATGAGGTCGAACAGGGCATCGAGGTAGGGGATCGTGTCGGCCGAGTCGCTGCATCCGGCCTCGGCGACCACGAGGAGGCGCCAGGAGCCGGGCACCGCGGAGGCCCTCCCGGCCAGGTCCGACGGCACGACGGCAAGGCGGCGGTTCGCCTGCCACCGCTCCTTGCGTTGGTCGGCGCGCTCGACGAAGGTCTCGTACGACACGCCCTGTTCGAACAGGGCGCGCAGCGCGGCGGCGTCGGGCGCGCCGGCGGGCGCGCCGCAGTCGCGGCGCTGGGTGTCGGCGATGGCGGTGATCTTCCACCCGCCCGCGAGCCGGGCGAGCTGGAAGAGGTCCTCTCCGCAGTGGTCGAGCCGCGGCCCCGCGAAGAGGTCGTAGTCGAGCCACGCGCTCGCGAGATTGTCGTGGATGGTCACCCGGGGGTTGTACCAGGTCTCGACGAGGGCCGGGCCGGTCTGCCCGGCGATGATGCCGACGAACTGGCCGAGCCCGTAGGCGGTCACGCGCGGATTGCCCTCGCGGTCGAACCCGGTGACGACGAGGCGACCCGCGGGGTCGAGGGTCGAGGCCATTCCGACCGAATCCCGGGCGGCGAAGGCCTCGAAGAACGTGCGGATCGGCGCGAGCACGGCATCCACGACCGGGTCGGGGTGCACGACCTGGGCCGACGACGGGCGCGGAAGGAGCAGGACGGCCGCAAGAACGGCGAGGGCGGGACGGAGGAGCGACATGACGGCGCGGATTGGCGAATCCGCATGATACGGCGCCCCGCCCACCCGGTTGCCCGGCCTCACGACCCCGACGAACGCACGAGCCTGACCGAACGCACCCGTCCGCCAGCCTCGACGCGGGCCACGTAGACGCCGGGCGCGAGGCCGGTGCCGTCGAACGTCAGGTGGTGCCGCCCGGCGGGCAACACTTCGTCGACGGCGGGGGCCACCGCACGGCCGAGCGCGTCGAACACCGTCATCCGTACCGTCGCCGGGGCGGGCAGGTCGACCGGGATGCGGGTTTCCGCCTGGAACGGGTTCGGCCACGCGGCGTCCAGCTCGAAGACCTCGGGCACGGTGCCGAGGACCTCGGCGTCAACCGACGAAAACAGGTAGACGTCGTCGATGTAGAGGTACGACCAGACCGTATTGGCCGCATCGGCCTGGACGACGAAATCCACGGTCTGCCCCGCGACGCTCGACACGTCGAAGAACCCGTGGCTCCAGGAGAGCGCGTCGTTGTAGTGGCAGAGGTACTCGTCGTACACGATCTGCCCGGCGATCTGGACGCGGATGCGCGCACCCACCCAGAGCCCGTTGCACTCCGAGATGTTCGACGTGCGGGTCTGCGCGTAGAGTCCGATGTAGAGCGGCCGCGTATTCGGAAGCGCGATGTTGCGTCCGATCGCGGTCGTCAGGTACGAAAAACCGCCCACCCGGGCCATGTACTGGCCGGAGCGCGGGATGACCGGGGGACTGATCTCGGTCGACGCGAACGCCGTGCCGGTCCCGATGACGGCATACCCGGCGGGATTGGAAAACGTCGTCCACCCGGTCGTGAACTGCTCGAAATCGCCGTTGTCGAGCAGTTGGGCCCGGGACGGGGACACGCCGAGTATCGCCAGCACGCCGGCGACGAGAAGGGCAGCACGCATGGGATTCGGGGGCGATGGACTTCGAAAGTACGCGCCGACCCGATCGTGCGCTACTTCCGGATCGGCAGCACGATGCGCGACGGGTACTGGGCGGAATGGTGCACGACGTTGTTGGCCACGACCCCCGTCGCCTCGTCCCAGTTGTTTCCGCCCGTGTTCATGTTCCGATCGAAACGCGGGAAGTTCGAGGACGACACCTCGACGCGGATCCGGTGCCCCGGCGCGAAGAAGTTGCTGGTGGTCATGGGCGACAGCTTGAGCTCGTAGACCTTGCCGGGCTCCATGAAGACCTCCTTCTCGTAGCCCTCGCGGTACCGCGCGCGCAGGATCGTCTCGTCGATGTTGTAGGCGCGTCCGTCGGGGTAGACGTCGAGGAGCTTGACGGTGAAGTCGGTGTCCTTCGCGTCGCTCGACACGAAGAGCGTGACGTCGATCGATCCCGTCACCTCGACGCCGTCGGCGAAGGGCTCGCTCGTGTACACCAGGATGTCGTGGCGGGCTTCCATCTGGCGCTGGTTGAAGGCGCCGCCCTGCGCGGCGTTGCCCATGCAGCAGTGCTGTCCGCCGAGGGTCGGGACCGGGAAGTTCGGATCGTACGAGAACGCGTCCGGCGTATCGCGGCGCGGCGCCGTGGTCGTGAGCGCGCCGTCTCCGAATACCGAATTGGCCTTTCCGCCCGAAGACAGGTACAGGGTCATGGGCTGCGCGTCGGCCGGGGGCCACACGTCGGATGCCTGCCACTTGTTGGACCCCATCGTGTAGTACTGCACGCGCGGCGTTTCGGCCTTGAGGCCGTTGGGGTCGCCCTTCAGGTGGCGGTCGAACCAGCCGAACGTGAGAGCGTCGTAGTCGAGGCGCGCGTCGCCGACGTTCAGCTCTCCGACCATCGTGTTCTCGCTCGCCCGCGTGAAGCCGCAGTGCGTCGTGGGGCCGATCACGAGGTACTGCTGGTCGCGCACGGCCGGGCTCGGCGCCGTCGCGCGCACGTGGTTGAAGAGCGCGATGTTCGGACCCTGCGACACGTCGTACCACGACACGAACCAGTAGGCCGGGACGTTGATGGGCTGGTCGTCGTGGTAGAGCCCGCCCTGGTACCACGCCGGGTCGTTCGGTTTGCGCATCATCATGCGCTCGAAAACGCCCTTGGGGCCCTTCACCGCCTCCATGATGTCGATGGACGGCAGCGTCCAGAACGCTTTCGACCAGTCCACGTCGGGTTTTTCGGCCGCCAGGTCGTAGAACCGCGACAGGCGGACCAGGTCTTCCTGGCTCGTTCCGGGCGCGAACTGGGGCCGCATCACGTCCTGCACGCCGTAGAGCCACGAGGTGAAGAGCAGCTGCACCGCGCCGCCGCGGTACCAGTTGCCCTGCTCGTAGAACCCTCCGACCCGCCCCACGCCCGCACCGAAGCCCTGCGGAATGATCGCCGCGAGCCCCCGCGGGTTCTGCGCCGCGACTTCCATCTGCCACTCGGCGGTCGACGAGCACCCGATGAGGCCGACGTTTCCGTTCGACCACTCCTGCGTGGCGAGCCACTCGATCATGTCCTCGCCGTCGGTGACCGGCGTTCCGAGAATGTCCCACGTGCCTTCGCTGAAGTAGCGTCCGCGCTCGTTCTGGATCACGTACACGTAGCCGCGCTCGACGTAGCGGAGCGCGGTGCGGTAGTTGCCGGTGCGCATCTCGCCGTCGCCCCACGGATTGAAGTTGTACGGGGTCTTCGACAGCACCACGGGGTACTTGCCCGGCGCTTTCGGGCGGAAGATGTCGGTGGCAAGCCGTACCCCGTCCCGCATCGGGATCATCAGCTTCTCGTCGATGACCGCGACTTCTTCCAGGCGCTCGCGGGAGTTGTCGGGGGCCTGGGCATAGGCCGGGGCGGCGAGGGCGGCGAGAACGGCCGCGAGGAAGAGCAGGCGCTTCATGGCATATCGGATGGTTTCAACCCCGTAGGTCCGGCAGCCGGGCGCAGGATGCTGCCGGGGCGCGGCGTGACGGCGTGTAGGGAAATCCCCTGCGGGACCGATCAGCACCGCGCGCAGGCCTTGCGGTGCGCCAGCTCGGCCTTCAGCGCGTGCGCCGTGCCCGTCGCCGCCAGGCCGCCGAGGCCGGTGCAGCACAGCGAACGCGGCATGGTCGCGGCCACCGACTTCACGGTCTCGATCACTTCGTCGAGCGGAATCACCGGGTCGAAACCCGACAGCGCCATGATGCTCGCCGTGCGGGCGTTGGACCCGGCGGCGACGTTCTTGCCGAGGCAGGGGACCTCGACGCGGTCGGCGACCGGGTCGCAGACGAGTCCGATCGTGTTCTGCAGCGCCATGGAAGCCGCGGCGACGGCTTCCCGCGCCGTTCCGCCGTGCAGTTCGACCAGTGCGGCGGCGGCCATGGAGGCGGCCGCGCCGGTCTCGAGCTGGCATCCGCCCGCCTCGGCCGAGAAGCCCGGGCCCGCCGCGAACCAGACGCCGATCATGCCCGCGGCGAAATAGGCGCGCGTGCGGGTGTCCCGGTCACTCCCGATGTGGTCGGCCACGGCCTTGATCGTTCCGCCCAACGTCCCGCACCCGCCCGCGGTCGGAGCCGCCACGATGACCTGCATCGCACTCTTCGCCTCCATGATCGCCGCGATGTTGGCCACCAGCGCGTTCATGATCGGGTCGGGCGGAATGCGCCCCGCCCGCTCGGCCTGCCCGACGAGGTGCGACTGCTGCCCGAGGATGCGGTCGTCGTACCGCGTGCCCGCGAGGCCGGTCGCGATGCTTCCCTCGATGATGCCGATGAGGGTTTCCATGCGCTCGGCGACCTGGGCCTCGGACAGGCCCGACCGGAGCGCCTCGTACTCGAGCGCGACGGCGCCCAGCGAACGGCCCGTCGTCTCGGCGTACGCCAGCATCGTCGCGGCCGAATCGTACGGAATCTCGCGTTCGAAGCCGGACGGGATCGGAAGCACCGGGGGGGA
>JANJTM010000039.1 GCA_024711125.1 Rhodothermales bacterium
TCCCGGCGCGGCGGGCTGCGACCAGGCCACGCTGGAACCGAAAACGGCACCGTTGAACGACGTCAACGGAGCCAACAGGTAATGCCCGTGTTCGGCTGCGTTGGAAAGATAGCCCTGGCCGTGCGAGACCGAAGCGGAGAACATGAGGATCAACAGGGAGATAAGCAGGCGCATGGGTTTTCGATCGATCCGGGAGATGCCTGGACGTGGCGGGGTCCCCGGACACCCGGCAGGTTCATCGCGGCCCTTGTACGCGAACGCTGAACACGGTCCTGGGGCCACCGACGGCAGACTCCGATTGCCTGGAGAGCGTCAACTCCACGGCCTCGCCGACCGGCCGGCCGTCGTCGATCGGGGTCCCGGGCGGCGTCAACAGGTACCAGACCGCGAAGCCGGTGGAGGTCTCGATCTCGTGCCGGCTGCTGACCAACGGGCCCGGCAGGCACTCCGAAAGTTGGTCGGCGAACGCCGTGAGGCTCGGCAGCGCGCCGTCGAAATGTTCGGCCGGCGCCTCGCTCACGACGAGGAAATAGGACGGAAGGCTGTCCGGCTCCCGTTGGTTCACGTTCATTTCGCGCCCATCCAGGTATTGGGGCGTCGGCAGCGGCCGTTTCCGCACGTCGACCATCAGGGAAGCGATCCGGTCGCAGCGCCGACTCGCATACGCCGCGCCGTGACGGGCGCCGAACGCCCGGAGTGCCGCCTGCCAATGGCCGAGCAGCGTGTCGGCCTTGGCGACGATGCGAGCCTTCCTTCCACCCAGGTCGAAGGGTGGCACCCGGGCGCGCAGGAGGCTGTCTGCGATCGGAAGTACCATCGAACGGTACCCGTCCGCAAAACCGCGTGCCGCGTCGCGCAGCGAGGTATCCCCCGGGAAACCGGAGGATTGGGCCACGCGCCGTTCCAGGTCCTCATGCCGGAGCCCGGCCGCAAGCAATTGACGTTGCAGTTCGCTGAACACTCCGTCGTGCGTTCCCATGCCCCGAAGGTTCGAGATCACGCCGGCGATTCCCTGGATGTTGATATTGAAAAACAGCGCGTGCTCTCCGGCCTGGTCGTCGTATCCCTGGGCCCCTGCAGGAGATGCGGCGAACACGACCGCGAGGCCGGCCAGCAGCCAGCGCAGACGCGCGGTTCGGGAAAGTGCCGTCATCGGGCCCCTGCCTTGACTAACAGGAGGAGGTTCTGCGGGCTCGCGGCGAACAGGAAGTGTGGTCCCACGGGATCCCCGTCTCCGGTATGCGGAACGCCGTCGCCCGTGACGAAGAGCAGGACGTTGTTCTCGGTCGCGTACGTCCGCTCCTGCTCGGCCACGGCCCATGCGGACCCGTCGGGCCCCGTGCACTCCCTGATCTGGGCGGCGATCTGGCGCAGCCGTGCCGTGCTCTGCGCATAACCATCAGGATCGCCGAAGTTGGCGAGGTTTCCCCAGAGCGAGTCCTCGAAGGGAAGCCGGACGAGCGCAGTCCCAAGGAATGAATCCGGTCCCTGGAGTCCGCCGGCCGCGGCGAGCGCCATCAGAGAGCCCACCCGCCGGCAGACCAGCCCCGCAGAAGTGGCCTCGTGCTGCCGGGCAAACGCCCCCACGGCCGCCTGCAGCGGCGGAATCGCGGCGACGATGGCCGGCGATCCCGCGCGCAGGGCGTCCATAGGGGCGCCGGGATGCTCATCCTGCGCGAGCCGCGCCGCTTCATACTGCGCCACGACGCCGGCCGCTATGGCGTGGAACGACCGGAAAGCGGCAACAAGGCTCGAGTCGAACCCGATGGGGGTGGCCAGGGCGATGCGCGCACCGATTTCGTTCGCCATTTCCTCGATGCGCAACGCCGCCTCCGTGTGGTGGGCGATCACGGCATCGCGCGTCTGGGCCCACGTCAGGAACCGCTGGACCGGATCGCCCAGGAAGGCCATGTGCTCCACCGGTTCCGTGCGAAAACCCTGCCCAAGGGCGGCAGAGGGGCCGAAAAGCGCCAGCAGGACAGGGACGGCGACGCGGGCCGTCAGCATGGGGTAGCGCATGCAACATGGGGGGTAGACTCGCGGTAGGAACGGCATCTCCAACCACAAAAGCAACATGGCCCAGTTCGATGCCCCCAGCCTGCGCAGGAACGCCGTCCGGTCGCTCCTCGCCGTCGTGCTGTTCGTTTTTCTCGTCGCCATGGCCGGCGGCTGCATGACCACTTCGATCCGTTCCGGCGAAGGGGCCGTCAAGTACTCCGTATTCGGAGGCACCGACCTCGACGCCCGGTTCGGCGAAGGGCTCCAGGTGCACGCGCCTTGGGTGGAACTGCGCCGGTACGACCTCCGGGTCCAGGAACAGCTCGAGGACATCACGGCGCTCTCCTCCAACGGCCTGCAGATCGGCATGGACGCCTCCATCCGCTGGCGCCCGCGCGCCGAGGCGCTGGCCCAGCTCCACCAGACCTACGGCCCCGAATACTACCGCGTGCTCGTGCAGCCCGAGCTGCGCAGCGCCGTACGCGAGATCGTGGGGCAGTTCACGCCCGAGGAACTCTACTCGACGCGTCGCACCGAGCTGCAGGAGCAGGTATTCAACCGGGTCCGCACGGCGGTCGAAGGCCAGTTCGTCCAGGTGGAGGCGATCCTGATCCGCGACATCAAGCTGCCCGAGCAGATCCGCACGGCCATCGAGAACAAGCTCAAGGAGGAGCAGGAGGCCGAGCGCTACCAGTTCACGATCCAGAAGGAGAAGCTCGAGGCCGAGCGCAAGGCCATCGAGGCGTCCGGACAGGCCGAGTACCAGCGCATCATCACCCAGAGCCTTTCCGACCAGTTCCTGCGGTTCAAGGGCATCGAGGCCACCCAGAAGCTCGCCGAATCGCCGAACACCAAGACGGTGATCGTCGGAAGCGGAAAGGACGGCCTGCCCGTGATCCTCGGCAACCAGTGAGCCTCACACGGTCCCGGACCGGGGCGGGCGCGCGTCGGTGACCGGACCGGCCGGGTAGAGGCCGCGAACCGAGTTTCCGAGCCAGAGGGTGCGGGCTTCGAGCACGTCCCCGGGCGTGAGCACGTGCTCGCGGGCCCGGCCCTCGGCCAGCAGCCGGCCGCGCAGCGTGCCCGGTAGCAGGCCCGACGCTACGGGCGGCGTGAGCAGCACGCCGTTCCGCTCGACGAAGAGATTCGACCACGTGGTCTCGGTCACCTCGCCGCGCTCGTTCCACAGCACCACGTCGTCGGCGTCCGGGCAGAGCGCGCGCATCGCGTCGTAGAGGGCGCGGTGCGTCGTCTTGTGGCGCAGCAACGGGTCGGCGGAAGCGATGCAGGCGGGCGCGATGGCGAGCCGTGGACGATCGAAGGCGGGCGTCGGCACGAGCGGCTCGGCCCGGACGTCGGCCGCACCGGCGGAAGACCACGTGAGTCGGACGCGCATCGTATCGGGCCCGAAGCCCGCCGATGCCCGCTGCAGGGCCCCCAGGGCCGCCGTAGGGGGCGGAAAGCCGAGTTCGGCCGCCGAGGCGCCGAGCCGGCCGACGTGCGCTTCGAGCAGGGCGTAGCCGCCGGACGGGTCCCACCGCAGCGTCTCGAGGAGGTCGAACCGGGGCGCCGGGCGGCGCAGGATGCGGGCCTTGGCGCGCGATTCGGCCCATTCGCGTTTCGTCAGCGAGTCCCATACGACGCCGCCTCCGACGCCGTATACGAAACGACGCATGACCCGGTCGACGAAAGCCGTGCGGATCGCGACGTTGAACTGGCACGAGCCGTCCGGCGCGGCAAACCCGATGGAGCCGGTGTATATGCCGCGGGGCGTGGGCTCGAGCCGGGCGATCAGCCCCATGGTCGAGGCCTTGGGCGCCCCCGTGATGGACGCGGCAGGGAACAGGGCACGGATCAGGGCCGACAGCGGCGCCGTGGATCGGCCCTCGACGAGCGACGTCAGCTGCCAGACGGTCGGATACGCCTCGGCCGTGAACAGCTCGGGCACCCGCACACTGTCGGGCTCCGCCACGCGCGACAGGTCGTTCCGCACCATGTCGACGATCATCAGGTTCTCGGCGCGTTCCTTGGGAGACGCGACAAGCGCCGCCAGGGCCTCCCGGTCCTGCGCGGGATCGGGCCGCCGGGCAGCGGTGCCCTTCATCGGTCGTGAGGTAACGCGGTCCCCGGTCCGCGCGAAGTGCAGTTCGGGCGATGCGCACGCGACCGCGAACCTTCCGAACGTGCCCCATGCCGCATAGGTGGCCGCCTGTCCGGCGACGAGGTGCGCGAAAAGCTGCTCCGGATCGCGGGTCAGCCGGCCATGAAACCGGTAGGTAAGGTTGACCTGGTACGTGTCGCCCTCGCGGATGGCCTCGCGCACGGCGTTCAGCGCGTCGTGGTGCTCCGGGGCGGATATCGAGGCGCGCAGGTTGGTAACCGGAACCGGCGAACCGGGCGCCGGCATCGGCGGCGCCGAGCCCGGCGCCGGCCCGTCGAAGACCCCGAACACCGCGCAGGGGATCAGCCCGTCCGGACGGACCGCGAACGCGGGGTCGAGGCCCGCCGCGGCTTCGTACCCGAGGAAGCCCGCGACCCACCGGCCGCGCGCGAGCGACTCGTCCAGGCGCACGAGAAGCTCCGGCACCTCCGACGGGCGCCGAGCGACGAGGACCTCCCGGGGCCGCTCGAACGACAGCCATCCGCCCGTCGAGGCGTCTCGCAGCAGGAAGGCACAGTCGGTCATGGCGGGTCGGGCAGCGGCTCGGGGCCGGGAACACATCACCGAAGATCCTATTTTCCGGGTACCGTCCACAACCACGACCATGAGATCGAGCCTCGCGACGCTGGCCTTCGTCGCCGGCGCGGCCGCCGCTCTCGCCGCCTGCGCGCCCAGAACCGCCATGCTGACGACCCCGGGCCCCGACGGGCAGCCCGCCCCCGCGGGCGAATCCTACGATCCGCCCGGGTCCACGATCACCACGGGGCGCCCGATCACGGACCAGGAGCGCATCACCTGGACCGATCCGGCGACCGAGGTGACCGTTTCGAACGAATTCGCCGGGGGGCGCCTTTCGGGATTCGAGCCGCTCGCCGACGGAACGCTGCGCCTGGTGTTCCGGCCCGAGAATGCCCCGATCAACAACAGCGCGTGGTTCGCCTTCGCCATCCTCGCTCCGACCGAGCGCCGCGTGACGGTCGAGCTGACCTACGAGGGCGGCGATCACCGGTACGTCCCGAAACTCAGCCGGGACAGGCTGCACTGGGTGCCCGTGGCGGCAGCCGACTACCGGCACGACGCGGCGGCCGGAACCGCCCGCGTGGACCTCGACATCGGACCGGAACCGCTGTGGGTCGCCGGCCAGGAAGTCACGCCCTCGGCGTGGTTCGACTCGTGGACCGAGGAACTCGTTGCCGGTCGCGGTGCCGAGCGGACCGATATCGGCTCGTCGGTCCGGGGCCGCCCCCTCCGCATGCTCTCCTTCGGCAACGCCACCTCGCCCGAGGGCCTCGTGGTGATCGTCGGAAGGCAGCACCCGCCCGAGACGACCGGCACGCTGGGCCTCGTGGGATTCGTCGACACGATGCTGGGCGACGATCCGACGGCCCTGGAATTCCGCAGCCGGTACCGCACGGTGGTCATCCCGCTCGTGAACCCGGACGGAGTGGACGAGGGGCACTGGCGGCACAACGCCGCCGGCGTGGACCTGAACCGCGACTGGCTGCACTTCAACCAGCCGGAGGTCCGGGTCGTGCGGGACGCGCTGCGCGCAGAGGCGGCCCGGTACGGTGTGCCCGTGGTGTTCGCGGCCGACTTCCACTCGACGCAGGAAGACATCTTCTACACCCACACCCCCGATTTCGAGACCGTGCGCGGCGATCTCGTCGCCCGCTGGCTGCGCGCCATCGCCGAGGCCGTGCCCGACTACGAGGTCGTCGAGGAGGCGGGCGGAATCGAGTCTCCGAACTCCAAGAACTGGTTCTGGTCGGAATGGAAGGCCCCCTCGGTGATCTACGAGGTGGGCGACGAGCAGGACCGCGGCGTCATCGCGCGGGTCGCCGACGCGGGTGCGCTGGCGATGATGCGGTTGGTCCTGGAGGGAGGCGATGGCCGCTGAAGACGCCGCCGCGACCCCGCATCCCGACTTCTTCGACCGCGTCTGGGCCGTCGTGGACCGCATTCCGCCCGGATGCGTGACGACGTACGGGGACATCGCAGAGTACCTGTCGTTGCGCAGCGCCGCGCGCACCGTGGGGTGGGCGCTCAACGCCGCCGCCGCGAGCGGACTTCCTGCCCACCGCGTCGTGAACCGGTTCGGGGCGCTCAGCGGAAGCCGTCACTTCGGCGGCCCCCACGTGATGGAGGACCTGCTGCGCAACGAGGGCGTGACCTTCGACGAGGATGGCTGCGTGCGCATGGACCGGCACCGCTGGCGGCCGATGGACCACCTCCCGCCGGCCTGACCCTCGTCAGGCGCGCCCGCCGAGCCGGTCGAGAAGCGCCCAGAACCCCGGGAAGGACACGGACGCGCTCGACGCGCCGAGAACGGTGGTCGATCCGGAGGCCACGAGTCCCGCGACGCCCATCGCCATCGCGATGCGGTGATCCCCGAACGCCTCGACGGTGGCGCCGACGAGAGGCGTCGGGCCGTCGATCACGAGTCCGTCGGGCCGTTCCTCGACCCGGGCACCGAGCGCCGTCAGGCCCCGGGCCAGGGCGGCGAGCCGGTCGCTTTCCTTCACCCGAAGTTCCCCCGCGTCGCTGATCACCGTGCGTCCCTCGGCCTGCGTGGCCGCGACCGCCAGGATCGGGATCTCGTCGACGAGGTTGGGGATGATCGATCCGCCCACCGTGACCCCGGTCAGGCCCGACGAGTGCACGAGCAGGTCGGCGACGGGCTCGCCCGACACCGTGCGCTCGTTCGACACGACGATCCGGGCGCCCATCGCGCGCAGGACCTCGAGCAACCCCGTGCGGGTCGGGTTCATGCCCACCCCCGGCAGCACGAGGGCCGCTTCGCCGACGATCGATCCGGCCACGAGCAGGAACGCCGCCGCCGAGAAGTCCCCGGGCACGACGTACAGCCCGGCAGGCACCCTCCGCCCGCCCTCGACCGAGAGATACCGCCGTCCGCCGATCTCGACGGCGTCGAGGCCCAGCATGCGCTCGGTGTGGTCACGAGAGGGGGTCGTCTCCACGACGGTCGTGGTCCCGTCGGCGAACAGCCCGGCGAGCAGGACGCACGACTTGACCTGCGCCGAGGCCACCGGAAGCTCGTACTCGATGCCCCGCAGCCGTGAGCCGAGGACCCGCATCGGGGCATGACCGTCGACCAGTTCGATACGCGCTCCCATCGCCCCGAGCGGAGCCTGCACCCGGCGCATGGGGCGACCCGAGAGGCTCGCATCGCCCGTCAGCACGGTACCGAAGCGCTGCCCGGCGAGGATGCCCGCGAAGAGCCGCATGGTGGTTCCGCTGTTGCCGCAGTCCAGCGGGCCTTCCGGCTGCCGCAGGCCGCCCGGCCCGCGTCCGAAGACGTGCAGCACCCCCTCGGCGTCGACCGACGTCGGGATGCCGAGCGCCCGCACGCACGAGAGCGTGCTCTGCGGATCGGCCGATCCGGGGTAATGCACGATGCGCGACTCGCCGTCGCCGAGCGCCGCCAGCATGGCCGTGCGGTGGGCGATCGACTTGTCGGCCGGAAGTTCGGCGCGGCCGGTGAGATACGGGGCGGCTTCGACCGTCGCGCGGTCCAGCGGGTCGTCGGAGACGGACACGGGCAGGGGATGTCAGCGGGGAGAGAAAATCGCGGCCTCGGCCCGCAGCGCGAGCGCATTCCGCACGAGGGGGTCCATGAACGAATGGCGAAAGGCGTCCACCGCCGCGCGCCGCGTCTGTTCCTCCGAAAGTCCGCAACGGGTGTGGGCGAGCCAGAGTTCGTCGGTGACGGTCGTGCGGGAGAACAGCCGGTTGTCGGTCGAGACGGTGACGGTGGCCCCGGCGTCGGCCAGCGCGCGGATCGCGTGGTCCTCGAACGTGGCCGCGACCCGGGTCTGCACGTTGCTCGTGGGGCAGATCTCGAACGCGATGCCCCGGGCGACGACGACAGCGAGCAGGTCCGGGTCCTCCAGCACGCGGACGCCGTGTCCGACGCGCTCGGCGCCCAGGTCGAGCACGGCCTGCCGCACCGAGGCCGGACCGAACGACTCGCCGGCGTGCACGGTGGCATGCAGGCCCCCGCCGCGGGCACGAGCGAAGGCCTCGACATAGTCCTTCGCCGGGTGGCCGGCCTCCGGGCCGGCGAGGTCGAACGCGACGACCCCGCGGTCGCGGTGCGCCACGGCAAGGTCGGCGAGTGCCACGGCCTCCCCGACCGGTCGTCCGCGCACTGCCGAGACGATCAGGGCGACGGCTACGTCGAACGCGCGGCCGCCGTCGGCCAGCCCGTCCAGGACCGCTTCGTTCACGGCCTCCAGGCTCAGGCCGCCCGCCGTATGCAGGGCGGGGCAGTACCGCACCTCGAGGAGCCGGACGTTCTCGTCCGCCACGTCCTCGACCAGCTCACGCGCCACCCGGTACAAGGCCTCCCGGGTCTGCATCAGGGGCACGGTCGTCCGGAACCACGCGAGGTACCCCTCCAGGCTCCCGGCATCGTCCACCGCCCGCAGGAAGCGCTCCACCTCGGCCTCGGTACGTCCCGGCAGCACGCGTCCGCCGGCTCGGCCGTCGAGGTCCAGCAGGGTGGACGTGCGCACCGATCCGTCCAGGTGAACGTGGAGTTCGGCCTTGGGCCAGGCGGCGATGGCGGCGCGCGAGAGCATGGGGAGTGCGGGGTCGGAACCGCGACGGGGGCGGCCAGTACCGTAAAGGTCGGCCAAAATCGGAACCCCGCGCACCCCCGGGTCTGCCCGTGTTCCTATTTTGTGCAGGTCTGCCCGCGCCGCGGCGCCCGCGGACCTGCCGCTCACCAGCCGTCGCCGACCTCCCACCCGGCGTCGAAACCCGGTCCCGGGGACCGGCATTCCCAGCATCCAACTCCTTCGAGGTATCCGTCATGGGTAGCATCGGCCCCATGGAACTGGTCCTGATCTTCCTGGTCATCCTGCTCGTATTCGGTGCCAAGCGCATCCCCGAGATCGCCCAGGGTCTCGGCCGCGGCATCCGGGAATTCAAGTCGGCCACCCGCGAGATCCAGAACGAGATGACCGTCGACGATCGCTCGCGTCGCCTTCCCCCGCAGCAGCCCCCGACCTACGGCACGCCGGCCCCGCGCGAATCGCAGCCGGCCGAGCCGGGCCAGGCCAACGGCGGCGCCTGACGACCGCTCGATCGTCCATGCCCTTCACCCGGTATTCCGAGGCCCGCGAAGCCCTGGCCCGGGGAGAAACCAGCTGTGAAAGGCTGGTTTCTTTTTTCCTGGACCGCATCGCGGCAGTCAATCCGGCGCTCAACGCCTTCGTGGACGTGGACGCTCACGGCGCGCTCGCCGAAGCGCGGCGCCTCGATGCGGCGCTGGCGTCCGGAGCGCGTCCCCCGCTCGCAGGGCTCGTGCTGGGCGTCAAGGACCTGGTCTGTGTCGCGGGAAGGCCCCTGACGTGCGGGTCGGCCATTCTCGGAGACTTCCGGTCGTCGATCGAAGCGACCGCCGTCGAGCGGTTGCGCGCCGCCGGCGCGATCGTGATCGGAAAGACCAATTGCGACGAGTTCGGCATGGGCTCGTCGAACGAGCACTCGGTACACGGACCCGCGAGGCACCCTCTCGACCCGGCCCGGGTACCCGGCGGCTCGTCGGGGGGCTCGGCCGCGGCGGTGGCCGCCGGGCTCTGCCACGCCGCCCTCGGTACCGACACGGGCGGATCGATCCGCCAGCCTGCCGCGTTCTGCGGCATCGTGGGACTGAAACCGACCTACGGACGGGTGAGTCGCTGGGGCCTCGTCGCCTACGCGTCTTCGTTCGACACCATCGGGCCCATGACGCCCGACGTGGAGCTGTCTGCCCGCATGCTGGCCGTCATGGCAGGGTCGGACCCGCGCGACGCGACGAGCTGCGACGAACCGCCGGGCGATCCCGTCGGGTCTCTCGCAGAGGGCGTCCGGGGCCTGCGCGTGGGCCTTCCGACCGAGTACTTCGCCGAGGGGCTCGATCCGTCGGTGCGCTCGTGCGTGCTCGCCGCGGTGGACCGATTGGCCGCGGCCGGTGCCGAGATCGTGGAGGTCTCCCTTCCGCTCACGCGCTACGGCATCGCGGCCTACTACGTGCTGACGACCGCCGAGGCATCCAGCAACCTCTCCCGCTACGACGGGGTGCGCTACGGACGCAGGGCGCTCGGGGCGCGCGACCTGCAGGAGGTCTACACCCGGTCCCGGGACGAGGGGTTCGGCGACGAGGTCAAGCGCCGCGTCCTGCTCGGCACGTGGGTGCTGTCGTCGGGTTATTACGATGCATACTACGGGCGTGCCCAGAAGGCGAGGGCCCTGTTCCGAGACGATTTCGAGCGGGCGTTCGCGTCGGTGGACCTGTTGGCGACGCCGACGACGCCGCGTCCGGCGTTCCGCGCAGGGGCCCACGCCGACGACCCTCTGGCCATGTATCTCGAGGACGTGTACACGGTCGGCGCCAATCTCGCCGGGCTCCCGGCCCTCTCGGTTCCGTGCGGAACGGTCGCCGACGCGGGAGTGGAGCTTCCGGTCGGGCTGCAGTTTCTGGCTCCGAGGCTGCGAGAGGACCTCGTGCTGCGCGCCGCGCGCGTGATCGAAGTCGGCTGACGACGCCGGGACCCGCCCCCCGCACCCGGATTGGGCCCGGCGCGACCGATCCCCAATATTCGACGCCTGTTTACAAGGCCGGCTTGGACCGCCCCCCCGGCGGCGCGTAAACTGCCGGGCAATCCCAGGGCGCGCCGCGCCGAGCATCCATGAGCATCCTCGTAGACCGCAACACCCGCCTCATCGTCCAGGGCTTCACCGGCAAGGAAGGCACCTTCCACGCCGAACAGATGCTCGAGTACGGCACGCCGCTCGTCGGCGGAGTCACTCCCGGCAAGGGCGGGCAGTCCCATCTCGGCAAGCCGGTATTCGATACGGTGGCCGACGCGGTGAAGGGCGAGGGGGCGAATGCCACGGTCATCTTCGTTCCGCCCGCCTTCGCGGCCGACGCCATTCTCGAGGCGGCGCTTGCCGGCATCGAGGTGATCGTCTGCATCACCGAGGGCATCCCGGCGCGCGACATGGTGCCGGTCTACCATTACGTGCAGAAGGTCGGCGCGAAGCTCGTCGGACCGAACTGCCCCGGCGTCATCACGCCCGGACAGGCCAAGGTCGGCATCATGCCCGCCATGATCTTCAGCGAGGGCCCCGTGGGTGTCGTCTCGCGCTCGGGCACGCTCACGTATGAAGCCGTCGACCAGCTGACGCGCGAGGGTCTGGGCCAGACGACCGCCGTCGGCATCGGAGGCGATCCGGTCATCGGCTCGCGGTTCGTCGACATCCTGAAGCTCTTCGAGGCCGACCCTGCCACCGAGGCGGTCGTCATGATCGGCGAGATCGGCGGAACGGCCGAAGAGGAGGCCGCCGCATACATCAAGAGCCACATGACGAAGCCGGTCTTCTCGTTCATCGCCGGCTCGACGGCGCCCCCGGGACGCCGCATGGGCCACGCCGGCGCCATCATCTCGGGCGGAAAGGGTACGGCCGAGGAAAAGTTCGCGGCGCTCGAGGACGCGGGCGCGGTCGTCGTCAAGAACCCGGCCGCCATCGGCCGCGCCGTGGCCGCCCGACTGAAGGGCTGACCGCCGTGGCCGCCCACTTCCGGGAGGCGGTATTCGAACGCGCCGCGCCCGGCTGGAACCAGCTCCCCGAAGCGACGCTGCCCGAAGTGGCGTTCGTGGGCCGCTCGAACGTCGGCAAGAGTTCGCTCGTCAACGCGGTCCTGCGCCGCAAGGCGCTGGCGCGCACGTCGTCGACCCCGGGCAAGACGCGCGAGTTCAACTTCTACCGGATCGACGAGCGGTTCTACCTCGTCGACGTGCCGGGTTTCGGATACGCGAAGGTCGCGCGCACCGAACGCGAGCGCTGGCAGGGGTTCGTCGGTCGGTACCTCGTGGATCGCGCCGCCCTCCGGCTCGTCGTGCACCTCGTGGATTCGCGGCACGAACCGACGCCGCTCGACCGCGAGGTCATGATCCTGATGCGCGAATCGAAGGCGGCGTACGCCATCGCGCTGACGAAGGTCGACAAGATCTCGGGCAACCTCCGCGAGAAACATCGCCGCCTGGCCGCCGGCGTGGCCGGAAGCCTCGGTCTCGAGGTCCCCGTCGTGCTTACCTCGGCCGAGGACGGCCGCGGACTCGACGCGCTGCGCTCGCTGCTCCTGCTGCACACCCGAACCTGACGATCCCCCGGGGGAACCTCCCATGTCCGTGGTCCTGGTCACCGACCCCGTCCATCCCGTCTGCGGCGATCTGCTGGCGGCCGCCGGCCTGACGGTGCGCACCGCGCTGAAGAAGAGCGACGACGAGCTGGTCCCGATCGCCGCCGACGCCGACGCCTGGATCGTGCGCTCGGGCACCCGGATCTCGGCGCGGCTGCTCGACGCGGCTCCCCGCCTCAGGGTCGTCGGCCGCGCCGGCGTGGGCGTCGACAACGTGGACGTGGACGCGGCGACGCACCGCGGCGTACTGGTCCTCAACGCGCCCGAGGGCAACACCATCTCGACGGCCGAGCACACGATAGCGATGCTGCTGTCGCTGGCCCGGCACATTCCGCCCGCATCGGCCTCGCTTCGTGACGGCAAGTGGGATCGCAAGTCGTTCACCGGCGCGGAGCTGTTCGGCAAGACGCTCGGGGTCGTCGGGGCCGGCAAGATCGGACGCGCGGTCGCCGAGCGACTCGGCCCGTTCGGCATGACGGTGCTGGCCTACGACCCCCTGCTCGCGGCCGACGCGGCCGAGCGTTCCGGCATCACGCTGGTCGGGCTCGAAGAGCTGATAGGCCGCAGCGATTTCATCACGGTGCACACGCCGCTCACCGACGCGACACGCGGGCTCTTCAACCGGGAGTCGATCGCGCGATGCAGGCCGGGCGTGCGATTCGTCAACTGCGCCCGCGGCGGGATCATCGACGAATCGGACCTCTTCGACGCGCTGGAATCGGGGCACGTCGCCGGAGCCGCCCTCGACGTCTGGTCGGCCGAGCCGCCCGGCGAGGCTCTCATGCGCCTCGTCCGGCACGAACGCGTGGTTTCCACCCCGCACATCGCCGCCTCCACCGACGAGGCGCAGGAAAAGGTGGCCCGACAGGTGACCGAGGAGGTGATCCGCGCACTGCGCGACGAGCCGGTGCTCAACGCGGTGAACGGCATGGCCATCCGCATGGCCGCCGCGCCCGAGGTGAAACCGTTCCTCGATCTCGCCGAACGCATGGGACGTGCCGCGTACCAGCTCGCGGGCGGGCCGGTGACGCGCGTCCTGCTGCGCGTCCACGGGGACGTACCGCGCCGCTACGCCGAGGTCCTGCAGCTCTCGGCCCTCAAGGGACTCGTTTCGGGCATGGTGACGGGCCCGGTGAACCTGGTCAACGCCCGAGTGCTCGCCGAAGAGACGGGGCTGCGCAGCGACACCGAGACGTTCCACGACGGGTCGGGTTACCTGAGCATCCTCGAACTCGTGGTCTCGCATTCCGGCGGCACGGTATCGTTGGGCGGAACGATTTCGGGCGCCGGGGACCCCCGCCTCGTCCGCGTGGACGAATTCCAGGTCGAGGTACGGCTCGAGGGCCACCTGCTCTTCTACCGCAACGTCGACCGCCCCGGCATGCTGGCGAAGGTCGGATCGGCGCTCGCCGGGGACGGCGTCAACATCGCCGGATTGACCCTCGGCCGCACCTCGCGTGGGGGAGTCGCCCTCACGGCAGTGAGCGTGGACGAGCGGGTTGCGGACCCGGTGTTGATAACTATTGCCGGGATCGACGGCGTCGAGTCGGTTCGCAGGGTGGACGTGTAAGCGCGACAAACGGCTCTGGAGACATCGCAAGGGCCTTTTTCGCAGGGGACGGGTCAGGGCATCCCGCAGTGACGGCAAAAGGCCGCCCCTGCACGGCGTAAGGGTTCACATTGCCTTGACAGAGAAATACCCCCCGTCTATATTTCGCCCTTAACCCTGTAACCACTCACCAACAACCGGGAATCTATCGGGTAAGCGCTACGGCACTTCATGCTCCTCCCGGGGTGCTCTCCCCGCCGTTCCGCCGGACTTCCGGCACAGGGCACGGCCGAACGGAAGCCCCCACGTGACCGCGACACCGCACTTCAGAGGTGCATCGCAGACACGAACGCCCCGCGGGGGCGTTGCGGAAAGTTTTATTTGCCGTATGTTCGCCCGCCCTTTCCTGCGCTTCGGACGCTTCCGGAACCAACGTACCCGGACGCGGAGGGTCGCAGAGTGAACCAGACTACGGGAAGACAACGCCGGTGTTGCACCCGGTAGTATCCCGCCTTCAGAACTTCGTGGAGTTTCACGAACCAACTTGCACGGCGCCCCGCCGTGCAACCCCCTATAAGCCACACACCATACACAGGAGGAGGTAGCTTATGTTGCGTAAATGGGGCATGCTTGTACTCGCGCTGCTCATTACGCCGATGATCGCCCTGGCTCAGAACACGGGCAAGATCAGCGGTGTGGTGACGGACGGCGAGACCGGCGACCCGCTGCCAGGAGCCAGCATCGTGCTGCTCGGAACGCAGTTGGGCACGATCTCGGACGTCGATGGCAACTACTTCATCATCGGCGTTCCCGTCGGCAGCTACGACGTACAGGCTTCCTTCGTCGGGTACCAGTCCAGGACGGTGTCCGGCGTCGAGATCAGCTCTGGCTACACGCGCGAAATCAACTTCGTGCTGTCGCCCGGCCTCGAGCTTGACGAAATCGTCGTCGAGTACGAGCGTCCGCTCATCCAGAAGGACGCCGTCGGCGCGCCGAAGATCGTGACGGGTGAGGACATCGTGAACCTGCCGGTTCGCGGTGCCACGGCCGTCGCGGCCATCCAGGCCGGCGTCGTCAACAAGGAAGGTACCGGCACCCTCAACGTCCGCGGTGGTCGCGGCGAGGAAGTCGAGTACTACATCGACGGCGTGAAGGTGATCGGTACGACCGCGCTTCCGCAGTCGGCCGTGCAGGAACAGGAGATGATCATCGGCAACATCTCGGCCAAGTACGGCGACGCGATGTCCGGCATCATCAACATCACCACGAAGTCGGGTTCCACGAAGTTCTTCGGGTCGTTCGAGGGCATCACCTCCCAGGCCCTCGACTCGTACGGCTACAACCTGCTGTCGGGCGCCGTCGGTGGCCCGGTCGCCGGCAACAAGGTGAATTTCTTCGGCGCCTTCGAGTTCACCGATCAGAAGGACTCCGGCCCGCGCGCCTTCGGGGAGATCCGCCTGCCGGACGCGATCCTCGAGAGCCTCGAGGCCGCTCCCGTCGGCTTCAGCCAGATCGTGAACGGCGAGCGCGTGTTCATGGAGATCCCGAACACGGTGGCCAACGGCTCCCGTCTGCTCGTGGATGACCATGGCGCCCCGGTCCGCGTGGATGCGTCGGGCACCCCGCTCGCCGACCAGGAGGCCGACGGCGGTCACCTGATGCTCTACACCTGTGCCGGTGGCTGGACCGACGAGACCTGCGCGTCCCGCACGACGCAGGCCCTCCTCGAGATCCCGGCGGGCGTGGACCTCCACTCGCTCAGCCTCAACCCGCTGAACCGGTCGGAATACGACGTCAGCCCGGAAGACTTCGAGATCTCGAAGGACAAGAAGAACCGGGAATACGACCGTATCGCCTTCAACGGCAACCTGAACTTCAACGTGACCGACGACGCGCGCCTGCGCATCGGCGGCCGCTACATCACCGACAACTCGACGGGCGACCGCGGCACGTACTCCCACCCGTACTCGCCGAACTACCCGTCGAAGGGCGCTTCCAAGGACTGGCAGGCCTACGCCACCTGGACCCACTACCTGTCGGCGAACACCTTCTTCCAGGTCCAGGGCGACTTCTCCCGCCGCTTCAGCGAGGGATGGGATCCGCGCTTCGGAAAGGAAGAGGGCGACTGGATCAACTACGGTGACATCGACAACACCGCGATCGACGCCTTCGGCACGATCCGCGGGTACAAGGTGCTCAACACCGACGCTTCCCGTCTCCAGTACGAGATGATCAACGGAACGCGCGTCCAGGTGCCGAGCTTCCGCGAGACGTACACCGACGGTACCACGCCGACCTTCGACGTCGTCTCGTCGCTCGTCATGACGGCCGGCGGCCAGTTCGGCGGCTACTCGAAGAACGAGACCGACAACCTGCGCTTCAACGCCTCGGCGACGACCCAGGTCGGTCTGCACCAGCTCGAGTTCGGCGCCGAGTACGAGCAGCGCACCTACCGCGGTTGGTCGATCAACGCGGCGGGCCTCGCCCGTATCGCCGACGACCGCGCGGATTGCCCGCTCGCGAACGTGAACCAGTGCATCGAGAACATCGGCAACGTGGTTCGCGACCGCGACGGAAACGGCACGCTGGATACGCTGTGGGTCTCGGGCTTCGATGACCTGCTCACCGACAACTTCGTGCTCTCGAAGTATGCCGGCGGGTACGGCTGGGATCTGACCGGCCGCAACAAGGTCGAGACGCAGGACCTGGCGCAGTACCTCGACAAGAGCCAGAACAAGCCGCTCGGGTACTACAACCAGGCGCCGTTCAAGCCGATCTACTACGGAGGCTACCTCCAGGACAAGATCGAATTCCGCGACGTCGTGCTGAACCTCGGCGTGCGTGTCGACGTGTTCGACAACAACCAGTGGGTGCGGAAGGACAAGTACCAGTTCCGTCCGGCCTGCCAGGTGGGCAACCTGGGCCAGGGTCCGATCACGGTGTCGCTGCCCGCGTACGAGCAGTCGGCGTTCGTCGAGAAGACCACCGACTGCGGCGCGGCGCCGACCAGCGGCGTGCCGTCGAACATCGGTGACGACTACACCGTGTTCTACAACTCGGCCGGCATCGTGGGCTACCGCTCGCCCGAGGGCGCGTTCTTCGACGTGTCGGGCCAGCAGGCCAACGCCGGCGACATCCTCCTCACGTCGAACCCGCGCAGCCTCTATGCCGAGGTTACGCCCGACATGTTCGAGGACTACGAGCCGCAGGTCACGGTCATGCCGCGTATCGGCGTGTCGTTCCCGGTCACCGACCAGGCGCTCTTCTTCGCGCGCTACGGCGTGACGAGCCAGCGCCCGAGCGGCAACCTGGTGACCCTCGGCGGCCTCGCCGGTTCGGGCGGCGCCTCCTCGGGCCTCCTGCCGATGCTGACCACCGAGTACGAGATCGGCTTCCGCCAGCGCGTCGGCGCCCGGGCCGCGCTCACGATCTCGGGCTTCTTCCGCCAGATCGAGAACCTGATCCAGCAGCGCGAAATCCGCGGCGCGACCCCGAACGTCTACGCGCAGAACGAGAACGTGGACTTCGGCACCGTCAAGGGTCTCGAGTTCGGCTTCGACCTTCGCCGCACCGGCGGCGTGGCGGCCAACGTGAACTACACCCTGTCCTTCGCCGACGGCACGGGCTCTTCGGCCAGCACGACGGGAACGATCACGTGGGTCGACGAAACCCCGCCGAACTTCATCAGCCCGCTGGACTTCGACCAGCGCCACAAGTTCAACGTGAACATCGACTACCGTCTCGGCAAGGGTGAGGGCCCGTCCGTGTTCGGTACGAAGATCCTCGAGAACTTCGGCGCGAACATCCTGCTCACTTCGGGTTCGGGTTATCCCTTCACCCCGGTGATCGAGCCCTTCAACCTCGCCGGCGCGGCCCGCGCCACGCAGCCCAAGGGCGGCATCAACTCGGGCCGCATGCCGTGGAGCAACCGTATCGACCTCAAGGTCGACCGGCGCTTCCAGCTCTCCGGCAAGGCGAGCCTGACCGCATCCCTGTGGGTGCAGAACCTGCTCGATCAGGTCAACGTCAACAACGTCTGGCGCTTCACGGGCCTGCCGGACGACGACGGCTTCCTCTCGACGGACGGCGGCGCCCAGTTCCTGGGTGACAAGCCGATCGTGGCCGAGGAGCTGTACTGGCACCGCCTCCGTTCGCTGGGCAACGTGGGTATCCCGCGCATGACCCGGTTCGGCGTGCGGCTCGACTTCTAGTGACCCCGGCGGCCGCCGGACGGCGGGCTTGTCCCGCCGTCCGGGCCGGCCATCGGCCGTTCACACCTGATCCAGCATTCCAAACGCATTCCACTATGCGAACGATGAAGCCAATTCTCGCCGCCCTGGCCTTCCTGCTCCTCGTGGCAGTACCGGCGCGGGCGCAGCAGGTGGGTACGTGCTCGCCCTCCCTTGGGGAGGGGTACCTGGACATCAACAATGTCCGGGCTCGTATCCTGAACAACGGCAACCTCTTCTACCGGGGTGAGCCGCACGTCTACAACATCCCGAAGGGCTCGTCGTCGAACGCGATCTTCGCGGGCGGCATCTGGCTCGGCGGACAGGTCGGCGGAGCGCTCCGCGTCGCCGCCACGCGGTACGGCCCCTACGAGTTCTGGGCCGGCCCGCTCGATGAGGCGGGCAATGCCCCCGCCGACTGCGGCCGCTACGACCGCATCTACAAGGTCTCGAAGCGGGACGTGGCTCGGTTCGAGGAGTCGGGTACGGCTTCGCCGGACCTCGCCGACTGGCCGACGGGCCTCGGTGCTCCGACGATCGATGCCGACGGCAACGATGTGAACCTGCTCTCGCAGCCGCTCGCGGCGCGCCGCGACCGGAAGATCAACCTCGCTGCCGGCGAGCGCCCGAAGTTCCTCGGCGACCAGATGCTCTGGTGGGTGATGAACGACATGGGCAATACGCACAACGACTCGGATGCCGACCCGATCGGCGCCGAGGTCCACGGGCTTGCCTTCGCGTTCGACGCCCCGGGCGACATCGGCAATACGACGTTCTACAAGTACAACATCTTCTACAAGGGCCGCGTGCCGCTGACCGATACCTACATGGGCATCTTCAGCGACCCGGACATGGGTGACTTCGGCGACGACTGGGTCGGCTCCGAGCCCACCCGCGGCGTTGGGTACGTGTGGAACTCGGACAACTTCGACGGCGGCGGTGAAGGCTACGGCACCCCGCCCCCCGCGGTCGGTTACGACTTCTTCCAGGGCCCGATCGTGCCCAGCCCGGGAGACGTGGCCCACGTGAGCGGTCGGGAAGTGCCCAACTTCAAGAACCTCGGCATGACGTCGTTCGTGTTCTACAACAACGGCGGTGGTGTGACCGAGGACCCCGGGACGGCCGAGGATTATTACAACTACATGCAGGCCCGCTGGAAGGACGGCAAGCCGATCACCTACGGCGGCAACGGTCGTGACTTCTCGGATACCCCGACGAAGTACATGTTCGACGGCGACGCGGCGAACTGCGGTTACTGGACCGAGTGCAACTCGGACGGCGCGGGCGCCAAGATCTCTCCCGGCGACCGTCGTTTCGTGCTCTCGACGGGTCCGTTCACGATCAACCCCGGCGACCAGCAGGAGATCGTGTACGGTATCGTCTACGGCATGGGTACGGACAACTTCAACTCCGTCACCCGCATGCTGCAGGCCGACGAACTGGCCCAGGCCGCGTTCGACGTGAACTTCGACCTCGCCGACCCGCCGTCGACGCCCGAAGTCAGCGTGACGGCACTTGACGGCCAGATCGTTCTGGAGTGGACCAACGGTCCGCGCTCGAACAACTACCTCGAGTCGTACCGCCAGCTGGACCCGTTCGCTCCTCCGGGATCGTACTTCGAGTTCCAGGGCTATGACGTCTACCAGTACGCCGACATCGCCGACCAGGTCGGCAAGGTCATCGCGACGTACGACAAGGTGGACAACGTCAAGCAGGTCCTGGAAAACATCCCAGGCCAGCCGGGCTACATCGGCGCGACCGGCCGCGACTCCGGCGTGCAGACGTACCATTCGATCGGCGGCCTCGTGAACTACAAGGAGTACTACTTCGGCGTGCAGGCCTATGCCTACAACGAGACCTCGCTGCCGAAGGTGTTCCGCTCGACGATCGCCCGCGTGGTCGCCACGCCGGCCCCGCCGAGCGCCACGCTCTCCGAGTCGGCGCAGGAGCTGGCCTTCGGC